>DKEO01000051.1:0-65339 GCA_002452255.1 Ferrimicrobium sp. UBA6820
CGCTGAGCCCAAAGACCAAGACTGCCAGACAGGATCCCAGCGCCAAAATTTGTCGCGCCCCGCCCAAACTGCTGCGACGGGCACCTCTTGTTGAGATAGTTTTCACGAACGGACCTACTTTCTTCACCATCCACCGAAAGTTTTTTGGCGATGTCGGAAGCAGAGGTCTAGACGTCCTAACCCCACCATAGCCACACTTCGATCAGACCCAACCCCGTCTCAGATTCGCCCTGCGGGATGGCGACGCAGCGCCTGCCAAGGCGTCGCCTACCGGGCAATCCCGCACTCGTGTCCTGAGTGTGACTACTCGATAACGGACAAAATGTCGAATGAACTAATGCTGGGTATAGAGAGCCAGTGTTCGTTGGCCGTGGGCAAACGTGAGGGTGAAGGTATGGACACCCGCTGGTGTTCCCTTAGCCACCGTCACACGGATGCTCAAAGCTCTGCCGCTATCGCTGGTAACCACGACTTTCGTGCCAGGTTGATTGCTCACTACTCGGGGCGTGCCATAAAAGCCCGTGCCCGTAATCGTCGCCGCCACCGTTCGCCCGGCCACTGGTGTCCCGCTCACGCGAAGGGCATGGGGGCTCTTGGAAAGATTGACCGTCACGATCGTCGGCGAGGAGTATGCCAATTCGTACGTCGAATCGCTCGCCTTGGTCACGGTCACCACGCACGTGCCGACTTTTGTAAAGCTGAGCACGTTGGCGCTGACCTTGATCGAGCAGTGAGCGGTGCCCGAGGTCGCGGAGTAACTCACCGTGCCCGTGCCTGAACCACCACTCGACGTCAAAGTGAATGCGCGTCCTAGCGTTGCGTTCAAGCTCGTCAAATACAACACAGCCTGTGCGCGAGGGCCACCGACTCCCGACGTAATCTTCTGTTGAATCTGCTTGGCTGCGGCGAAGGGACCATTGCCAGGATCGTTGAAGTCCACCACGCACAAACCATTGCCGGTGAAGGTCACGAGATCACCCGTGATCTCACAACCGGTGGCCGACGGGTCCAACGTTATGACGACCGCGTCGCCCGAGGATGCCGTGGCACTCGCCGCGTACGTTGCGTTGACTGCACCTGAAAACGGAGGCTGACTAGCGTGAATGATGTTGTTCACGTACACGGTGATCACGTAGGTGATGCCTTTCGCCGCGGCGAACGCCCCATTTCCGGGATCGTTGAAACTGACCCGACACGTACCCTGCCGAGTGAAATCGACCTTGCCCGCATTGACTGAGCAACCCGTGGACCCGGTCGCGAGAGTCAGGATCACCACGTCACCCGACGTCGCTGTTGCAGCGGGCGAATAGACCCCGGCCACGCTGGCGGCGGTCGGTTTGGACGCTATGGCAATCTGGTTGTCCGGATAGACCTTGATGTTCTGAGTAACGGTAGGCGCCGCGGCGTAGGTGGCGTTACCGGGATCGTTGTAGGTAACGACGCACTCGCCCGGACCGGTGAAGTTGACCTTTCCTCCGCTCTGCGAGCACACGGACGTCGACGGATTCACGGCAACGAAAATCTGGTCTTTCGACGTGGCAACGGCATTGGTGACGAAAGAGCCACCCACGCTCCCGGCCAAGGGTGGACCAGTGAGTGTGATCGTGTTCGGCGTCGTGCCCGCCGCCGACGATGGCGAGACCATCAAGGCGGTCATAGTCGGAACCACGAGCACCAAGGTCGCGCCGGCGAACAACATCGTACGTAAAGCGCCACTGCGACTTCGCGGGGCTGTTCTAGGGGAATTGTTTTTCACGCCGACCTAACTTTCTTCACGACTCCCTGATGAATTGTCAGAGATGAAGGAGGCGAGATCTAGACGTCCTGAACACAACAATAACACGAGTTGTCGCCCGTCGTCAGGCACGACGCAACGTTGTCCCAGGAATCATTCGCGTCAACTACTGATCAAACTCGACCCGAACGATGTGAAGTACAGAGGCTCAATCTCCTCGCCCATGAACTTCGCCGAGACGTTGGCGCGAGCGATGCGACTCACGCGCTGGTTACTTGGCGAGCGCCGCCTGGGCCAACTTCAACTGGGTGTTCATGGCGTTGACGTCGTTCTGGTACTGGCCAAGATTGCCCGATTGCAGCGCGGTTTGGGCGGCGGCGTAGTCGGCGGACGCCTGCTTCAAGTACGACGCCGCCGAGCCGCCCGACGTGGTGGTGCCACCGGTTGGTGTCGTCGAGGACGAGCCGGGCGACGAACCCGAAGAGAAACTGGCACCCAAGACTTGGGACAACGCGCCCGAGAGCGTGGGCGAGATGGCCACGTCCTGATTGAAGACGGCGATGACGTAACGCAACTGGGGCAGCGGATTGGACGTGCTCGTGACGTAGAGGGGTCGGATGTAGAGGACGCTCTGGTCGAGGGGAACCATGAGGTTGTTGCCGAGCAAGACCTCAGAACCGTGCTGGTCCTGGAGCGTGATGATCGAACTCACGGCCGACGTCTGTTGGATCTCCGAGTCCGCCTGGACCGGTCCGGTCACCGACGTACCGCGCGGCGTGACGTAGACGTTCAGGTGCCCGTAGTCGTTCGTGTCGCTCGTGGCCACCATGAAAGCGGTGAGGCCCTGGACCGTGCCCGAGTTGCCCGCGGGCACGTAGGCCACGGACTCGAGGAGTTGCTGGTGGTTTTGACCGGGTAGTGAACCGACCTGGTACACCGGGCTCATGGGCGACAACGACGTGGAGACGACGTTCCCGGCCGCGTTGGTGACCTCGGTGCGCGAGAGTGTCGCACTCGGCGTGCCGGCGCCGGTCGTGGGTGAGATCTCCCACTTGTCCGAGGCGGTGTAGAAGGCGCTCGCGTTGGTGATGTGGTAGTGACCGAGCGTGGCGGCCTGGACTGAGAACAAGTCGGACGGGTAGCGCAGGTGAGTTCTGATCGACGCGGGCATCTTGCTCATCGGCAGGAACATCTTGGGGAACGCCGATTCCCACGCCTGGATGATCGGGTCCTTGGGGTCGTTCACGTAGTACTTCATCGAACCGGTGTAGGCGTTGATGACGACCTTGACCGAGTTACGGATGTAGTTCGTGCCGTAGGGGATGTTGCCCGTGTTCACGTTGAGGCTCTCGTCGTTCTGCGAGTACGGGTACTGGCTCGTCGTCGTGTACCCGTCGAGAACGAAATTCACCTCGCCGTTGGCGATGACGGCGTAAGGACTTTGATCGAAGGTGAGAAAGGGCGCGGCCTTCTTGGCCATCTGGGTCACGTCGCGCACGAAGAGCACCCGACTCTGGGGGTTTATCTGGTTCGAGATTAGGAAGTTGAAGTCGCCGAGACGAAGCGCCAGGGCGACGCGACTGAGGATTCCCCCGACCGCTACGCCGCCCTTGGCGGCGTAGTGCGTCTCGACGGGTTGACCCGCGTTCGGGCCGCTGTCGATCTGGTAGTCGAGTTCCGCCTGCTTCGTGTTCGCCACGACCCAACCCGAGTAGCCGATACCGAAGTAGATATCGGGCTGCGTGAGTCGGGGCATGCCGTTGGTTGACTGGGGCGGGACGTTCGAAACCACGAAGTTCGGGTTGCCGGTCGTATAGTCGACGGCGTTGGCCGCGATGACGGCGGCGCCCTCGCCGTGGGTGTACTGCAAGTGGGTGTTCACCCAGCTCGGCGAAGGCAGACTCGACGAGTTGAGTTGACGCGCGCCGATCAGCACCGGCGTCACCTTGCCGTTGACGATATAGCGGTCGACCGCGAGGGTCGTGAAGGTGTAGTACGAACGGATCGATTGACGCTTGGTGACCGTCTGAAGCGCGATGTTCGACGAGGGGTCCCACAGTCGAATGTTGGCGAGGGTCGCGGCGTCCGTGACGACCTGCTTGGTCGAAATCGTGGTCGCTCCCTGGAACGTGTGATAGGCCACGCCGTCGAGCCCGTAGGCGGAACGCGTCGCGTTGATGTCGCGCTGGATGTACGGCGCCTCGAGCGTGGCCTGGGCGGGGCTCACCTTCAGGGCCTGGAGGAACGCCGGATAGAGCACACCGATCACCAGCGCGACGAACACCCACAGCCCGACCGCTACCGCGGGCAGTGACCAACCTCGCGAGCGCACGTTGACGAGCAGGATGATCGCCGCGGCGAGCGACAGGTAGAAGAGGATCGTCATCGCGGGCATGCGCGCGTGCACGTCGGTGTACCCGGCGCCCTGGACGTAACCGTTCGTGGAGTTCACCAGCTCCCATTTGGCGATGACGTAGCCCGCCGCCTTCATCAGGGCGATGCCCGCCCCGATCACCGACAGGTGGGCTTTGACCCGTGGGGCGACGCGCGGGCTGACGCGCGTCGCGCGGATGCCGCCGTTCAGGTAGTGGAACGCGGCCGTGATGAGCAGGATCACGAACAACGACACCAGAGTCCAGGTGACGATGAACGACAAGAACGGCAAGGTGAAGATGTAGAAGCTCAGGTCCTTGTGGAACAGCGCGTCTTTTAAGTTGAAGGATCTGGAATGGATGAAGAGCAGGTAGGCCTGCCACTGACCGGTGGCGTTGAGTCCCGCGATCAGTCCGGTAAAGACCCCGATCACCGCGTAGATGCGACCCGCGTAGGGACGAACGACGTTCTGGAACCGACGCACGATCTCGTCCTCGGGCTCGAAGGAAAGGTCGCGAGCGCCGAATCGGTCGGTGAGCAGCAGGTTCACCCACATGAGGATGAAGAAGATCAGGCCGAATACCACCGCGAGGCCGACTTTGGTGACGAGTAACGTCGTCCAGACCGAGCCGTAACCGGTCTGGGAGAACCACATCTGGTCGGTCCACAAGCCCGCCAGGCTGCGCAGCGACAAGAACCCTATGAACAGGACGACGACGATGAGTCCGATCCAGAAACGACGCGAGAGCCTCCCTATGCGTCGAGGACGCGGAGAGACATCGGCTGGGCTACGCACGCATCGAGCCTAGGNNACGGCACGACCGCGCACGCGCAACCGGCGTGCAACGGCGGATACTGCGACCCACTGGGAAAGCGCTGCCCGGCCACGCGCTCGCCCGACGCCGCGTCGAGCGCGCAGGCGTCACACGGCGCGTCATTCGGTGCGGCGAAGAAGCGTATCGAACGTCCCCGTGACGCGCCGAGCACGCCCACGTGGAACGCGCGTCGCGCCGCGTCGGTGCAGAGTCGTTCGACCCGCGCTCCCCGCCACTCCTTGTAGGCCGCGTTCACACGCTCGGCGGGGTCGCCAGAGCCGTCAGCGAGCACGCGCTTGCGCAACGCGAGCACGATGGTGACCGCGAGGTCCGCGGCGCAGTCGTCGAGGGCGACCTTGCTCGCCGGCTCTCCCGAACAGCCCGCCTCATCAAAGGCGAACTGCGAACCCGCGGCGGCGGCGTCAGCAAGCGCGTCAAAGGCGGCGTCGGCGTAGCGCGCGCGTTCGGCGTGCTCGTCCTCGAGTTCGACGGTGATCATCCCCTTCACGTGGCGAACCCGTTCGAGCATGATGTTCTGATCGTCCTGGAGCGCGCGCTTGACCTTGCGGGTCAAGACCGCCAGCGACTCATCGATCGCGACGTCGCGACGGTGGAACAACTCCCCGTCCACGGTCATGACCTTGGCGGGCGACGGTGCCGCCTTGCGCGCGGGCGTCGCGGGCGCGCCCCGCTCTTCGAGGGTCGCCTTGCGTAGTCGCGCGAAGATCTCGTTCACGACGTCGGTGCCCGTCGGATCGTCCTCGAGCAAGGTCTCACCCACGTGGGTCTCGATGCCGTTGGACTTCGCCGAGCGGCGGCTCTTGGACTTGGGCGCGTCGAGCGTTTCGGATGGTTCGATGACGAGTGCTTCGGGCGCCGGTGGGGGGACCTCGCGCAGTGGCGTGCCCTCGAGCAATTCCTCCTCGGTCGGTTCACGCGAGGGCGGACGCAGCCGCAGCGCCTCGAGGGCGGCGTGACGCGCCGCTTCATCGGAGCTGTTCACGCCGTTGATGACCGAGTCGATCGATTCGCGCACCGACTGGACGAACGTGGCCAGGGTGTCACGCGCCGCACGCAGTTGGTCAATTTGGATGTGCAAGGCCTTGCGCTTCACGGCGAGGTCGTTGAGCACGGTCTTGCGGGCCTCGTGGGCCTGTTCGACGATGGCGCGCCCCTGTTCGCGACCGCGTTCGACCAGCGCGTCACCGTTGACCTTGGCCGAATCGATTAAACGTTCGGCGGCGAGGCGTGAATCATGATCGACCTGGGTCGCCGTGTTCTCAGCCTCGGCGATCAGCGCGGTGGCGCGTTCTTGGGCCTCGATCAAGTGCTCCGCACTTCGTTGTTGGGTTTCGGTGAAGATCTGGGCGCTGCGTTCCTGGGCCTCGGCGGTCACGCGAGCCGCCTCCTCGTGGGCCGATCGCAAGATAGCGGCGCTCTGAGCACCCAGCGCACTGGCCAAGGTCGCCTCGTCGAGCACGGGGTTGGCGGCGCGGTGCTCGGCCTCGACGAGTTGTTCGCGTAACTCGCGTAGTCGCTGTTCGAGATGACCGACCTCGCGCGCGACGGCCTCGAGGTGCTGGTGTACCTCGTAAGGATCGATACCACCCTTGCGAATCGACGTGAAATTGGTGCGGACTATCTCCGAGGTCGAATTACGAGCGGAGGATGGGTTTCGGCGATCTTCCATTGCTTTAAGACTACGACTTCGGGTCCTTCAAGAACGGCTTCGCGGAGCGGTGAGGGGCACGGGTTTCGACCCGCCGATGCGATGAAGTGCTTGCAGTGCTCGACGAAGCGTAGTCACGCCGATCACCGTGAGTCCCGGCGCCGCGTTGGCCCTCGCGGTGGCGACTTCGACTTGAGGAACGATGAAGTACTTCGCGCCCGCGCGCTGGACCGCGACCGTCTTCTCGGCGACACCGCCCACGTCGCCGACGTTGCCGTCTTGATCCATCGTGCCCGTCGCGGCGATCTTCACGCCACCAGTCAACGAGTTACGTGACAATTGATCGATGATGCACAAGGTCATCGCGAGTCCCGCCGACGGTCCGCCGATGTCATTGGTGTCGATCGACACCTTCGCGGGGAACGCGTAGCTCGTCGCGTCCTCGAGGGAGAAACCAAGCCAGGTGGCGTTCGACCCGCTGACGCCCGGACAACCTGAGGACGCCAACGAACCCGGTGGCACGGCGGTACGCAACGTGACGATCGATTCGTTCGCCCACGTGATCACACCCTTCGCGCTGATGTGGGCCTTGTCGATGCCCAAGTGCACCGTGGAGTTCGCCGACATCGGGTGCAGGTCGCTCACGACGTCACACGTCGAGCGCACGGGTGAGCCGTCGAAGCTGACGATACGGTCGGCGACCTTTATCTTGTCGTGCCAGGCCGGCGTACCCGTCTCGACCGACGTGACCAGCGCACCGATCGGCGTGCCCTTCAGTTGCCAACCGAGCGTGGTGAACGCCGAGACCTCGGCGTCCTGTTTGGAATCGCTCATCTCCAGATAACCCTGCGCCGCGAGCTCACTGCTGGGAACGCCCGGGTCGAGCAGTTGGCTCGCGGTGACGAATTGGACGTGGCGTTGGAACTGGAGCGTGAAGTACTGCCAGGCCGTGAGTTGCTCGAGGTACACGTCGGTCAACATGATCGCGTCGTGATGGGACTTGGTGACGAGCCCACTGACGTGCACCAGCGGTTCCACCGGTGTCGCGTTACCCGGTGTGATGGCGTACTCGTTGAGAGTCCAGTGCCGCGAAACCTCGACCGCGACGGCGAGCACCACGAACAGGGCGATCAGGACGATCGCGATTCGACGCGCGTACTGGTTGGGTGCTGAGATGTCAGGGTGCCAACGGATGAGTCCACGTTACCGCCCGACCTCGAAGAACGATTACTCAAGGCCGGCTTCCACCGCGACGGTCGCGACGACGCCTTTCTCCTCGAATCCCTCGAATCACGACACCCGCGCCAGCGCGTACTGGCTCTTCGCGCGGGGAGTCGCCGGGCGCTGCTCGCCCGCGAGCACTGGGAACGCGCGCTCGACGACCCGCAGGTCGAGGTGCGCCGTGAGGCGTTGGCGTTGCTCGCCTACGCGAACGACCTCGATGGCGGCCTCTTGGCCCTCGTGCGCGGATTGCTCGAGGACGACGACGCCCTCGTGGTGGACGCGGCGATCTTCGCGCTCGGTGAACACCTGGACCGCGACGCCGTCGAACAACTCGCCACGATCGCCCTCGAGCACGACGACGCCCGTTGTCGCGAGTCCGCGGTCGCCTCGTTGGGCGCGATCGGCGACGACCGTGGACGCGCCGCCGTACTGGCGGCGCTCGAGGACAAGCCCCCCGTACGACGACGCGCCATCGTCGCGCTCTCGAACTTCGAAGGACCCGACGTCGACGCCGCCCTCGAACGGGCCGCCAACGACCGCGACTGGCAGGTGCGAGCCGCGGTCGACCAACTCAACAAGGACGTGGACTAGTCGTCCAGTGCGCGAAAGAGCTCGTGCAGCGCGGACATCTCTTCGAGGCACGCGAGCAGACCCTGGATCACCACGACATCGGGATGGGGCGCCAGGACGACTTGGACTCCGGTGCTCGCGGCGATCAGTTCGGCGAAGTCGTTCACCAGCGCGTGGCCACCCACGAGGGAGAGCCCTCGCGCGGAGACGTCCTGGGAGAGGTCGGGCGGGGCGTCGGCGAGACACTCTTGGATGAGTCGCACGGTCTGGGCGACGACCTCGCTCATCGCCTGGTTCACCAGCTCAGCGCTCACCTCGACTTCCACCGGCTCGCCGCGTTCGACGGTTCGCGCGGGCACCTTCTCCACGCCGCCGTTGGTCGAACCCAGCGCCGAACCCAGCGTCATCTTTAACATCTCGAGCGTCGCGGGCGCCACGACGACGCCCTGGCGCATGCGCAACAGCGTCGCGATCGCGTTATCGAGGTCGTTGCCGCCGAGCCGTCGGGCGCCACTCGTGACGATGCCCCCGAGCGAGATGAGCGCGGCCTCGGAGGCACCCGCGCCCAGTATCGCCACCGCCGAGCCGATGGGGTCCTGGATCGGAAGTCCCAGGCCGATCGCCGCCGCGATCGGTGCTTCGATCAGACTGACCTCGCGCGCACCAGCCTGAACGGCCGCTTGGCGCAGGGCGCGCCGTTCGATCGCCGTGGCGAGCGAGGGCACGCTCATCACGACCCGCGCCCGGCTGAGCTTGGAGACGCCCGCGCGCTCGAAGAGGGTGGTGATGAGCCGGGCCGTGACGTCGAAATCGACCGTGGCGCCCTTTTCCAGGGGCCGAAACACCACCACGTGGCGTGAGGTGCGTCCCACGAGATCGGTGGCGCCGTAGCCGATGTCCACGACCTCACCGGTGCTGGTGTCGATGCCCACGAGGGTGGGCTCGTTGAAGATGACGCCGCGCTGATTGGTCGCCAGACGCGTCGACGAAGTCCCGATATCGAGTGCGACGTCCAGGGCCATGGCTAGCCATGCTAGGTCGCCTCGGTCTGGCGACGGGCCCGGCGAATTCTCCGGGTGAAACCTCTAAGTTGGTCCCATGAGCACTGACCCGTTCAGCGGAATGTTTGGCGACATCTTCAACATGCTCGGCCAACAGGGACCCGACGCCTGGTTCCAGACCGCCACCCAACTAGGACTGAACATCGCACGCGGCGAGGACGGCGACCCCAACCCCCAGCCCACCGAACGCCAACGCCTCGAGGAGCTCGCCGTCTTGGTGAGTCGTCACGTCGATTCGCTGTTGGGCGTCTCGAGCGACGCGCAGATCACCGGCGTCAACCGCTCCGCGCTCACGATCGCAGCGCTCAACCAATGGAAGCCCCTCATCGCGCCGATGCTCGAGCGACTCGCGTTCGACGCTGCACCAGGTGACCTTGACGCCGAGAACGAAGCGGCGATGATGGCCCAACTCGCCGCCACCATTGGACCGTTGTTCACGGGCTTTCAGATGGGTTCGGTCGCGGGCCACTTCTCAGAGCGGGCCTGGTCGCTCGCGGTACTGCCGCTGCCCCGCCTCGACCCGACGCGACTGCTCGTGGTGAACAACCTCACCAGTTTCGCCGAGGCCTGGTCGCTCGAACGCGACGAGGTCTACGTTTTTGCCCTCGCCCAGGAGTTCGTCGCCGCCCTGGTACTCTCCCAGCCCGGCACGAGCGACGCGCTTCGTGCTCTGCTCATCGACGCGGTGCGCGAGGCGAGCGCCGCTCAGAGCAACTTGATCGAACGACTGCAGTCGATGATCAATCCCGACGACCTCAACGAGCTGATGAGCAATCCCGCCGCGCTGCTCGACGGCATCGAAGTCCCCGAGGAGTCCGACGCGACGCGCGCGATCAACGCGGCGACCAGCGTGCTGCTCGCGTTCTTCGAGCGTGCGGCGAGCGACATCACCGCATCGATACTCGGTCCGCGACCCGCGCTGAGCGAGGCCTACGCGCGCCACCGTCGCAGCGACGCACGAGGCGAGGACGCCGCGGCGGCGTTGTTCGGCATCGCGACCCAGGGTCCCCACCACGACGCCGCCAAGCGATTCGTCGCGAGTCTGAGCGAGACGCACGGACTCGGGGTGTTCGACGCGTTGCTACGAGTCGACGGGCTACCGAGTGCGCGCGAACTGGACGCCCCCGACGAGTGGTACGAGCGCGTGAGCAACTCACCGCTCGCCTAGTTCGACTAGCTCTCTTCCTCGTAGCCGAGGTTCCACTCCACGAGCAGGTTCTCGCGCTCCGCGTCACGGTTCACGCGTTCGCGATTGCGCCGGAACTGCGGGTCGTGGGGAGGCAGGAATCGTAGACGGGCGTCGACGCGGTCGACGAAGGCTTGGATCTGCTCCTCGTCGCCAAAGACCATGCGGCACTCCCAGTGCGGGGCGACCGGACCGAGGTAGATCACCTGGACGTGGCCGACCGGGTCGACGACCTCGGTGCTTTCAATGCTCGGGACCTGGCTCACGACGCTCCTTAGGGACTTGATGACGCAGGACCCATTCTACCGGTGGGCCTGGGACCCGGGTCTTGAACCAAATCAGGACCGAAAGCGCCTCTATCCTCGACTCAGTGCTCGAGTGCGTGATCAACATCTCCGAGGGCCGGGACCTCGCGGTCTTAGACCAACTGTCAGGCAGCGCCGGCGCCTCGTTGCGCGACCGCCACCACGACCCCGCTCACCACCGTTCGGTCTTCACGCTGCTCAACGAACCCGAGCCGCTCGAACTAGACGTGCGCAACTTGATCCAGTGCGCCTTCAACCTGCTCACCCTGGGCGGCCACGAGGGCGTGCACCCTCGCTTCGGGGTGGTGGACGTCGTGCCCTTCGTGGCCCTCGATCCAGCGGACCACGAGCTCGCCCGGCTTCTACGTGACCGGACCGCGGGCTGGATCGCGCACACCTTTGACGTCGCGACGTTCCTCTACGGCACCCTGGCTAACGGTTCGACCCGGACCCTGCCCGAGGTGCGCCGACTGGCCTTTCGCGGTCTGGCCCCGGACTTCGGACCCGACGAGCCCTCGCCCGTGCTCGGGGCGGTCGCCGTGGGCGAACGACCGGTACTGGTCGCCTGGAACCTCTGGCTCGACCACACGTCCCTGGCGCGCGCGAGAGAGCTCGCGCGCGCCCTGCGTAGACCGCACGTCCGTGCGCTGGGCTTGGCGGTGGGCGAACAGGTCCAGGTCAGCTGCAACCTGCTCGACGTGGCCGACTACCCACCGTCGTTCGTCTACGACCAGGTGCTCGCCGGCCTCGCTGGCGACGAGCGCATCGCGCACGCTGAACTCGTTGGTCTCGCGCCACGAAGTCTGCTCGAAGTAGAAGACCCCCGGCGCTGGGCCCAACTCGACCTGTCGCCCGAGCGCACCATCGAGGCCGCGCTCGAGAGTGGTTCAGCCAGCTTTTGAGCGACGCTCGATGGCGCGGGCCCGACGAAGGCGCCGACGCTCGCGCTCACTCATGCCGCCCCAGATGCCAAACTTCTCGCCGTTATCGAGGGCGTACTCGAGGCAGTCCCCACGCACCACGCAGCCCCGACAGACTTCCTTGGCCTCACGGGTCGAGGCGCCACGTTCGGGAAAGAAGAGGTCCGGGTCCACGCCCATGCAGTTCGCACGCGCCTGCCAGCCCCGATCCTCCAGGCCACTCAATAGTTCGACGATTTCCACGTTGTAGTCCTTCCCGTAGCGGCAAAGCGCCACCGATGTAATTACAACGGTGTCATTGTTACTGGGTTTGGACAGAATTGCAAGTGGAAATTATGAAAGTCCTGGTCAAGACCATTATGGGGAAACGGCTAGCCCGCCTTGTGGCTGCGCACGAAGTCGTCGAGTGCGTAGACCCCCAGGTCGTCGACCGAGGTGTAGAAAGTCCGGCCCCCGTTGACCTTGGCGATCTGTTCGACGAACGGGAACTGGCTGCGCTCGATATCCAGGGCGAAGGTGTTGATGGTGATGCCCGCCTTGGTGCAGCGCAGCACCTCGGCCATGGTCCGCTCGAGCGTCTCGTGCACCGGGGGCCAGGAGAAGAACGGCTCGCCGTTGTCCATGAGGTGGGCGGTGGGTTCGCCATCGGTCACCACGACGATCTGGCGCTCGCCCCGCTCGGCGCGCATGAGGTGGCGACTGAGCGCGAGGGCGTGCTGGAGGTTGGTGCCGTACGCGTAGTCGATGGTGAGTGCCGGGATGTCCTCGATACGCAATTCCTGGGCCATCTCGCCAAAGCCCACCACCGCGACGAAGTCGCGTGGGAACTTCGAGCGGATCAACTGGGTGAGCGCGAGCACCATCTTCTTCGCGGGCACCAGGTTCGAGCGCATCGCCATCGACAGCGAGAGGTCGATGGCGAAGACCGTCGAGGACCGCCGCGTCGATTCGTACTCCTCGACCTCGAAGTCATCGGGGTGCAACCGCACGGGCGTGCCCGGGCCCTGGCGCAGCACGGCGTTGCGCAGCGTTTTGGCTAGGTGCAGGGCGAAGGGCTCGCCGGGCTCCCAGGCCTTGGAGGTCTCCTCACGGTCCCCGCCGCGCGAGATCGTGGCTTCGCGATGGGCTCCCAGCGTCGGCGAGTCGTGCAGTTGGGCGAAGAGGTCCTTCAGGGCCTGTTGGCCGATCTGGCGAATACCCTTGGGCGACAAGGTGAGCTGGCCGCCCTCGCGATCGACGAAACCTTTGTCCTTCAGTCCTTGAAGGGCCTTTTGGAGACGCTGGACGTGGCGCGCGGCGTCGTCACCGAGGTTGCGCCGCACCGAATCGATGTCGACCTCGGGCAAGCCCTGGGCGGCGCCGGCGCGTCCGAGGAACTCTTCGAGGTTGCGCAGGTCGCCCAGCTGCTCGGCGACGGAAGCGGCCTCGGCGAACGAGGAGCCGTCCTGGCCGCGCATGCGGTGCGCCCGACTCCAGTCGATGTCGGGGGTCGCCTGGCGCAGGTTCGAGACCAGCCGGTTGAGTGCGAAATTCAGTTCCATGTTCTCCATCATCTGGGAGAACAGCGAGCGCAACTCACTTTGTTGTTCGCCCGACAGTGAGTTGAACATCGCCTCGGCAGCAGCAGCGCGCTCGGCCATGGCGCGCACCACGTCCTCGAGGTTCTCGGCACCGGGAAAGAAGTCGCCGAACTTGTCCATGAAGTCCTCGAAACTGGGATCGAGCGGTTCGCCGCGACGATCCTGCTCGATCATCGTCGACAGCGCGTCCATCATGTCGCGCATGCGTTGCAGCTGCTCGGGGTCGGGGCTCTCGAGGAACTGCTTGCTCTGTTCGAAGTAGGTGTTGAGGACGTCGGCTTGGAGTTCGGACATCAACTGTTCGAACTCCTCGCGGGCCTCAGTGGAGACGAAATCGTAGTTCTGGTAACTCGCGAGGCGCTCGCTCAGCCGGTCACTCATGAGTTCTCGCTCCAGGTGTCGCTGTTCGACCAGGTCGCGAGTGACCTCCTTGCGCCGTTCGTCGTCTGACGCCTCAGCCTGGGCCAGCAGTTCGTCGAGTTCCTCGCCCTCGGTTTGCTCGATCAGTTCGAGCCAATCGCGGTAACGCTGCATCTCACCATCGGGATCGGCTTGCTGCTCGAGTTCGCGCCGCTTCGCGCGAGCGCGTTCTAAGAGGTCGCGCAGACCCTCGATGCGATTGCCCTCGGCGTCGTCAAAGCCGTCGCGCAATAACCGGTCCATCGCGTCGTCCAAGTCACCGCTCTCCATGAAGTCGTCGCCGAGCAGACGCAGTAATTCGTCGACGTCGAGTTCGGCGAAGTCATCGTCGTCGCCGAAACGACGAAAGCCGTAGCGAACGGCCACTATCGATTCCTCGATCGATACAGCGCCCTCGCTCCCGACGCGTCCTTGGCGAGTCGCTTGGTCAGGTACAGGCCCTCGAGCACGAATTCGGTCGCGGCGGCGAGTTCACCGTCGCTGACGTTGGGTCCCGCGACCCGGCGCACCGGCACGTCGAGTGACGGCATCGCCTCGAGCACCGCGAGGTAGTCGCGATCGGGCAGGTCGTCACCGGTGTGCACGAGCGCCTCGGTGTGAAAGGCCTCGACGATCGCGGGCGCCTCTTCTAAGAGGACGTACTCGTTGAAGCACTGGCGAACCGCCAGCGAGACGAGCGCGGCGATGACCTGGTCCGAGTCGCTGTCGTCCATGGTGTCGAACTCGATCTTGCCCTGGGTGGACTGGACCATGGCCGACAGGTCGCTGATGCGAGGGACCACGTGATCGTCGCCGGTGCGCAACGCGCGACGCAGGGCACTGGCGATGACCGTTTCGTAGTTGGCGATCGACAGTCGTACCGACACCCCCGAGCTCTGGGAGATCACGTGGCTCTTTCGAGCAACGTGACTGACGCGAGCGACGATGTCCTCGATGAACCAGGGCACGACGATGGGCTTGGGCGACGTGGGGGGCTTGGCCTCTTGTCGGATGATCTCGATCTCGGTGGAGATCTCGAAGGGATAGTGCGTGCGGATCTGGGACCCGAAGCGATCCTTCAGTGGCGTGATGAGTCGGCCACGGTTGGTGTAGTCCTCGGGGTTCGCCGTCGCCACGACCAGCACGTCCAGGTCGAGACGTACGAGGTGACCGCGGATCTGCACGTCACGCTCCTCGAGGACGTTGAGCAGACCCACCTGGATGCGCTCGGACAGGTCGGGCAGCTCGTTCATCGCGAAGATGCCACGATTGGACTTGGGCACGAGGCCGTAGGACAGGGCCCGCGGGTCGTCGAGGTAGAGACCGCCGGCGACCTTGATCGGGTCGACCTCGCCAATGAGGTCGGCCATCGAGGTGTCGGGTGAGGCGAGCTTCTCGGCGAAGCGACGCGAACGGTGCACCCACGAGATCGGCGTCTCGTCACCCTTCTGGGCGACGAGATCAATGGCGTAGGCCGAGATCGGCGCGAAGGGATTGTCGCGAACCTCGGAACCCTCGACGATGGGCAGCCACTCGTCGAGCAGTTCCACCAGCGAGCGAATCAAGCGGGTCTTCGCCTGACCGCGCTCGCCGAGCAGGATGATGTCGTGGCCCGCGAGCAACGCGGTCTCGAGTTGGGGCAGCACCGAATCCTCGTAGCCGAGCACCGCCGAACTGAGGGGGCGCCCCTCGGCCAGGCGCTGTTCGAGGTTGGCGCGGATTTCCTCGCGCACGGAGTGGTCGACGAAGCCTGACGCGCGCAGCGCTCCGAGGGTCTGGGCCAGTTCAGGGGGGGCAATCGGTGTACTCATCCAGCCACCCTAGGAGAAGTGCCGCTCGCTTCGGTTCAACCCGTGCTCGTGGTCGTCGTGGCACGCGCGCGAGCCGCGAGTTCGCGCAGCTTGGCCCGACACACCTTGCCGGTCAGGGACAACGGTTGAGCCTGAGCGCCCACGACCCCCGGCGCCAGCCCCGGACTCGACCAGTTGCAAGCCCAGGGGGCGGGTTCGGCGAGGGCGACGAAGAAGTCCCGCTGCCAACCGGTCTCGTAGATACTCGGGTTGTGCTCGGCGTAGTCGAGTTGAATCGGGAACGCTCCGGGCGCGTGCAACGGCGCGCGCGAGGCGCCGAGGAGGGGCCAGAACGGATTGATGTCGAGTTGCATCGCGGTCAGCGCCCCGGCGCGCAACAGGGCCGTCGCCAGTTGGGCGACGTCGACCTTGCCAATGGCGGCCGCGTAGAGCAGATTGCCGTGTCGGTCGACGCCGAGTCCCGAGCGCGAAGTGAGTGAGCCGCTCGGAAAGACCGAACCCCACTGGTTGAAGTCCGCGGGAGCGGTCGCCGGGGTCAACGCGCCGTGCAAAATCATCGGTCCGAGGTTCTGACGGTACGAGATGGCGTCAAAACCAGGAGCCGGGAAACCCTTGGCACCCCAGACCCCCATGGTCCAGTGGCCCGCCGCGTTGATCGCGAGGGTCATGTCCCCCGCCACGAGGGGCTCGAGCGTGAGCCCATCGGCGGTGGCGCCGCCCGCGTACGCCGACTTCTTGAACCCACCGTTAAAGACCGCGATCACGCCCGCGCGACCTTCCGAGGCCCAGTCAACCGAGGGTCCCGCGTCGGGCGGCAGCTCACTCGCGGCGCCCGGCGGGTCCAGGGAGCCGGCGTGCCAACGCAGCAGCGTCGTGCGCGCTCGAAGACGCAGCACTCGAAAGACGGTGCCCCCCACGCTCAGGTCGAGGTAGTCGACCATCACCCCGCGCGCGGACGAACTGGCGACCGTCCAGCCCGCCTGGGCCCTCGCGAGTGGGACGGTCGTGGTGGTCGTCGACGTCGTGGTCGGCGTGGGGACGATACCCCCTTCGCCCACGAGCACCAACACCAGACCGACCAGCAGCAACGGCGTCACGAGCAGTACCCAGCTTCGACGCCGCCAGAGTTTCGACGAACGCCGAGCGTGTCGGGCGGAGGACGCGGGGCTCACGGCGGCGAATCGTTCGTGCGGCGACGGCCCACGAGCGAAGGGCTAGCGGTCCGCGACGCGGACCCCGCTCGATTCGGGCTCGTCGCCTTCCACGATGAAGCGTGGCACCGGGGTCGCGTCGAGCTCCTGGTGTTGGTCGTCGACGTACTTGGGCGCCGGCGTCGCCACGTACTCACCTTGGGCGGTGCGCGTCACGACGTTCGCGGTCTTGCGTTTGCCACCACCGTGCAGGGCCTGGACTTCCTTACAGATCTTCCAGGTGATCGGGTAGGCGACGAAGGGCGCGATGATCACGAGGATGCGCATCGCCCACAGGACCTGGTTGAGTGGTAGACGGAAGAAGTTCGCGATCACGTCGGTCGAACTGGCGATGAACAACATGCCGAGCAGGGCTAGCGTCGCCACGCCCACCGCCGTGTGCTTGGGACGATCGCTCGGCCGATCGAGCAGATTGTGCAAGGCGTTGTCCTTGGTGAACCTTCGTTCGATCGCGGGCCATACGTAGGCGATGTTAAAGAGCAGTCCGGGCAACAGCACCGCCGGGATTAACACCTCGAACGGGATCGTGTAGCCAAAGCTATGGAACGACCACGACGGCCAGATGCGAAGCGCACCGTCGAGGAATCCCATGTACCAGTCCGGCTGGACGGCGTAGGAGATCCGCGACGCCGTGTAAGGACCGAACTGCCAGATCGGGTTGATCTGGGCGAACGCGCCCAGTAAGGCGATCACGCCCGAGACCACGAACAAGAAGCCGGTGGTCTTGGCCATGAAGACCGGGAACATCGGGGTGCCCACCACGTTCTTTTCGGTCCGACCCTTGCCGGGGAACTGCGTGTGCTTCTGGCGTACGAGCAAGAAGAGGTGCGCGCCGACCAGTCCGATGATGATCAGTGGCACGATCAGGACGTGCAGGATGTAAAAACGCGGTATGACCGTGGTACCGGGGAAGTTCCCTCCGAAGACCCAAAAGCCCAGGTAACTGCCCACGAGCGGGATCGAAAGGATGATCGAGTACGCGATGCGGATGCCGGTGCCCGAGACGAGGTCGTCGGGCAACGAGTACCCGAGGAAACCGTTCACGATCGCCAAGATCAATAACGTCGTGCCGATCGTCCAGTTGAGTTCGCGCGGCTTGCGGAAGGCTCCCGTGAAGAAAATGCGCGCCATGTGCACCACGATCGAACCCACGAAGATGTCACAGGCCCAGTGGTGCATCTGGCGCATCAAGAGCCCACCGCGCACGGCGAACGAGAGGTTCACCGAACTCGAAAACGCCTCGGTCACGCGTTGACCGTCCAGGGGCAGGTAACTGCCGTGATAGGTCACGAGGTCGGTGCTCGGGATGTAATACAGCGTCAGAAAGATTCCGGTGATGACCAGTACGACGAACGAGTACAACGCGATCTCGCCGAGCATGAAGGACCAGTGATCGGGAAAGATCTTGTCCATGAACGTCCGCCCGCCCTTGGCGACGCCCAGACGTTCGTCGAGCTCGTTGATGGCGTTGCCGACCTTGCCGTAGGGACCGGCCGTTTGGCGCTGGGCGCGCTTGGTGTTGACGACGTCGCTACTCATGACAGCGATGCTCCTCGCTCCCAGAATCCCGGACCCACCGGCTGGTCGTAGCCGTCCTGCGAGCGCAGGTACCCATCCGCGTCGATGTACAAGGGCAATTGCGGCAGGGGTCGCGGCGCCGGCCCGAACTGGGGGATCGCGCCGTTGGTGACGTCGAACATCGACTGGTGGCAAGGACACACCAAGAGCTGCAGTTCCTGTTCGTAGAGTCCCACGGGACAGCCCAGGTGCGTGCACAACTTCGAGTACGCGAGGTACCCCGCGGGTCCCCAGGTCTCACGACCCTTCTGCGTGGTGAAGTTCTCGTCGGAGATGCGGATCAGCACCGTCTGGTCCACGGCCTGGCCGCGGTCGGTGTTCTCGAGTCCCGCCGGATAGACCGTCACGATCGAACCGATCGCGAGGTCGCCCTGGTGCACGCGACGTCCCGTGATGTCAACCAAGTACGTGCCCTTCTTCCAGTCGGTGCTGAACAGGGTTCCCTTGGGCAACGGCCCGAGACTACGCAAGAGCGGGAACATCGCGACGATGCCGAAGATGCCCAAGCCGCCGCCGAGCAATCCGGCGAGCATCTTGCGGCGCTTGACGACTCCGCCACCACGCTCGACGATCGCCGCGGCGAGCGCGTTGCGATCGTCCTCGGAGTTCGCCAGTTCGTGACGTTCCTCGACGAAGGGACCACGCGGCATGAGGTACTTGCCCCACGCGATGAGCCCGATGCCGAGGAAGGTCAGTCCTCCGCCCATGGTCGCGCCCAACGTCCAGGGTTTGGCGTTCACCCAGTAGCACGCACCAAAGCCCGCCACCAACAACAGGCCGAGCACGAAGGTGACCGCGATGACGCGCTCGACGATCTGGGGATTATGCGCCGCGGGCGCCAAGTGTGGGTCGTCGGCCGCGATGCCCTGCAGAGCGACAGGAGTGCGAAGTTCGTCGTGGTCGCTCACTGGCGCTCCCCTACCCAGTAGGCGATCAGGATCAAGATGCCCACACCGAGCAAAAGTCCGACGAACCCCTCGGCGACGGGCCCCAGTCCCCCGAGCCCGAAGCCTCCCGGGTTGTTGGGGTGTTGGATCTCGGTGGTGACGTACTTGACGATGTCGTCGACCTGCTGGTCGCTGAGGTTGCCGGTGAAGCGCGGCATGTTGGCCGGACCGGTACGTACCGCTTCGACGACCTCAAAGGCCGGAACATCGCGCAGTGACGGTGCGAAGGTGTCGTTCGCCAGCGCGTCGCCGTCACCTTCAATGGTGTGACACGCGGCGCAGTTGAGCGCGAAGAGCGCCGCACCGTCCGAGACGTTGGCGTTCTTCAGGTTCGGGGTCGGGATGTCGGGGTAACTCGGACTGAGTGAGTTCACCCACGCGGCGATCGCCACGGCCTGGGCGGGGTTGAGGCGCGGGGTGTGGCGGATCGCCTGAACGGCGCGCACGTCGGCGGCGGGCATGCGACCCGAGTCGACCCAAAAGTCAATGGTCGCCGGACCGAGTCCCACGAGGTCGGGGAACGAACCACTGGTGCCGTTCGCGGGCACGCCGTTGGCCTCGGTGCCGTGACACGAGGCGCAGTTCTGCAAGAAGAGTGCCTGACCCAGCGTGACCAGCGCGGTCGAGGGTGCGTTGTAGGTGATGTACTTGTTGCCGTAACTGATCACGACGCCCGTCGAGGGGTTCAGCGTGACCTTGCTGGAGTTGGGCGTACCGGCGTTCTTGCGAGTGGTCTGGTAGGCGGTGTGGGGTGAACCCGAGGCACCCGACGCGCTCGCAAAGACAATCAACGGACCGACGCCCACGAGCGTGGCGAACGTGAATATGGCGGCACGCTTAAAGAGAGAAGACGTCACGTTCCGACTACTTCAACAAGAACAGGGACGAGTACAAACCTATCCACACGACGTCCACGAAGTGCCAGTAATAACTGACTCCCTGGAACGTCGAGAGCTCGCCCGGATCGCCTTCGCGACCTCGCATGCGAAAGAGCAGGAAGATCATGGCGACCAGACCGAGGAACACGTGCAGACCGTGGATGCCGGTGGTGATGAAGAATACCGACCCGTAGGAGTTCGTGTACCAACGCGTCGTCAGGTGCGTCCACTCGTAGGCCTGGTTCGAGATGAACAACGTGCCCAGGACCATGGTGATGATGACCCAGTTGCGGGCCTCGCGACGACGTCGGTGCTCGATCAACCACACGGCGTACTGCATGGTGAACGACGAGGCCACGAGGATGATCGTGAAGATGCCCGACTGGAGCACGTCCAGGTGCGTGCCCTTGGGCGGCCACGAGGCCAGGTGGGCTCGGATGGTAAATAATGCGGCGAAGAGTCCCGAGAAGAACATCAACTCGCTGCCGAGCCAAATCATCACGCCGATGGCCAGCATCGGCGGTCGATCGTGGACTATCTTCTCTTGCTTCGCCAGGCTATTGAGGGGAATCGCCTGACTCACGCCTACCTTTCTAGCGGATAGCGCGCGCCCGGTGCGAACACGGACTGAGAAGAATTACAGAAGGGTCTCGGGCAGCGCCCCGCAAGCCACGATCGCCAGACGCCTGGTTGGCCGGGTCATGGCCACGTAGAGCGTGCGCAGACCCCGCGGGCTCGACTTGGTCGGGTCCTCGGACCCGCGGCTCGTGATCTGGGCGGGTTCGACCACGATGACCGCGTCGAACTCGAGGCCGTTGGCGCCTTCGGCACTCAAGACAACCAGATCGGCGCCTAGGCCCTTGGAGTCGTGGTCGCGCGGGTCGACCGCTTCGACGCCATTCGTATTCAAGATTTCCAATATCTCCACGACGCGTCGCGCCGTGACGATCACGGCGACCCGGCCGGGCGCGACCGCTTGGACCTCGCGACGCACGGCGCGCACGAGGGTCGGTGCGAACTCATCGGGGGTCACGCTCTCGACGATCGGCGTGAAGCCGGCGCGTCGTACCGCACGCGGAGGCGCGAGTCCCGGCGTCGCCTTCAGCAACGTCGGCGCGGCGAAGTCGAGGACTTCTTCGGGCGTGCGGTAGCTGACCGTGAGATCGACCCGGTTGGGTTCACGACGGGGGTCGAGGATCTCGAGCACCGAGTTCCACGACGCCGAACTCGACGCGGTGGTTGCCTGTCCCATGTCACCCACGATCGTCATCGAGCCGGTCAGGTCGCGGCGCTTGAGGACCCGAAGTTCCATGGGCGAAAGGTCCTGGGCCTCGTCCACGACGATGTGGCCGTAGGTGACGAACTCGGCCTCATCGAGTTCAGTCGACTGTTGGGGGGCGTTTCGCTGCGCCTCGCGAAGGGCCGCCGCGCGCACGTCGCCGGCGTAGGCGTCCAGGTCAATGCCCTCGAGGATGCCGTTGTCGAGGTTCCTGAGCGCCGGACGCGGTCGCTTACGAGGACCCAGCAGGACCCGGGCCTCGTCGATCAACGCCGTGTCCGCCTTGGTCCATTCGATTTCTTCGAGCGACGCCGAGCGCTTGCGCACGAGCAGATCGAGTTCGGCGTCGCTGAAGAGATCCTGACCCGCCGCGCGCAACAGCGCCGGCGCGCCGAACAAGTCGTGCAGCAGTTCCTGTCCACTGAGTCGGGGCCAGACGCGCTGCAACACTTCTTTGAACTCCGGGGTCGCACGAATGAGGTCGGCGAGCTCGCCCGCGGCACCGACTTCGTCAACGCCTTCGCGAACGAATCGATCGTGGTACTCGTGAGCGAGACGATTGGCGAGTTCGCGTCCGAGCGCCGATCGACGCTGGTTGTGGTTGCCGGGTCGGCGACGAGCGCGATCGACGGCCTCTTCGGTGTAGCGGCTCTTCAAGGTGATGATCGCGCGACCGACGGGTATCGTCACGTCGGCGCGCAACGCGCGCTGACGAGTGCGCAGCGCGCGAGCCACCAGGCTCGCCATGCGGATGTCGCCCTTCAGCTGGTCGACCTCCTCGCTGTCCTCGCCGCGGATCTCGACGTTGGTCACCAGTCCCGAGATGGTCGAGAGCGTGACCCCTGATTCACCGAGGGAGGGCAGCACGTTCTCGATGTAGTTCAAGAAGAGCGGATTAGGCCCTACGACCAAGACGCCCTGGCGTTCCAACGAGGCACGATAGGTGAACAAGAGATACGCCGCGCGGTGCAGGGCCACGGCGGTCTTGCCCGTGCCGGGTCCGCCCTGGACGAGAAGCACGCCCGCCAGGGGGCTGCGGATGATCTGGTCCTGCTCGCCCTGGATCGTGGCGACGATGTCACCCATGCGTCCAGTGCGGGCTCGACCGAGCGCGGCGAGCAGGGCGCCTGGTCCGCCGAGGGCGAGCCCACCGTCGACGAGTCCTTCGTCGGTGGCACTTCGCACCTCGTCCTCGGGCAGGGCTAACTCTCCCGACTCGTCAGCGAAGTACTCATCCTCGACACCGGTCACCTCGTGGCCACGGATCGCGACGTGACGGCGGCGCGAAAGACCGAGCGACTCGACTCCCGTGGCGCGGTAGAAGGCCTCGGCGACCGGCGCGCGCCAGTCCACCACGAGCGGGTTCAACTGTTCGTCCGAGACGGCGAGCCGACCCACGTGATAGATGTCGCTCGCGCCAAAAGCGTCGGGGTTGTAGTCGATGCGTCCAAAGAACAGGGGCTGGTCGCCAATCGCCAACTGGTCCAGGCGGTGCAACGCGGTGCCCATGACAACGTCACGCTCGACGAGGTCACCCGCGCCGCGCATGTTCGCCACGGCCGCACTATCACGAAGTGAGCGAGCCTCGTCGCGCATGTGGTCGAGCGCGGCCAAGGAACGGTCGAGGAACGCCTGCTCCTCGGCCACCTCACGTTCGTGTGCCATGACGACCTCTTCCCGCCCCAAATTGGGGTCTGACAAGTCTAGAGGACGCCACCCTTCGCGCCGCCAATCGACTCCATAAGTTGCTCCCCTAGATTGGTGACAGCGAAAAGGAGATGCGTGAGCGACCCAGTCTTTCTACGGGCCTGTCGAGGCGAAAGCGTGGCGCACGTGCCGGTATGGTTCATGCGCCAGGCCGGACGCTCGCTACCCGAATACCGCGCCCTGCGGGCGAACGGCTCGATTCTGGACGCGATTCGTGACCCCGCGGTCGCCTGCGAGGTGACGATGCAACCAGTGCGCCGCTACGGCGTCGACGCCGCCATCCTCTTCTCGGACATCGTGGTGCCCTATTACGCCATTGGCTTCGGGGTCGACGTCGTCGCCGGACGTGGACCGGTAATTGCACAACCCTTCAAGACCGCCGCCGACCTGGCGCGATTGCGCGAACTCACCGCGCTCGACGTCGCCTACGTGACCCAGACCGTCGACCTCGTGGTGAAGGAACTCGAAGCCACCGACACGCCGCTCATTGGCTTCGCCGGTGCGCCCTTCACGGTCGCGAGCTACCTCGTCGAGGGCGCACCCACGCGCGACTTCGCGCTGATCAAGAGCTTGATGCACGCGGACTCCGCACTCTTCGATCGACTCCTCGAACGGCTGGTCGCGATCACTGTCTCGTTTCTTCGTCTCCAGGTCGAGCACGGCGCACGCGCCCTGCAACTCTTTGACTCGTGGGCGGGCTCGCTCACCCGCGACGAATACGAGCGCTTCGCGCTGCCCGCGACCCAACGAGTACTCGAAGGCGTCGCTGACCTCGGCGTACCGACGATCCTCTTCGGCGTCGGCACTGGTGAGTTGCTCGACCTGATGGCCAAGGCCGGTTCGACGGTGATGGGCATCGACTGGCACGTGGACCTCGACGAAGGTCGACGACGCGTGGGTGACCGGCCCGTGCAGGGCAACCTCGATCCGGCGCGCTGCCTGAGCGGCGAGCAACTCGGCGTCGAGGCCGCCCGCGAGGTCCTCGCGCGTGCGGGCACCGAGAGTGGGCACGTCTTTAACCTCGGTCACGGCGTCCTGCCCAACACCGACCCCGAAGTCTTGGCGGCCGTGGTGCGCGTGGTACACGACGAGGGAAGAGCGGGCGTCGCGTGAAAACCGGTGTCCTGGTCATGGCCTACGGCACGCCCACGACGCCCGAGGACGTCGAGTCCTACTACACGCGAATCCGCCACGGCCACGCGCCGAGCCCCGAACTGCTCGCCGACCTCGTGCGTCGCTACGACGCCATTGGCGGCACGTCACCGCTGGCCGAGCGAACCGCGGCCCAGGTCGCTNNAGACTCGCGAGGGCACTCGAACGACTCGCGTCGGGCGCCTACGACGTTCGCTTCGGTTCGAAGTACGAGCCGCCCCTGCTCGAAGAGACCGCCGCCAGTTTCCGCGAGGACGGCTTCAACCTGGTGATCGGCCTCGTGCTCGCCCCTCACTCGTCGTCGATGTCCACCGACCAGTACATGAGTCGCGCACGCGAAGCGCTGGGCCCCGAGATCGAGTTCATCGAGATCGGCGCCTGGTACGACGCACCGGGATTTCTCGAACTCATCGCGCGACGGGTGAACGACGCACTGGCGACCATTCCCGAGTCGCGACGCGCCACCACCGAAGTGATCTTCTCTGCGCATTCGTTGCCCGAGAAGATCTTGAGCCACGGCGACCGCTACCCGGACCAACTACTCGACAGCGCGACTCGGGCGGCGAGACTCGCGGGGCTCGACCGTTTTGATATCGCGTGGCAATCGGCGGGTCGTACCGCGGATCCGTGGATCGGCCCGGACATCCTTTCGGTGTTACGCGAGAAGCGCGCGCAGGGACTCACCGACGTGGTCTCGTGTCCGATCGGCTTCGTCGCCGACCACCTCGAAGTCCTCTTTGACATCGACGTCGAGGCCCAGGGCCTCGCGCACGAGATCGGACTCAACCTGGTGCGCACGGCGTCACTCAACGACGACCAGGAGTTCGTGGACGTCCTGGCCCAGGTCGTGCGCGAAGCGGCCTTCTAAGTGGTGCGTTCCTCGGTCGTCATCGTCGGGGCGGGGATCAGCGGTCTCGCCGCTGCCTGGGAACTCTCGGGCGCGGCCGGCGGGCCCGACGAACACACCCCGCGCATCGAGATCATCGAGAGTGCGACTCGCGTCGGTGGCGCACTCACCACCACATCATTCGCCGGGCGCACCATCGACCTGGGGGCCGACGGATTCCTCGCCCGCCGACCCGAGGCGCTCACGCTGATCCAAGAATTAGGCCTGGACGACCAACTCGAAGACATCGACGCCAGCGGCGCCTCGATCTACCTGCGCGGCGCCCTCTACGAGTTGCCGTCGGGCCTCGTACTGGGCGTGCCCACCAACGCCCGGGACCTGCGAAGGGTCAAGGGACTCTCGCGCAGCGCGCGGCGACACCTACGACGCGACCAGCGAATGCCTCGACGACTCGCCGTCGGCGAGGACGCGAGCATCGGCGAGATCGTTCGCGCCAAGTTGGGCGACGAACTCAGCTACCAGTTCATCGAACCGATGGTCGGCGGCATCCAGGCGGGGCGCATCGACGAGCTCTCCGCGCGCTCAGTCTTTCCAGCGCTCTTGGAAGCTGCGCGTCAGGGTGGCTCGCTCACCAAGGCACTTCGCCCCAAGGGGCCGGCGAATCCTGGGCCGCAATCCGCACACTCGTCGTCGGCGCCGCTGTTCTCGACTCTGCTCACCGGTATTGGGTCGCTCCCGGTCGAGCTCGAACGTCGCCTGCAGCAACGAGGCGTCGTCGTACGCACCGGCGTCGGCGTCAGCGCTCTGCGTCGCACGCCGTCGGGCACCTATCCCTGGGAGATCGATACGCCCACGACGACCACGCCGGCGAACGCCGTCATCATGGCCGCTCCCGCGAACGTCACGGGTCGACTGCTCGGTCCCCAGGGGGCCGGGTTGCGGGCGCTCGAGGACGTCGAGTTCGCGAGTGCGTCGATGGTCACCTTTTGCGTAAGCAGCGAGGACGTCACACTTCCCGCGCGCGGCACCGGCGTCCTCGTGCCGCTGAAGACACCCTGGTCTCACGAGGACACCATGATGGTGACGGCCATCACACTGCTCGATCGCAAGTGGCCGCACCTGCGACACGAAGGTGAAGTGCTGCTTCGCGCCCACGTGGGACGCATCGACGACGAGCGCGCGAACGAGCTCGATGACGACCAGCTCACCGAGCGCGTCACGAGTGAACTGCATGTAATACTCGGTCGCTTCGGTCCACCGAGTGCGTCGATGGTCCAACGCTGGCCCCGCGCGTTGCCGCAATACCACGTCGGGCACGAACAACTGGTCCGAAGTGCCCGAGCGACGGCGAGTGAACTTCGCGTCGCGCTCGCCGGCATGGCCTACGACGGGGTGGGCATCCCCGCGAGCATCGATTCGGGACGACGGGCGGCGAGCGACGTCGAGGCGATGCTCGCCTAACTCACCCGGTACCCGAGATGAACCGGCGCGCCGGGTTTGTGAAAGATCAATTGGACGTCCGAGATGTGACGCTCGAGGAAAGCCCCTTCGCAGTAACGCAAGTACATGTCCCAGAGTCGCTTGAAGCGGTCGTCGAAGCCCAGGGAGCGAATCTCCTCGAAGCGCTCGTCGACGTTGCGCTTCCAAAGGCGAAGGGTCGTGGCGTAGTGCAGCCCGATGTCGTCGAGGTCCACCAGGCGCAGATCGGTCGCCCCGGCGATGCTCGACATGATCGCCGCGATGCTCGGTAGACAGCCGCCGGGAAAGATCAAGTCTCGAATGAAGTCCTTGCGCACCTTGGCGCGCTCGAAACTCTGCTCGGCGATCGTGATGGCCTGCAGCGCCATGCGGCCCTCCTGGGTGAGCAAGGTGGAGCATTTCTTGAAGAACTCCTCGTAGTGGCGCCAATTGACCGCCTCAATCATCTCAACCGAAACCAGCGCATCAAAACTTCCTTGCAGATCGCGGTAGTGCTCGCCGAGCACCGTGATGAGGTGCCCGAGACCGGCCTCTTTCACGCGCTGTTCGGCGAAGTGTCGCTGGTTCTCCGAGATCGTGGTGGTGGTGACTTTCGCTCCGTAGTGCTGGGCGGCGTGCAGCGCGAAGCCTCCCCAACCAGTGCCGATCTCTAGGACGTGGTCGTTCTCGCTTAGACCGAGCTTTCGACAGATCCGGTCGAACTTCTCGACTTGGGCTTCGTGCAACGTCGTCGAGTCGTCCTTGAAGATGGCGCACGAGTACGCGAGCGTCTCGTCGAGCATCAGCTCGAAGAACTCGTTGGACAGGTCGTAGTGCGCGTGGATGTTCTTACGGTCACTCGAGTGACCTTGTTCGTGCCGCCAACCGACGAACAACTTGCTCAACCAGGACGGCGCGACACCCAGCACCATCATCCTGTGGCGCGCACGCCGGTCCTGACGCTGTCGTCCCGGCTCGGAGACGCGAAAGAGGTAGCGCACGACCGCACTCACGTCCTCGCTGTCCCACAGTCCGTTCACGTAACTGCGACCCATGCCCCTTGAACCTCCAAAGACGATGGCGGCGTAGGCGTCGCGATCGTGGATGGTCATCTCGGCGCGCAACTCCCCGGCGCCGATGGTCCGGGACGCGCGAGACGCTCTCCAATCCTCGTTGAGCTGCAGCGTGCCGGCGTCGCGCATCCTCTTGGCGCTCACGAGGCGCAGGAAGATCCATCGCGCGAGTCGCGAGAAGCGCTGACGCCTCGCCGGCAAGAAGCCTTCTGGCGCGATGGTGTCCTCAGCGAGTGGGGGCATTCGT
The DNA here is from genome assembly GCA_002452255.1 of Ferrimicrobium sp. UBA6820. Classification (GTDB taxonomy): domain Bacteria; phylum Actinomycetota; class Acidimicrobiia; order Acidimicrobiales; family RAAP-2; genus RAAP-2. The sequence goes on from DKEO01000051.1 coordinate 28,026, forward strand.
GAGGCCTTTCGTGCTCGTAGGATGCGGCACGTACTTGATGCGCTTGGCGAACAATCGAGCCGCTTGAACGTAGATACGAAAAGANNGGTTGCGCCGAAGCGCCGGGCGCCCAGACCGTCGGGCACCTCTGGCGCCAGATCGAAGAGCGTCATGGCGAGGCGAAACTTCGCCGCGGGCGATGAGTAGGTCAAACGGTAGCGACCCGCCATCTCGAGGAAGGGCGAGACGTGGTGGGCCTTGTCAAACACCAGCGTGCCCGGTGGACCGAGCACGTAAAGGTGGCGTTCGCCCCAGGGAGTGTTGGTCACCTCGGCGATCGTGCGCACCACCCGGGCGCCGTCGTAGAAGAAGTAGAGCGTGATGGGATTGAAGTTCCACCCAAGCGAGGCGAGATTCGCGAGTACCGCGACGCGCCCGGGCGCCTCGGCGCCGACGAGGTCGTGGTACATCGAACGCGTGGCTTGTTCGAGCGTTCCCTCGTACTCGGGCAGGAAATCACGTCGACGAAGCACGTAGCGCCCGGGCAAGCGGTTTATCGCGCGCACTGGTGCCGGCACTTCGGTGACCCGTCCCTCGAAGACCACACCCTTGACTTCACGGCGGACGTCGTCCAGTTCGTCGAGAAAGAGTTCGAACATCATCACTCGGTAGTCGAACGCGTGCTCGCGCGGCAGGAACCGTTGGTGGGTGACGCGTCCCCAGTAGATCGCCGAGTCGGTCACCAGGTCACCCCGAGGGCCTCGCACGCCTCGAGCGCGCTCGCCACGCCGTCCTCGTGGAAGCCGTAGCCGAAATAAGCGCCACAGTACGACGTACGATTCTCGTTCAGGCGATGACGTTGTTGCTGTGCGCGCACGGTCGACTGATCGAGCACCGGATGCGAATAGCGGAAGCGTGCGAGCACCTTGGCGCGATCGATCTTCTCGTCGCTGTTGAGAGAGACGAGGAATCGACGGGGCGACGTGATCGACTGCAGCGCCGAGACGTCGTAGGTGAGCGTCGCGAGTTCGTCATCATCTTCGCGTCGGTAGTTCCACGCCGCCCAGGCGCGTCGTGAACGCGGGAGCAGCGATTCGTCGAAGTGCAGGGTCACGTCGTTGGACTGGTAGCGGATCGCCCCGAGCACCGCTCGCTCGTCGTCGGTGGGTCGTTCGAGCATGGCGAGGGCTTCGTCACTGTGACACGCGATCACCACGTGGTCGAAGGTCTCGACGCCACCTTCGGTGACGATCTGCACGCAATCCGCACTTCGACGGATCGCCTCGACCGCAGTGGCCACGTGGATCTTTCCGCTTTCGCTAATCGCTCGCTCGAGACGGGTCACGTAGGCCCGCGAGCCGCCCTCGATGGTTCGCCACACCGGTCGACCGCGCACGCGCAACAGACCGTGACGTGAAAAGAACTCGGCGAACGTACGAGCGGGGATCTCGGCGAACGTGAGGGGGTTCGCCGACCAGATCGCCGCGCCCATGGGGATGAGGTACCACGCCACGAAATCCTGGCCCCACTGGCGACTCGCCAGGACGTCCGCCAGCGTGAGCCTCGGGCTAAGGGTGTCTTCGAGCAAGCCGCGCAAGGTTCGATTAAAAGACAAGATGTCCACCACCATGCGCACAAAACGCGGGCGCAGGATGTTGCGACGTTGGGCGAATATCGTGTTGAGGCTGCTGCCCTTCCACTCGAGTCCACTTCGTACGTCTTGGTAACTGAAACTCATGGAACTCTCACGTGAGCGAACGCCCAGACGCTCGAGCAGGGCGATGAACTTCGGGTAGGTGACCTCGTTGTAGACGAGGAACCCGGTGTCGACTGGGTAGTCGGCGTCGCCGCCGGGCGCGTCCACGGTGTGCGCGTGCCCTCCCAGGGTCTCTTCGCGTTCGAACAGGGTCACCTCGTGGTGATCGCTCAAGACGTACGCCGCGGTCAGGCCGCTGACGCCGGCCCCCACAATGGCAATCTTCACTCTTGACTCTCCGGCTCGGCTCTACACAGTTATTCGAGCCTAAAGGCGTCGCGGATGACCGAACCTAGAGGTAATAGCCAGAATGGATGTAGATACAGGGCACGCCTTCGCTGACGTACATGGCGTGATTCTTCGGGTCGTCGTCCAGGGCGAGTTGGATATCGAACCCTCCCGCGCGCAGTTCACGCAACGATTCGCGCTTGAACTCGTCTACTCCCGAGTAGTCACCGAACTCACGCATGATCAGCAGGTCCCAGCGGATCCCGTAGCGCTCGAGCCAGGCCAAAGTGTGCGGCTGAACCCGACGCGGCCGTCCGGTCAAGAGCACGATCAAGAGCGAGGGGTCGAGCAGTTCCAAGAGCCGCTCGATCTCGTCGATTACCGGGTCGTCACCGCAGGCGTCAAAGAAACTGCGCCAATCGCCCCAATCGAGGTAGTGCTGGCGACCCGCGGCGTCAGCGAGCACGCCGTCGATGTCAAAGATCACCGCGCGTGCGGGTGCGCCGGCCTCGTCGCGCCAGCGCCAGTTCTCGTGCTCGTTCGTCCCATTCATCAGTGCTTATGGACTTTAAACGTCTGGTGAGGGGATGTCTGCGAGACTGGACAGCGTGGCGCAGATTGAACGATTAACGCTGCCGATCCCGTACGGGCATCACGTGTACGTGGTGAGTGACCTCTCTCTCTCGCCCGCCACCAACCTGCACAGTCGACCGGTCCGCGAGTTCATCCAGCTCCTGGGTGATATTGACGACGCCGCCGTCGTCGTGGTGGCGGGCAACCTGTTTCACCCCGACGCCACGTCCGACCTCGCGAAGTTCATCGACGCCACGTTCCTCGCCAAACCAGAGATCGCCGAATGCCTGCGCGGATTCTGCTCCAGGGCGAATCACCAGTTGATCGTGCTGGCGGGTAGCGATGATCACGAACTTGCCGAGCACGAGGGCGCCCAACGGTGCCTGACCTCGCTCGGCGCCACGATTGCCAAGGACCTGATGCTCCAGGTGGCGACCGCCGACGGCGTGCGCGACCTTTTCGTGTGCGCGGGCCGCTCACACGGGGACCTGACGGTCGCCGACCGCGCCGAGCGTTCTGACGCCGACCGACTAGAGGACCCGACGTCGCTGGCGCGGTTCGTAGCCTCGCGAGTGCTCTATCGACGTCTGGGCCCGTGGGTGTGGTTCCCGCTGCTCGCCCTCGTGGGCTTTGACCTGTTCAACACCGCCACCAAGATCGTGGGCCACTTCACGCATCACCACTACAGGGTCCACGCGCCCCACGCCACGACGTTCTGGGGCAACCTCTTGGTGAACGTGCTGCTCATCGTGCTCTTCGAAGCGCTGGTCGTCGGCGTCGCCGGCTTGATCGTGCGCCGACGTTTCGACCACGACACGAGAAGCGAGCGAACGGCGGCACTCAGTGAGCCACTCGCGCTCACCTACGCCTACGACGTCGACGCGCTCGAGATCGCGCGACGAGTTTGCGAACGCGGTGGTGCCGGCGCGGTGGTGGGCGGCGCCCCACGACCGGCGTTGGCGTTCCTCGACCACGGCGTGTGCGCAGCACCCGGTCCCTCGCGCACCGTCATCGTCGAGCGTCGCGGCCACTTCGGACTTCCGCCGGTGTTCAGCTCGGTCGATCGACTGGGCATCGTCGAGATCGAAGCCACCAGCACTGTCCAGGTGCGTCTCATCGCGGGCGAAACCCCGCGTCGGCGCGGTACGGTGCTCGAACGACTGGTCGCGGGCCAACCACTGCAGCCCGCGCCGTCGCGCGAGACCAACACCGTCGGGTCCTGGCCGAACGCGAGTCCCTTCCCCCTCAACCTCGAACGTCTCGGTGCCCAGCGTCGACAACGCTCGATACGTCGCGTCGCGAGCGGCCTGTTGTTCCTCGACGGCGTGGTGAACGTGGCGGTGACCGCGTCGCCGCCGCTGCGCGGACGCCTGCACCTCGTGCTCACGGTGCTGCCCCTCGGCGTCGCCCAGTCAGCGGCGGCCTTGACCGCCGCCGCCGGCATCGGCATGATCATGACCGCGCGTGGGATTCGACGCGGACAACGCCGATCGTGGTTCTTCGCGGTGGGCGCACTCGCCTTTACGGTCATCGCGCACCTCGCGCGAGGCGGGAGCATAGTATCATCCCTGGTCGCGGCGGCGATTCTGGTACTGCTCGTGACCCAGCGCCAAGACTTCCTCGCCACCACCGACCGCTCGAGTCTTCGCGCCGCGATCCCGAGGCTCGGACTTATCGTGTTGATCACGTTGTTGGCCGCGACCCTCGGCATCGAAGCGGCCGCGGGTCGCCAGCACCTGCCCGCCTTCGGGGTCGTCTTCATCGCGTGCGTCGAGAGGTTGCTCGGCATCTACAGCATCAACCTGCCCGACCGGGTGGACGACTTCATCGATCCCACGCTCGTGACCATCGGCGTTTGTTTGTTGGTCTCGCTCTTCTATCTGCTCACCCGTCCGGTGGTCGACCGTCGCCTGTCGCTAAAGGCGACGAGCGCCGAGCGCCGAATCGCGGAACTTCGCGCTCGCGAGATCGTGCGTCGACACGGACGCGGCACGCTCGACTACTTCGCGTTGCGCGACGACAAGCAGTTCTTCTTCTTTCGCGACTCGCTCGTCGCCTACGCGGTCTACGGTGGCGTGGCGTTGATCTCGCCGGACCCGATTGGACCTTCGGCCGAACGCACCGAGGTCTTCAGCGCCTTTCGCTCCTACGGCGAATCACGCGGCTGGACCATCGGGGTGATGGCCGCCAGCGAGGAGTGGACACCGCTCTACCACGCGGCCGGGATGCACTCCATCTACCTGGGTGACGAGGCGATCGTCAACTGCCAGACCTTCTCACTCGAGGGCGGTCGGATGAAGGGTCTGCGTCAGGCCTGCACCCGGCTCGCCCGTCACGGCTACACCGTACAGTTCCTCGACCCGGCCAACATCGACCCGGGCCAGGTCACCGCCATCGTCGACCTGATCAGCATGCTGCGTCGCGGTGAGGGCGAGCGCGGATTCTCCATGATGCTCGGACGACTCTTCGATCCCAAGGACAAGGGACTCTTGCTCGCGATCGTGCACGGACCCGATGGGCAACCCGCCGCCGTCTGTCAGTTCGTGCCCTCGCCCGCGATCAACGGCTATTCGCTCGACCTCATGCGCCGTGACCCGGGCGAACACCCCAACGGGCTGATCGACTTCGCGTTGTGCTCGACCATTGCGTACCTGGCCCAACGCGGGGCGGGCGGGCTCAGCCTCAACTTCGCGGCGTTTCGTTCGGTGCTCGACGGCGAGCGCGGCGACGGCACGTTCACCCGCGTCGAGCGTTGGGCCCTCAAGCGCCTGTCGGGCGTGTTACCCATCGAGTCGCTGTGGACCTTTAACGCCAAGTACCACCCGGACTGGTTGGCGCGCTACCTCGTCTATCCGGCCGCCGAGAGTTTCGTGCCGGTCGTGGCGGCGATCTTGCGCGCCGAGTCGATCACCGAGATCCCGGTCGTGGGACGCTTCCTCGCCAACGACCCCTCGAACCGACCCGGCACCGTTGTCCCTGATGAGGTGCTCGAAGCAGCGAAGCGCGTGGACCGCGAGGTCGCCGCTCGCTAGAACAATTGGCCGGTGGCGATCGCCCAGCCCACGAAGGCTCGCGGACCAGCTAGCCGTGCGACGAATCGCTGTCGCCGCGAAAGACGATCTGGGAGCGCTCGGGGTGTTCGAAGTCCAACTGGACGTTGAACGGCTCGTCGTCCTCAGGCTCACCCACCCCCTCGACGATGAGCACCTGTTCCTCGTCCTTCGGTCCGTAGATCGCTTGGGCGAGGCCGAGCATCGCTTGACCGAGCACCTGTCCGGCCGGTGACCGGGCGATGCGACTGCCCACGGTGGCGACGGGAAACTCACCGGTGGGTCCCGCTTCAGCGTCGGTCGCCTTTAACCAATCGATCCACTGCTCGTCGGTCCAGTCATTCGGATCTTCGGGCGGCACCGAGGTGAGGGGGTTGAAGTACTCCACTGCAGGACACGCTACTGGGGCGGTGTCGGAAGCGTGCGAACGGATTCGCGACGGCTGGTCACGACGCCGTGCGAGCGAAGACCGGGACCCCGTAAGGACCTCGACCAACACCTCGGCCACGAACGGTCCCCTGGCCGTCACCAAGTTTTCACACTCCGATTACCGCAGGATTGGGAAACCCTCGGTCGTCCTTCGTAACATCGACTCATGCAACGACGACGAGGCACCGAACGTGCGTCGTCGAGGCCCTCAGACGAGTTCACGATCATTCGAACCCGGTACCTGATCGGCGCCGGCGTCGTGCACACGGGCGAGTACATGGCCATGCTCGTGACGACGTACTTGATCTTTCACAAGACCCACTCGGTCGCGGCGACCGGACTGATCCTGCTCTGCTTTAACGTCCCCTCGCTATTGCTCGCCGGCAGCGCCACCAGGATCTCGCGCCGCTACGGCGCGGCACGCGTGGACGCCTGGGTGAACCTCGCCGAGGGCCTGTGGGCCCTCTTTCCCATGGGCCTCGCCGCGACCCACCACCTCGGCGTCATCGCGCTACTGACGTGGGTCCTCGGCTACGGCGTGTTCGAGGGACTGAACGCGCCCAATTCCTACCTCGTTCGCCAACTGATCGCCGAACCCGGCAGGCTCCCCGAGTTGAACAGCGCCTACACCCGTAACGTCGCCGCGGCCGCGGTGATCGGGCTTCTCCTGGGCGGGGGAATCTTCGTCGCGGTGGGCCCCGCGTGGGTGTTTCTTCTCGCGGCCCTTACGGCCGTGCCCGAGGTGCTGGTCTTCTTCTCGACGTCGCGTCACGAGGCCGCGCACCACGTGGAGGCCTCGTCGGAGTCCTTCGGCGACGCCCTTCGGCTCTTGCGATCAGAGCCAGGTCTCTGGGCCGCGTGTCGCTTCGCGGTGCTCTGTTTCTTCGTCGCGAGTTACACGGTGACCTTGCCCGCGATCGCCAATACCATCAACTCGAACGCCGAAGTGTTGTCGATCCTTGAATCGGGATCGTTGATTGGCGGCATCCTCGTCGCGTTCGTCGTGCGACGCGCCCACGGTCGAGTGCGTTGGGGAAAGATCCAACGACTCTGCTACTTCGGCGCCGGACTCGGACTGGCGGCCATGGCGAGCGCGGAGGTACTGGGCGGGTCCCATTCGCGCTCCACCGACATCGTGGCCTTCGTCGCCACCATCCCGATCGGGTTCGCGGTCTTGATGAACGCGTCCATCGTCACCTCGGTGATCCAGATCGGCACGCCGATCGACAAGCGTGCCTCCATGTTCACGTTGCTCGCACTCATTCCACTCGTGGTCGGACCCTTGAGCCAAGAATCCGTGGGCCTGCTCGCGGACCACCTCTCGGTGTCTTGGGCGCTCGGCATTGTCGCGGCCGTGACGATGTTCGTCAATCTCGTGGTCTCGCATCGCCCGATGAGCCGGCACTTCGACTCGCTGGACAACTTCGAGAATCCCTTCAGCGTGAATGAGATGATGTCCCAGCGAGGGGCTCGACGCTCGCGACTGCACGTGGTGCACTGGCCCGACCCCATTTGATCGGCTTTACGTGGCCGGNNTTCGACAGCCTGGACAACCTCGAGAACCCGTTCGACGTCAACGAGATGGTGTCACAGCGTGGGACTCGTCGCTCGCGGCTCCACGTCGTGCACTGGCCCGACCCGATCTGAATAAGCGAGCTCGTCGCCGCCGAGCGATCCAACTCGGCGTACAGTCTTGAGTTATCGGTGGCGAGGGTCATCACGAGAGGAGAGCGGTGCCGTACTGCAAACGTTGCGGGAACCTTCTAGAACCCGGTCAACAATCCTGTCCCGAGTGCGGCCAGGCGACCAGCGGTGGCCTCGCCGGGCTCGGGCCGATGCCGTCGCCGGCCGACGCCACCCTCGCGACGACCACTCCCCTCGCGGGCTACGGGTGGCGCGTGCTCGGCTACCTCATCGACTCGATCATCCTGGGCGTCGTGTTCTCGTATCCCTTGCGAGCGCTGCACGTCAACGTCTACGCGACGGCGGTCACGATCGCGGTCGTCACCTTTCTCTACGGCACGCTCTTCTTGTCCTTCATGTCGGGCCAGACCCCCGGCATGCGCGTCGCGCGCGTGCGCGTCGTCAACGCCGTGAGCAGCGCCACCGTCACCCGCCTCGAAGCAGGCCGGCGCACCGCGCTCTACTGCGTGCTGAGTCTCATCGGCAACCTCTACCACTACACCAAGTACGTGCACCCCACCGCCCACCAGCGCATGGTCGAGAGCCACCACGCGCTGGCGAGCCTCGCGCTGACGATCCCCGTCTTCGTCGACCTGTTGTGGCCGCTCTGGGACAAGCGCAAGCAGACCCTGACCGACAAGTTCGCCGGTACCGTCGTCGTGCGGCCCACCGCGTCCTAGGAGACGCCGAGACCCTCGCGGCGACGGGCGATCCCGCGGGCGAGACGACGCGCCGCCTCAGGCTCGAACTGCAGGAACAGAAAGGGTTCGACCAGCTCGAGCTCCATCAAGACCCATCCGTGGTCGTCGCGCACCAGGTCCACGCGCGCGTAGAGCAGGTCGCGCCACTCGAGGTCGCCGAGCACGCGCTCGGCGAAGACCAGGGCGTCGGGCTCGGCTTGAGCATTCTTCATCTGCTCGAGTCGAAAGAGCGCGTCGCGTTGTGCGGCGGGCGTGTTGAGCATCGGCCCTTTGGTCATGGCGTGACTGAAGCCGCCGTCGATGAAGACCAGGGCGCGTTCGCCNNGCACGTGGGCGCCCGCCCGGTCGAGCTCGTCGGCGCCAAAGCGTTCGGCGTCGACCGATCCGGCTCCCACGCAGGGCTTGACGACGAAGTCGCCCGTTGGAAAGACCGGTGCCTCGCCCACGTCACAGAAGAACGACGGCACGATCCGGTGCCCGGCCTCGCCGAGGTCCGCGAGATAGTGCTTGTCCGAGGAGTAGTCGAGCACATCGTAGGGGTTGAAGAGTCGTGGTACGTTCGCCGCCCACGCGAGGAAGTCGTCTCGTCGATTCGAGTAGTCCCACGTCGAGCGCACGACCGTCAGGTCGAAGCGGTCCCAGTCGACGCGCTCGTCGTCCCAGACGCACAGCTCGCCCGCGAGGCCGACCTCGTCGAGGGCCGCGCACAGCAAGGGCCAATCCGGGTCGACGTTACCGCCGCGAAAGGACGAGGTCGGGTCGCTGTCGAGCCCGGCGCAGGTAGCGACGCCGATCGATCTCACGGATTGAAGAGCAACGTCGCGTGCTGGGCCAGAGTCGCGAGGGGTCCGGGCCACACACCAAAGACCAGCGTCATCGCGACGCCCACGCCGATCACCAGGCCCGTCGCGCGCGGCACGACGACGCGCGCGGCTTCGACGGTCTCGTCGGCGTAGAGGGTCATGGCCCAACGAAGGTAGAAGAAGGCCGCGATTGCGGCGCTCAGCAGCGCAATCAAGGCGAGCGCACTACCGCCCTGGTCAATGGCGGCCGCGAGCACCGAGTACTTCGCGTAGAAGCCGGTCGTGAGCGGCGCCCCGAGTTGTGAGAGCAGCAGGACCGCCATCGAAGCACCCAGCCATGGTTGGCGTCGCGCGAGCCCGCGGTAGGCGTCGATCGAGTGGTTCTCGTCGCCCAGCCCGCCCACCAGGGTCACGATCGCAAAGGTGGCCACGACCGTGGGCGCGTAGGTGATGACGTAGAACAAAGTACCCGCGACCCCGCGCAGGGTGCCCGCCCAGATGCCGAGCAGGATGAACCCGGCGTGGTTGATCGACGAATACGCCAAGATGCGCTTGGCGTTGCGCTGGAGCAGCGCGAGCGAGGCGCCCACGACGGTGGTGAGCACCACGAGCGCCCACAAGATCGGTCGCCAGGTCTCCATCTGGGTGCCGAGCGCCGAGATCACGACGCGCACGAAGGCGGCGAACGCGCCCACCTTGACGATCGAGGCCATGAAACCGGTCACCGGCGTCGGCGCACCCTCGTAGACGTCGGGCGACCACAGGTGGAACGGCACGGCCGCGACCTTGAAGCCGAAGCCGACGATCAACAGCGCACCGCCCGCGTAGAGCAGACCCGGGTGCAGCACGACGTTGGACGCCAGGAAGTACGCGATCGTCGTCAGGTTCGTCGTGCCCGTCGCGCCGTAGACGAGGGCGGCGCCGTAGATGAAGATCGCCGACGCGAACCCGCCCAAGAGGAAGTACTTCAACGCCGCCTCGGCGGAGGTCTTGCGATGCCGGTCGAAGGCGACCAGCACGTACAGGCCGAGCGAAAGGATCTCGAGGCCGAGGAAGATCACGATCAGGTCGTTCGCCTGGGTCATCAGGACCGCACCCGCTGAGGCCGCGAGCGCGAGGATCTGGTACTCGGCGCCCCGGACGCGCTCGCGCACCGCCCAGTCGTGCGCGACCAACGTCGCCATCAAGAGACTCACGGCGATGACCCCGGTCGCCACCACGCTGAAGCCGTCCAAGACGATGGCGTGGGCGATCGTCGTCGAGGCCCCGGACTTGTCGATGCAGCGCCACTGGAAGAACGTGACCACGAGCACGGCGAGCGACGCGACGCAGGTGACCGCGGTCGCGGCGACCTGGGTGACCTTGGTGCGCACCATCGCCGTGACAAAGACGAGGAACAACGACGCACCGAACAGGATGATCACCGGCAGGATCGCCAAGTAGTGGATCGAAGGGATGACGATGGGAGCGCTCGTGGACATGGTCACTTGGTCACCCCGCTCGGCGCGACGTGTTCGATCAACTGCTGGACCGACGGCGAGATGCGATCAAGCACCGGCCGGGGAAAGACACCGAGCACGACGATCAGCACCACGATCGGCACCAGCACCCAGCGTTCCTTGGTCGACGCGTCGGGTATTGCGGCGTTCGCCCCGACCGCGCGACCCTGGAAGACGCGCTGGTAGGCCCAGAGCAGGTAGACCGCCGCCGCCACGACACCGAAGGCGCCCACGACGCCCCACCAGGCGTGCACCGCGAAGGTGCCGATGAGGATGAGGTACTCGCTCACGAAGCCCGAGAGTCCCGGCAGGCCGATCGAGGCGAGCATGACCACGGTGAAGACTCCCGCCAACACCGGCGCGGGACCCTGGAGGCCCTGCAGGTCGGCGACCTGGTAGCTGCCGCGGCGCTGCTCGATGAAGCCGATGATGAGAAAGAACCCGATGGTGATGATGCCGTGGTTGAACATCAACAGCACCGCGCCGACGGTGGCGATCTTGGAACCCGACATGACCCCGAGCGTGATGAAGCCCATTTGGGCGAGCGAACTGTAGGCGACGAAGCGCTTGAGGTCCTTGGCGACGCACGCGAGGATCGACCCGTAGAGGATGCCGATCACCGCCAGGGTGAGCAGTACCGGGCGCACGTCGGCGAGCGCCAGGGGGAAGAGTCCGACCGCGAAACGCAGCAGTCCGTAGGAACCGAGCTTGGCGAGCAGCGCGGAGAGTTCGATCGATCCCGCCGTCGGGGCCTCGGCGTAGGTGAGCGGCGACCAGGTGTGCAGCGGCCAGATCGGGGCCTTCGCGGCGAAGGCGATCGCGAAGGCGGTGAATAACCAGATCGCCGTCGAGTGGGTCATCGAGGTCGAACTGAGAACGCCGTAGGCGAACGTGAGAGCTCCCCCGGCCTGGTGCTGGTGGGCGAGGCCCAGGTACAAGATGCCGATGAGCAAGAAGGCCGAGGCGCTGAAGGTGTAGATGAAGAACTTGAGGGCCGCCTTGTTCTTCTCGCGCCCGCCCCAGCCCGCGATGATGAAGTAGCACGGCACCAGGGTCAGCTCGAAGAAGATGAAGAACTCGAGCAGGTCGTGTGCGACGAAACTGCCCATCGTGAACGACGTCAGGATGAGTAACCACGACACGAAGGAGGGTTCGCGTCGCTTGTCGCGCCCGCCCAACAACGCGAGCAGCACGACGATCGCGGTGAGTTCGACCATGAACAGCGAGATGCCGTCCAGGGCGACGTCGTAGGCGAGTCCGAAGGGCGCGGACAACACGTAGCGGGTGGCGAAGTCGAAGGTCTGGGCCCCGGCGACGTGAGCGTTGTAGAGGAAGAAGATCACGACGCCGATCGCCATCTCGACGGCGGCGCTGGCGACGGCGATGGCGTAGGCGAGGCCCTGCCTGGAGCGCCCGAGGGCGGCCCCCGCCGCACCCAACAAGGGCACGACGAGCAGCGCGCAGAGCCAGAGGGAGGAATGCACGACTAACCGACCCTCGCCACGAGATAGACCACGATCACCGCGAGACCGAGGGCCATGGCGAGCGCGTAGTGGCGCACGAAGCCCGACTGGATCTTGCGTACGCCCTGGGAACTGTGCACGATGCCCGCCGCGAGTCCCATCACGCCGCCGTCGATGACCTCGTCCTCGATCACCGCGTCACTGAAGACGGCCAGGTGCTCGAGTGGGCGTCCGATGGTCGCGTCATAGAAGTCGTCCCAGTACCAGACGTGTTCGAGGAACTTCGGGGTGAGCTTCTCGTCCTCGGAGCGACTGCGCCAGATCGAGAACGCCGCGGCGAGTCCGATCAACGCGGCCGCGACGTCCACCGCCGCGAGTCCCCACTGGCTCAGCGTGCTCTGACTCGCGATCGGCGCCACGTACCCGAAGGTCGAACTAAGGAAGTGTTCCAACGTGTCGTGGTGGACCCACGGCAGGGCGAGGGCGCCCCCGAGCACCGAGAGCGCCGCGAGGACGACCAGCGGCGTGGTCATGACCCAGGGTGACTCGTGGGGGTCGTGGCCGTGGGTGACTTCGCGGAATCGCTCGGTACCGCGAAACGTCAGCACGAACAGACGACTCATGTAGTACGCGGTGAGGATCGCGGTCACGACGCCGAGCACCCACAGGGCCTTGTTGTGCGCGAAGACGTTGGTGAGCACGTCGCCCTTCGCCCAGAAGCCCGCGAAGGGAGGGATGCCCGAGATGGCGAGCCAACCAATGAGGAACGTCGGGAACGTGAGCGGCAGGTACTTGCGCAACGCCCCCATCTTTCGCAGGTCCTGTTCACCGTGGAGCGAGTGGATGACCGATCCCGAGCCGAGGAAGAGCAGCGCCTTGTAGAACGCGTGGCCCACCATCAAGAAGATCGCCGCCCCGTAGGCCCCCACGCCCACGGCGAGCACCATGTAGCCGATCTGGGAGACGGTCGAGAATGCGAGGACCTTCTTGATGTCCTTCTGGGAGGTCGCGATCGTCGCGGCGACGAAGGCGGTCACGCCACCGATCACCGCGATGGTCATGCGTCCCGACGACGACAGTGCGAGCACCGGTGACATGCGCACGAGCAGGTAGACGCCGGCGGTGACCATGGTCGCCGCGTGAATCAACGCCGACACCGGCGTCGGACCTTCCATCGCGTCGGGCAGCCAGTTGAACAACGGGATCTGCGCGCTCTTGCCGGTCGCGGCGAGCAGCAACGCCAGCACCACCAGCGTGGCGACCGTCGGCGTCAGCGTCCCGGCCTTTTCGAACACCCCGACGTACGTCAGCGTCCCGGTGCGCGAGAACAACAAGAACATCGCCACCAGCAGTCCCACGTCGCCCACGCGGTTGTAGATGAAGGCCTTCTTGCCCGCCGAAGAGGCCGAATCGCGGTCGAAGTAGAAGCTCACGAGCCAGTACGAGCAGACCCCCACGCCTTCCCAGCCCACGAAGGTGAAGACCAGGTTGTTGGCGAGCACGAGGGCGAGCATCGAGAAGACGAAGAGGTTGAAGTACAAGAAGAACTTCTTGTAGTCCTTCTCCCCGTGCATGTAACCAATGGAGTAGAGGTGGATCAACGTGGAGACGCCCGTCACGAACAGACACATGGTGATCGAGAGCGGATCGATCAGCAACGCCGCGGGCACGTGCAACGAACCGACATCGATCCAGTTAAAGAGGTGGACCGTCACCTGGCGCTGGCTGTGGTGTAGCAGCAGCACGAAGGTGATCACCGAGGCGACGAAGCTGAGTCCCACGACGCCGGTCGCGACGTAGCCGATCTGGGACTCGTTCATACTCTTGCCGTTGAGCAACACCGCCGCGAAGCCGAGCAGCGGCAACAACAGGATCAGCGTGGAGACGTGCGCCATCTCAGCCCTTCAAGTCCGACAGCTCGTCGACCGACGTCGAGGCCCGGCGCCGAAACACCGCCACGACGATGCCCAGACCCACCGTGACCTCGGCGGCGGCAACGACCATGACGAAAAAGACCGTCGCCTGTCCACCGATGTCGCTCAGCGTGCGCGCGAAGGTCACGAAGGTGAGATTGACCGCGTTGAGCATCAACTCGACGCACATGAACATGATCAGGGCGCTGCGACGGGTCAGGAGCCCAAAGGCCCCGATCCCAAAGAGCACGGCGGCGAGCACGAGGTACCAGGCGGCGGGTACGTTCACTCGTCCACCTCCTCGCTGGCGAGGACTCGTTCGCGTCGTGCGAGCAGCACCGCGCCGACCACGGCGATGACCAGCAGCGCCGCGGTGGCTTCGAAGGCGAATAAGTACGTCGTGAAGACCGCGGTGCCGAGTTGGTGCACGTTGGCCTGGCCCGTGGCGAGCGCGGTGCCGACGGTCGAGACCGACTTGACGCCCGTTACCCAGTGCGACTCGGCCATGAGCGCGATCAGTCCGCCGACCGTGATCACGGCCCCGAGAGCGGCCAACGGCCGCTGGGCGACGAAGGGCTCGACGTGCACGTGTTCTTTGCGGTCGACGCCGAGGAACATGATGACGAAGAGGAACAGCACGACGATCGCGCCGGCGTAGACGATGATCTGGACCGCGGCGAGGAAGTCGGCCTGCTGGGCGACGAAGGCGACCGCGACGCCGAACAACGTCATGATCAGACTCAGCGCACTGTGCACGGGGTTCTTGAAGGTGATGACGCCGAGCGCGCCGACGAGCACGAGCACCGCCGCGGCGGCGAAGACCAGGATGCTCGGCCACGAGTACGAGAGGGTGGCGATCACTGTTCGCCCCGATCGCCGTGGGAGCGGTGCGGCATCCTCTCGCGCGCGTTGCGGATCATGCCCTGGAGTCCGCGCCGGTCGAGCGGCACGTCCTCGGGTTGGAGATGACGGTAGAACACCTCGCGCAGTTGCTTGGAGCCCGTGGCCTCGTCGTCGCGCTGGCCCGTCTGACCGGCCTCGGCGGCGCGCACGCCCACGCCGAGGTCGCCGGTCCACTGGATGACACCTTCGTACTCGGCGTCGCCCGCGGGTGACGTCGCGCGCATCCAACCGCCGGTCATCGCGGCTTCGCCCTCGCGCCAGTCCTCCCAGGGCAGGCGCTGGGGAAAGCCCTGGTCGTCGACGAGCAGTTCGGCCTTGGTGTAGATGGCGTCGGCGCGATTCGTGAAGGAGAACTCGAACATCTTGGACTCGGTGATCGCCTGGGTCGGGCACGCCTCGACGCAGAGGTCGCAGTGGATGCAGCGCAGATAGTTGATCTCGTAGACGTAGCCGTAGCGCTCACCGGGGCTCACGGGNNTCACAGCCAATGCACTTCTCCATCCCGTCCTCGTAACGGTTGAGGACGTGACGTCCGTGCTGACGGGGTTGCTTGGCTCGCTTGTGCTGGGGGTAGCTCGTGGTGACCTTGGGTCGTCCAAGGTGCGCCAGCGTGAGCTTGAAGCCACCGAAAAAGGAGAAGGGACCGGCCACTATCGCTCCTCGTCGCTCAGGCGGCGGATGACCCGACCGGGGATCGGACGCTCGCCCACCGTGGGCAAGACACGCTCCGGCCCGGACTCGCGGGTCTTGCCGAGTTCGAAGGCCCGGGTGAGCACGATCCAGGCGAACAACACCGCAGCGAACATGAGCAGTCCCCAGCGCCACGAGATGAGAAAGCCCGCGACGATGAGCATCCAGCCGAGGCTCAGGGGAATCAGCCGCTTCCAACCGAGGTCCATCAATTGGTCGTAACGGAAACGAGGCAGCGCCGCGCGAAACCAGATGTAGCAGAAGCAGAAGATCGAGGTCTTGATGAGGAACCAGATGATCGGGAACACCCACTTGAAGTGCGCGACCGGCGGCACCCAACCGGCCGGGCCCCCGAAGAACAGCGTCACCATTATCGCCGACATCGTGATGGTGTTCATGAACTCGGCGAGGAAGAAGATGGCGAAGCGGAACGAGGAGTACTCGGTGTGAAAGCCACCCACGAGTTCGCTCTCGGCCTCGACGACGTCAAAGGGCGGACGGTTGAGTTCGGCGGTGATGGCGATGAGAAAGATCGCGAAGGGCACGAAGCCCAACCGGATCAGGTTCCAGTGCCAGATCCCGCCGCCCTGGGAGAGCACGATGTTGTGGGTCGTGAGCGCCCCGGTGACCAGGATGACGGTGACGATGGTCATACCCAGAGCGGCCTCGTAACTGATCATCTGGGCACTCGCACGCACCGAGGAGAGCAACGGGTACTTCGAACCCGACGACCAGCCCGCGAGCATCACGCCGTAGACCGAGATGCCCGACATCGCGAGCATCAACAGGATGCCCATGGGTGGATTGGCCATCTGCAAGAGCACGACGTGACCCGCGATGTGCAGCGTGCCGCCGACCGGCACGAGCGCGAAAGTGATGAAGGCCGGAATGACCACGAGATAGGGCGCCAGCTTGAAGACGAAGACGTCCGCCTCGGCCGGGACCAGGTCCTCCTTGCCGATGAGTTTCAGTCCGTCCGCCACGGTCTGGAGCAGTCCGAAGGGTCCCCAGCGCTGGGGACCGATACGGCTCTGCATGTCCGAGATCGCCTTGCGTTCGAACCAGATCATGACGATCACCGCGCTCATCAGCGCGCCAAAACCCACCAGGATCTTCACGAGGACGATCAAGAGCACGATCCAGTCACCGGTGCCGTGATTGAACAGCGGGTCCGAAGCGGCGAAGAACTGGTTCATCGGGTCTCCACCCGTACCTGACTGATGACGCTCGTCGGGTCGAACAGCGCCGCCAGCGCGTCCTCGCCCGCAGCGCTCAGTGTGCCAAAGGCGACGTCGGCCGATCCACGCGCCACCTCTTCGTTCAGTTGCACGGCGAGACGCACGCTGCCCCGTGCACCGGTGACGCGCACGATGGCGCCAGCCTCGACCCCGAGGCGGTCGAGGTCCACGTGGTTGAGCGACAACGTCGTCGCCTTGATCAGATTGTCCAGCGCCGGCGAACCCTGCATGGCGACGCCTCGGTCGTAGAGACGGCGCGACACGACGAGTCGCAGCGAGTAGGCGTCAGCGAGGGGCACCTCGAGGTTCGGCGCGTGACCGAGGACGTCGAGCGTCGCGGGTCGCGTGTGCACGCGGTCCACGGCGCTCTCCTCGACCGTTGCGCCGGTGTAGGAGGCGAGACCGACGCTCTCAGCCGATCGAATGCCGGGAAAGGCCATGGGGTCGAGCGCGTGGCGCAGCGACGTCGCGTCGAGGCGACCGACGACCGCGCCGTCGTGCACCTCGTCGTTCGCCACCGACAGCGCGGGGTAGCCCGTCGACTCCTCGATGACCTTCGCGGTCTGTTCGACCGAGGTGAGACCGATGCTCTGACCGAGTTGTTCGGCCAGTTCGGCCGCGATGGCGACGTCGGGCCAGGCCGAACCCGGCGCCACGATCTTGGCGGCGACCGCGCTGACGCGGCCTTCGATGTTGGTCACCGTGCCGCTGCGCTCGTGCGCGACTGCGGCGGGCAAGACGACGTCGGCGAAGGCGAGCGACGGTCCGCCGTGTCCGGTGACGGCGATCACGCTGGCCTTCTCGAGAGCCGAAGTGGCACCGACGACGTCGGCGACGTTACCGAGCAGGGAGCCGCCCAGGAGCAGCAGCGCCTTCTGGTCGCCTCGACGCAGCGCCTCGAGTTGACCGAGGGTGTCACGGCCCTTGGAAGTGAGTTCAAAGCCGCGACCCGGACGAAGTCGCGGGCTGAGTCCCATGTCGAGCGCACCCGCGACGTTCGAACGTCGCAGCGCGACGAGGAACTTCGCGTCCGGGAAACGCTCGGCGAAGCGACGAATGGCGTCTTCGAGGACTCGGGGATCCTCGGCCACGTTGGGACGACCCACGACGAACACGACGCCCTCGCCGCTCTCGCCAATGAGACGTCGAGCCTCGAAGAGCTCCTCGTTGGTGAAGGCGACACCGGTGGGTGCGTCGGCGCGGTCGGTGATGCAGCGCGCCGCGAGGTGGGCCTCGCCGGGACGAACGACGAGCGAAAGGCGAGCGACCGGTCGCAGCGCCGAGGGACCGAACGCGAATTCGACGATGGCGTGGTGGTCGCGCACTGCACTCTCGCGCAGGCGCAGAAAGAGGATCGGCAGCTCCTCACGGAGATCCCCGGTCAGAGTAACGACGGTCTTCGCGCTCGCGGTCTCGTCGATGGTGGCGCGTGGCAGGGCTTGGAGCAACACCGGGTCGAGCCCGTCACCGAACTGGGCGTCAAGATTGTCGCTGCCCAGCACGCCGCGAACGAACCGCTCCCAGGCGAATGCGCCCTCATTGGTCAGTGACGCGCCACCAATGGCGCCGACGCCTTCGGGTGTCGCGCTCGCGTCACGCAAGATCGTCGCCGCCGCGTCGAGGGCCTCGCCCCAACTGACGGGTTCGAGTACGCCGTTCACGCGCACCATCGGTGCGACCATGCGCGTCGCCGGGTCCAGGACGTCGGTGGCGTCGGGGTTCTGGTCGATCGAGTCGAGCGTGAAACGTCCCTTATCACAGAGCCACCCGTGGTTCACCGGGTCACTGTCGACCCCGAGCACGCGAGTCAACCGGTTACCCGAGGACTGGACCGCGATTCGACAACCCACGGCGCACGTCGTGCAGGTGCTCTCGACCTGTTCGAGGTCCCAGGGACGAGCGCTGAACCGATACGGCTTGGCGGTCAGTGCGCCGACCGGACAGATCTGGACGGTGTTGCCCGAGAAGACCGAATTAAAGGGCTTGTCCGGTGAGGGCGCTACTTCGATGAGGTCCCCGCGACCCGAGAAGGCGATCTCGGTGTCGCCCGCCACTTCGGCGGAGAACCTCGTGCAGCGCGCGCACTGGATGCAGCGCTCACGGTCGAGCAGGACCAATTCACCAATCTCGATGGGTTTGACGAAGTGACGCTTCTCCTCGACGAATCGGGTCTCACCCGAGCCGTGCGCGAGCGTCTGGTCTTGCAGCGGGCATTCGCCGCCCTTGTCACAGATGGGACAGTCGAGGGGGTGATTCGCGAGCAGGAACTCGAGCACGCCGTCTTGGGCCTTTTTCACCTTCTCGGAGTTCGTGCACACGCTCATGCCGTCGTTGACGTGCAGGTAGCACGCGGGCTGCAGTGTCGCGCCGCGCGGCCCCTCGACTTCGACCAGGCACATGCGGCACATGCCGACTGGCTCCATGCGCGGGTGGTAGCAGAAGCGTGGGATGTACTCGCCCGCCCGTTCGGCGGCGTCGATCAACAACTCACCGGGCTTCACCTCGAGTTCACGACCGTTCACCGTGATACTCACCGTGGTGCGAATGACGTCAGTCATGGGGGCACCCTCCGTGCAGCACGTGCGCCTTGAAATCGTCGGGGAACATGGCGATCGCCGAGTGCACTGAGGACGGGATCGACGATCCGAGTACGCAGATCGTCGTCTGCTGGGGTGGCCACGAGAGTCCCGGGGCGATGTTGTCGCACAGGTCGAGCAGCAGGTCCATGTCCTCCATGCGACCGCCGCCGTGTTCGAGGCGGTACATCGCGCGCTCGATCCAACCCGAGCCTTCGCGGCACGGCGTGCACTGGCCGCAGGATTCGCGAGAGAAGAACTTGGTGATCCGCCACGCGGCTCGCACGACGCAGGTCGTCTCGTCGAGCACGACGACCGATCCCGAGCCCAACATCGAACCCTTCTCACCCACCTCGTCCTGGCCGAGTGGCAGGTCCAGCAGGTCGGGCCCGAACCAGGGAGCAGAGACACCCCCGGGGATGATCGCCTTTACCGCCCGGTCCTCGATCACGCCGCCGCCGAGTTGCGGGTCGTAGATGAGGTCACGAAAGGTGTTCTTCACCATCTCGATCTCGTAGACGCCGGGATTGTTCACTCGGCCCGCCAGCGCGAACAGCCTCGTGCCGGTCGAACGACCGGCGCCCAACGCCGCGAAGGCCGCGCCGCCGTGGTTCACGATCCAGGGCAGGTTCGACATGGTCTCGACGTTGTTCACGACCGTCGGCTCGCCGTAGAGTCCGGTGACCGCCGGAAAGAACGGTGGCTTGATGCGTGGAAAACCGCGCTTGCCCTCGAGGCCCTCGATCAGCGCGGTCTCCTCACCACAGATGTACGCGCCCGCGCCCGGGTGCACCACCAAGTCAATCGAGAAGTCCGAGCCGAAGATCTTCGATCCCAGAGCACCTTCGGCGTAGGCGTCGTTGACCGCCTGCTGGACGCGCTCGAGACCCAGGGCGAACTCGCCGCGCAGGTAGATGAAGGCTTGGCTCACCTGCAACGCGTAAGCCGCGATGATGACCCCCTCGACCAATTGATGGGGATCGCGTTCGACGAGGAAGTGGTCCTTGAAGGTGGCGGGCTCGGACTCGTCGCCGTTCACCACGAGATAGGACACGGGCGACTTACGCAACATCGACCACTTACGACCCGCGGGAAAACCCGCCCCGCCTCGTCCGAGCAACGACGCCGCGTCCACTTCGGCCGCGACCTGCTCGGGAAACATGGTCAGCGCCTTGCGCAGTGCGACGTACCCACCGGTCGCGAGATAGCGCGAGAGCGTGTACGAGTCGGCGTACTGGGACCTCGACGAGACGATGCGCGGTGAGTCGAGCACGGCCATTACTTCGCCTCCTCGGCGCGCTGGGCGCGGGCGGCCGTGGCAAGGGCTCGCTGGTCGACGATCTCCTGGCGAGGGACGCGTAGTCCGCCGCTGCGACGCACGCGGATCAGCGTGCCGTGGGCGGGCACGTCGTGGTCGAGTTTGCCGTCGCGAAGTTCGTCCACCAACGCGTCAAAGGTCGCGGGAGTCGTCGTGCGCACGTAGCGGTGGTTCACCTGCACGCATGGCGCCTTGTCGCAGTCCGCGAGGCACTCGGTCTCTTCGAGGGTGAACAATCCATCGCTCGTGGTCGAACCGACCGCGCAGCCGAGTTTCTGGGACGCGTGCTCTAAGAACTCCTCGCCACCGGCCAAGAGGCACGCGATGTTCGTACAGACCCCGACGACGTACTTGCCCACCGGCTCGAGGTGGAACATGTCGTAAAAGGCCGCCGTGCCTCGCACGTCCGCGCTCGTCGTCCCGGTCAGCGCGGCGACCTCGTCGATGCCCGCCTCACTGAGGTAGCCGTCTTGCTCTTGGGCGAGGTGCAACAGCGGCAGCATCGCCGAACGCGCGCGCGGATAGAGCGCCACGAGCTCCTCGGCGCGTTGGCGGATCTCGGGGTGGAAGTGGCTCATCGGTCGACCTCGCCCAAGACGGGGTCCACGGTCGACACGGTCGTGATGGCGTCCGAGACCGATCCGCCGCGCATCAGCAGCGGGATGGCCTGGAGGTTCACGAAGCTCGGACCGCGCACGTGCAGGCGGTAGGGCTTGGCGCTGCCGTCCGAGACGAGGTAGCAGCCGATCTCGCCGCGCGGTGACTCGACGGCCGAGTAGACCTCGCCGACGGGCACGTGGAAACCCTCGGTGAAGAGTTTGAAGTGGTGGATCAAGGCCTCCATCGACTCGCCGATGCGCGCGCGCGGCGGCGGGGTGACCTTGGGGTCCTGACTGCGGTAGTCGCCACCGGGCATGCGCTCGGCGCACTGACGCACGATGCGGATCGACTCGCGGATCTCGTTGAGGCGAATCGCGTAGCGGTCGAAGTTGTCGCCGTAGGTGCCGACGATGACGTCGAACTCGACCTGGTCGTAGGCGAGGTAGGGCATCGTACGGCGCAGGTCCCAGGGCACCCCCGTCGAGCGAAGGACCGGACCGGTCACGCTGAGCGACAGCGCCTCTTCGGCGGTGATCGGCGCGACGCCCACCATACGCTCGCGAAAGATCGGCTGACCGGTCAACAACTGGTCGTACTCGTAGGTGCGCTCGTCGATCGTGTCACAGATGACCGCGACGTCGTCTTTCCATCCGTCGGGCAGGTCCGCCGCGACGCCCCCCGGACGCACGTAGTTGAGGTTGAGGCGAAGTCCGGCGGTCTTCTCGAAGAAGGCCAGTATGAGCTCGCGCTCGCGAAGGCCGTAGATCATCATCGAAGTCGATCCGAGGTCCATACCGTTGGTCGCCATCCACACCAGGTGCGAGGACATGCGATTGAGTTCGCTCATCATCATGCGGATCCACACGGCGCGCTCGGGCACCTCGATGCCGAGCAGCTTCTCGACGGCGATCGAATAATTCAACTCGTTGATGACCGGGGACAAGTAGTCCATGCGCGTCACGTTCGTCGCACCCTGGATGTAGCTCAGTTCTTCGGCGGTCTTCTCCATGCCCGTGTGCAGGTAGCCAATGACGGGCTTGCAGCGAAGGACGTATTCGCCGTCGAGCTCGAGCATGAGTCGCAGCACGCCGTGCGTGGACGGGTGCGAGGGACCCATGTTGATGATCATGGTCTCGTCGTCGCGCCGTTCGACGTCGATCGACATCGGGTCGATGTGCAGATCGTTGCGGCGCAGCACCGCGCCGATCTCTCGTCCGAGTTCGCTCGTCGAAGTGTTCTCGCGCCGCTGGAGTTCCTGGTCACCCTCGGAGGTCTCGGCGACGAGTAGTTCGTCGCGCTCGATAGCGCGCACGGTGGGTTCGCTCATCGCGGGCCCGGCGCTTCCTTGAACTGCACGGGCACGTTGCCCACGCCGTAGTCCTTGCGCAGTGGGTGACCTTCCCAGTCCTCGGGCATCAAGATACGCGTCAAGTCGGGGTGATTGGTAAAGATGATGCCGAACAGGTCGAACGCCTCGCGCTCCATCGCCTCGACACCCGAATAGAGCGCGAAGAGCGACTCGACCTCGGGTTCGTCGTCGCCCGCCTGGACGCGGATACGCACCCGCTCGCGCTTGGAGAGGCTCAGCATGTTCGTCACGACCTCGAATCGCGTCGCGACGACGCCTTCGGGCAGCGGACGGTCGAAGTGGCTCAGGTAGTCGACGCCGCACACGTCCACGCACATCTCGAACCCGTCGTTCTTGAACGACTCGACGAGCGCGAAGTACTGCGCGCGCGTGGGAAAGCACACGAGGTCTGCCGCGAGACCATCACTGGTCAGTACGCCCGGGGGGGCCGAGGGAGCAAGGGACGTCACTTCGGCGTTCCCACCCTCACCGCGACAGGCACCTCGGGAGTCCAGAGGTTCTGCGCATCCTCAACGTGCGTGGGGCGGCCTTCACTGCGACGCTGCATGATCTCGCCGGTACGGATCTGCTCGTGCAACGTGAGGATCGCGTGCATCAGGGTCTCGGGACTCGGCGGACAACCGGGCGCGTAGACGTCCACGGGCACGATCTGGTCGACGCCCTGGACGATCGCGTAGTTGTTGAACAGCCCGCCCGTCGACGCGCACACGCCCATGGAGATGACCCACTTGGGCTCCATCATCTGGTCGTAGACCTGACGCAGGACCGGCGCCATCTTCTGGGAGACGCGGCCGGCGACAATCATGAGGTCGGCCTGACGCGGCGAGTTGCGAAAGACCTCCATGCCGTATCGTGCGAGGTCGAAGTCCGCGGCGCCCGCCGCCATCATTTCGATCGCGCAACAAGCGAGGCCGAACGACGCGGGCCACACCGAGGCGCGACGCGCCCAACGCACCAGGTCTTCGAGTTGGCCCGTCAAGAAGTTGTGCTGCAGATCCTCGAGGCCCATTACGCCGCCTGTTCGGGGTCTTGACCAATGCGCACGATGGTTGACGAACTCGTGCGCGCCGGCATGCCCGGCGTGAGGTGCTTGACGGGGCCCCACTGCAGCGCGCCCTCGCTCACGAGGAACACCAACGCACCAAAGACCGTCACCGAGAACGCGAGGACCTCGATGAGTCCAAAGACGTGCAGTTGGCGAAAGACCACGGCGAAGGGGTACATGAAGACGACTTCGATGTCAAAGATCACGAAGATCATCGCGACCAGGTAGAAGCGAACCGGGAATCGCTGTGGAGGTTCGTTTTCGGGGACGATCCCACATTCGTAGGGCGCGCGCTTCGCGTCCGTGGGCCGCTTGTGCGGCGCCAACCACGCCGACGCCACAAGTGAACCCGACGCGAACAGCACCCCGAGAATCAGGAGTCCCAGCAAAGGTAAGTACTGGTCCACCGAACCTTTTTATCAGACTTGCCAGGACCCAACGTTGCGCGACCCCAGGACCAAGGGCCTGACCAAGGGCCTAGGCTCGTCGCGTGGCAAAACTCAACGACCTCGCATCGAACACCATCTTCGACGTCGTGATCGTGGGCGCCGGCCCGAGCGGCTCGGCCTGCGCGTACTGGCTCGCCAAGGCCGGGTGGTCGGTGTGCCTCGTCGAGAAGAAGACCTTCCCACGTGAGAAGACCTGCGGCGACGGCCTCACGCCGCGCTCGGTCTACCAACTCCAGGAGATGGGTCTCGAGCGCGAGGTCGCGCGCCACGGGCACCGCTACAACGGATTGCGCGCCTTCGGCTTCGGGGCGACGCTCGCCATGAACTGGCCCGAACACCCGAAATTCCCCAACTACGGCTACACGATCACGCGTTTCAATCTCGACGGCCTGGTCGCCGAGCACGCGCGGGCAAAGGGCGCGACCTTATTAAACGGCGTCGAAGTCGTGGACCTGCTCGAGCCCAGTGACGCGCCCGGTCACGGACTGAAGGGCGCCAAGGGCGTCGTCGTGAAGGAAAAGGACACCGGTACCACCGCCGAGCTGCGCGCTCGTTACGTCGTGGTCGCCGACGGCCAGAACTCACGCATGGGCCGTGAGCTCGGCGTCATGCGCAACAAGGCCTGGCCCATGGGCATGGCGCTGCGCGGTTACTACACGAGCGCTCGCCACG
Organism: Ferrimicrobium sp. UBA6820; assembly: GCA_002452255.1. Classification (GTDB taxonomy): domain Bacteria; phylum Actinomycetota; class Acidimicrobiia; order Acidimicrobiales; family RAAP-2; genus RAAP-2. The sequence goes on from DKEO01000051.1 coordinate 52,963, forward strand.
ATGAGCCGTGGATCGACTCGCACCTGGACATCCGCGACCCCAAAGGCAAAGTCGTTCCCGGCTACGGCTGGGTCTTCCCCCTGGGCGACGGCCGGGTCAACGTGGGCGTCGGACTGCTCTCGACGGGCGGCGCCTGGAAGGGCGTGAACACCACCAAGCTCCAGGAGTACTTCGTGGCCCAGGCGGCCGAGGCGTGGGGACTCAACGACGAGACGTGTTGTGGGCCCGCGACGGGCGGACGACTGCCAATGGGCCTCGCGCTCGGACCCCACGTGGGCGCCAACACCCTCACGATCGGCGACGCTGCCGGCGCGGTCAATCCGTTCAACGGCGAGGGCATCGCCTACGGCTACGAGACCGGGCGGCTCGCGGCCAGTGTGCTGGCCGAGGCGCTGGTGGCCAACGATCCCACGAGGCTCGCCCACTACGACGAACTGCTCGACGAGGCCTACGGCGACTACTACAAGGTCGCGCGGGCCTTCGTACGCGTGATCTCGGAACCGCGCATCCTCTCGGCCTGCGTGGGGGCGGGACTGCGCGTCGAACCACTCATGAAACAGCTGCTCGAGATCATGGCGAACCTGATGAGCAACGACCGCAACGGGCCAGCCGAAGTGGGCTATCGCGCCCTCGTGCGCCTCGCGGACGTCATCCCCGAGCAGGCGTACGCGAAACTCCTCGGCGGACTCGGCGACGACTGAGACCTAGCCCACGCGACGCAGTCGCGACGCTATCCTCGTCCCCGCGTAAAGAGCGACGAGGAGACTTCCCAGCATCGCGGTTCCAATGACGACGAGCACGATCGGCATGTCGTGACCCGTCGAACCGACGACCGTGAAGGCGCTCGGCGACGACGTCGACGCGGGGTGAAGTACCGCGGACGAAGCACGGAGGATCTCGGAAGAAAAGAACCACGGGGCGTTCGCCGCCGTGGCGGCCCAAAAGGTGACCACGCCCACGAAGATCACTACCAGCACGACGTTCATGGCGAGCGCCAACGATCCGAGCCTGCGGATCGTGCGCGTCTCGAGTTCGACCCGGCGAACTACGGTGCCCGCGCTCGCGGTACCAATGAAGATCGCCGCCACGACGACGATGAACCACGCGAGCAACACCACTCGATTCGGCCAGAGGGGCGCGGGGCCGGCGCGGTGGATTGTGTTGGCCCACGTCACGATGCCAGCGGTGAAGGCGGCGGCGCAGACCCCCACCAGCAACGTGCGACGTAGTGGTGCCGCCACGACGCGCCAACCGTAGGACCGGATTCGGCCCAAGAGTGCGGGCAGGACCAGAAGTGCCGCGACCCCGGCGATCACGGCGCCAAGGATCGCGCCGACAGCGACGACGTCGTAAGCGACCGATGGCAACGTTCGCTCGTTCACGGCCGTGAACCATTGCCAGTGTTCGACGTATTTGGCGAAGACCAATCCCACGACGACAAAGACAGTCCACGCCATCAATACCGCCAGGGCCGAACCGGTAACCGCCCGGTCGTCGCTCACCGACTTGCCGACGATACCTAGCTCACGGGCTCGTTCAAGGGTTCCCGCACGCACGATGGACAACGACGCCTTCATGGGCACTCGTTCTCCCGCGTACGTCGCCTCGAGCAACGACACGAACTCGGTGCCGTAGCGTTCGCGCCACGCGCTCGGGTACCAGCGCTCGTACCTGGCGTAGTCGACGCCGCTCACGCGAGCACCCCGGCGACGGCGAGCCGGCTCGTCGCCACGTCGGTCACCCGGCGTAGCTCGCGAAGCGCACCGGCGAGTGCGTCGGAACCTTCGCGGGTCAGTCGATAGGGGCGACGTCGGGCGTCACCCTCGAGGGCTTCGATGAGGCCACGCTCCTCGAGTCGGGTGATCGCGCCATACAGCGCCCCCGGACTGAGCACGATGCCGGCGAACGCTTCGATGTCCTTGGAGAGGGCGTAGCCGTGCTTGGACCCTCCGGCGAGACTGGTCAGGATCAGCAAGGGTGGATCGTTGGGGCGGCGAAGGCCCGCGAGGTCGGCTTTGGTCATGGCGACATGATACTACGTCTTGAGTAGTAACGCAAGGAGTAGTACTCGGGCAGATCCAGACCCTCTCGCGTGCCGGGGTTCTGCGTACGAACCCTCACTGGCGAGGTTCCCGTTAGCCTGACACGATGACGAAACNNGAGTAGTACCGCGTTTCTCGGGTGCTCGCCGCGATGTGGCCGGTACCCGCCCGCGGTGGCGAATGTTCGACCATTCCTTTCCCGTAGCCTGAATCGATGAAGTTACGCCCACGAGCAACGAGGTGACCAGGTGATCCCCACCTTCGTCATCTTCTTGCGCGAGGGCATCGAGGCGTCGATGATCGTGGCGATACTCCTCTCCTACCTCAGTCGGGTCAATCAGCAAAAGCACTTTCGTGACGTGTGGCTTGGCGTGGCTTGCGCGATGGTGCTCGTGCTCGCGGGCGGCTTCGGCGCGTTCTTTCTGATCAAGCAGTACGAGGGGTCCAACGTCCAGACCTACTTCGAGACCGCGACCTACCTGCTCGCCGCGGTGGTGCTGACGGGGATGACCTACTGGATGCACAAGCACGCGCGCACGATGTCCAAGGAACTCCAGGCGAGAAGCGACCTCGCGCTCTCCAAGGGAACCCGCTGGGGCCTCGGGTTGCTCTCGTTCCAGGCGGTGGGACGCGAGGGACTCGAGACCATGGTCTTCACCCTCGCCATCGTCTTCGCGAGTTCGCGCCAGGCGGCCACGCCGGTGCACGGCAACTTGTTGCTCGTCGGCGCGGTGCTCGGACTCGCGGTGGCCCTCGCCCTCGCCTACGCCATGTACAAGATGGGTGCCAAGCTGAATCTCGGACGGTTCTTTCGCGTCCTCGGGTTGATCTTGATGTTCTTCGCCGCGGGCCTGCTCGCCGACGCCGTCGAGAACCTCGAGCAACTCGGTTGGCTCACGTTGGGCAACCACGTGATGTGGAACTCGAGCGGACTGGTGAGCGAGTCGTCGAATCTCGGCGACATTCTGCACTCACTGCTCGGTTACGCCGAGCGCCCGACCATCATGCAGGGCGTCGTGTGGGTGGGCTACGTCGCCTTCAGTGTCGTCATGTTCATCACACTCGGCAAGGGCCACGTCGCGCGTGCCGTGCGCCACGAGCAACGTGCGCTAGACGGCGGCCGAGGACGTCGACGTCATGCGCGACAGCAGGGTGTTCACTAGGTTCGCGACGAAAGATTTCTGCGCGGGCCACGAACCGAGCAGGGCCCCGAGGGTCACCTCGTAGTGACCGGCGGTGATCTGGGCGACCGCGAGATAGAGCTTTCCCGTCACCCCGGGCAGGCGCAACGACTCGACACCCCCCACGGAGAATCCCTTCACGAAGGTCACCGGCTGCCAGTTCGTGCCCACGGCCACGCCGGCGATGTTGCTCGAGTAGGCCGATTCGAGTAGCGCCGCGTTGGTCTGGGCGAAGCACGCGCCGAAATTCGCGTAGCGCATCTCGGCCGTGTCCTTCTTCACCATGGTCGTGGTTCGGTAGTACTGGGTCGCCGAGGCCACTTCCCCGCCGCCGACCTGGTCAGAACCGAAGACCGGTGAGGCGACCTGGTAGTCGGGTTCTTGTCCCGAGCGGCCGTACATGCGGTCCTTGAGGGCCGAGACCCCGAGGCAGTGCTGGAACAACGTCGAGACCTTGGCCCAGGTGGAGTTCTTCGCGGGTTCGGTGGTGACCGTCGTCGAGGTGAGGACCGTGCCCGGCGAGCTGAACAGGTCGCTCAACAACGAACCCGACGCCGGCGACCAGCCGCTCGGCAGGTCGCGCACGCTCAAGTTGACGGCCTCGGTGTTCGCGATGATCGCCGCGCTCGCCGAACCCTTATCGAAGAACGCCCCGATGCCGCCCGCGACCGAGGCGAGCAAGACCACCAGGACCACCACGTAGATTCCCGCTCGGCGCCGGCGGCGCACGACGCGCCCACCGTGTTGGGTGATCACGCCGGCGATCTGGTCGTAGTCGGTCTTGTTCGTCGTGCGCCAGCAGTACCGCACCCCGTTCGCGGTCGCGAACAACGCCAGCCCGCGAGCAAAGCGCACCAGTAGGACGTTGGCGAGTTCGCCCCAGGGTGTCTGCCAGGCGACCGCCGGTGTCCCGGTCAGTTGGGTGAGACCCAACTCGTCGCCGAGCAACGTGACCGGTGAGGTTGGGCCGTGCGGCACAAAACTCGGCCGCACCATCCAGCCCTCGGAGCGAAAGACCGTCACGACTTCGCCGCGACCAGGGCCGCCTCACCCGCGCAGGCAATGGTCCGCTCGAGGTCGTCGTCACTGTGGGCGAGCGACGTGAACAAGATCTCGTAGGCACCCGGGGCGAGGGCGACGCCCTGGGCCAACATCGCGTGAAAGAACGGACCGTACAGACCGTTATCGCAGAGCGAACGAGCCTGGGTGAAGTTCGTCGGCGCGGCCGTCTCCTCGCGCGACAGGTACAGGCCCATCAGCGGTCCCACGCTCGGGGTGAGCGCAAAGAGGCCCGACGCCGAGATCGCGCTGGCCATTCCCTCGGCGAAACGTTGCACGCGCGTCGCCAGGTCCGTGAGGTCCTCGCCACTGACGAGTTCGAGCACCGCCGCGCCCGCGGCGGTCGCGAGCGGATTGCCCGAAAGCGTGCCCGCCTGGTAGACGGGACCCGCAGGAGCGAGCGCCGACAAGAGTCCGCGACTCGCGCCAAAGGCCCCGACCGGCAGTCCACCGCCGATCACCTTGCCGAAGCACCAGACGTCGGGACTGACCCCGAAGAACTCCTCGGCTCCCCCGATGCTGAGACGAAAGCCGGTGATGACCTCGTCGAAGATCAACAGCGCCCCCACCCGGTCGCACTCCTCGCGCAGTGCGGCGAGGAACCCCGGCGCGGGCGCGACGAGGTTCATGTTCGCCGCGACCGGTTCGACCAACACCGCGGCCACGCGGTCATCCAACGTCGGCACGTCGTTGTACGCAGCGACCATCGTGTCGGCGACCGCGCCCGCGGTGACGCCCGCCGAACCCGGCAGGCCGAGTTGGGCGACGCCGCTGCCGCCCGCGACGAGCAGCGCGTCCGAATGGCCGTGGTAGCAGCCGTCGAACTTCAAGATCTTGTCGCGACCGGTAGCACCGCGCGCCAGGCGAACCGCACTCATGACCGCCTCGGTGCCCGAACTGACCAGTCGCACCTGTTCGAGTCCCGCCACGCGCGAGGTCATCGCCTCGGCGAGCAACACCTCGCCGGGCGTCGGTGCGCCGAACGTAGTACCGAGGACGACCGCCTCGCGCAGCGTCTCGACGACCGCGGGATGAGCGTGTCCGAGCAGTGACGCACCGTAGGACTGGACGAAGTCGAGGTACGCGTGGCCCTCGACGTCGGTGACGTAGGCACCCTTGCCGCTTCGCACGGTGTAGGGCGTGCCGCCCACCGAACGAAACGATCGCACCGGCGAATCAACGCCTCCCGGGATGACTGCCTTCGCTCGCTCGAACCACGAGGCGTTGGTCTCGCTCAACGTCCGAGTTCCTCGGCGACCTCGCGCGCGAAGTACGTGAGCACGAAGTCCGCCCCCGCTCGACGCACGGCGGTCAGCTGTTCGATCGCCACCGCGTTCGCGTCGATCCACCCGTTCTGTCCGGCGGCCTTGACCATCGCGTACTCACCACTCACGTGATACGCGCACAGTGGCACGTCGAGTTCGCGCGACAGGTCCGCGACCACGTCGAGGTAGGTCATGGCCGGCTTGACCATGACGATGTCCGCGCCCTGGGCCACGTCGGCGCGCGCCTCGCGCAACGCCTCGCGACGGTTCGCGTAGTCCTGCTGGTAGCCGCGTCGGTCGCCCCCGCCCGCGATCTCGACACCGACGGCCTCGCGAAAAGGACCGTAGAGACCGCTCGCGTACTTGGCGGCGTACGCCATGATCACCGTGTCCTGGTGACCCGCCGCGTCAAGCGCGTTGCGGATGGCACCTACCTGGCCGTCCATCATCCCGCTCGGGGCCACGACCGCGGCACCGGCCTCGGCCTGGGCGATCGCGGTCTTGGCGTAGAGCTCGATGGTCGCGTCGTTGTCGACGGTGCCGTCGGCGCGAAGCACCCCGCAGTGACCGTGACTCGTGTACTCGTCTAGACAAAGGTCGGCCATCAGGACGACGTCGTCACCGAACTCGTCGCGCACCGCGCGAAGGGCCACTTGGGCGATACCGTTCGGATCCCAGGCGCCCGAACCGACCTCGTCCTTGCGCTCGGGTACCCCGAAGAGGATCACCGAGTTCACCCCGGCGTGTCGAAGCGCCTTCACCTCGTCGAGCAGCGAGGAAACGGTGTGTTGGAAGTGTCCGGGTAGTGAGAGGATTGGCGTCGGATCGTGACGCCCTTCGGCGACGAACAGTGGCGCCACGAAGTCACTGGGGCGCAGTGAGGTCTCGGCGACGAGCGCACGCAACGCGGGCGTGCGTCGTAGTCGACGTGGGCGTTCGGTCGGAAACACGCCACTAGCCTATTCGCGCCGTGTGGTGACCCTTTTCACACCTCGAGGGTCGCGAGGACGTCGCGAATGGCGGGTTCCCAGCCCTCGAGGACCTGGTCGTGGCTCGCGCGCACCGCGTCGCCGGTCGTGGACCCGGGCACGACCACCCACGCGCTTGGTGACACGTAGTCCTTGGCGACTTCCCAGGCCGAAGGCGCGCCGATAAAGACGACGTCCGCGTTGGCCAGCGTCTCGCGCTGCTGGCTCGTGAGTTCCATCGCCACGGTCTCGTAGCACGCGACGTGTTGGACGACGAGACCTCGCTCCTGGAGTGCGTGGCTCAACTCGTCGCGCACCGCTACCGCGCCGAGTTGCAGCACCGGGCCACGGCGCACGAACGCCGCCAGGTCGAGTGCCGACGATTCGGACTCGCCGGTCACCACGATGTCGTGACTCACGAGTAGGCGCGTCGTCGCGCGTCCCACGCTGAACACCGCCGCGCCCTTGCGCAGTGCGCGCATGGCCGACTCGACGTAGTCGCCACTGCGCGCGCTGGTGACCACTAATGACCGAAAGACCCGGAAGTACTCCGACGACTCGAGTTCGGCTTCCACGTCGGCAAGCGCGCGATACATCGTTCTCGTGAGGGGAACCTCGTGGACGATCGCCGAAGGCGGCGTGAACGTGCGCAGCGCACCGTTCAAGCCGCTCTCGCGCGTGAGCACGATCTTCACGGGTCCGCCGCCCAACCCGGCAAAGCCCCGCCACCTAACTCGTCGCGCAAGGTCGACGCCAGGCGCAAGCCGAGCGCCTCGGGGTTCGTACCATCGAGGGAGAGGCGCACGCTCTTCGTGCCGTCGACGCCGATCATCACGCCGTGCAGTGAGATGACGCCGTTGTTCGCCGTGGCGTGCGCGCCGGCCGGGATCGAACAACCGAGACCGAGTTCGCGCAAGAACGCCCGCTCGGCGCCCACGCAGGCAAAGGCATTTTCGTCGTTGATCTGGCCGAGCAGCACGAGCGTGTCGAGATCGTCCATGCGCGCCTCGAGGGCGAGCGCGCCCTGACCCACTTGGGGAACGAACCAACTCGGGTCGAGCCGCTCGGCGATTCGCCCAGACTCGCCGAGGCGCCACAGCGCGGCCGCCGCGGCCACGACGGCGTCGACGCCGTTCGAGCCCGGCGCGGCCAGGCGCGTCGCCATGTTCCCGCGAAGTTCCACCACGCGTAGGTCCGGCCGGCGCTCGAGCAGCAGCGCTCGGCGTCGCGGCGAGCCGGTGGCGACGGTCGCGCCCGGTCCGAGACCCGCGAGCGAGCGACCCACCAGCACGTCACTCGGATCAAGTCGCTCGGGCACGCTCGCGAGCATCAGACCGTCGGGCGACTGGCTCGGCAGGTCCTTGGCACTGTGGACCGCGACGTCCGCCTCCCCGCGCAGCAACGCGCGTTGGATCTCCACGGCGAAGACTCCCTCACCCCCGAGCACCGACAAGGGCACGTCAAGTCGCTGGTCGCCACTCGTCTCGATCTCGACCAAGTGGGACTCGACCCCACACCCACGAAGACGGTCCTGGACCAGTCGGGCCTGGATGAGAGCGAGTGGGGAGCGCCGGGTCGCCAGACGCAGATCGCTCATAGGTCAAACAGTGAGCGCGTGGCCTCGTTGAGACGGATCCCTTGGTCGGTCCCGGCTGCTTCCTTTAGGGCCACCGTCGGGCGGTGCGCGATCTTGGCGACCACTGAACGGATCAGCGAGCGGACCTTCTCGCGCTGCTCCTCGTCGAGTTCGCCGAGTTCGCCTTCGCGTTTCGCGAGTTCGGTTTCGACGACCTCGTCGAAGTACTCGCGCAGTTCACTCACGATCGCGGCCGCTCCGCGCGCGCGCTGATCGGTCAGGTACTTCTCCACGTCCGCGAGCACGATCTGCGCGGCGGCGTCGGCCGCTTCGTGGCGCTCGTCGAGTACGCGCTCGACGCGTTCGCGCAGGTCGCCAATGTCCACGCGGCGAACATTCGCCATCTGATCGACGTCACTGGCGATCGCCCGGGGCACGCCAAGGTCGACGATGAGCAGCGGTGTCACCAAACCCGCGAGGTCCGACTTCGTGAGCAGTGGTGACGGCGTCTCGATCGCTACGACCGCCAGTCGTGCGGACGAGAGCTCGGCCGCGAGGTCCGCCAACGCCGCGACGCGCACGCGCTCGTCGGCCAGTTCGGCACGCAACGCCTCGGCGCGCTCGATCGTGCGGTTGGTGATCGTCACGCCACCGACGTTCATCGGCGAGGCGAGCAGGCTCTTCGCGACGCCCGTGGCGAGTTGACCCGCGCCCACGACGACGACGTGGGCGTTGACGACGTCCTCGCCCAATTCCTCGAGCGCCATGAGAACTGACGCCTGGGCGAAGCTAGTGGTGCCTCGCGCAATCGATGTTTCGGCGCGCACGCGACGCCCCGACGCGAGGGCGCGCACGAACAGTTCGGTCAACTCCGCGCCGGCGGTGTGCTCCTCCTGGGCGAGTTCGAGGGCCCGGCGCAACTGACCGAGGATCTCGAACTCCCCGGGTACCACGGACTTGAGGCCCGAGGCGACGCTAAACAGATGCGTGGCGACCCCCCGGTCGAAGTGAACGGTCAACTTCTCCTTGAACTCATCGGCGTCGATCTTGGCGGCGAGCGCAAGGGTCTCGGTGATCTCGTCGATCGCGCCGTGGAAGCGGTCGATGACCGCCACGACCTCGGTGCGCAGACACGTCGAGACGAAGACCGCCTCGTGGATGTTGCGCTGGCTGAGCAAGGTGCGAAGGACCTTGCTCCATTCGTGCTCGGGCACGGTGACGCGCTCGAGCAGGTCGAGTGACGCGTTCTCGTGGTCGATGCCCAGCGATATCAGTGCCACGAGTTCTCCACAGTGAAGGTCATGCTACGACCCCCGGAGCGGGTTGGCGAGACCGAGCGAGTGCAACAGCCCTCCCCCGAGCGGCCCGGTGCCATTGTTCAAGTGATACATCAATATCTGCAGTTCGATGGAGAAGTCGACGTAGTGCACGGCCGTGCCCAAAGGGGTGGTGATCACCTGGGGCGCGAAGTTCAACAATCCGCGAACCTTCGCCTTCACGAGCTTGTCCGCGACCTCCTGGGCGGCCTCGGGCGGCACGCAGATCACGCCCACCGTCGCCGGGACGATCGGGTCGGACCAGGGCCGAACGACGTGACCGGCGATCTCGGTGCCAACCACGCTGGGATCGACGTCGTAGAGCGCCACCAGTTGCGCGCCGCGAATCAAGAAGTTCGTCGAGTTCACCAGAGCACGGCCCAAGTTGCCCAGGCCCACGACGATGACGTCGTACTTGCGGTCGTGACCCAGCGCCTCGCCGATGCGGTCGTTGAGCACGCCGACGTCGTAGCCGGCACCCCGGGTGCCGAGCGTGCCCAGTCCCGCGAGATCGCGGCGCACAGTCGTGGCGGTCACCCCGGCGAGTTCGGCGATCTGACGCGAGTCGATGCGGTTCTGTCCGCGAGCGAGCCAACCTTCGGCGATGCGCTGATAGACGGGTAAGCGCGCAATGGTGGGCTCGGAGAGTTTGCGCGCGCGAAGACGGGGTGTCGCCATACCCCAAGGTTATCGAAGGTGGCTAACGGCCTAGTTGGCGACTGCGCTCGGTCGCAGCCGAGACCGCCTCTAAGAACGCCGCACGAACCGCACGACCTTCGAGCATGCGAAGCCCCGCCGCGGTCGTGCCCCCCGGGGAGGTGACTTGCGCACGAAGTTCCTCGGGCGATTCACCCGAACTCTCGAGCAGGGCGGCTGAACCCACGAAGGTCCCCACCACCAATTGGCGCGACACGTCGCGCGTGAGCCCCTGGTGCACACCCGCGTCGATCAGCGCTTCGACGACCAGGTAGAAGTACGCGGGTCCCGAGCCCGAAAGACCGGTGACCGCGTCGATGTTGCGCTCGGTCACGCGCACGACGATGCCCACCGCACCCAGGATCGATTCGGCCCAGTCGAGGTCGTCCTTCGTGACCTGGGCGCCGCCCGAGATCGCGCTGACGCCCTGGCCAACGAGCACCGGGGTGTTGGGCATCGAACGGATGACTGCGACCGGTGCGTGGAAGTGCGACTCGATGCGCGAGGTGGAGAGGCCCGCGACGACCGACAGCACCCGGGTCGCTCCCGTGGTCGCCACCACGCGCAACGCCGCTTCGGCGTGATCGGGCTTGACGCTGAGTACGACGCCCGTAGTTGGTCCGACGTGACCGAGTTCCAGTGAGGCGAGGATCGTGACGCCCGAGAAACGCGCGGTGAGACTCTCGCGCTGCTCGGTGGCGGCTTCGACGATCGCGAGGTCCTGGGGCTCACACCACTTCGCGCGAAGCAAGCCCTCGACCAGCGCCGAACCCATACGTCCACCGCCGACGACGATGAGTGCAAAGGCCATGGGGCAAGGCTACAAGGTCCGTCTCGACGGACGTCGCCGGTAGAGCGAGGCGAGCCCCAACGACATCGCAGTCGGAAAGATCTCATCCACGTAGTGCACCGTCGCGCCGACCAGCTCGTCGAGGCGCTCGAGGGTCACCTCGCCCACGGGGATGTGGCCCACCAGGTAGATACCCTGCTCGGGTCCGATCGCGAGGTGAAGGTCACGCAGGTCCGCGTTCTTGACCAACAAGAACTTGTAGAGCGCTTCGAGATTCTCCTCCGCGGCGGGCATCACTTGGGTCTCGAGGAAGACGGTTCGCTGGCGCAACGTCAGCCACAGGGCGATGACGTCCTTCTCCTCGCCGCGCAGGCGAATCATCCAGTGATACTGACCCTTGTCGTCGGCGTGGCTCGCGTGTTCGACGTCGCCGACGAAACCGTTCTCACGCCAGAGTCGTTCCCACTCGTTGATCACGGCGTCGAGTTCGAGCGGCGCGCGTTCGCCAGCTATCGGCGCCGACATCTAGCAGGAGACGAGGCCCGAAGCCGCGAGCTGCTCGACCAGGTGCGCGAGCGACTCGCCCGCCGAACGCCAGGTGTAGCGACGCGCGAGCAGGACCGAGTTATTGGACATCGAGGTCGTCGTCTCGGGGTCGAGCACCGTCTCGACGGCGTCCGCCCACGCCACGGGATCGCGGTCGGCGAGCAACAAGCCATTCACGCCCGGTTCGATCAGGGTAATGAGGCCGCCTACTTCACTCGCCACGACGGGCGTGCCGCACGCCGAGGATTCGAGCGCGACGAGTCCGAAACTCTCGGAGCGGCTGGGCACGAGCGTGACGTCCGCCGCGCGCATCCAGGTTGAGAGCAATTGGTGCGCCTGGGGAGCCACGAAACTGACGTGCTCGATGACGCCCGCTTCGCGCACGCGACGATGCAGCAAGTCGAGCGTCCGCCGGCGAANNACAAGTCGAGCGTGTCGCGGCCATGACTACCCGAAGGTCCGCCGACGATCGCGAGCATCGCGTGACGACCACGGGCGCGCAATTCAATGAGTGTCTCCAAGGCGAGGTCCACGCCCTTGAGGGCTTGCAGGCGTCCCACGAAGAGCAGCAGCGTCGCCACACCGTCAAGGCCCAGGGCGTGACGCGCCTGGGGCCGGTAGCCCGGCGCGAAGAACGCGTGCTCGACACCGAGGGGCACGACGTAGACGCGCTCGGGGTCGGCGTCGTAGAACTTCACGAACTGTTCGGCCTCGACCTCGCAACTGGCGAGCACCGCGTCGGCGCAGGCGAAGATCGCCGCCTCTTGAAAGGCGCGCTCCTCAGATTCGGCTTCGAAGTGCTCAGCCTTGACTCTCTCCAAGGTGTGAAACGTCATGATGAGCGGGATGTTCAGTTCGTGCTTCAGACGATGACCGACCAACCCGCTCAACCAGTAGTTCGCGTGGATCGCGTCGGGTAGACCCGTGCAACGAAACGA
>DKEO01000051.1:65436-65569 GCA_002452255.1 Ferrimicrobium sp. UBA6820
CTCGCGCACGTAGACGTTCATGCCCCCACCGTCGCCGGTGCCGGGTTGGGCGAGGGGCGAGGTGTGATACGAGAGAACGCAGAGTCGAGCCACGCGCCCACCCTACCGGGAGCAGCGCCCTATATATATGGCG
>DKEO01000055.1:0-132 GCA_002452255.1 Ferrimicrobium sp. UBA6820
CCGCCAGAGTCAGAACTTGAATGATCAAGCGCGTTCGGTCTCGACGAAGGCGGCTGAAGAGATGCTCGCGCGCGCACAGTACCAACTGGTGGCACCGGGTCAAAGCCTCATCCAGGTCCTACCCGGCAATGG
>DKEO01000055.1:223-1884 GCA_002452255.1 Ferrimicrobium sp. UBA6820
GAGAACGAACCCCACTTGCGTGACGGGACCCCAATGCCGACTCTGTACTGGCTGGTTGACCGCGAGCTCCACGAGGCGGTCAGCCGACTCGAGGGTCAAGGTGGAGTCCACCGTTTTGAAGGAATGGTGGACCCGAACGAACTGCGACGCACTCATGAACAGTACGCACGTCGACGTCTGGCCGCGACCGTCCAAGCGGATACCGTCCAGCCGACTGGTGGCGTTGGCGGCACGAGAGTGGGGGTCAAATGCCTTCACGCCCACCTGGCCAACTTTCTCGTCGGGTTCGACGATCCCGTAGGCGCGCTGGTCGCGCTCGAAGTCGGCGTGCCCGAACTNNCGGGTGGTGGACGTGCGTGGGTGACGTCGTCGCCGCGCTGGACTGCGGCAGCAATTCGACCAGGCTTCTCGTGGCCGGCACTGAGGGTGCGCTGGAGCGTCAGATGCGCATCACCCGCCTGAGTGAGGGCGTGGACGCCTCGGCCACCTTGCTCGAAGCCGCGATGCAACGATCCCTTGACGTCTTGGGNNAGGCGACGCTCTCGTATCAGGGTGCGACCATCGGCCTTGAGCCCGATCCGCGTTCGACGTTGATTGTCGATATCGGCGGCGGCTCGAGCGAACTAGCCGTGCTGTTCGATCACGAACTTGCGAGTTACTCGATGCAATTGGGTTGCGTGCGTGTCACCGAGCGGGCTCTGGGTAGTGGGGTGGTNNAACGCAGAGCACGACAGCGCGGCCCGCACCATGATTGAGCGCGAACTTGATCAGGCTTTTTCTTTGGTGCCCGCCTTCGCGCTGGTGGTTCGACACGTGCGCCTCGTGGGGCTCGCGGGCACGGTGGCGACGTTGGCCCAACTCGACGCCGGCTTGACGGTCTATCAGCGCGAGTTGGTCCATCACCGCGTGCTTGATCGCGCGTGCGTGCAGCGATGGCGCAGCACACTGGCGGGCGAGTCGCCCCNNGGAGCGTTTGAGCCACCCGGGCATGGTGAAGGGACGTGAAGATGTTCTCACCGCGGGCCTTTACGTCCTGGAGGCCGTGATGGACCGTTTCGGGGCGACCGAGGTTCTCACGTCCGAAAGCGACATACTCGATGGCATCGCGCAGTCACTCCTGGGCTGATGTGCGCTCGCGAAGCGTACCTGCAACGATGTGAGGATGAGGATTCGGTCATGGTGACGGCGCGATCGGGCATCTACTCGCCAATATCACTGCACGGTCGACGAGTGGTGCTTCGAACCATGACGGAGGGCGATTACGAAGGCTGGCTCGAGGTTCGCGGTCGATGTCACGATTGGCTCCTCAAGTGGGAACCGCGTTCGGCACACGCTTCACACCTCGCCGAAGACCAGCGAAGTTTTGTCAGCCGGTGCGCCATTCGTGAACGCGAACGACAAATGGGCACGGGCTANNCCGAAGCGGTCGTGACGATGCTGCAGTACGCCTTTGAGTCCCTGCGTCTGCACCGAGTCGAGATCAACATCATTCCAAGAAATGCTCCCTCGCGTCGCGTGGTCGAGAAACTCGGATTGCGTTTTGAAGGTATCGCGGAGCGCTATCTCGAGATTGACGGAGCGTGGGAGGATCACGCGCGCTACGCAGTCACCGCCGAGGAGTGGAACGATCGGGCGCCCGAACTCGTCGCCAACTGGTTGTT
>DKEO01000055.1:1905-2591 GCA_002452255.1 Ferrimicrobium sp. UBA6820
GGAGCGCGCACGAGGACCAGTCCCTGGAGACGGGCCTGGCGTGAGGCTTCACGGACGTGTTGAGCGTCGATGCCAGACTCGAGCTCGATCACTGGGTTCTCGTAGCGAGTGCGTGAAAGGTGGCGAAGGTCGCCGAGCATGTTGCGCGAGACCTGGCCCACTTTGACTGACGAGCCCGGTATGTCGTCCCATTGGACCGTGACCGGGGTGATCGCGAGACCGAGTTGGTCGGCGAGAAAGAAGATCTCGGCGTCGTAGGCGAAGCGATTGACCATGCCCAGTAGTGCCAGCAGTCGCGCGGGTCCGAGGCGAAAGCCCTTACAGCCACACTGGGTATCGCGAATCCGAGTTCCGGCGTAGTGGCGCACGAGTCCGTGGAAGATTCCCCCCGCCACGGTGCGAAGGGTCGACTCGTAGTTAATACGTCCCTGGCTCGTGCGCGAACCGGGCGCCAGCGGTGCGTGCTCGAGTGCCGCGAGGATCTGGGGAAAGTACTCGGGTCGAATCGCCATGTCGGCGTCGGCCGCGATCACGTGCTCGCCGCGCGCCAACGCGATGCCCAAGCGCACCGCCGCCCCCTTGCCGAAGTTGCGGGGTTGCTGGACGATGAGTCGTTCTGGTAGGTGGCCGTACACGTCGTGGGCGGCGTGCAGCGTATCGTCACTCGAACCGTCGTCGACGACGAT
>DKEO01000004.1:0-2981 GCA_002452255.1 Ferrimicrobium sp. UBA6820
CCGCCCACCCCCTGAGCCGCCCTCGACAGATTGAGCATCAGCGAGGAGTTCGAAAGTCCACAGACCAGTGAGGCGACGCTGAACACGCCCAGCCCGACTGCGAAGACCTCGCGCCGGCCGAACATGTCCCCGAACACTCCCGCCGTGAGCAAAAAGGCGGCGAGAGTGAGCGAGTACGCGTCCACCACTTGCGGTCAAGCGCGGCCATAGCGTTCTCGTTCCTCGTTGACGGAGACGCCACGGAACTTGACGGCGTCGATGGAAAATCCCAGTTAATCGTAAAGGCGTCAACTTCGATTCATGACGCTCTCGTCAGCAGTGCCATCTTCTCGTATAACGGCGTCGACCTGGTTCACTTGCCAGGCGGGACAGAAAGTGGTCAGTCGGCCACTTCGGAGTTCGCGACGAGGCGTCGCAACATGGTTGGAAAGATGAACTGATGGAAGGGTAAGACAGCAAACCAATAGAGCCGGCCCAAGAACCCCCTGGGACGAAAAGTCGCGGTCTGAATAATCTTCGATCCTTCCCGGGTGGGCTCAACTGTCCAGGTAAGCCACGCTGCGCCAGGCAGACGCATCTCCGCGCGCAGTCGAAGGCACTTCGGAGGTTCGACGCGCTCAATTCTCCAGAAATCGAGGGCATCGCCGACTCGAAGCACCGGTCGACGACCTCGTCGAAGACCGGGACCACCAATAAGCTGGTCGATTACTCCACGTACGCGCCAAAGGAATTGGCCTCCGTACCAACCTTTCGCACCGCCGATCGTACTCAACTCTGAAAAAAGTTGAGCCGAAGATGCACGTGAGATGGCGACNNCCCGGATCGAGCTCATTCGTTTGGAAATGGATGAGATCTGCGTCGGAGAACTTTGTCGGCGCACCAGTGTCGCGGGTGACGTCGAGGGCGCGGGTGATCGACTCCTCTAAGGAGAGCGGCACCACACCAAGTACCTTGCACGCAGATCGCTCTTTGACGATGACTTCGTTAACGAGCGACTGCACAAGCTCTTTCGCCAGGGGAACCGGAACTGGCGTGACCAGACCAATCCAGTGCGACGAGAGCCGTGGGGAGAGCAATGGCACCGGAATCAGGAATCGCTTAGGCAACCCAGCACAGCGAGAGTAGATCTCCATCATCTGTGCGTAGGTCACCACGTCGCCACCGCCAACCTCGAGCACGCCAGAAATTGGTTGTTCTGTGGTGACTGCCTCTACCAGCAACGTGACTACGTCGGCGATCGAGACCGGCTGACACTTCGTGCTTACCCATTTTGGCGTCACCATCATCGGGAGCAAATCGACGAGGTAGCGCAGCATCTCGAAGCTCGCTGACCNNAGCGCCGCTCCGACGTCCTGTCGGCTCGTCAGATGCTTGCTCAGCGCTTCGAGTTCATCACCGAGTCCACCGAGGTAGACAATGCGCTGCACCCCAGCGCGAGCGGCCGCGGCAGCGAAATTCTTAGCTTGGTGGAGCTCACGCTCAACCCAATCCTTCCCCTCGCCAATGGCGTGGACCAGGTAGACCGCGACGCCGATTCCCTCCATCGCCTCGGTGAGGTCATCGTCGACTGAACCTTGAATGATCTGCACCTCATCGAACCACCGAGCAGCGCGAAGCTTCGCTGGAGTTCTCGCGAGGCATCGCACCTGAAGCCCCCGTTCGAGGAGTGCCGGAACGACTCGTCCGCCAACGTAGCCGGATGCTCCAGTTACGAGTATCTTGTTCGGCTTCACAACAGAAGCGTACTGGGACGATGTCCATCAAGGATCCGCTCGCTCGTCCACTGACGTAGGTCTGTATCTGAACGTGCTACCTACGCTTCTTCTTGTTCTTGAACTTGTGTGTCTTCTTGACTTCGTGTTTCTTCTTTCCTTTGGGCTTACCACCCTTCTTTTTCTTGTCCTTCACTTTGTTCTTCTTCTTGCCTGATTTACTTGCTCTCTTCTTGCCCGATCTACTGGCTCGCTTCCTGCCTTTTCCCTTTCCTTCATTCTTCTTCTCTATCGTTGCGCCGCTGGACGTGAATACAGTGTCATCGTCGAAGCGACCTAACACGCTCGACGTTGAAGCCCGGACCGCGGTCGGTTCTGTCGAAGGCTGAGTGACATAGGGCGAAGCAACGCCATGGCCTTTGGCTGTGACCACATCAAAGAACACGCGCTCGACAACCGACATCTCGTTGTCACGAACGTTTTTCACCATCATCGTGGTCGGCATTGGTCGCTCTGACATTAAGGCGTCGCTCACGAAAAGGTCGCGCAATATGATCACGCGAGCCTGCGCGACACACGTGGCACCGTACATCTCCAAGAAATCTTCGACGGCAACGTCAAGAAACGAGCGTAGGGCGGGTAAGCCATCGACCGAAAGCCGACGCGCGTCCGATTCGTAGGCCGCGNNCCTCTTGCGGCGGCCTTCGCCTTGTCAATCCCGAGTTCAATGCGCCGTTCGACCAGTGCTTGTCCGAGCGTAGTCTTTTCCATCAAGAAGCCACCAACTCGTAGAGGCTCTCCCCGCGGGCGTCGATCGAACTCATTGAGACCATTAGCAACAGTTTCGCAGCAACGGGTGAACAATTGTGGTCACTTGAGTGACAACACCCAATCAGACCTGCCGGTACGACACTGCGCGACCGTGCCTCGCATTTCTGATTAGGAAACTAGGCGCGAAACAATTCTGTCGACCGACTTGAGCTTTGGTCTCGTGGGTCCGTTCACCGTCCAGGTACGAGACGCTTAGGCTGTCGCAAGAACCCAAAGGAGAAATGATGGTCGCAACAACACTCCCAGGGGGCACCTTCTCGATGGCCCGGGAACTTACGGTGACCCGCGTGGGTTACGGCGCCATGCAGCTGGCCGGTCCCGGTGTCTTCGGTCCGCCTCGAGACCGCACTGCAGCTCTCGACGTGCTCCGTGAAGTGGTCGACCTCGGCATCACACACATCGACACCAGCGATTTTTATGGCCCGCACGTCACCAACC
>DKEO01000037.1:0-306 GCA_002452255.1 Ferrimicrobium sp. UBA6820
CTCTTAATCCGACTTCGTAGTGCTCTTGGCCGGGGCGGCCTTTTCGGTGGTCGTCGCTGGCGCGGGTGCGGGAGTTGGCGTGGAAGTCGACGTGCTCGCGGGCGTCGGCGCCTTGGCGCTGGCCTTTGAGTCGCGGCTGTCGTTCTTGTAGAAACCGCTGCCCTTGAAGACGATGCCGACCGCGGAGAAGACCTTTCGTAACTCGCCTCCGCAGTTCGCGCACACGGTGAGGTCGGGGTCCGAGAACTTCTGGACCGCTTCGACGCGCTGGTGGCACGACTGGCACTCGTATTCGTAGGTAGGCAT
>DKEO01000037.1:339-98508 GCA_002452255.1 Ferrimicrobium sp. UBA6820
CGCCGGGCGCTCGCCCGTTGCCGGGTGAATATGCAGGCCGCCACCACGGCGAGTGTCGCCGCAAACGCCATGAACAAGGGTGACGTCCTCGCCACCGCGCGCGTGGCGGGCATGCAGGCCGCCAAGCAAGCGGCCGCCCTGTTGCCGATGTCCCACCCGGTGCTCGTGGGCAACGTGTACGTGAACTTCGTGATCGCTGACACCCACATCGACGTGGAGGCGAGTGTTGACACCGTGGATCGAACCGGCGTCGAGATGGAGGCCTTGATGGCCGTGACCGTGGCGGCGTTGACCATCTACGACATGTGCAAGTCAACCGACCGCACCATGACCATTGAGGACGTGGCCTTGTGGGAGAAGTCCGGGGGCCGTTCGGGCACCTGGCGGCGCGAGGAGGCATTGCTCGAAGCCCAGAAGAACGCGGACCGCTGAGTCGTGTCTGGCGCCGCTGCGCGCCGCTACCCTCGTTGAGGTGAAGAGACGGCGATGAGCACCATCCGCGGGGGAATCGAGCAGAGTCGAGAACGCCTGGTGGCCCTGGTACTGCTGTTGCAACGGGCCTGGAGCGATGGACGGCCCCTCACGCAAGAAGAGATCATCCGCGAGCTGAAAGTCGACGAGTACCCGGCGTCGTCCAAGGGCCCCAAGAAGGTCCGGGCCTACGAGGGCAACGAGGGTGCGGTTCGACAGAAGTTCGAGCGCGACAAGGCGCGAATCCGCGACCTCGGTTTTGACATCGAGACCGTCACTTTGCCCGATGACAGCATTGGCTACCGGATAGACCCGTCGAGCGGTTATGCGCCAGTCATCCACTTCGACGAAGCCGAGCAGCGGGTGGTGCAACTCAGTCTGCGTTTTTGCGGCTTCGGGTCTTCGGGCGCGTTCAGTGTGTTCAACGAGACACCGGCGAGCGAAGGCGGGCTCGAGTTCTCGGCGTACTACACGCCCGTGGTGCGCGCCCTTAAGACGCGCCGCGTCTTGCGCTTTTTCTACCAGTCCTCGACCAACAAGGAACGCGAAGTCGAGCCTCTGGTGATCGACGTCCTGAACGGGATTTCGTACCTGGTGGCGAGGGTGAGGGGCACGGGCGAGATCAAGGGGTATCGGTTCTCGCGCATGACGTCGATGCCCGAGGTGCTGGGTGATTCCTTTGAGGTCGACCAGGCGGTGCTCGAGGTCGCGCGGGCCTGGCGGGCCGAATTCCAGAAGGAACCCACGCCCATCGACGTGGTCGTGACCACGAACGCCAACTACGCCGATCTCCTGGTGCGCCAGTTTCCGGGCGCGCTCGCCGCGACCAAGAAGGAGGGCAGGGTCGAAGTCGGGATCTCGTTCCAGAGTCCTCGGGCAGCCCTTCGTTTCGTGCTCGAGGCCGCCGAACGAGTGAGGCTCTTGAGTCCCAAGTCACTGCGCCTCGAACTCGCGCAGTGGCTGAAGCGGGTGAACCGGGGCAAAGTCCCGTCACTGGGTTCGCTCAAGTTCTCCACGCCCACCTCGAGTGACGTGCTGGGCGAGACCCTGCAGTTGTTGCACGCGGTCTACCTATCCGAAGATGGTCTTCGCATCAGCGAACTCGCAACCCGGTTCAACCTGAGCCGCGAGCACGTGCGACTCATCATGGACCGGCTCTCCTCCCTCGAGCCCATGGCCGAGTCCAACGACGGTTCCGGGCTCTTTCCCGCCCACGTCATCAAGGACTGCGACGACTGGGATCACGAGGAGATCGACGATTCGACCTACCGTGCGGATTTCATTGACGAGTTTGACGAACCGTCGGCTCTGATGTGGCGTGACCTGTTCGAACTCAATATCGCGCTGCGTGAGGCGTCGCGCGTATACACCGACCCGGCCATTTACTCGGCGATCGACAAGATCGAGGACGTCGCCCGGGGCTTCGTGCAAGTCGAACTCGCCAACGAGGCGATGCTGAGCCTGGTCCAGCAGGCCATTGACCAGCGCGAGCAGCTAAAGATCCTCTACGCACCGGCTTCGGCCGAAGGGGCCAGCGAGCGCACGGTCGAACCTCGCGAGATAAAGGTCTTGAATGGCCATACTTATATGCGGGCGTTCTCCACCAACCGCGGCTCCTGGCGCACGTTTCGAATCGACCGCATTAGCGACATCGTCGCCCGGTCGCCCGCCAGCGAGGAACGCCCTGGCGACGACGTCGCCAATTGGCTCACGCAGGTCGGCGACGAGGGTGAAGAGGTGGTGGTCATCGTCGAACCCTACGCGCGCTTCCTCTTCGAGCCCCTGCCCAGTTCGCAGTGGCTGGCGCTCGCCGATGGTCGTCACGCCGTGAAGTTCCGGGTGAGCGACGAATCGTTCCTCGACCACCTCATGGTGCTCGCGGGACCGGGGGCGGTCGTGGCGACCGAGAAATTCGCTTCGGCGGGCCACGAGATCGCCCGTCACATCGCCGCGACACTGTAGCGACCGTTGGGCCCCCCAAAGGGGTGGGCGTGCTGCGAATATTCTCTCGACGGTCCAGTGACGTGAGCTACTTCACCGACGATCACGCCCTTGAACTCGAAGGGATGATCGACGGTCCCGGTTGGTGGATACGCGGCGACGGTGACACCCGTCGTGAGCGTGACGTGGCCGAGGTACTGGTCCACACCAACCGCGCTTCGGTGCTTGGTTATGACCTCATCTTCGCGGCGCCGCGCGCCGTCTCGATCCTGGTCGCGCTCGATCCACCGAGTGCGAGCGCGCTCTTGGAGGCGCATCGCTCCTCGGTCGCTTCTTCGATGGACTACCTCGAACAACGAGCCCTGGTGGTGCGCGACCGAAGGGCGGGGGCGGACCGCGACGAACCAGGTCGTTGGGAGAGCGTGGTGAGCTTCACTCACGGGGTCAATCGACACGGTGAGCCCCACGTGCACGATCACGTGCTCGTAGGAGCTCGCCCGGAACACGCGACCACCGTGCTCGACGCGCGATCGCTCTACGTTCACGCGCGCACCGCGGACGCCCTCTACCGGTCTTCCCTGCGCCAGCTCGTCGCGCAGAAGACACCCTGGGTGACCTGGCGTTCGTTTCATGGCGTCGAACACGTCATTGGTGTGGATGAGGGCTACCGAGCCTTGTGGGGAGGTCACTTCGACGATCGAGGCGAGAAGCGGCATTGGCAACGCGAGGAGATCGTCGCGCGTTGGCGTGACGACGTGGGCCGCTTCGAGGTGACCGGCGAGGTGCCACCCCCGACGAGGGATAGGGCCTGTGTCGACGAACACGCCTTCGGTTCGGCTCTCGAGGGTTCACGCGAGATAACCCGACGCCAGCTGGTGGGCGCCTGGGCCGAAGCGGCGACCTACGGCGAGGGGGCCCGGGAGATCACTCGTTCGATCGACACGTTGTACCCGGCGCTTCGCGACTCGCGAGGCGTTCGCGAGGCTTCGATCGGGCTGCGCGAGGCTCGGATGATCCGTCTCGTGCGTGAACGCGGTCCGCGGCCCCTCGCGAGCGAGGATCTCGGGCGGTGGGCTCAGCGTTCGAGGGAGCGATCGGTCGGGTACGAGCGCTCGAGGTAGCGAGTGAATCGCTCGTCGCGGTAGGACGGGGTGAGGCCGATCCAGCTCATTCGTTTGGTGGCGTCCAGGCCCAGGGCGTAGCCGGGGCGTCCCTGGGCGATGCTCGCGAGGGTCGCGCGGTCGCGTTCGACCCAGGCCGTACTCTGGCCCGTTCGCCTTCCCCGGGGACTGAGCTGGACGCTCGGGCTCGCCACGAGCGAGCGGCCCGCCAGATGCTGGAGTAGTTCCAGGGTGGGCCGGTCCCCGATACCCGGTAGGACGACGGTCGTGGGAAAGAGCGAGAGAAAGCCCTCGCCCGAAGCTCCCCAACGGCTGCGCGCTTGGCTGAGGTCCTGGAGACAGGCGAGGGTGAGCACGCCCTGGCCCCCGCCCTCTGAGACGATGCTCGCGAGCCGCGGAAGCGGCGCCACGTTGGCGAGTTCGTCCAGGGCGAGCAGGAGCCGGGCGCCCTGTTCGTGGCGGTCGTACGTGGCGTGCACCAACTCGTCGATCAGGCCCACTACGAGCGGGGTGGTCACCGCCTGGTATCGACTGGGCGCCACGATGTGCAGTTGATGGGGTCCGGCGAGGAACTCGTCGACGTCGAGGGGTGCCTCGCGCGCGGACGCGCGTGCCGCCTCGGTGCGCACGCCGGCAAAAAACCCCGAGGTCGTGGACCAGATGCCCGATCGTTCGCGTTCTTCGGTGGCGAGAACGCCGCTCAGCAGTGAGACCGAGGGGTGATGATCGCCGTAGCGCTCGTGCAACGCGTGAAGTGCGTCGTCGGCGCGTCGGTGGTCGACGCGTGACGCAAGAGTCCCGAGCGACTCATCGCCGAGCGCCGCGGCGTGCAGCAACGGAGCCACGAGTGCACCAGCACGTTCGGTCCAGTGGTCGTCGCTGCGATCGCCGCGACCCCGTCGTGCGACGTCGATGAGCGTGCGCGACGCCAAAACTGCTCCGTCCCAACTTTTTGATTGACGAATTGGTGAGTATCCAACACGTTGCACTCCATTTGGTGTATAGACCGTTCCTGACGGATCGAAGAGAAGGATCGCTGCGTCGCGTCGTGCGTTGGCCATTGCGTTCACGACGTCGTTCTTCGTTGAAGTGATGACGCAAGATCGCTTTGTGATCAGGAGATTTGGAATGATGAGTGATGTCGTCTTTCCACTTCGACTTGGTCCGAGCACCAACGTGGAGCGTTGCGATCCACTCGTCGCGTCACCGTGTTGTGTTCGACCTAAGTAGATGCCATCGTCGATCACGCACACAACGGTTGCAAATTTTTTCAAAAAATTTCGAAATGCTTGACATTGGTGTGTAAAGCGAGTGGACTTTTAGATGTCCTCTTGCGGAGGAGGTCATCGTTGTACTGATGTGTTGCTTGCAATGCGACTGTTCAACGCTCTTTCGCAAAGGACCGTGCACTGCGGACAGTCACTGCACAGCTGCGAAGCTGGGTGGACATGGTCGAGTACACGTCTGTCAAGGCGGTACCAAGTTTGAATTCACCACGGTGGTGTCTTCGAGGTCCCAAATTGATTCATTGATGAGTCCCAAGGAGGGAAAGTGGCACCAGCTGCGAAGAAAAAGGCGGNNAGAAGGCGCCAGCCAAGAAGGCGGCTAAGAAGCGCGCCCCAGCCAAGAAGGCTGCAAAGAAGAAGGCCGTAGCGAAGAAGGCTCCGGCCAAGAAGGCGGCCAAGAAGCGCGCCCCAGCCAAGAAGGCGGCGAAGAAGAAGGCCGTAGCGAAGAAGGCTCCGGCCAAGAAGGCGGCCAAGAAGCGCGCTCCGGCGAAGAAGGCGGCGAAGCGTCGTCCCGCCAAGAAGGCTGCTGCAAAGAAGATGTAGTTTCAGTCCGTTCGCGGACGTGTGTTCGAGGGGGCCCGAGGGCCCCCTCGAGTGCTTTCCTGGCCCACTTCGAGGTCGTGGGCCTCGTCAATGTCCAAGGCCCAAGGGCTGTCGAGAATGACCCGCCAGGTGATGCCCAGCCGCTGGGCCTCACGCTCGTGGAGTTCTCTGGAGTGGGGACCATAAGCGAAGTGAAAATCGAGGCCCGACGGCAAGGCCAAGACGTTGGTGCCGCGCTGGTGATGGTCGGTGACGATGGTGACGCCAGGTTCAGGCTCATAGCGACCGAGGCCCTCTGGTTGGGCCAGATCACCGTGGACGAACACCAAGGTCCCAAAACGACCTCCCAGATCTCGATAGGCGAGCATCGCCGCACCCGAGAGGTTCGTCGAGTCCGACTCGAACACCTCCACACCGAGGCGGCGCGCGAAGTCGCTGACCTCGTCAGACTCCGAGAGCACGATGACGTGTCGTGGCGCGCTCGCTCTAATGACGCTTTCGGCGAGGCTTCGGGCGAGTTCGGCGACATCGAGAACGCCAGCGACTCGAAGTCGCTCCTTGGCAACGGTGAAATCCTTCACCGGGATCAGAATTGCTAACTCGTCCACAGGCCTGCATGCTAGGTGAGTGTGGCTTGGGTACCCTTAGAACGTGGGCGTCGTCAAGGATGATCTTCTTCAATTTGAACGCCCGTTACTCGAGCGTGGCGAAATCGTGGTCGGTCTGGACGAGGTGGGTCGTGGCGCACTCGCTGGTCCTCTCACCGTGGGCGCGGTCGTCTTGTCGTCCCTGCGCGAACCTCCCGAGGGACTCACTGATTCCAAGTTGCTCTCACGACGGCGACGTGAGGAACTGCAGTTTCCCCTAGGCGAATGGTGCGATGATTGGTCGCTCGGCTCGGTGAGTGCGCACGAGATCGATCAATGGGGCATTCGCGTGGCCCAGGCGGTGGCGTCGACGCGTGCGCTCCAGGGACTTCGCGTCGCTCCGACCTACGCCCTGGTTGACGGCCCCATCAACTTCCTCGCCGTAGGTTCGCGACAACTGGAACTCGCGGATGCCCCTCCTGCGCTCTGCTTCGCCGAAATGGCGTGTTCGCCGATCGTCAAGGGCGACCGTCGCAGCGCGACTATCGCGGCGGCGTCGGTCTTGGCCAAGGTGGCGCGTGACGGTGTCATGGTGGCGCTCCACGAAGAATGGACGCACTACGGGTGGTCGACCAATAAGGGCTACGGGGCGCCAGAGCATCTGGCGGCCCTGAGACGCTTCGGTCCCGTCACCCATCACCGTTGTTCGTGGAACCTTCCCGAAATGGCCCCAGCGGGCGCGGAGACTAAGATTTCCTAGTTATGGCTCCGCTGCTCGTCGTCGACGATTTGAAGGTCCAGTTCGCGGGTCGGAGCATGCTCGCCACGGCGGTCGACAATTTTTCCCTGGCCATTAACGCCGGCGAGAGTGTTGGCTTGGTCGGCGAATCCGGTTGCGGCAAGACCACGACGGGTCTTTCCATTATGCGACTTCTGCCGACGAACGCAAAGATCGCCCAGGGCACCATCACGCTGGATGGTTTGGAACTTACGTCCCTGCCAGAAAAGGAGATGCGCCGGCATCGAGGTAAAACCGTCGCGCTCATTCCTCAAGACCCCATGAGTTCGCTCAACCCGACGATGAAGATCGGTACCCAGATCGGTGAGGGACTTCGTATTCACGAGGGCGCCAGTGAGGAACAGGCTCGTGAGCGCGCTCTCGAAGTATTGGAAATGGTCGAGATGCCTCGTCCGGCTGAGCGGCTCGACCAGTATCCCTTCGAGTTGTCTGGCGGACTGCGTCAGCGCGTGATCATCGCTATGGCACTCGTCTGCAAGCCAAAATTGCTCATAGCCGACGAACCAACCACGGCGCTGGACGTCACGATCCAGGCGCAGATCCTCGACATCATCGATCGTCTGCGCTCCGAGCTCAACATGGGTCTGCTCTTGATCACCCACGACATGGGAGTCATTGCCGGCCGAACTGACCGGGTCGTGGTCATGTACGCGGGTGAGCGCGCTGAGGGCGCCTCGACGGGCGACCTGTTTCACTCGATGCGACACCCGTACTCTCAGGCATTGCTCGCCTCGATGCCGAATCTGGAGAACACGACCAAGCACGAACTCGCGTCCATCGCGGGTATGCCGCCCGACCTCACCAAGGAGATCGTCGGCTGTCCGTTCGCGCCGCGCTGCTCACGGGCCCAGGACCGGTGTCACGTCGAAGACCCGCCCCTCGCTTTTGACGGCGATCATTCCTACGCCTGCTTCTTCCCGGTGAATGGTCCCGCGCCCGTCGAGGTGAAGTCGGAATTCTTCGAATCCTCGAGCAGGTCGCTGAAAGAGATCATCCGGGTCGAGGGCCTGGTGAAGGAATTCCCGATTAAAGGTGGCTTGGTACGTCACAAGATAGGCGCGATTCAGGCCGTTTCGAACGTGGATTTCTCGATTGCTGAAGGCGAGACCTTCGGGTTGGTTGGCGAGTCTGGTTGTGGCAAGACCACCATCGGGCGAATGTTGGTCGGCATCGAGACTCTCACCGCGGGTCAGATCTACTTTGACGACCGCCTGGTCACCGACGAGAAGCACAAGATGTCCAAAGAGGACTATCGCCAACGCCAGATGATGTTCCAAGACCCGTATTCCTCGTTGGATCCGCGCATGAGTGTCAACGACATTATCGGTGAACCGTTGCTCGTCCAGCGAGAAGGTACCAAGGTCGAGCGACAGCGTCGAATCTACGAACTGCTCGATATCGTCGGCCTCAATCATCAGGCGGCTAATCGCTACCCGCACGAGTTTTCCGGAGGCCAGCGCCAGCGAATTGGTCTAGCCCGAGCGCTGGCGCTCAATCCTCGTCTCATTGTGGCCGATGAGCCGGTGTCGGCGCTCGACGTGTCGGTGCAGGCCCAGATCCTCAACCTGATGAAGAACCTGCAGCGCGAGCAGAATCTTTCGTACGTCTTTGTCAGCCACGACCTCGCGGTGGTGTACTACATGGCTAATTCGATCGCCGTGATGTATTTGGGGAAGATCGTGGAGATTGGTGACGCAGAATCGGTGTTCCGTCGGCCCGCGCATCACTACACCCAGGGTCTCTTGGACGCGGTGCCGGTGCCCGATCCGGCCGAAGCACGAAAGAAGCGGGGGCTGCAAGTACGAGGAGAGCTTCCTTCGCCGATCAATCCGCCGTCTGGCTGCCGCTTCCGCACGCGATGCCCTCGCGCGGAGGCGTTGTGCGCGGAGGCGGAACCCGCCATGACGAGCTTTGGCGAACGTCATCAGGCCGCGTGTCACTTCCCGCTTCGCACGCCCGTCTCGATCTCAAAGTAGAGATCCGCAGGGAACTGGAGGTTCCTTGGAGCCCGATGCCTAGCGTTCGAGGAGCCGGACTTCAAAGGCGTCGCGCAGCGCGTCGCCGATGTAGTTGATCGAGATGACCACGAGAATGAAAACCGTCGCGAGCGGCCAGATCTCCCACCAGAATCCATTTTGGATCTGGTCGGCCCCGGACTGCAACATCGTTCCCCAGTCGGTTTGAGGCGGCTCGATGCCGAGTCCGAGAAAACCCAAAGCCGAAAGAAAGAGGATGGCGTCAGCGACCGAGAAGGTGGCGACAGTGACGATGTTGCTGATTGAATTCGGAAAGACGTGCCGTCGAATGACGTGAAGCTTGCTCGCGCCCATCGAGGTCGACGCCTTGGCGTAGTCGAGGTTTCGTATCAGAAGAGCGTCGCCCCGGATTATTCGAGAATTGCCCCACCAACCGGTGAAGCCAATGATGCAGATCAGAAAGACCGTGGAGCGGCCAAATATCGTGATCAGCGTGATCAGGAAGAAGATATAGGGGATTGAGAGGAACGCGTCAATCAGTCGCATCATCATCGTGTCCACGACACCACCGACGAAGCCCGCAATCATCCCGTACAGCGTGCCGACGACGATAGTGATGAATCCCGCCAGGATTCCCAGAGTGAGCGAGTACTCGCCACCAAAAAAGATTCGGCCCAGTTCGTCAAAACCGTTACTGTCAGTACCGAGCCAGTGAGCACTCGATGGCGGCTCGTTCTGGGGAGTCCCAAAAGCGATCGCCTGATTTGTCTGGTTCGTGGGGTGTAGGTGGGGCACGAGGAAGCAAGCCGCGGCCACGACGACGAGATAGATACACGAAGCGATCGCCAGTTTGTTCCCCATGAACACCTTGAGGCGTTGACGCCACAGCGGAATTGGCACGTCCTGATCACTGAAGGCGGCGACGTCAGTGGCGGACGTGGTCACTTGTCGGCTCCCTGGATACGAAGTCGTGGGTCAATAATGCCTAGTGTGACGTCCGCCGCGAGGTTTCCGAGCAGGGTGAAGATGGACACAAGAATTGTGATACCGAGCACGACGGGAACATCGAACTGAAGGGCGGCGTTCAATGTCTGAAGGCCGAGGCCGGAGTAGTTGAAGACGTATTCGACAATGAGAGCCCCACCGAACAGCGCCGGTATCGAGAGACCAAGGATGGTGACAATAGGCCCGAGGGCGTTGCGAAAGCAGTGGCGCCAGAGCACTCGCCGTGCACTGCATCCTTTGGCCCGGGCGGTGCGTACGTAGTCCTGAACCAGTACTTCGAGGACGCTGCCGCGCATGAAGCGGCTGATGCCCGCGACCCCAAGAAGGGTGAGGCAACCCACCGGCAAGATGAACGATTTGGGATCCGTGAAGATGGCCCACGGAGCGACGCCTTCGGGCGGTGAGATAGGTAGATGCAAGGTATTGAAGCCGAATATCTCGATGGCCAAGAGACAGAGCAGGAACGTGGGAATGGCGTAAAGCAAGAAGGCGCCGCCGGTGGCGACGTAATCGATGGTCGTATTGCGTCGCGAAGCCTGGAAGATCCCTAACGGTACCGCGATGATGAAGGTGAAGATGAGCGCGCTCAGCGCCAGCCAGACGGTACGCGGTACGTAGAGCGCGATGATCGTGCGAACGGAAAGCTCCTGCTTGTAGGAGTAACCGAGATTGAAGTGGACGACCAGTTGAAAGATGTATTGGTAGAAACGCGTCCAGTACGAACCGAGGAGGCCGTGCTGGTACGCCCAAACGTGCACGTTGTAGGGCGTACTTCGAGCCCCTAGGACCGAATACGCCGGAGCGAGAATGCCGTGGGGTTGGAAATATGGGAGCGAAAAAGTGATGACAATCACGATCAGCAGGACGATTACTGACTGCACTAGTCGTCTCAAAATGTACGAAAACACGGGCTTAGGCTACCATCCAGTTCAGTTGGCAACGAGAAGAGGGGTCCGATCGGACCCCTCTTCTCGTTGCAATTCTCGACTTCACTTACTCAATAACGAGTACTTCTAGTAGTGCCAGTACTCGGGTGTCCAAGTCTCCAAAACGTCCTTGAAGCCGATGCTGCTCTTCAACGACTTGGAAACTTCGGTGAGTGTCGTCTGGACTGGGTCCCACAGCACGGGCAGGTTGTCCGCGGTGAACTGTGCGAAAGTCGTCAACTTCACGTTCGTGGACAAGGTCGCCTTGATGAGTGAGTCCATCGTCGGGTTCGAGTACTGACCACTGTTCGATCCGGCGCCGGTCAAGTAGAGCGGCTCGCCCGATGGGTAGTAGTCAGGCGCGTACAGCCAGCCACCACCCCAGTTGCAGATGTCGAACGTGGTCGCGGCGTTGTAGGCCGAAGGGCATGAACCAGCCGTGTCGTTGAACGTTCCCGTGGTCTGGGTGATCCCGATACCGAGGCTCGTCCAGTCCGCGATCACGGCATTCATCTCGGTCGCCAACGACGGGACGCCGCTGTAGTACTCAAGGCTCAGAGTCAACTTCTGGCCCTGGGTAATACCCGTGCCACACTGACCAGCGCCAGTGCCCGGGCTCGTGCATACGAGTTGTCCGCTCTGGTCGGTCCAGCCATTCTTCGTGAAGTCCGCTTCTGCAGTCGACAAGTTGTATGGGTAGGGCTGGGTGATCTTGCCGACTTCGCTCGATGGCGTGCTCAGCGGTACGGCCGAGTACGTCGCGGCGGCGTAACCCTTGTCCGCGCTCTTGATAATGGCGGCCTGGTCAATCGAGGACTCCAGGGCCTGACGCACGTACAACTGGTTCAAGAACACCGCTCCGGGGTTCTTGCCGAAGTTGAGGTTCATGTAGTTGTTGGAGAACGGAACCGTCACGACGAGGTTGAACTTGCTCGCCACTGGGGCCCAGTTGGGTCCAGCGGTACCAGGTGATGGTGCCGGTGACGTCAAGACCGAAGGGTCAACGTAACCATAGGTAATGTTGCCGGCTTCCAACTGGTTCTGCTCAGCGGTGGTCGAGGTGAAAGCAACCTGCTTGACGAACTCCACCTGAGCCTTCTGAGGCCCAGAGTACGAAGGGTTCGCCTGGAACTCTGCGTTGCCCAAGTTGTCCATCTTGATCAACTTGTAAGGACCGTCGACGCCGCTCTGCCACAGCTTGCCGGTGAAGGTCGAGGTGTTGGCGGCCTGCTTGGTCAAGTAGGCCTGCACAGCCTTGCACGCGGCAATCGTCGAAGCGGCACCATACTTACCAGACGCACAGTCGCTCTTCTTGGTCGCGCTCGTCACGTCCCAGCTATTGGCCATTGGCGTGATGGTTGCCAACTCGTTGTCCGTGAACCACAGGGGACTCACGGGGCTCTTCAAGTGGATCGTGACAGTGTTACCCGAAGCAGAAGCAGTCGCCACCTGGTCGGGAATACCCAAACCCTTGGTGTAGGTGCAAAAGCCCGAGGGTACGGCGTCGTACATGTTAAGGAAGAACAAGACCGACTCGGCGTCAACTGTTTGGCCGTCGGCGAACTTCCAGCCCTTCATGTTGATGGTCACGGTCTTGTTGCCGTTCGAATACTTCGGAAGGTTTCCAGTCGATATTCCCGTATTCAAACCGGCATTATTGCCGAGACCGAAGAAGTAGAGCGGTCGATACATAAAGATCTGGAAGTTCGAGGTGTTCGTGACCGTACAGTTCGCCGGTGGGTAGAACGGCAAAATATAGTTCGGCGTGGCATTCGCGGGTTCCGCGATTGTGATCACGTTAGGAGTCGCCGCCGCACCGCTGATCGTCGGCACAATGAGTCCGACGGCTGCGGACGCGATGGCCACCCCGATGGTTAGTGCTGCACGATTCTTAACTTTTCGAAACATATTGCCTCCCAGCGCCACCGAAGTGGTCACATATTGTTTCACCGGCTTTCACCGGCGGTCTGGCAATCACTGTACCCGAGGGTAAGTGCCCTTACAAGCGCCAATAAGGTTGAAATAACATTCTCGAAACGTTCGAGGTTGAGCCGTGTCGCGCCTCGCGATGCCATGAAATACCGCAAGTCATACGTTTCTAGGTTTTCTGAGCGGCGTCCGCAGACCGAACTGTCACTGAATTGTCATTGAAGATAAGACGAGCACGTCGTCTTAGATGACCGGTCACACTCGAGAGATCGTAAAGTCAACAAAGTGCGATCAAAATGTGAAGTTACAAATTTCAATGTTCACTTTGATCGAAGTCCGGCATGATTTAGGTTGCTAGCACGATGAAGTGAGTCGGCGGTCGCGTCGATTCGTTTGCACGGAAAAGTTCGCTCGAAGTCTGCGGCGAACTGACGGTCTTTACTTCTCGAGCGCCGCTCGCACGATTGACGTGGCGTCGGGATGCTCGAAGGAGAACCCGCCTTCAACCAGGACGTGAGGCACAACCCGTTGCGATGCCAGAACGGCCTCGCTGGTCAACTGAGCGCCCAGCACAATCTGTAGACCGACCCGGGGCACGCGAGCGAGGTGCGGGCGGTGCATCTCGTGGGCCAGCACTCTGGTGAAGTCGCGGTTCGCCAGCGGCGTCGGGCACGTCAGATTGACGGGTCCATCAATGTCGTGATCGATGATCCAGAGAATGGCTCGGACTTCGTCGCGCAGTGAAATTGGGCTCGTCCACTGGTGACCGTTCGCGAGAGTCCCACCAAGTCCCCACTGAAACAGCGGCAGTTGGCGCTTCAGTGATCCGCCGCGTCGGTCCAGGACGATTCCTGTTCGAAGGAGTGCGACGGTGGTACCTCGAGCACGAAGCGCGAGAGCCGACTCTTCCCACTGCTTGCACGTAGCAGCGAGAAACCCATGACCCGCCGAAGAGGACTCGTTCAGGACTTCGTCACCTCTCGAGCCATAGAAACCAATGGCCGAGCCGCTCGCCAGTCGTGGTGTCCCTTCGGGCAGTGCCGCGAGCGTGCTCACGAGTAGTGCCGTTGATTGCGTGCGCGAGGTGACGATCTCTCGTTTGCGCGTGTCGTTCCATCGCTTGTCGGCAATACCGGCTCCCGCGAGGTGTACCACTGCTTCCAATCGACCCGCTCGCTGGAGGTCACCGTCGTCCACGAGTTGACGCGAAGGGTCCCAGCGCACGGTAGAGGCCGTTTGGTCGGCCCCGGGTCGGATGAAACGCACGACTTCATCGCCGCGTTCGAGGAGCGCCTCGACGAGCGCGGTACCGATGAAACCCGATGAGCCAGTTATTCCAACACGCATCGTTCCCTCCACGTACTGAGGATCAGTGAAGCCAGAAGATCAGGGTGTGAAAGATGGACGCCGTGTCCCGCCTTCTCGAGTTCGCGCGTCTCGATGAAGGGACTGAGTTTGCGCAAGTCCTGGCACAAGGAACGGTAGTACTCGACGTGGTACGCGTCACCGTGCGCGTAGAGGGTGGGAACCTCGAGTTGCGATAAGTCGAAGGGCGTCGCACCAGTGCGCAGGAGCGAGAGATCGCTGTAGAGGGCGGGCCCGTCGAGGCGCCGCGATCGCCGTTCGAGTTCACTCAGTCGCTCCCAGGCACTATTCGAGACCATGCGTCGAAAGAACATCTCGGCCTCGTACTCGGGATCGTCCGAAAGGATCGATCGTGAACTCTCGCGGTGGCGCACCCAGGGCAGGGGTGCCTCGTAGGCAATGACCTGCTGGGAGAGTGCCGGGTCGCGCAGCGCGGCTCCGAGCGCCACGACGCCACCGAAGCTGTGACCGAAGTAGATGACCGGACCGTGAGCGGCCTCACGCCGAGCGAGGGCGAGCAGGTCGTCGACGTGAAACTCGAGTCCGAGTGGGACGAGGCCCCTTGAACCCTGATACCCGCGCCGATCGTAGGCAATGAGGTCAAAAGACTCCATCCGTCGGGCCAGCCGGGCAAAAGAACCGCCGCGGTCGAGCCCGCCGTGCACGCAGATCACGCTGGCGAGGGGCGCCTTAACCCGGCGTTCGGCGACGGCCAGACCCTCGACGGGCGAATCGGCGACGAAGTGCAGGCCCTGGGGAATCGCGCGCTCTGAGCTCATTAGCGAAACCTACCGGCTTTGCTCGCGGTGGCGTCCCCTCGTTGGCGCGTTCGCCGCCCCTAGGCTGGAGGGGTGACTACGCCCCCTGACTCAGTCTCTTCTCGTGCGATAAAGGGTTCCTTCGGGCCCAACGCGTGGCTCGTCGACGATATGTATGACCGTTTCCTCGCCGATCCGGACTCGGTGTCGCCGAGTTGGCGCGAGTTCTTCGCGGATTATCAGCGTTCGACGGTGCCGACGGTCGCCACGAGCGTCGTGCACGCGGCGCCGCCAAAGGCCATTGTCGACATCGACGAAGCGGCCACGCCGCTTCGGGGCGCGGCGGCGCGAATCGTGACCAATATGAACGCAAGTCTCGCGGTACCGACCGCAACCAGCGTTCGCACGGTGTCCGCCAGGTTGCTGGAGATCAATCGAATAGCTCTCAACGAGTCGCTCGCACGAGCGAGCGGCGCCAAGGTATCCTTCACTCACTTCATCGCCTTTGCCATCGTCAAAGGGCTCGGCGAGGTCTCCGCACTCAACGCGACGTTCGTCGATGCGGTTGACGAGAAGGGCACGCCGGGTGTTCGGCGCCACGAGCACGTGGGACTTGGGCTCGCCGTCGACGTCGAGCGTCCCGACGGTACTCGCAACCTGCTGGTACCGGTCATCCGCGACGCGGACACCTTGGACTTCCGCGAGTTCCTCCTCGCCTACGAGAACCTCGTGCGAAAGATCCACNNGCGCTTCGTTCGGCGCTGACGACTTCGTGGGCGCGACGGTCTCGCTCACCAATCCGGGAACCCTCGGCACGGTGCAGTCGGTACCGCGACTCATGCCCGGCCAAGGTGCGATCTTTGGCGTCGGAGCGCTGAATTGGCCCGCCGGATTCGAAGCCGCTGACCCGCGCGCGCTCGCCGAGTTGGGCGTCGGTAAAGTGCTGACCCTCACCTCGACGTACGATCATCGGATCATTCAGGGCGCCGAGTCCGGACTGTTCTTGAAATACGTCGCCGAATGTCTGACCGGTGGTCACGAGTTCTACGAGGAGATCTTCACGTCGCTCGGCATCCCCTACGAGCCGGCCCGGTGGTCGAGTGACCACAATCCGGCCGCGGGCGAAGGTGACGCCGAAAGGATCTTGAAGCAGATCCGGGTGCAGGAACTCATCAACATGTACCGGGTGCGTGGTCACTTGAACGCGCACCTCGACCCCTTGTCGAGTGAACCGCCAGCGCTGCACTCCGAATTGGACCTGGCGACCTACGGGCTCACGATCTGGGATCTTCAGCGAACTTTCGTGGTCGCCGGACTCGCGGGAAAGAGTGAAGCAACGCTCGAACAGATCCTCGCCATCTTGCGCGACGCCTACTGTCGCACGATCGGCATCGAGTACGGCCACATCATGGACCCCGAGCAGAAGCGATGGATCCAGCAGCGCGTCGAAGGCGTGAAGCAGACCATGTCGGTCGAGCAGCAGCACCGGGTGCTCGAGGCGCTCAACGAGGCGGAAGTCTTCGAGAAGTTCCTCCACTCGCGCTACGTGGGTCAAAAGCGATTCGGTCTCGAAGGCGGTGAGTCGACCATCGTCGCGTTGCAAACGATCCTGGACGTGGCGGCCGACGAAGGCCTCCGTGAGGCCGTGATCGGCATGGCGCACCGCGGACGCCTCAACGTGCTGGCGAACATCGTGGGAAAGTCCTACAGCGACATATTCTCGGAGTTCGAGGGCAACCTCGATCCCGAGAGCGTCCAGGGTAGCGGCGACGTCAAGTATCACAAGGGCGCGCGCGGTACCTTCAAGAATCCCCGCGGTGCCGCCATTGAGGTGTCGATGGCCTCGAATCCTTCGCACCTCGAGGCGGTGAGCCCCGTCGTCGAGGGCATCGTGCGCGCCAAACAAGACCTCGTCATTCGACCCAGCGACGGCACGCAGTGGGACAAGATGGCTTCGGTCTTTCCCTACTTGGCGATTCTCATCCACGGTGACGCCGCTTTCGCGGGTCAAGGTGTGGTCGCCGAGACCCTCAACATGTCCCAACTCTCAGGCTATCGAGTCGGGGGCGCGATTCATATCGTGATCAACAACCAGGTCGGCTTCACGACCGCGCCGGAATCGGCTCGAACCAGTTACTACCCGACCGACGTGGCCAAGATGATCCAGGCACCAATCTTCCACGTGAACGGCGATGACCCTGAGGCGTGCGCGCGCGCGGCGCGCCTCGCCTACGACTACCGCGAGACGTTCCACCGCGACGTGGTCTTGGACATCGTCTGTTATCGGCGTCACGGTCACAACGAGGGTGATGATCCGAGTTACACCCAACCTCAGATGTACAAGATCATCGACCAAATGCGCTCCGTGCGAAAGATCTACACCGAGACTCTGGTACGACGCGGCGACATCTCGATCGAACAAGCCGAAGCCGAACTCGACCAGTTCAATGCACGACTCCAGTCGGTCCTCGACGAGGTACGCACCGTGCCCATACCCAGTCTCGAGGGCGTGCCGGTCGCCGACATCCCAGAGGACTTGGCCGCGCCGCCGACGGGCGTCGATCGGGCAACGTTGCTCGACATCGCGCGCGTCACCATGACCGCACCCGAAGGGTTCACGATCCACCCCAAGTTGGAGCGTCAATTCACTCAGCGCCAAGCAATGCTCGACGCGGGTGAGGTCGATTGGGCGCTGGGAGAGGCGCTCGCCTTCGGCACGCTCGTCAATGGTGGATCCAACGTCCGGCTCATGGGTCAGGACTCGCGTCGCGGGACCTTCTCACATCGCCACGCCGCGCTCATCGATTACGAGGACGGTACCCAGTACGTACCGCTGGCGAACCTCGACTCGACGGCGTTCTTTACGGTGCGTGACTCCTTTCTCAGTGAGTACGCCGCCCTGGGCTTCGACTACGGGTACTCGGTGGAGGCGACCAACACCTTGGTCGCATGGGAAGCGCAGTTCGGCGACTTCGTCAACGGTGCCGAAATCATCATCGACAACTTCCTCGTGGCCGCCGAGGACAAGTGGGGCCAGCACGCCAGTCTCGTGATGCTGCTGCCACACGGCTACGAGGGCCAGGGACCCGAGCATTCGAGTGGGCGAATCGAGCGCTTCTTGTCGCTGTGCGCGCGCAACAACATCCGCGTGGCCCAGCCCACGACGGCAGCGCAGTACTTCCATTTGCTGCGAAGTCAGGTGCTGCGCGAGCACATCACACCTCTTATTATCTTCACGCCCAAATCGATGCTGCGCGCAGTCCAGACTCGCTCCAAAATCGAGGAGTTCGAGTCTGGCTCGTTCCAGACCGTGCTCGATGATTCGATCGAGGACCGAGCGGCCGTACGTCGCGTGGTGCTCGCGACTGGCAAGATCGCCCACGAGGCGATCGCGAAGCGCAACGAGATCGGCGCGTCGGTGGCCGTCGTGCGCGTGGAGCAGCTCTACCCTTGGCCGACTGAACGCATCGAAGAGGTCTTGGCGTCGTATCCCAACGCCGACGAGGTCGTGTGGCTGCAAGAAGAGCCCGAAAACATGGGCGCGTGGCCCTTCGTGCACCTGCAGATGCACCATCAGCTACGAGAGAAGAAGGTGCGCCACGTGGCCCGCGCCGAATCGGCGAGTCCCGCCACGGGCAGCGGTCTCGTCCACGCCGCCGAGCAGGCCGACCTGCTGCAACGGTCCATCGGGTGAGTCCGGCCAAGAGCAGTCGACTTCACGTCGTTGTCGACGGTTCGAACTTGGCGACCGAGGGTCGCACGGTGCCGAGCCTGGTGCAACTCGACGAGGCGGTCCGCTCGTTCATGGAGGAGAACCCCCACACCGAGATCATCGTCGTCGTGGACGCGAGTTTCGAGCACCGCGTCGCTACGAGCGAGCGGGCGCGTTTCAAGGAGGCTGAACTCGCCGGCGAGATCGTGACGCCACCGGCGGGGGCCATAGGTCGAGGCGACGCGTTCATCCTCAAGATCGCCCAACGCATCAGCGCGGTGGTGTTGAGTAACGACTCGTTCCAAGAGTTCCACGAGGAGTATCCGTGGTTGTTCGACCCGAATCGACTCATCGGCGGTAAACCCGTGAAGGGCGTGGGCTGGGTCTTCACGCCTCGCATACCGGTGCGGGGGGCCAAATCCGCGCGCGCGGTGAAGAAGCTCTCACTGACCTTGCCGGGGGGCGCCGCGCCGACCATCGGCACGACGCTGACGCCAGTGAAGCCCATCAAGGCCGTCAAGGCTCCCAAGAAAGTCGTCAAGGCCGTCAAGGTCCCGACCAAAGCGGCCAAAAAGTCGCCCAAGGTCGCCGACGCTGCACTCAAACACGTCGAACCACCGCCGAAGAAGGCCGCGAAGAAGATCGTCGCGCCTAAGAAGGCGGCGCTCAAGGTGTCCGCCCCGGCCAAGAAGGTCGCCAAGACCCCGAGTAGTCCGCCTCAGAAGAAACCAGCCGAACCGACGGTGGCGCTTCGTCGTGGCCGTCATCCCGTCAACCCCGAAGCCGACTTCACGTCGTTCAAGAACTCCCACAAGATCGGCGCGAAGATCGAGGGCGAGGTCACGGCGTTCACCAGTCACGGCGCAGTCATCCGAGTCAAACTCCGTGGTGCCAAGTACGTGGAGTGCTACGCACCTACGACGTCGCTGGGTACGCCCGCGCCCGCGAGGGCACGCGACATTCTAAAACGTGGCGACAACCGGACGTTTCGATTGGTCACCGTTGACAGCGAACGACGAATCGCGGAGTTGGCCCTGACGTGAGCGAACTTTCATTGGATCCGGCTTACTGGCTGCCGCATCGCCCTCCGTTCCTCCTCGTCGACGTCATGGTGAGTATCGAGCCGGGACTGCGCGCGAGCGGTGAATGGACCCTCAAGGGCGACGAGTGGTTCTTTCCCGGCCACTTTCCCGGTCGGCCCATCACCCCAGGGGTGTTGCTACTCGAAGCGATCGCCCAGTGCGGGGCCGTCGCGGTGTTGGCCGATCCGAGGTACACCGGTCGACTGCCGCTTTTCGGTGGCGTCGAGTCCGCGCGTTTTCGCCGTCAGGTCGTTCCCGGCGATACCGTGCTGCTCGAGTGCGAGATGACGCGGCTGTCCGCGCGCGGTGGCAAGGGTCACGGCCGCGCGAGCGTCGAAGGACAGTTGGCGGTCGAGGCAGACCTACTGTTCGTCATCGCCGACGCGACATGAAGATCGCCACCTGGAACGTCAACTCCTTGACGGCCCGGTGGCCACGGGTGGAGTCGTGGCTCCTCGAACACGCTCCCGAGGTCGTGCTCATTCAAGAGACCAAGCAGTCCGACGAGAAGTTTCCGTTCGCGCCACTGGCCGCGCTTGGTTACGAGTCCGTCCATTACGGACAAGGCCAGTGGAACGGCGTCGCGATCTTCTCGAAGGTGGGGATCGAGGACGTACGACGCGGCTTTGGCGACGACGACCCCGAGGCGCGATTCATTGGTGCGACGTGTGGCGACATACGGGTGTATTCGTGCTACGTACCCAACGGCCGGGCGCTCGATGATCCCCACTACGCCTACAAGCTCGAGTGGCTCGCCAAACTGGCCCAGGTCCTCGTCGAACGCGACAGGGCTCAGCCGGTGGTCGTCGGCGGCGACTTCAACGTCGCGCCGACGGACTTCGACTGTTACGACCCGAGCCTCTTCGTGGGAACGACGCACACCAGCGAACCTGAACGCGCCGCGCTCCGCGCTATCGAAGCAACCGGACTCGTCGATCTCACGCGCCATCTCAATCCCGACGATCCGTGCTTCACCTGGTGGGACTATCGCAGTGGTTCGTTCCATCGCGGTTGGGGCCTTCGTATCGACATGCTCTACGTGGATGAGGGCCTGTGCCGAAAAGCGACCGCGAGCTACGTGGACCGCGAGGCGCGTAAGGGTGAGAAGCCGTCGGACCACGCGCCGGTGGTCGCGGAGTTCGGCGCCTAGCTGAGTCCCTTGGGCAAGACGGCTTCGATGAACATCGGTCCCGGCGTGAAGTACGAACGACGAAGGGCCTGGACGAGTTCATCAGCGCTCGTGACGCGCACCGAAGGGACGCCGAGTCCGGTCGCGATCGCGCAGAGGTCCAACGTGGGATCGTCGAGTTCGAGCAGTCGCTGGCTCGCGGAACCTTGCTGCGAAGCCCCGACGCGCTGGCGCTCGAGATTGAGGATGGCGTAACTACGGTTGCTCAGCGCGACCACGGTGACGTCGAGTGATTCGCGGGCCATCGTCCAGAGCGCTTGGGGTGTGTACATCATCGAACCGTCGGCTTCCAAGCACAGGACGCGACTACCGCTCGCGACCGCGGCGCCTAGGGCCACGGGTAGTCCGTAACCAATGGAACCTCCGGTGAGGGTCATCCAGCGGTGGCGAGGTCCGTATTGGGTGGCGTCAAAGAGGTGGACGCCACTCGTGATCGCCTCCTCGGCGACGATGAGCCCTTCGAACATTGTCGCACCCACCGCGGCGGCAAAACTCTGCGTCGTGAGCGCACCGGTGGGGGTGCCCACTTGCTCACCCTTCACCACCTCGGTCATCGAGGCGTTCAACTCCTTCGCCAGTTCGAGGAGCGCGGTCTTGGTGTCGGCACCCGGCGTCGCCAGGCTGATCACGTTTGTCGCAGGATCGACCAGACGGCTCGACACGTCGGGGTAGGCGAAGAAACCGATCGGTTCTTTGGCGCCGACCAGCACGATTGCTTCGACGTCCTTCAGTTGCGCAATGGCGAACTCGCTCAAGTAGATGAGACGCTCAGGATTTACGAGGCCCTCACCTCGCTCGACGATCGCGGGGAACGTCTCCATCAACAGACGCGCTCCCGTCGACTGGGCGACGCGATCGGCGAGGGCGAGTTGTTCGGCGTCGAGGGCCGAGCCCCCGAGCAAGATCGCGCTGCGTTTCGTGCGAAGTGCGCGCGTGGCCGCGGCGAGGTCCGCGTCTCGAATCTCGTGTAGCTCCGCCCGCGCCGCCTTCGGCCAGGTGGCCGGCGTGTCAGCCTCGCCCCAGGTCACGTCGGCGGGCATGATGAGGGTGGCGACCTGGCCGGGGGGACCGTAGGCGGCGGTGATGGCGTCGGCGGTGTCGTGCGCGACGTCGTCGGACGAAAGTGTGCGCCGTTGCCAACCCTCGAGCGCCGAGGCGATGGCCCCGATGTCACTTTGCAGCGGCGCGTCGAACTGTGAGTGATACGTGGCGTGATCGCCCACGATGTTGAGCAAGGGCACGTGCGCGCGTCGCGCGTTGTGTAGATTGGCCCATCCGTTGGCGAGACCAGGTCCGAGGTGCAGCAACGTGCAGGCCGGTCGTCCCGTGACGCGGGCGTAGCCGTCGGCCGCGCCGGTCGCGACGCCTTCGAAGAGACAGAGGATGGCGTTCATCGTGGGAGCGTCGTCGAGGCCCGCGACGAAGTGCAACTCGGATGTCCCGGGGTTCGCGAAGCACGTGGTGACGTTGTTGGCGTCGAGTGTCGCGAGCAGAGCGTGGGCGCCGTTCACGGCAGCGGCCGGTCGTCGAGCAGTCGGTGCGGGTTCAGGAGTTGTCCGGGATCGAAGACTGCCTTGATCTGGCGTTGGAGTGAGAGCAAGGTGGGATCGGTGAGTGCGAGAAATGGCGCCTGCTTGTCGCGTCCGATGCCGTGTTCGCCCGAGATGAGTCCACCTAGGTCGATGCCGAAGGAGAAGAGCTCGCGTAGGAACACGTTTCGTTGCTCGTCGTCGGACAAGAAGACGGACAGGTGGACATTACCGTCGCCCACGTGACCACAGCCAGAAATGAAGGCACCATGACGTTCGGCGATCACGTCGGCCCCGTTGAGGAAGGTCGAAACGCTCGAACGAGGTACGACGACGTCGATGATCTCATTGGCGCCAGAGGCCTTGGCGACCCAAAAGACGCGCTCGCGAGCTTCGATCAATTGAAGGCCGGCGCTCGGCGACAAGATGTACACGTCGAGCGCCTCGGCCTTCTCGACGAGTTCGGCGAGTGCCGCGATGTCGTGATCGAGCTGTTCGCTCGATCGAGTTTCGAGCATGATGATCAAGTAGGCTGCCGTCTGCTCGGCGACTTCTTTGGCGACGCCGAGCTCGAGGGACGTCGCGTTGGTGATGGCCGACATCGTGAGCACGTTGAGGTATTCGAGTATCGAGGGTTCCAGTCCTGAGGCCACGATGCTCGGTACGACTCGCGTGACGTTCTCGAGGTCGCGAAAGGGGACGAGGATCGTGACCGCGTGGGCCAACTGCGGGGAAAGGCGCAGGGTGACCTCGGTCACGAGTGCCAGAGTGCCCTCGCTGCCGACCACCAGTTGGGTGAGGTCGTAGCCCGACGAGGATTTCATGACCTTGGCCCCCGTACGCACGATCGTGCCGTCGATCAACACCAGTTCGAGACCCAGCACGTGCTGGCGGGTCACACCGTGTCGCACGGCTCTCATTCCGCCGGCGTTGGTGTTGACGTTGCCCCCGATCGATCCGGAGAGTTCGCCCGGGTACACCGGATAGCGAAGGCCGCTCGGCGCCAGTTCCTCATTTAGTTCGCGAAGCGTCAGGCCGGGTTGGACCACCGCGACGTGGTCGTTGACGTCGAGGTCGAGTAATTGATTCATCCTCGAAAAACTGACCACGATACCGCCGGGAACAGGCGTCGCCGCTCCGGAGAGTCCGGTACCCGATCCGCGCGGAGTGATGGGTACACCGTGGCGACTGGCGAGTGCGGCGAGTTCGCTGACCTGGCGGGTGTTCGCAGGGCGCACCACCGCAAACGGCTCCACGTGGTCCGCGTGAAGACTCTCGTCGTGCAGATCGTCGGGATGATGGTGACCGGCGAAGGTGACGGCGTTGGCGTCGAGGATGGCGAGGATCTCGCTACGGAGCTTTGGATTTTCCATTCGAGGGCAACGTTAGTTCCGGCTGCGCTTGCTCTAGTTCGCGTCGAATCGCCGCCAACCGGGCCTTGCGGGCCTCGCCGGTGAGCGGGGCGTTACGTTGTTCGATCTCACGAATGATCTTCTCGATCGGCGCGAGAAAACGCGACGGGGCACGGTCCGGAAAGCGCGGGTCGTTACGGCCACGGCTCCAGGTGATCAGCAGGGCGTCTTCGGCTCGGCTGAGCG
This sequence comes from Ferrimicrobium sp. UBA6820, assembly GCA_002452255.1. Classification (GTDB taxonomy): domain Bacteria; phylum Actinomycetota; class Acidimicrobiia; order Acidimicrobiales; family RAAP-2; genus RAAP-2. The sequence goes on from DKEO01000037.1 coordinate 24,157, forward strand.
CGACGTAGGCCAGGCGTTGCTCCTCGGCGATCTCGTGGGGCGCGGTCGCGTTGTAATTGGGTAGTTGGCCCTCGGCCCAGCCAATCGCGGCCACGCACTGGAATTCGAGCCCCTTCGCCCGGTGAATCGTCGAGAGTGCGACTGCGTCACGTTGGTCGTCGTCGAGGCGCCTGGTCCAGGTCTCGGGTGTCGCGAGCAGGTCGGAGGCCGGCGAGTGTTCGGGACCTCGTCGTTCGTAGGGAATGTCGTGCGCGTCAAGGTAGCCCGCGACGAGCTCGAGCTGGGCGTTGGTACGCGCGAGGACCGCCATCGAGCGCCAAGGGCAACCGGGCTGGTGCTTGGCCCCGAGCCAGGCGGCCACGTGCTCGGCCTCTTGCTCGTCGGTGTTGTAGTCGCGCACCATCGGCACGTCGCCGTCTGCCTTGGCGGGTGTGATGCCCTGGGCACCTTGTTCCAGCAGGGTGTTGGCGACGGCGATGATGTTGGCCGTCGAGCGATGGTTGCGGGTGAGGTCGAGTATGACCGTGTCGGGCCAAGTACGAACGATCTCGACCATGAGCTGGGGGTTCGCGCCGTTGAAACCGTAGATGGACTGATTCGGGTCCCCGACGCAGAACAAGTCAGGATCGTCGCCCGCCATCGCGCGCAGCATCATGAATTGGAGTGGATTCATGTCCTGGGCTTCGTCGACGTAGATCGAGCGGTTCCGATGACGAAAGGACGCGAGGACGTTGGGTTCGTCGCGTAAGAGGGCAATGGCCTCGCTCAGCAGGAGGTCGAAGTCCAGAACACCACGGCTGTGACAGAGGCCGACGTAACGATCCAGAACATCGGCGAACTGCGAAGGCGGCAAGGGGGCATCGCGTCGCAACTTTCGCGCGTTCTTCGAGTACTGGGCGCCGCTCAAGCCTTGACTCAGGGCCCAGCCAATCTCCTGCTCGAGTCGCGGTAACTGCCAGTCTTCTAGTCGCAGGTCCCCGGTTTCTCGCAACTGAAGCGCCAGCGCGGCGACGAGTTTGCGACGGTTGGGCTCGATGACGAGCGCCTTGAGGTGGTGGTCCTCGCGGTACTGGTTCACGAGGGTCAGGGCGGCGCGGTGAAACGTGCCGGCGCGAATGTCGCGGATATCGGCGCGCAAGAGACGACGTCGCAGTTCGTCGCCCGCCTTTCTCGTGAACGTCATAGCGAGCACCTGATCGGGTTCCACCTGTTTTTCACTGATCCTGCGCTGGATTCGAAGGGTGAGCACGTGAGTCTTTCCCGAACCCGCGGTGGCGCGTACCAACAGTCTTCGGGCAGGCGACATGACTGCTTCACGCTGTTCGGGCGTGAGGCCGACGAGCAGGGCGTCCGTGAAGTCCGTCTGGTCACTCATAGATATCCAGACGCTACCGGTACGCCGTGACGTGGCCCTGGTCGAGGTAGTCATGTCAGTAACCTGAAAGGCATGCTGAGTGCTTACGGGGACGGGAAAGTCTTCGGTGAACCTTACGGGCAGAGCCCCTATCGCGTGGTGTGGCTGCACGGCTGGGCCCGCCAGGGCCACGATTTCGCCTCCAGCGCCATCGGCCTCGCGGCACTGGGCATCAGTTCGGTCGCCCTGGATCTGCCTGGATTCGGATCCTCACCTGCTCCAACGGTCGCCGGGGGAGCGAGGAGTTACGCACAGATGATCGTACCGGTCCTTCGAGAGATCGCCGATGAGCCTTTGGTCCTGGTGGGACACTCGCGCGGCGGTTGCATTGCGACCGTCATCGCCGCCACGAATCCCGAACTGGTGAAATCCCTCGTGATAACGGGTTCGCCGCTCGTGCGCCGCGAGGTGACCAGCAAGTCGCCGCTTCGATACCGCTTGACCAGGTCCATGCACGCCAAGGGTCTCGTTAGCCCCCAAAAGATGGAATCGGCTCGCCGTCGCCACGGCTCGTCGGACTATCGCAACGCCTCGGGCATCATGCGCGACGTCTTCGTCATGATGGTCAACGAGAGCTACGAGTCGGAACTCGCGCGAGTGCAAGCTCCTATATATATGGTGTGGGGCCAAGACGACCACGAGGTCCCCGTCGAGGTCGCCAAGAAGGCTGGTGTCTTCATCAAGAGCCCTCATTCACTTCGAGTCCTCGACGAGGTTGGTCACCTGGTGCCGCTGGAGGCGCCGAGCGACCTCGTTCAAACGGTGCTCGAGGCCCTGGCGTGAGCGGCGCCGCTACCGCGCTGGACGCGCTGCTCGGCCTGGGATTGGCGGCGGCGTACGTCTGTCAGGGGTTGCGTTGGCTGCGGGTACTCCAGCGCGAGCACTACGACGCTTCGTCGATGTTCCGGTTTGGCTTTCGGTGGTCAAACCCCGCGGTCGCTTCAACACGGTGGGCGAGGTACTGGCGCTTTCGCCCGATCACGCTGACGCAGGTATTACTCGTGGCGCTCGTCGTCACGTTGGCGCTCGACCTTGATCGTTGGGTCGCGGGCGTCACGATTGTCTTCGGGCTCTTCGCGCCCCGGGGGCTCTCGTTAAAGGGCCGAACGAGCGCCCTCGTCTGGACGCGGCGACTGAAGACCGTCGCCGTGACCGCGACCGTGCTCGCGGCACTCGTCGTGGGAGCGGGCCTGGCGAGTGCGCGTCCGTGGATACTCGGCGCTCTCGTGGTGTGGCTCGTGCCCGCACTGCTCAGTGCGACCGTGATACTGCTTGCTCCCTACGAACGTCGACTCGCCCAAAAATACGTCGATCAGGCGGTCGCGCGGCTCAATCGGGTACGACCACTCATCGTGGGGATCACGGGATCCTACGGCAAGACCTCGACCAAACATCACCTCGCCGCTTTGCTCAGTGCTCGAGACGGCGTGGTGTCCTCACCACGCAGCTTCAACAATCGAGCGGGGCTCAGCCGCGCCATCAACGAGACGCTCGCCGACGATACCAGGGTCTTCATCGCCGAGATGGGGACGTACGGTCCGGGCGAGATTGCCGAACTGTGCTCGTGGTGTCCTCCGACGATCGCGGTGGTGACCGCGATCGGTCCGGTGCACCTGGAGCGCATGAAGAGTCTGGACGTTATCGAGCAGGCCAAGTACGAGATCACCGAATCGGCAAGGTGCGTGGTTCTCAACGTCGACGACGAGCGACTGGCCGGTTGGGTGATTCGACTCGAGGAGCGCGGTAAGAAGGTGCGCACGGCGGGCTCCTCGACACCGACGGCGTCGGTGCGCGTGTTCGACCGCGACGCTCGATGGCAGGTCAGCATCGAGGGCCAGGACGTGGGTTCGCTCGAACAAGTTGGCGGTCTTCAACCAACGAATCTGGCCTGCGCGATCGCCGCGGCGCTCGAAGTCGGGGCGAGCGTCGAGAACGTCGTCGCCGGATTGGCTCGCGTCGGGCCGGTCGCCAATCGGTCGAACGTCGCGACAGCGCCCTCGGGCGTGACGGTCATCGACGACACGTTCAACGCGAATCCGGCCAGCGCCCGCGCCGCGCTCTCGTTGTTGAGCGACCTTCGAGTACCCGGACGGCGCGTCGTCGTGACCCCGGGACTGATCGAACTCGGGTTCACCCAGTTCGATGAGAACGACTCGCTCGCTCGCGAGATCCGAGCCGCGGGCGCCGACTTGGCGGTGGTGGGCCGCACCAACGCCAAGGCGCTGACGCGTGGTTATGCCAGTACCGTCGAGCGCTTCGACACTCGAGAGCAAGCGGTGGCGTGGGTTCGTACGACCCTGGTTCGCGGAGACGGGGTGTTGTATTTGAACGACCTGCCCGACCACTACCCTTGAGTGCTTGATGATGGTCCAGCGAGGTGACGGTGACTAGCGGAGTACTTTTTGGGGGTCCCACGCCCGAGCACGACATCTCGATCCTCACCGGACTTCAGGCGCTGCGGGAATTGGCCCAACTCGGGCTCGACGTCCAGGGCATCTACTGGACCAAGACCGGCTCGTTTCACGCGGTCGCGAGCGACGTCGAGGCCTCGTCGTTCGTCGACGGAATTCCTCGAGGCTCGAGTGACTTGACGCTTCGCGTCGGTAACGACGGCGGCTTCTTCGCCCCGGGCTCGAAACTCGGCAAGGATCGGCGACTCGACTTGGACGCCGTCGTTCTCTGCACGCACGGCGGACCGGGCGAGGACGGGACCTTGCAGGCCGTCCTCGATCTCGCGGGCGTCAATTACAGCGGGCCCAGCGTGGCGGGCGCCGCGTTGGGTATGGACAAGTGGGCCTTTGGTGCCGTGGCCGCAGCGGCTGGCCTGCCGACGCTGCCGCGCGCTCTGCTGGAGCCCTCGACGACGTCGTTACCTTTTGAGGGGCCCTATATCTTGAAGCCGCGCTTTGGCGGTTCGTCCATCGGTATCGACGTGGTGCGCGACTTCGCCACCGCGCGCGCGAGACTGACGACGAACTCGCACCTGGCGACGGGTTGCGTCGTCGAGCCGTTTCGGGCCGACCTCACCGACGTGCAGGTGGCGTTGCGCACTTACCCAGATCTCAGCGTGTCCTCCATTGAGAAACCCCTACGACGATCAGAGGCCGCAGAGATCCTCGACTACCGCGACAAGTACGTGGGCGGCGAAGGCATGGTCTCGGCGCCCCGAGAACTTCCCGCACAACTGGCGCCGGGTCAGCGTGAGTTGTGCGAGCACAGTGCACGTACGATCGCCGAGGTCGCCGCGGTCCGGGGCGTCGCTCGTCTGGACTTCCTCTGGAGTAAGAGCGAACTGTACGTGAACGAGATCAACACGATTCCGGGATCGCTCTCGAAGTACCTGTTCGTCGATCCGCCGGTGTCTTTCGCGACGTTATTGACTGACCTCATTGCCGAGGCGATTGAACGACCAGCCCACCGCTACAGTGTCGCCGGCGCCGACGGCCTGGTCCTTCGCTCGGCCGGTTCGATCGCCGCCAAACTGGCGTAGCCGAGGTACTCGGCTGAGCGCATCGGTGAGAGCGTCGCTGTAAGGGTCGACGAGTAGTCCCTGGCGAAGCGCCCAGAAGGCCAACTCGTACTGTTCGTCGAGCATGGCCTCGTGATGCACCAACAGCGCCGCCCATTCCCCGTCTCGTTGCAATTGCGCGAACGATCCTTCGACGAGGAACCACTCAAATCCTCGAAGAGCGCTGGCGAGGGGCTCGCCGTGGACCAACTGCAGGGCTTCGCGCGCGAGGGGTGCCGCTTCGCACGAGGTGGCGCCTCGCGCAGCCTTGACGAGCGCGTGGAAGTGTTCGACGTCACTCGTGACCCCGTGCGTCGTGTAGAGACCCAACGAGGTGACGGGGTGCAGCCGACTACCGGCCTCGTCGGCCCCCAAGCTCCGTCGAACCGCGCTGGCGGTGTTGGCGAGCGTCCTCGAAGAGGCGTCCACGCTGGCGTGACTGAGCACTCGCGTGCGAAGGCGCTCGCCGGTGACTGGCTCGCCGCGGTGCAGCGCCAGGTACGCGACCATCTCGATGCACCGTCGGCGCAGGGTTGGCGTGAAGGCTTCGGCGAGACCGGTGATCTGGGGATCGACGCGTAGAAGTTGCACAAGCACGTCGCCGTGGGTGGTAATCGGCGGCGCCGGAGGGTCCGCGGGTGTTGGCACGAATCGATAGGGAGTGTCCGCGAGTGGGTCTCCCGCTCGTTCGAGGGTCACGCAACACGCTCGCAGCTCGTCGTCGAGCTCGTGGGCCGGTCCCAAGTAGACGACGGTGGCGTTGCGAAGATTTCGAGTGGCGAGTGAACGTAAGAGTTCGCTCACGGTTGATTCGAAGACCAAGCGTCCTCGGTGCAAGGCCACGCACGACGCCTCGATCTCTTCGCGACGCGCGCCAGCGTCGACCGCGAGGTGACCGCCTTCACGCGCAAACGTGATCACGGTTCCCTGGTCGTCGTGACTCAGTACACGCACGACGATGGCGTCCGTACTCGATGACGGTGTCAGCGACTCCACGTCGGGCGGCACGAGTATGACCCCACTGTTCTGGTCGCCGATGAGCGAACGCACCTGGGCGAGTAGGTCGGGATCGTAGCTTCGCAGCAAGTCGACGTCATGGTCGATGTCCTCCTCGTCCGGTTCGTTCGCCTGTTGGTGTAGCAGGTCGAATCGTCGCTTGGCGACGAGCGCCAGGGGAAGTCCCCCCGCGAGTGCGGCCGACTCACCCTTGGGCGCGCGAGGGTGGTCGACTCGGCGCGCGGGAGTGTCCTTCAGCCAACGTGACGTGGCCACGTTGGCGCTAGCCGTTGGCGTCGTTCGAGGCGTGGCACTCGACGCGCCAGGGGAAACGAGGAAGGGCAGAGCCGCCACCACGAGACCCGCGAGCCAGGCGCTCCCATTCGTGTTGAGGCGAACGCCGCGGCGAAGTCGCACGATGTTCGTGACGAGTTGGATGAGGAAGGCGAGCCAGAAGACGCCGAGGGCCACGAGGAGCGTCCGCACGAGCGCACCGTGGGATTGGTCTCGGGTCAGGTCCCATCTACTGACCACCACGTACGGTAGAAGGAAGAAGTAGATGACCAGCGCGATACCGTGCAGCGGACCGGAACTGAAGCGTTTTAGTGTGCTGGAGTTAGTAGCCACGTGAGCGACGCCCCTGTCGTGGCTGAGGCGATCTGAAGCTGGCATTGCTGGCTGGTGAGCAGCACGATCGAGTCGATCACGGCGCTCGTCGAAGTCGCGCAGTTGAGTTGATCGAGACTGGGTGACGTCGTCGAGAGCGCCCAGACGCCGGGACCCTGCAGTGGGATGTCGACCACGGGAAGCGCGGAACTGATCAGACCTTCGAGTTCGCCGCTCGCGACGTTCGCGCTGGGTGTGGGCTCGGTCGGCTTGACGGTCGAGCTTGTCGCGGTGTCGGATGGCCTGTTCGTCGTGAGGGTCGTCGTCGTACTCGGTGGCGAGGTGATCGTGCTTTGGGGCAACGTCGTCGAAGTGGCCGGCGAGGTCGTCGTCGTACTGGCCTGCGTCGAGGTCCCCGAGGCGCGCTCGACGTTCGCGGGGTGGTGCGCCGCGGGCGTCGTGTTCGAACTCGTGAGGGTGAAGACCAGCACGAGAAGAAGAAGGGGACTCGACCACATCAGCAGATGAGCCCCTCGAAGCGTGAATCGTGGTTTGGTCATGGTCCTCGAAGGATAGGGGTATTGGTGGATAATTGCTATTCAAGGATTTCATTGGTCAACCCGGACTCTTAGAGGAGGTGTCGAACTGCGAAGTGCCGCAGTTCGGCCTGGAGTGATCCCGGAGCACTGCGGTCCTCGGTGGCGAGTTCACGCAGTGATCGACCCTCGAAGACACGCGCGTAGGTGATATGGGCGATTCGCTCGTACTGACTGCCCCGGAAACTGACCAGCCGCGCCAGCAGGGGCGAGTCCTCGCGCGCGGGCTCATCGCCTTGTTCGAAGTACGACACCGCTCGTCGGGCGGCCTTCTCTTTGAGTAGCCAGCGCCGCAGTCGTCCGCGCAGGGCCGAAAGAATGTCCGGTGCGGCGTATTGACGCGACTCGCCCGACCAATCCACGAGGAGCTCACTCGCGAGCCCGAGGGCCATCGCCAGCGTCTCGCTCGGGTCGTCGACGATCCCCTCGCCAAAGCGCAGCTGTCGACACACCGAGACGATGCCCGGTAGCAACGTCTGTAGCAGCGCTCGATGGATCGCCGCGTCACCGGACTCCTCGAGGAGGGCTCGCACGATCTGCGCTCGTTCGAGTACGCAGCGCCCACCTCCGCGCTCGAGGAGTTTCACCACGTCACAGAGGTCGTTCATCGATCCGAGGCCCAGGCTCGGGTGGCGTGAATTGAGTATTTCGAGGGCCTTTCGTGCCTCGCTCGTGCGTCCTACGCGCGCCCATTCTCGCCGTAGTTGTCCCAATACGTCTGCTTTAGTTGTCATGGCGCCCAGTACAGAGCGCGTCGCGCACCAAAGGACGACGAGCGTGGCGCCGTGCCTGGTTCCATTCTTCATGACCGGCAGTGTGACTTGGTGGGCGCACTTTCGCGCGCACATAGTGGCGACGTAGGCTGTGGCCATGGACATTGAAGCCTTCTACGAGCAAAACGAAGCGCGTCGTGAGAGTGCCGAATTCGAATTCGGCTCGGAGTGGACGGACGCGTCGGACAACGAGTACGAGTTGTCGTGGGTGGAAGCAACGGGCGAGCTCTACCTCATGGTCGAACCCGAAGCGGACGTGAACGAGGACATGTTCGGTGACTTCATGGTCTCCGATGAAGCAGTCAATGACCTGACGGTCGTCGTGATCGGGAAGGTGCCGTCACTCGCAGGACTGGAGGATCAACTCCTTGGTTGGGAAGACGCGATGCTCGAGGAAAACTCGCTCGCCTGGCTCTACGAGCGCTTCCCTCGCGATAGTTAGTTCAAATAGGGCGACGTTGAGTCGGCCACCTGGCAAATACGGGTGAGCGACGCGACCACGTCACTGAGCGGCACGCGTTCGGCTTCGTTGATGGTGGTTTGCAAGGCGTTCCAACTTCCGTCCATGGACGTGGCGTTCGCGGCTGACTGGGTACCCTTCAAGAGTTCGGCGAGCGCGTTGGCCCGCAGGGTCGCCCTCTGCGCGGCGCTGAGGCCGGGCGAGTTGCTCTGTTTTTGGATCAGCAGCGCCTTGGCGACGTAACGACAAGATTCGCGTGCGTCGGTCACAGCGCCCCCCACACCACACGAACTGAGCAAGACGCCCGCGATCATAAAAGGGGCGAGGATCGAAAGTGGACGTCTCAGCCGAGCCACGAGTCGGCGGCCTGCAACAAGAAGTCGCTGACGCTGTGCCCGCGCTCGAAGATGTCACACAGCGGGTCTTCACCCTTGGCGACTTGGCTGAGCGAGATCGCCCGGCGGGCCACAATCGAGATTCGTCGCTCGCTGGCCTCGGTGGGCGACGCGAAAGTGTCGGTCGCCGTGACCTCGAGCGGCATCTCCAATCCACCGATCGGAGCCAAGTCGATCGCCAGTCGCAGTAGGTCCGGACCGTGGGGCATGGGTGGAAGGCTCCACGTGAGGACCAAGGGAAAATGAAACTCGTCGGGTGGATCGACGTCGTCGGGCAGTCCCAGGACGGCGTCTTCGAAGGCGAGGAGGGTGCGAGGATCTACGTCGAGTTCGATGTGCAGATCGATTGGGCCGCCGCAGCCGTCTTCGGGGTGCAGATCGACTTCCCAGGCCTGGCGAAGGGAGTAGGTCTCGACGAAGTGACGTTCGTCGTGCACGTGAAAGCCGTGCGTAACCGCGTGATCCTTGAGGTCAGCAACGAATCCTGCGACATCAATGGCGGCCATTGCTACTCAGGATAGTGGGTGGGCCCACTAGCGTGATTACGTGAGTGACGACATTTTGACGCCCCTTCGTGCGTGCGCGCTCGAAATTGGTGAAGCAGTCAAAAACCATCGCCGACGTGGATTTTCTGGTGTGCGTGCGACGCAGTATCACTTGGACCTCGTGGCCGACGAGGTCGCGCTACGCGTGTTGGGTGGAGCGGGATTTCGAATAGTCAGTGAAGAGTCGGGCGTCACGGGAAGCGGCGAATTCACAGTGGTCGTAGACCCGATTGACGGGTCAACCAACTGCGACCGCGGCGTGCCGTTCTACGCCACCAGTCTCGCGGTACTGCGCGGAGAGGAACTCGTCGCGGGCCTGGTGATGAACCAGGCGGACGGGACGGTTTTTGAGGCACAGAAGACGAGTGGCGCTACCCGCGACGGCGTGCCGATCCGGGTGAGCGCTCAGACCGACGTCGATGAATCGATCATTAGTTTCTCGGGTCTACCATCTCGGCACCTTGGATGGGCCCAGAGCCGCTCGATGGGCGCGGCCAGTCTCGAGATCTGCCTGGTCGCCGACGGTTCGTTCGACGTGTACTGCGTGGCGAACCGGTCGTCGCTCAATCCCTGGGACTATTTGGCCGGGCTATTGATCCTGCGTGAGGCAGGCGGCGTCGCGGGCGACTACCTCGGCGAAGAACTTGAGACGTCCGCCGCGGTGGTTCGCCACCCGCTTTTTTGTTCAACGAGCGAATTGTTCGCGTTCATGATCGGAGTGGGACAGGTCTAATCGGTCTCCGTGCAGCACGAAGCACTCAGGGTGGACACAGGTTCGCGCCGTGGCGGCGGGCCTCGGCGAATGGTTGACGCCACTGCGAATCCAATCGACTGATTTCGCGAGTGAGCCGCCGTTCGACGCCGGCGCGGGAACTTCCTAGATCGACCGAAGGTTGTGCGACGAGGACGTCATCGAACTTTTGATTCAAGTAGCTAAGAACGAGAACGCGGTCGTGAAGTTCCCCCAGGTAGGTCTGTACCTCTTCGAGTGAACTCGCGATGTTCTGGGCGTGAAAGCCGAGCAAGGGTGCAGACAGAGCGGCACTGTAACGACCTCGCTTGGCGAGGATTCGAATCTCGTGCAGTTGCTCGAAACTTGGTCGCTGCCCACAGGCTTCGACTTTCGTGACCATCGCCGAGAGAGCGTCGCATAGCCCAACGCCGAGCACGTCAGTAGCAGGAGCGGTGGCGTGCGCGTTGAGCGGCGGTCGAACGACCGCTTCAGTCAGAGTGGCCAGTAGGTGGCGGTATCGATCGGAGTCGAGCAGTCGCCGGACTCGTTTGTCCTCGTCACGTTTTTGTTGCTGAAGACCCTTGAGCAGCGTCTCGGCGAGCCATTTCGGCATCTCACCACGGACGTGCTCGAACAGCGCGACACGGACGTCAAAGTCTCGTCGGCGTCCGAGCCTCTTTCCCAACCAACGGAGTTCGACGAGTAGACGGTCGAGGGCCTCTTGGTGAAAGACCTCATACATGACCGTGAGTTCGGCCCGCAAACGACGCGCCGACACGCGCAACTGGTGCACGCCCTCGGGGTCCTTGGCTTCTCGCGCGATCGGATCGAAGCGAAGAAGGTTCCCAACTTCGATGCCCAAAAACTGGCGAACAAGGTCGTCAGAACTCAACGCAGGAACACCTTCGTCAGGCGGTGTCTGGTTAGCCACAATCGATACCTTACGCACGATCGTCCGTGGGCCTCTGGTGAGGGGAAACACCGCGTAGTTCTTTTTCCGGTTTCTTCGGTATTCGAATTCGCGATGCGGTGAACATCCGCGGTCAATTTGTCGCCGCTTCGTGAAGTGCTTGAACCGAAGTCCGACTTTACGCACTGCCATCGAACCGAGGTCAGAAACTGGGTCAACTAGACTGGTGGTCTTGCGGGCGCTTAGCTCAGTTGGTTAGAGCAGCTGATTTACACTCAGCAGGTCGGGGGTTCGAGTCCCTCAGCGCCCACTAGTCGCCCACTAGTCGTCTAAATCACAAAATCCACCTAATGGTCAGATTTTTTGGGTGCCAAGAGCGGCTAGTTCGGGAACTGGGTCGAAAGGCAGAAGGGGTGCCCTGCCGGATCGATCATTACGAGGTAGCTCTCCGGATCAGGTTGGCATTCCGCCCGTGATGCCCCGAGCAACTCCGCTTGCACCGCGGCGCCAATGAGATCATTCACAGCCAAGTCGAGGTGGGCCTGCTTGGGTACGAGACTCTCCGGCCAAGTCGGCGGTTGGTGGTCGTCGACGCGGTAGGCATTCAAATACAATTCTCCGACCTTCACGACAACGAGGTTCTCCGAGTGGTGGATGGTTTCTCCGTCGAGCAGAGCAGCCCAGAATGAGCCGAGTTGGGCTGGATTCGAGCAGTCCAGCCCAACTCCTCCGAGTCGCACTTGAACCATCAGGTCAATCTAGCGGGATGACCCAAACTCATGGTTGATCTTTCGGTTGTGTTCACCGCGACCAAATCGTAGTGTCAGCGTACTTCGGCACCACGATCGTTGTGGTTGACGATCGCATGTCCTCAGAACTCACGGGGCTCGAAGCAGGCCCTTTCGAGGAGCGAATCTGACTGCGAACGGCAGGGATCGCGGTGGACAGTGTCTTGTATAACCCGGTAAATGGGGGTGTACTGGGGTTCGAACAAAGTCGCGCTACCTCCACTCCGTGACCTATGTCCAAATTGTTGGTCCAGGTCAGTGGTTTTTCCCCACCTTGTTGGTCCTGCATGGTTGGCGGGTGCGAATCCTTCGCGTAAGTCGGTGGTGATGACGCGCGTGGAAAGGAATGAACGCAGCTGGAGGAGTTTCAACCAGTGCGTGCCCAAAATTCACTCGCCGAAAATTTGAGCGATTTGGGGCGTCCTCGGTCGAGATTGCTCTGGCCCATCGAGATTGTGTCCTATGGTTTCAAAATGAGTACTACCGGCGGTCCCAATTCTGTCAGTCTCCCAGTGCGGCAATACAACGTTCGCATGGCGAAGCGAATGGCACGACGCGCACACTTAAACGAGCAAGGTGAGGCGGTGTGTTTCGCGTATAACAATCTACTAACCACTGTGGTGATCGGCACGGTGGAAGACGTTGTTCGGTACGTGCCGAGCGTGGGTGGTCTGATCGAGATGGCGATCAGCATCCTGACCTTCTATTTTCATCGCATCGTGCTGGTGACAGACCAGAACGTGTACGTGTATCGCGACTGGCCGTTCCACTTTCCCGGCAAGCAATTGGCTGCTTACTCGCGTCACGCTGGCGTGGTCCATCTCGGGAGCCCGAATCCAGGTGGTTTTTCAAGGTTGATCCGTCGTGGACAACTTACTTTTGAAGATGGTCATGTCGTCTATCACAGCATTCTGTGGATCCGTCGTGCGAAGTACATCGCCCAGGAAGCGAACACAACTTCTGCCACGTGAAAAGTAGCGCGAAGAGGTTCAAACCTAGAGGTCCACTCCGCGGGATTGGCCTGTACGGGCGCGTTATGTTCTGCACAAGAACGGGAGAACCATGAGCTTTATCCACGAACTACTCGGTTGGTGTAATGAGCCTGGTCATTGTCGTCGTGTGGCGAGCATCCGACTGTTCCAGCTGGTGGTCCGTGGCGAGGATCGGTTATGAAGTCCGCATTCAAACAAAGAGTTATCGGAACCCTCACCGTCTCCTTTGACCGGGCGTTCGGGCGGTGGACCTACCCGATCCACCTTCGCGTGTATCGACTCACGAGAGGGTTCATTGGACACAGGAGTCCCGCGGGTCCCATGCTGATCTTGACGAGCACCGGCCGAAAGTCGGGCCTCGAACGCTCGAATGGCTTGCTGTACTTAGAGCGTGAAGGATCCTATTACGTCGTTGCCTCAAATGGGGGCCGAAAGAACAACCCGAATTGGCTTTCTAACGTTCGCCACGAGCCGAAGGTGAAAGTGCAAGCTGGATCAAAGAGGTTTGACGCCACGGCCCACGTTCTCGATGAGAGTGAACGCGCCGTCGTGTGGCCCGCTTTGACCGCGTTCTATCCCGGATGGGCTCACTACGAAACGTTGACCGAACGGCCACTTCAGGTGATTCGACTGGACCGGCTCGAGTTCGACTCGCCTTATCCGCCTTCGAAGTCTGCCTGACTGCCAAAACGGATTTCTGAGAAGACGCACCGCCTGCGAGCATCGCGGAACGATCAACGGCCACTACTCGCCCTTTCTCACGGTGACAGTGTCTTTACGGCAGTTCGTATGGTGTCGCTCAAGGTCAACGGGTTAGTCCACAAGTAACATCGCAAGGTATGTGACCCGAGGGGCCAACGTCATTCACTTCAAGGAACTTCAAGACCTGGCCACCGGGCGCGACGAAGTACACGTGCGGACTTGCTTCGTGACTGAATTCGGGAACCAGGGCTCGTCGGAGCTTCGCCTACAGCGCTGCGAAGTCAGTACGACGGAACTCGACCCCCGCCTCGCGAGACGCATCGGCGTCGGTGAAGGCGGTGACCGATTCGGTGTCACTTGCGAGCGTCGAGAACTCAACCCTGAATGAACTGGCGCCGGGAACAATGACCAGGAGGATCGGGAACTCCATGCCAAAGCCGCGTTGTAAGAGCTTTCACTCGAGTGTCTCGCCAGAACGTGATACGAGCGCCGTGCGTTGATTGGGACGAACAAGGAAATGCACCCGCGCCCCGAGGCCGGCAATCAGCTCGTACGTCACGATGACTGTGGCGAAGGCGGCGCACTCGGTGCGGGGGTCGCGGCGGCGTGGGGCGTCTGATCGAAGATCAATCGATTGTGGATGATCTGGCCGTCGCGAACTGTGAAGCACTCGCACGTCAGGGCCGATGTGACCGGAGCGGTGTGAAGCTCGTACACCAGGACGGCAGTCTCCTCATCACCTAATGCCGAAATCATTTCGTAGCCCAGGACGAGCGGCTGAAAGTTTGCGAGGAATGGTCGATACGCCTCGATTCCGGTGAGTCGGCCCCTCGGAGCATCGCATACGACGTCGGTGGCAACCAATTCGAGTGCTTGGTCAATGGAACCCGTGGTCCAGGCTTGGTGGTATTCCAAGGCCACTTGGATCGCCGGACTCGTGGTTGGTTCAGTGGTGTTCATGGCTTATGGCCGTTTCTCGGTACAGATCGCTTCGAGTCTTTCCAGGCTGGCGGTCATGGATTCGAGCACCGGATTCTTCCCGTTGATCCAGGTTGCGCCATTGCGAAGGAGATCATCTGCCAGTGGGCCGTAGTCAAAGACTTCGGTGACGACGCTGGCGTCGTCACCATCCGCAGTGAGAATGTAGCCCCATCGGTAGCCGGCAGGTATGCCGACTTTGGATGGATCATCGCCTTCGGTCCGAGAAGGGTCTCCAGGAGCCGGTTCCCAAAATATGCGCCGATCGGGCTCGAACTCCACCACGTAGTTGATCATGAGGTAGTCGTCGCCGAGCCGATGCATCTTCATGGTGAAGGTGTCGCCCACTCCCGAGATGGGTCGGTCGACGATCACGCCCCGGAGCATGTCAGATCCATCGAAGTCTTTGTGGCGTTGCGGATTCGCGAGGATTGCAAAAATCACTTCCGCGGGTGCTTCGATCTTGCGCGTTGCCTCGAGCGTCCTACCTTGCATCGTCATGCCTCCCATTGGACTATCCGCCACGCCATTATTAGCGATCCATTGAGTGAAGGGCAACGAATGGTCAAGCGGCCTAACCATCCTTCTTGTCGTCCATCGGCTTGGGTCGGATAGTCAAAATTTAGACGAGTTGTCAACTACCAGCGTTGATCTTTATCAGACGATGTTCGAAATGGGTGCTCACCCGTTCGTACGACCCGCGCAAAGTTGGCCTCGCATTACAGTACGTGCAGTTGACGATCACGGAGGGGGAGATTTCTATGAGCGTACGAGTCGACCTGAACATTTCGCTGGATGGTTACGCCACGACCGAGGGTGGCACGCCTGACAATCCGATGGGGGAGGATTGGAACAAGCTCACCGCGGCCTACGTCGCCACGAAGACGTTCCGCGAATGGGTCCTTCATGACACTTCGGGCAACGGCACCACTGGCGTTGACGACCGTTACGGCGCGGAATACTTCGAAGGGGTGGGCGCCGAGATTATGGGCGCTGGAATGTTCGGGTTCCACACGTTTCCCGATGACCCCGACTGGAAAGGATGGTGGGGTGAAGAGCCACCATTTCGAGTGCCGGTCTTCGTGCTGAGCCACCGCCTACGCGACTCCATTGACCTTCCAGGTGGCACGACGTTTCACTTTGTGAGTGCGACCCCTCGCGAGGTCCTCGAGCGCGCAACCGCGGCCGCTGGCGGAAAGGATGTTCGAGTCGGGGGCGGAGTCAGCACTGTGCGAGAGTTTCTAAAGGCTGGCCTCGTCGATCAATTACATGTCGCGATCGCACCTATCCTGCTCGGTCGCGGCATCAATTTGTGGGGCGAACTCCGCGCGTTCGAAGTCGGCTTTGCAGTAAGGACCGAGACCGCCGAGAGCGGTACAGTCCACATTACTTTTCTTCGCCCCTCGTAGTTGGGGTGGTCGACAATCGGTCTCCTAGGACTCGAAACGTTTCGCGTGCAAGATCGAAGCCGCTAGTCATTTGACGACGATTTCTCCGGTCATGTACTGGTGGATGCTGCAGATGTAGTCGTAGGTGCCGCGCTTGGTGGGCGCCCGGAACGTCTTGGTGGCGTTGTGTCCGACGTTGCCCGAATCGAACTGGCCTCCGGTCGCGGTGAGCGTGTGGGTCACGGTGTCTTTGTTGACAACCTTGATCTTCTCGCCGGGCTCGACCGTGACCTTCATTGGACTGAACATAAAATTCTTTATTGTGATCGTCACGCTCTTGGGTGATGGCGAAGCTCCTGTCACTGATGAGACGCCAAAGATCGCACTAGTCGCGAGCAGGACGCCCGTGAGCGTCCCGCGAAGCATCCTGCTCGCGCTCGCTGGCATCTAGACCGCCTGGTTCATCGGACTGAAGGCCAAAGTGGCGCCCTTCGAAGTCTGCGCGCCGGGGTATTCACCCAGGACGTAGTACAAGATGGCGATGTGCTGCATCTCCACTGGCTGAATCGAGGACGACAGTCCAATCGCCGCGGCGCTCGACAACATGGAGGTCTCGGCCTGGTAGGTCTCGGCGGCGATGGTCTCCAAGGTCAGCGCGAGATTGGCGAGGCCGGTCACGTTGGTCACCTTGGCGAAGTCAGCGTTCACCGTCGGTGCCAGTGTCGGGTTCACTACGGTCACTTTGGCCTTGCCGTTCGCCGCTAGCACCGCGTTCCACGCCTGGGCGTGTTGGGTGTGTTGGGACAGAGCCGTGGTCGCGAACGTCGCCACCGCGGGGGGTACCGTGCCGAGTTTGCCGGCGGTGGCGGCGCTGAGTCCAGCGTTGTACGCATACACCGCGAGGTTCTCCAGACTGGCCGCCACCGCCGCCACCGCCAGGTCACCCTTCAAACCGGCCGGGGGAAAGGCGGCAGAACGCAGGACTGACTTTGGCGAGGGCTTCTGAATGGTCGCTGCACCGGCGTGCAACGGGTTGAGGCCAACGCTGAGTAGCGCCGCACTGCCCGCCACCGCACCTCCCACGCCCATAAGGAACGTCCGTCGGTTGGTTGAACGGACTGTGGGAGCGTCACGTAGGTTGTCGATCATGCTGGACACGCCCTCCCACATTGCGGGCATCCCCACGTCGTGGTGAAGTTCGTCGAGGTCCCTGGTCATTGCGACCAACTCGCTCTCGGTTCCTTTGAATCCGGTGTTCTTGTTCTTGTTCTTGCTCACTTGACGGCTCCTTGGGTAGCTGGTGCTGCACTGTTGGTCTTGTAGAAGGCATTGGGAAATCCGACGCTGCCCGCCGCCGCCGGTAGCGACGCGGCGGTGCCCGGGGCGAGGGAGATGAGTTGTGGTGCGCCGGCGTTGAGAAGCGCCTGTACGGCCAGCAGCACGGCGACGTGCTGGGCCTCGACGCCCATGATGCTGGCGAACAGCGCCTTGTTGGTCGAGGAGCGCACCATCACCGTGTCCTTCACGTAGGTCTCGGCGGCGATGTTCTCGAGTTCGAGGGCGAGCCCGACCACGCCGAGCGTCCCCTGAGCGGCCGAGGCGCCCGACAAGCTCGCGACCGCTTTGTTGACCACGGGCACGAACGCGGGGTCGGGCTTGGTCTGAATCTTTCCACCTAGCGCGCGCGCCGCGGCGTTGAAGGCGTCGGCATGCTGCGCGTGCTGGTTCATCGTCACCCGGGCGAACTTGTTCACGACCGCGTTGGCCGAGGAGCTTCCGATGTAGGGCAAGGTGAGCGCAGTCTTATAGGTCGCCACCGCCAGGTTCTCGATGGACGCGGCGGTCTGGAGGATCTGGATGTCCTGGGAACTCGCCGCCGCCGCCGACGAGGCGAGTGCGCCGACCAACGTGAGGCCTCCCGCGGCCGCGAGCAAGGGTGCGCCCGCCAGGCTCGTGAAGACCCCTCGGCGGTGGCCTTCGTGAAAAGCAAGGTTCTCGTGATCATCCGTATCCGCACCCGAACGGTTCACGTCGACGAGTTCGTGAAGTGCGTCTCGCGTCGGGCGCAGGGCGTCGGCCTGCAGGTCCTGGGACTCTTCGAGCAACTCGTTGAGCGCTCTCGGATCAACATTCATGGTGTCCTCCTTGGGTAGGTTCCTCCACTATTCGGAGTGCGTCCGATGTCGGATGACCGGTGGCCAAGAATTTCTCCAAATGGTCGCGCGCGAATCCGCCTCGCGACCAATACGCTCGATTTATCGAATTCTCCGCATCCGAGTCGCCGGGGGCGACGAATAACTGAGTATGGAAGACATCAGCGAGGCGAGCGACGCCCAACTCGTGACCTCCATCGGTCGTTACAGCGAAGTGGCGCTGGCCGAGGTCTACCGTCGTCACGGTGGGGCGGTGTACGGTCTCGCGCGTCGCGTGCTCAATAGTTCCGTCGAAGCCGAGGACGTCACCCAGGAGGTGTTCCTTCGTCTCTGGAATCAGCCCGACCGTTTCGATCCGTCGAGGGGTTCGCTGCGCTCGTTCCTGCTCGCTCAGTCGCACGCGCGTGCAGTCGACGCAATTCGCTCGCTCAACGCGAGGCGCGCGCGCGAGATCAAAGACGCATCCAAGACCGCGCGAAGTGCCTACGACATGCAGCACGAGGCGTGGGACTTATCGATTGCCGATCAGGTGGCGCGCGCCCTCGAGGCACTACCCGAAGAGGAACGTCGGGTCATTCAGATGGCGTACTTCGAAGGTCACACCTACGTCGAAGTCGCCGCCCTCTTGGATCAACCGGAGGGAACGGTGAAGAGCCGGATTCGAAGTGGCATGCGACGCATGCGTAACGTCCTCATCGAGGCGGGCGTGCAGGGGGTGGAGTCATGAAACACGACGAAGCGTACGAATTACTGGCTGCGCTCTCGCTGGATGCCGTAGAGGCCGATGAGCGCGAGGCCATCGAGGCGCACGTCCTTGGGTGTCCGCGGTGTCGCAGCGAACTCGACGCCCTCTTGGACGTGGCCGGGGCCCTCGGCAATTCGGTGGAGCCGCTGCCCGAGGGCCTGTGGTCGAGTATCAGCTCGCGGATCTACGACGCCGACGACGACGTGCACCCCATGCCTGCTCTGGCGACGAACGTGATCGCACTCGACACCGCTTCGCCTCGGCGTCGTCGATCAACGATGACGTTCGTGACCGCGTGTGCCAGCGTGGCGGCCGCGGTGATCATCGTGCTCGCCGTGAGCCTTTCGGTCGAATCCAACCACGTGGCTAAACTGCAGCGTCAACTCGCGAGCAATAGCTACGCCGCAGCGGCAGCTTTGTCGGCGCCCGGACACACGGTGGTCGACTTGACGAGCTCGACCCGCCAGAACGAGGCCGAGTTCGTACTCCTGCCCGACGGGCGAGGGTACCTCGTCGACTCACAACTTCCGGCCTTGACGTCTGGCCACACCTATCAGTTGTGGGGTCTCATAGACGGCAAGCCGATCTCGATTGGACTCATGGGCGACAAGCCAACGAGCGTGACCTTCACCGTGTCGGGTTCAAAGCCCACGCTGCTCGGAATCACCGTTGAACCGTCGGGTGGATCACCAACGCCCACCAACGCGATGATCGCTTCGGGCACCGTGACTGATTGAGTCAGTTCGCCCGTCGCACTTCGTTGGTCGCGCGAGCATCGAGGTNNGAGCCACGAGTCTTGGAATCCGAAGAGACCCTGGCTTACCGAGAGAAGGAATCCCGCCAACGTCGACGCCACGAACCCCGCTCCGATGAGAACGATCCACAGCTCGCGCACGAAGACGATCGCGAAAGCGATGACGAGGCCCGAGATGGACTGGGCGAGAAAGAGCCATCCGATGGTCGGCACGTGGCGATAACCGAGGGAGTCCCAGAGGTGCCAGTGGATGTAGCTGGTCGCAAGGAGCAAGAGTGCGCCCGCGCTGATGCTCACGAGTGCACGAGCGCGTCGCTGTCGTGACGCGCGTTGACGCAGGAGTGGGTAGAGGTTGGTCACAACATCTATTCGTTGCGATCGGGGCCAGGGATTGATTGTGATGCGCTTCACAAGCACGACGTGAACTTGTGAAACCAGCGAGCGCCCTCCCGTGCTCGTGGGACCAAAGTCCTTACGGCGCTGCTGGGGTAAGTCTGTAGCCTTGTGGCCACAGAGGTGTTCTCGACCGCGGGGTGCCGTCGCGTCAGTCCTGAGCAGGAATGGATGGGAGTCGCGTGTCGAAGAGTTCCGTGGATGAAGAAGTGCAGGTCGAGCGCGAAGGATCACTGAAGCCGGTCATTGACGTCATTCCCGATTCGGTGTACTTGAATCCGACGTGGAAGGGTCTCGGTTACTTCTTTCGCGACTTAGCCATCTACGTGGGCATGGTCGTGCTCCTCGTGTTCGTCACCAATCCTCTGATTGACATTCCCATCGAGGTCCTGACGATCCTGGCGGTGACCGGGTTGTTCGTCGTCGCCCACGATTCCGCGCACGGCGCGTTGTTCAACACGAAGCGCAAGAATTCGGTCATCGGACGTCTGGCCATGCTGCCGTCGTGGCACGTCTTCGAGGCTTGGGTGCTCGGTCATAATCGAATCCACCACGCCTTCACCGTTCGCCAGGGGTACGACTTCGTGTGGCATCCGGTGACGGCCCAGGAGTACGCCGACAAGAGTCGCTTCGCCAAGATCATGCACCGTATTGAGTGGTCGTGGATGGGTACGGGCCTCTATTACTTCCTCGAAGTGTGGTGGCACAAGATGATCGCATTCAAGCCACCGGCGCGTTGGATCAAGTTGATTCGTCGCGACCGGATCTTCACCTTGTCGTTCATCGTGCTCATGGCGCTCGGATTTGGTGCGTTGGGTTACGCGCGCACCCACTCGGTACTGGGCGCCCTGTGGCTGGTGGGTCGAGTGGAGGTGATCCCGTTCATTGGCTTTTGCGTGATGATCGGCTCGGTCGTGCACGTGCACCACGTGCAACCCGATATCCGCTGGTGGAAG
Source organism: Ferrimicrobium sp. UBA6820 (assembly GCA_002452255.1). Classification (GTDB taxonomy): domain Bacteria; phylum Actinomycetota; class Acidimicrobiia; order Acidimicrobiales; family RAAP-2; genus RAAP-2. The sequence goes on from DKEO01000037.1 coordinate 44,942, forward strand.
CGTGGCGAATGGACGAAGTTCAAGGGTCAGATGGAAGGGACCACGGTGAACCGCGTGCCCAAGGGTCTGAATTTCTTCTTTCACTGGATCATGATTCACACGCCTCATCACGTCGACATGCGAATTCCGATGTACAACTTGGAAAAGGCCGCCAAGGCCATCGAAAAGGCTTATCCCGACGTGGTGCACGACACGCCGTGGCGCTTCAAGGACTTTCGCCACAGCACGCACACGTGCAAGCTCTACGACTTCGAGCAGGGACGGTGGCTGTCCTACAAAGCCGCTCGTGCGTCATTGGCTTCAACCGCGGCGTGACGCGCTGAGGTCACCGTGCACGAATCGCGGTGAGTACCGACTGACGCCGAACACCTCGTGGGGACCGGGCGAGCCCTTCCTTCGAGGTTCGTCGTTGCAGGGGTGTCGAGAAATATTCCCGAAACACTGGAAAAGGTACCTTTAGGTATGGGGACGACGCACCTGGATATCGATCCCAAACTCGCGTGGGACGAGGTCTTCAGCGCACCGGGCAAGCCACGTCCCATCTATCGCAGCGTCGTGGACGAAATCGGGCGTTACGGCGAGGGCGAACTGCAGACGCGCTTTGACCAATTGGGCAGAACCTTCCGCGAGCGAGGGGTCACCTTCGCTCACGACGGTGAGGAACGCCCGTTCCCCTTGGACCTCATACCCAGGATCATCAGCGCGGTCGAGTGGGACGTGCTCGCCAGCGGCATCCGCCAGCGCGTGCTCGCGCTCGAAGCATTCCTGAGCGACGTCTACCTGCACGGCGTCTGTTTCGACGACGGTCTCATCCCGCGAAGCTTGATCACCTCGAGCCTGCACTTTTGTCGCGAGGCGGTGGGCATCGTGCCCTCGCATTCGGCGAGGATCACCGTCTCGGGGGTCGACCTCATTCGAGACGAAGACGGTCACTTCCGGGTCCTCGAGGACAACCTGCGCATCCCCTCGGGTGTCTCCTACGTGATCGAGAACCGTCGGGCCATGACCCAGAGTTTCGGTTCGCTCTTTTCGAATCAGAGGATTCATCCCGTCGACGAGTACCCCCAGCGCCTGCTCGCCGCCCTTCGTCGCTCCGCGCCCGAGGAGGTGCGTGACCCCACGGTGGTCGTCCTGACGCCGGGGGTGCACAACGCCGCGTACTTCGAACACGTGCTGCTGGCACGTCTGATGGGTGTGGAACTCGTCGAGGGCAGTGACCTCGTGACCGTGGGAAACCGTGTGCTGCTGCGTACTACCGAAGGCGAGCGACCGGTGCACGTTATTTACCGGCGGGTCGACGACGAATGGCTGGACCCGGTGCATTTTCGGCCGGATTCGCTGATCGGTGTCGCGGGCGTGGTGAACGCGGCCCGGGCGAACACGGTCACGATCGCCAACGCTCTGGGCAACGGTGTCGCCGACGACAAATTGATCTACACCTTCGTGCCCGACATCATCCGCTACTACCGCAACGAAGAGCCGATCCTCAAGAACGTCGAGAGCTACCGGTTGGACGATCCCGAGATCTTCGCCGACGTGATTGGTCGCCTCAGTGACTTCGTCGTCAAGCCGGTCGACGGCTCAGGAGGCAAGGGCATCGTCATCGGACCGCAGGCGGACGACAAGACGCTCGTCAACCTGCGTAGAGAAGTGGTGGCGAACCCCCGGGGCTTCATCGCCCAGCGGCCCGTCGCCCTTTCGACGCTGCCCACGTACGTAGACGGCAAGTTGGCACCGCGCCACGTTGACCTTCGGCCATTCGCCATCAACGACGGGCGTGACGTGTGGGTGCTCCCGGGTGGACTGACCCGAGTCGCACTGCCCGAAGGTGCGCTCGTCGTCAATTCCAGTCAGGGCGGGGGATCGAAGGACACCTGGGTGCTCGCGAGTCCCGAGACCTTCGAAGACGCTCCCAGCGCCCACAACAACGGTCGCACGCTGCGGCCGGTGGCGAACGCCGTCGCGCGCCAAGTGGATCCGCGCCATCCCAGCGAGGCCGAGCAGTGAGCGACCAGCGGCTGCTTTCGCGCGTGGCCGAGTCGCTCTACTGGATCGGGCGCTACGTCGAACGCGCAGACGGCACCGCTCGGATCATCAACGCCTACATCCACCGGATCGCCGAAGACCCCTTCAACGATGCCGAGAGCGCGTGCCGGTCGCTCTTCGCGATTCTGGGCATCGAACTCGACGACGACCAACCCGCGACGACCGACGTGGTCCTCGAGGACTTGGTGTTTTCACACGAGAGCCCCAGTGCCATCACGGGTTCCTTGCGCGCCGCCTACGAGAACGCCCGACGATCCCGTGAGGTGATCTCCTCGGAGATGTGGGTCTGCATCAACGGCACCTTCGATGAACTCACGGCTCGCCATCGCCAGGCTCGCAAGGTGGGGGCCGCGAGTTACTTCAAGTTCGTCTCGGACCGCGCCGCGCTCTTCGCGGGCTTAAGTGACGCGACCATCAGTCACGACGAAGGTTGGCACTTCCTCGTCCTAGGGCGAAGTATCGAGCGCGTCGACATGACCTGTCGGCTGCTCGACGCTCAATTGGTCGGGATTCACAACTCGCCCGATTGGCTGACGCTGCTGCGCGCCGCCGGGGCCATGGAGTCCTACCTGCGTGAATCGCGCGGCAGCGCCAGCGCGGAGTCGCTCGCCTCGTTCCTCTTGCTCGACCGGCTGTTCCCGCGCTCGGTGTACCACACGCTGAACGTCGCTGACGGCTCGCTGGATCTGCTCACCACGACGCACAGTCGCGTCGGCGACACGTCCAACGCTCGACGCACGATCGGTCGCGCCCGCAATCGCCTCGAATACCTGGACCCCGCGACGCTGGTGGCCGACTTACCCGAATTGCTGGATTTCATCGAGCAGACGTGCGCCTCGGCGAACGACGAGATCACCGCGCGCTACTTTCGTCAAGTCATCGCCGAACCGTGGGCGACCGAGGCGGGCGTGTGACGGGGCCCTCGTCGTCGCGTCTCGCCATACGCCACGTCACCGGCTTCGTCTACGACGGCTTCGCCGAGTCGTCCTATAACGAGGCCCGGATGACGCCCCTGAGCTCTCCTCGCCAGCAGGTCCTCGAGGCGACCCTGCGCACCGATCCCCACGCCTCACAGCTCACCTACCTGGATTACTTCGGTTCGGCGGTCACCGCCTTTGACCTGCATGATCGACACCGCCAACTCGAAGTGACCGCCGAGGCACTCGTCGAGGTCATCGCGACCCCGCACGAGCAGCCGTTGTTGAACCTCGAGGACCTCAGGCAGTCCAAGGTCTTGGACACCTACGCCGAGTACCTTTCGAGCACGCCGCGCACGGCGTTGCCCGAACGGCTCCAAAGGGAACTTTCCTCGCGGGTCAAGGGCGACGACGTGGAAGCTCTGGTCGGGGTCGTCTCGGCGACGGTCAGTGGGCGCGTGGCCTACGTACCGGGATCGACCCACGTCACCACGACGGCCCTCGAGTCCTGGGACCAGAAGACCGGGGTGTGCCAAGACCTCTCGCACCTCATGATCGGGTTCTTACGAGGTCAAGGCGTGCCCGCGCGCTACGTCTCGGGGTACCTGCACCCCCAATCCGACGCGGCCATTGGCGAGACCGTCGTCGGTCAGAGTCACGCCTGGGTCGAGTACTTCTGCGGCGACTGGGTGGGCTTTGACCCCACCAACGGCAACGACATCGGTCTCAGTCACGTGGTGGTCGCCAAGGGCCGTGACTACGGCGACGTGCCGCCGCTCAAGGGTCTCTACCACGGGGCCCCCTCGCGCGCGCTCGGCGTGAGCGTCGAGATCACGCGTCTGAGTTAATCAGTCCTCGGCCTTCGGACATTCGAGGTAGTAGCCCACGCCGGGTACCGTGCGCAACACGAGTCCCTCCTCGTCGTCGAGCTTCTGGCGAAGTCGGTGCACGTAGGCGTGGATGTACTGCGCTTCTTTGGTGTAACCAACGCCCCAGACGGCACTGAGGATCATCTGGTGGGTGCAGGTCCGACCGGCGTGGCGGGCGAGAAAAGAGAGGACTTCGAATTCCTTTGAAGTAAGGGCCACGTCCGCGCCCCGGTAGGTCACGTCATGGTGGATCAGGTCGAGGCCGAGGTCGCCGCAACGAATCTCAGTCGCGCCTTCGGCGGACTCGACGATCCGGTTACGCACCACGACGCGGACCCGCGCCTCGAGTTCGGCCATGCTGAAGGGCTTGGTGACGTAGTCGTTGGCCCCGCCGTCGAGGGCCGCGACCTTGCGGTTCTCGTCACCGGTGGCCGACAGGATGATGATCGGCACATCACTCCACTCGCGGATCCGCCGACAGACGCTGAGTCCGTCGATATCCGGTAGCCCGATGTCGAGTACGACCACGTCGGGCGCCAGCAGCGCGGTCTGGGCGAGGCCCTGCTCGCCCGTCTCGGCGGTGGTGACCTCGTGACCCTCGGACTGCAGTCCGAGTCGCAGCGCACGTAACAGCGAACGATCGTCGTCCACGACGAGCACCCGGGCCACGTCAGGCCGCCGTCAAAGCGTCAAGGACGGGCAGCGAGAACGAGAACCTGGCCCCGCCGCCGGGCGCATCCTCGTACCAGATCTTCTCGCCGTGGGCTTCGACGAAAGTCTTGGCGATCGTGAGCCCAAGTCCCGCACGTCCACCCGTGTTGGACTGTTCGAAGCGGTTGAAGATCGATTCGCGGTCCTCGAGGGCGACGCCGGGTCCCTGGTCGGCCACCGAGACCACCAGCGACGATCCTCGGCCTTCGGCGCTCACCGTGATCACGCCCTGGTCGGGTGAGTGGCGCAACGCGTTGTCGAGCAGGTTGACGATCACCTGGGTGACGAGCAGTCGGTCGATATTCGCCAAGGGAAGTGAATCTGAGACCTCGAGGCGAAGTTGGTGATCCTTGACACTCGAGTTCATGACGTTGATCGCCTCTTTGACCATCTCGCTCACCGACGTCGGTGCCCGTTGGATCGTGAGGACCCCTGCCTCGATGCGAGTCATGTCGAGAAGGTTCGTGACCAAGCGGGTCAATCGATCCGCTTCGATCTCGATCAGTTCGTGTAATTCGTGCGTGTCTTGGGCCGAGAGCACGTTGGCGCGATTGGCGAGTGTCGAAGAAGCGACTTTGATGGTGGCGAGCGGCGTGCGAAGGTCGTGTGACACCGCACCCATGAGGGCTTGACGCAGTCGGTCCACCTCTTCGAGGAAATGAGAGCGTAGGGCTTGTTCGCGCAGTTGGGTGCGCTCGAGGGCGAGGGCGGCGTCGTTGGCGAAGGTCACCAGAATGGCCTGGTCGGTGGGGGACATCGGCACGTCACGTAGGACCAGGATCCCGATAGGCCGACCCGAAGCCGAGAGCGCCACCGTGCGAAGTCCCGAGGAAGAACCAACGGAAGATCGGATGCTCACGGGCAACCCGGACTGGGGATCGAGCTGGCGCAGCTCCTCGTCGGAGAGAGGAACACCCACTGAGGCCGCGATCTTCAAGCGTTGGTCCGCGAGGACGAGTAGCGAGACGCCGGGGATGCTGAAGACCGTTTGGACCGCCAGGACAATGGTGTGCAAGAGGTCTTCGACCGACTGGTCTTGGACGAGTAGTTCGGAGAGTTCGAACACTCGTCGCATCGCTTCGCCCCCACGGTTCGCCTCGAGTCGCGCTATTTTCAGATCTGACACCACGCGCGCGACGAGCAGTACCACTACGACGTAGACCAAAAGTGCGGTCCAATTCTGTGTGGTGCCGATGCTGAGGGTGTAGTAGGGGCGTAAGAACCAGAAGTCGAACACGAGCGCGCTGGTGATGGTGCTCACGAAACCCATGAAGAGGCCACCGAAGACCACGCCGGCCACGACGGGGATGACGAATACGAGCGCGACAGTGGTGGCACTCACGTGCGAGCGCAGAGTGAGCATCAGTACACCAAAAATGAGTGAGTCACTGACTCCGATCAGGAAGGTGAGTAGGCGTCCGCGCACGGTGCCATTCTCGCACGAAAAGCACTTTTTGGCTCCCGTCGGGTTCATTTAGAAATTATGAAGAACTTACGAAGGCTTTTAAGAACCATTGCAGAAACGCTTCGCCAGACTGTCTCTATGGCAGATATCTATTCACTACTGGGCATCGTCGCCTTCGCGGCGGCGATGTTGGGTCTCATTTGGGTCTTGGACCGCGTATGAGTTTCACTCAAATCATCCTTCTAATCGTTGCCGTGGCGATGTTCCTTTATTTGGGCTACGCCATGTTCAAACCGGAGAAGTTCTAAATGGGATTCTTTTTCACCATCCTGGCCCTCGTGGTATTGCTCGGTTTCACCTGGCGCTACCTGGGTTCGTACATGGAGGCGATCTTCAACGGGCGCGTCCACTTTTTAGGTTTCGTCGAGCGCCCGATCTACCGGGCGTTGCGCACGAGTCCCGAGCAGGAACAGACCTGGAAGCGCTACGCCGGAGCGATGATCGTCTTTTCGGCGGTCTCGTTGCTCTTCACGTACGTCATCTTGCGTATCCAAGGTTCCCTGCCCCTCAATCCCCAGCACTTTGGAGCCGTGGGACCGGCGTTGAGTTTCAATACGGCGTCGTCATTCATTACGAACACCAACTGGCAGAACTACGGCGGCGAGACGACGATGTCGTACTTCTCCCAGATGGGTGCGCTCACGGTCCAACAGTTCGTGACGCCCGCAGTGGGAGTAGCGGTGGCCCTGGTCCTCGTGCGTGGATTCGCACGAAAGAACTCGCCGACCGTCGGTAACTTCTGGGTCGACATTACTCGTTGCTTGCTGTACGTTCTTGTGCCGATCGCCTTCCTTTTTGGTATCATCTTCGTCGCTCAGGGCGCCGTCCAGACACTGGCGGGCACGGTGAGCATCAAGGACACGCTGAACGGCGTCACGCAAACTATTCCGCGCGGCCCCATCGGCTTCATGGAAGCCATCAAGCAGCTCGGTACCAATGGCGGCGGTTTCTTGGACGCGAACTCCGCGACAACTTTTGAGAACCCGACCGGACTCACGAACTTCTTCTCTATTTATCTGTTGTTGTCAATTCCAGTCGCATTGACCTATACCTTTGGCAAGATGGTCGGCAGCGTACGCCACGGCGTCGCATTGTTGTCGGTAATGGTGATCCTCTTTGGCGTGTGGGTGGGCTTCACGTCTGCCGCTGAACACCAAAACAACCCGGCCGTAGCTGCCGCCGGCATCCACTCGACCGTTGGTAACACCGAGGGCAAGGAGGTCCGCTTCGGTGACACGACGACGGCACTGTTCGGTATTGCGTCCACGTCGACTTCGACCGGTTCGGCTGACGCTTCCTACGACTCGTTTACACCCATGGGTGGATTCGGTTTGCTCACGGGAATGATGTTGGGCGAGGTTACTCCCGGAGGCGTCGGTAGTGGCCTGTACACGTTGCTGATCTACGCCATCATCGCGGTGTTCATCGGTGGCCTCATGATCGGACGAACGCCCGAATATCTCGGCAAGAAGATCCAATCTCGAGAGGTCAAACTCGCGGGGCTGGCGGCCCTGGTGATGCCCATCACAGTGCTGATAGTCACGGCACTCGCGGTATCGCTGGCGGCGGGTAAAGCCGGGCCACTCAACGCCGGTCCACACGGCTTCACCGAGATTCTCTACGGACTCACCTCTCAGGGCAACAACAACGGCTCGGCGTTCGGTGGACTTACTGGCAACTCGCCGTTCTACAACATCATCGGCGCGATCGACATGCTCATTGGCCGATTCGGGATCATGATTCCGGCCATTGCCCTTGGCGGAGCGCTCGCTGAAAAGAACGTCGTGCCCGAGTCGCTGGGTACTTTCCGTACCGACAACGGCATGTTCGTGGGTCTCACCATCGGCGTCATCTTGATCATCGGTGGCCTCACGTTCTTCCCCGCAATATCGCTTGGCCCAATCGTCGAACAACTAAGTCACATGAGGTTCTTCTAATGACCACCGTCCTCACTCCACCTAGCGCCGAATCGAGCGGCCACGGCGTCGCACAAGCGCGCGGCCTCTTTGACCGTGAGATCCTCGGGCAAGCGTTCAAGGATTCGATCAAGAAGCTCGACCCTCGCGTCCAGGTTCGCAACCCGGTGATGTTCGTGGTTCTGATCGGTTCGATCATTACCTTTATCGAGTCGATTGCTCACCCCAGCACCTTCACGTGGTCTATTACGGCGTGGCTCTTTCTCACCGTGATTTTCGCCAACTTCGCTGAAGCCATGGCCGAGGGTCGGGGCAAAGCGCAGGCGGACACCCTGAGAAAGATGCGTTCCGAGACCGAAGCCCGTCGCCTTCGTGCTGACGGGACCGAGGAACTCGTTCCCGCAGCATCACTGCAAAAAGGTGACCTGGTCGTCTGTGAGGCCAACGACCTGATTCCTTCCGATGGTGAGATCATCGAGGGCATCGCGTCGGTAGACGAGTCAGCCATCACGGGTGAATCCGCGCCAGTTATCCGTGAGTCGGGCGGCGACCGCTCGGCAGTGACCGGCGGCACCAAGGTGCTCTCGGACCGCATTGTCGTGCGCATCACCGCCGAGCGAGGTCACACGTTCATTGACCGAATGATCTCACTCGTCGAAGGCGCGAATCGACAGAAGACGCCCAACGAGATCGCTCTCACAATCCTGCTCGCGGTGCTGACCATTGTCTTCATTCCCGTCGTGGTCACTCTCCAACCCTTCGCTGGTTTCAGCGGCGCGACGGTGTCGATTGTCGTCCTCGTGGCGCTGCTCGTCTGTCTCATTCCGACGACCATTGGCGCCCTGTTGTCGGCCATCGGTATCGCGGGTATGGACCGTCTGGTGCAGCGTAATGTGCTCGCCATGAGCGGACGCGCCGTCGAGGCGGCGGGTGACGTGCAGGTCTTGCTACTCGACAAGACCGGAACGATCACGCTCGGTAACCGCATGGCGGCGAACTTCTTTCCCGTCGCCGGCCACACCGAGCAAGAGGTTGCCGACGTCGCCCAGTTGGCGTCCCTCGCCGATGAGACGCCTGAAGGAAGGTCCGTAGTCGTACTCGCCAAGGAGAATTTCGGCATCCGCGAACGTGAGTTCGACCCGAGTCACGCGTTCGTGCCATTCACCGCGACTACGCGCATGTCGGGCTTGGATATGGGTACGCGCCAGATTCGCAAGGGCGCGTCGGAGTCGGTGAAGAAGTGGGTGAGCGAGCAAGGCGGTGTCATCCCGAACGACCTCGACGCCATTGTCGAGCGCGTGTCGCGTGCCGGCTCGACGCCACTCACCGTCGCGGACGGCAAGGACATCCTGGGCGTCATCGAACTCAAGGACGTAGTCAAGCAGGGCATCAAGGTGAAGTTTGACGAGATGCGCAAGATGGGTATCCGAACCGTCATGATCACGGGCGACAACCCACTCACGGCGGCGGCCATCGCCCAGGAAGCGGGGGTCGACGACTTCCTCGCCGAGGCGACTCCCGAGGCGAAGATGGCACTCATCAAAAAAGAGCAAGAGGGCGGCAAACTGGTCGCCATGACTGGCGACGGGACCAACGACGCGCCAGCGCTCGCGCAGGCCGACGTGGGGGTGGCGATGAACACTGGCACCACGGCAGCCAAAGAGGCGGGCAACATGGTCGACCTTGACTCGAACCCCACCAAGTTGATCGATATCGTCGAAATCGGCAAGCAGCTACTCATCACTCGTGGTTCCTTGACGACGTTTTCGATTGCGAACGACATCGCGAAGTACTTCGCGATAATTCCTGCGCTCTTCGCGGTCTCGTATCCCCAACTCAAGGCGCTCAACATCATGCACCTGCACAATTCCCAGAGTGCGGTGCTTTCGGCGGTGATTTTCAATGCCCTGGTGATCATCGCACTTATCCCGCTTGCCCTGCGGGGCGTGAGATTTCGCGCCGCCAACTCGTCGGCGATCCTGCGGCGCAACGTCTGGATATACGGCGTGGGTGGCGTCATCATTCCCTTCGTCTTCATCAAGCTCATCGACCTCGTGCTCGTCGCGTTGCACGCGTACTAAAGAAAGACTGACATGCTCGTACATCTACGACGTTCACTAGTAATGGCGGTAATCTGCCTCGTGCTCTTTGGCTTCGTTTACGCCTTGGCCGGCACCGGCGTCGCCCAGTTGTTCTTCAAGAACCAGGCTGACGGTTCCATCACGGCCAACGGTTCGACGTTGATCGGTCAGAACTGGTCCAGCCCCAAGTTCTTCCACGGGCGACCCGACGACACGGGACCTTACGCGGCGAACCCGAAGGAGAACGTTTCGGGTGGGGACAACCCACTCGTCGCGAACGGCGTCAGCGGCGAGTCCGCCGCGACGAACCTCGGACCCCGCTCGAAGACGCTCCTTGCTGACACCAAGGCCCTGGTGGCCTACTGGCACAAGCTCGGTGTCAATCCGACGCCGGACCTGGTGACCACCTCGGGCAGTGGCTACGACCCGGATATCTCGGCTCAGGACGCGATCGTGCAAATCCCGATGGTCGCGAAGGCGACCGGTCTGTCGCCAAAGGTGCTGCGCGCCCTTATCGCTAAGGAATCGAACTCCGCGGAGTTGGGATTCCTCGGGTCGAGTTACATCGACGTGCTCCAGTTGAATACCGCTCTCGCCAAGCTCGAATAGTCGAAGGGCAATGAGCACTCCGCCGCGACTTCGAGACGCCGTACGACGGGAACTTCACGAACGCCGTCTCGTAGTCGTGGGCGCTGCGGCGTTGGTCGTCCCCTACGGCTTCGCCCTGGTGCTGGTGCCCTTTCGCGGCACGTTCGCCAATACCGCGGCGGCGTTAACTTTTGTCGCGGTGATCACGTCCATCGCCATACTCGGCAACCGCGTCAGCGGAGTGCTCGCCATTGCGTCGTCGGCGATCTGGTTCGATTTCTATCTGACCAGGCCCTACGACCTCTTGACGATCAGCCATCGACCGGACCTCGAGACGACCATCTGCATCGTCGTGGTGGGACTGTGCGTGAACGAGCTGGCGGCGGCGAATCGGCGGTCGCATCAAAGAGCCAGCCAAGGGTCAGATTATGTCCGAATCTTGCACGAAGCGGCAGTGATGGTGAGTCAGGATTTCGCCGTCGAGCAGGTCATGGAGTTCGCTCGCCAGGGCTTGCGTGAAGTCTTGCTACTTCGTGATTGCACGTTCGAGCCGGTGCCCTCGGGTCTTCCCTACGCGCGCATCATCGCCAATGGGACGGTCGTGCACGTGGGTCTGCAATGGCCGACCAAAGAACTCGGCATCCCCGGTCCCCAGGCTGAAGTGCTCGCGCAGTGGCGAGGTGAGACCCTAGGGCGCTTCGTGCTCACCCCGTCGCCCGGCCGGCCGGTTTCGATCGACCGTCGCGTGGTCGCGGTGTCGCTGGCGACTCTGGCGGCGGGCGCTTTAGCGAGTGAACAGCGGAGCGTGAATCACTCGAGCTCGAGCGACGATACTTAGGTCATGTCTCGAGGCACTCTTCGCGTCTACTTAGGTCTGGCCCCGGGCGTCGGCAAGACCTTTCGAATGCTCGACGAGGGTTGGCGGCGCCGGGAACGTGGCGCTGACGTCGTCGTGGGTTTCGTCGAGACCCACGACCGACCCCTGACCGCGGCCCAGATCCGCGACATGGAGGTCGTTCCGCGAAAGGTCTACGACTATCGCGGGACTCAGATCCAAGAGATGGACCTTGACGCGGTCCTCGCTCGACGTCCCCAAGTGGCACTCGTGGACGAGTTGGCGCACACCAACGCACCCGGTGCGAAGAACGAAAAGCGATGGCAGGACGTGGAAGTGCTGCTCGAGGCGGGTATCGACGTAATCACGACGGTAAACATTCAGCACCTCGAGTCGGTAAACGACGTGGTGGAAAAGATTACGGGTATCGTCCAGCGCGAGACGGTGCCTGACGCCATCGTGCGAAAGGCCGAACAGATCGAGCTCGTCGACATTACGCCCGAGGCGCTGCGTCGTCGCATGGCCCACGGCAACATCTATCCGGCGGAGAAGGTTGACGCTTCATTGTCCAACTTCTTTCGGTCGGGCAACCTTACGGCGCTGCGCGAACTCTCATTGCTGTGGCTCGCTGATCGCGTCGAAGACTCGCTGAAGAAATACCTTGATGATCACGACATCAAGGAGAGTTGGGAGACCCGAGAGCGCCTGATTGTTGCGGTCACGGGTTCCGAGACCGATGAGGCGTTGCTGCGTCGCGCCGCGAGGATTGCGTCGCGCACGGGCGCCGAGCTCTTTGCCGTGCACGTCATTGATTCCGGGGCACTCCAGGAGCGAAGTGCGGACACGACGTTGGCCCGCGAGCTCACGGTCGAGTTCGAGGGGACGTTCCAAGAGATCATGGACGAGGACATCGCGTCGGCTCTAGTGGCGTTCGCCCGATCCGAGCGAGGCACCCAAATCGTCATGGGATCGAGTCGGAACCGTAAGGCGGTCCAACGCACCGGCGTGATTGAGAAAGTATTACGTCAGGCGCGAGACCTGGACGTGCACATCATTGCGGTCGGCGGCGAGAAGCCGAGGCGAACGTGGCGACGACGAAAGGTCGGTACGTATTCGTGGCGGCGTCAGGTCGGGGGATTGGTCGGCGCCGCAGTCCTCCTGCCATTGCTGACAGTGGCATTGACACAGGTTCGCTCGAACGTGTCGGTGTCCACGGTGTTTCTGGTGTACCTGGTGGTCGTGTTGGGCGTGGCGAGTTGGGGCGGCGTTGCGGTGGGTCTCGTCGCGGCGATCGCGGCCTCGGGGCTCGAGAACTACTTCTTCGTGAAGCCACTGCACACGCTCGAGGTGGCGCGACCCGACGACGTCGTCGCGATCGTCGCGTTCCTGATCTTTGCCGTCGGGGCCAGCATCGTCGTCAACCTCTTCGCCCAACGCTCGTCCGAAGCAGAGCGATCCAAGGCGGAGGCGGAGATTCTCGCGCGCGCGGCGGCCACGGTTGCCACGACCCGTGATGACCTGGTGCCGTTGCTCGACTCGCTCCGGGCGATCTTCGCGGTGCCTACGGTGGCCTTGCTCGAACGGCGCGAAGGTGACTGGGCCACCGAGTTGCTAAGTGGCGAAGAGGTCGATCCGGCGCTGCTGAACGCCCGTTTTGCGATTGACGACGATCACGTGTTGGTGATGGCGGGTTCGAGTCTGGACACGCAGGATCGCCAACTCATCGGTGCTTTCGCGGGTCGAGTGGCGGCGAGCATCGAGTCCCAGCGGCTCGCTCACGAGGCCGCCGAACGCCAGGCGATCGCCGAGACGGACGCGCTGCGCACGGGGTTGCTAAAAGCGGTCTCGCACGACCTACGCACGCCGCTCGCCACGATCGAGGCGAACGTCTCGTCGCTCTTGCAGACGGACGTGGCCTGGACGTCGAATGAGCAGCACGGCTTCTTGGTCGCCGTGGACCGCGAAGTACGCCGCCTCACTCGCTTGGTGACGAACCTGCTCGATGCCGGAAGGCTCGAGGCGAACATCATCACACCGCGTTATCTGCACGTGGCCCTCGACGACCTGGTCGCGAGCGCTCTGGAGACGATCGATACGTATGGCCGCGTCCTCGCCATCGATCTGCCCGACGACCTTCCGCTCATCGAGACCGACCCCGATCTGGCCGAAAGAGTTATCGCGAACGTCGTGAGCAACGCCTGTCGATTCGGTCCACCCGACCAACCGATTCGCATCAACGGGGGCACCACCGGACACGGCCTCGAGCTACTCGTCATCGACCGGGGACCGGGCATTCCCGAGAAGAAACGCGCCGCCATCATGGCTTCCTTCCAGGACCTCAACGATGAGCGCTCGGGCGCGGGGCTCGGGCTCAGCGTGGCTGCGGGCTTCATGGCCCTGCTCGGGGGAGAATTACGCTTCGACGATACGCCCGGCGGCGGCCTCACGGTCGCGGTCGAACTCGCGCGCAAGGAGCTGCCGTGACCGAGCGAGTACTCATCGTTGACGACGAAGTGCAAATCTTGCGCGCCCTGCGCACCAATCTCGAGGCGCGTGGCTACCTCGTCACGACGTCCCAGAACGGCGAGGAGGCCCTTCGCTTCGTGCGTAACGAGCCACCGGACTTGGTGATCTTGGACTTGGAGCTGGCGGGCATGACTGGACTCGAGGTCCTCGAGTCCCTGCGGGGCTCGAGCGACGTGCCAGTGATCATCCTCTCGGCGAGGAGTGGGGACCCCGAGAAGCTGCTGGCCCTGGACGAGGGCGCGAGTGACTTTCTCGCCAAGCCATTTTCCATTGGTGACCTCGTGATGCGGGTTCGAGCGCTGCTGCGCGGCGACGTCGAAGAACTCACCACGCTCGCGACAACGGACTTCACCCTTGATTTTGTTCACTCGACGGCGAGCCGAGGGGGTGAACGCGTGACCTTCACCGACGTGGAGTGGAAGATTCTTCGAGTACTCGTGCGCTCGGGTGGCCGACTGGTGACCGAGCGCCAGCTACGTGAGGGCGTTTTCGGCGACGGTCCGCCCGAGGATGAGCCGCATCTGCGCCACCACGTGACGCGCATTCGTCGAAAGCTCGAGCCCGAACCCGCACGTCCGCGTTATGTGCGCACCGAGCCTGGCATCGGCTTTCGCTTCTACACCGCGATGGTCTGACTAACGCGAGAGGCCGAAGGAGCGAAGAATGGCGCGCGTCGCGGCGTTGGTCTTGGCGTAGGACTTGCGTCGCACGTAGCGCTTGGCGTACGCGCCGGGACCCTTCGCGGCTGCTTGCACGTTACCCATGATCCGCGCGTCGCGGTAGAGCTGGGAGCGAAGGCTTCTCTCTCGGGACACGCGTCCTCCAATCAACCCTTCGGACCTTAGCAACGCGTGGCACGCGAGGCAGAGAACCACCTATCGTGAGGAGGAACATTGGAGGATCATGATCAATCGTCAAGTCATACTTTCCCAACGCCCGTCGGGGCTCGTCGATGACACGACGACCACGCTGATGGAGACACCGCGACCAGAGTGCGGCGCCGATCAGGCGCTCATAAAGGTTGGCATGCTTTCGATCGATCCCACGATTCGCACCTGGATGAATGACGCGCCCGGTTACCTGCCGCCGATCGCCATCGGCGAGGTGGTGCGCGCGGGCGGGGCGGGTGTTGTCGTCGAGTCGAACTCGTCGCGCTACCACGTGGGCGACATCGTGAGCGGCGTCACCGGATGGCAGGAGTGGGTCATCGCTGACGAGAAGAATCGCTTCTCGGTCATCCCTTCAGGTATGGGTCTCGATCTCGCCACGGTGATGAACGTCGTGGGGCTCACGGGCATCACGGCGTATTTCGGACTCCTGGAGGTGGGTCAGTTCCGTGAGGGTGACGTGGTCGTCGTGTCGGGCGCGGCGGGTGCCACTGGTTCGGTGGCGGGCCAGGTCGCCAAGGCGCGGGGCGCCAAGAAGGTGATCGGCATCGCGGGCGGCCCCGAGAAGTGTACCGAGGTCGTCGAGAAGTACGGTTTCGACGAGTGCCTCGACTACCGCGAAGGTCACCTCGCACGCTTGCTGCACGAGTCGTGTCCCCAGGGTGTGGATGTCTATTTCGACAACGTCGGTGGCGAGATCCTCGACGCGGTGCTTTCAAACATCGCCATCCATGGTCGCGTGGTCCTCTGCGGCGCGATCTCCCAGTACAACTCGATGGGCAAGCCCCAGGGGATCGCCAACACCTCGATGCTCATCATGCGTCGGGCCCGCATGGAGGGTTTCATCGTCTTCCAGGACTTCGGTTCGCGCCTGGCCGAGGCGCAACTCGAGTTGGCCGCCATGGTGCACGACGGCACCCTGGTGCACCAGGAGCATCTCGTCCACGGGCTCGAGCACGCGCCCGAGGCGCTCAACCTGCTCTTTAACGGTGGCAACCACGGCAAGACCCTCGTGGTCGTAGACGAGAGTGTGCAGTTGGCCTGATCAAGCGGCCGCGTTATCCCATTCGACGTCCGCCACCAGCGCCAGGTGGTCGCTGCCGCCGTCGGTGGCTGACCCTCCACGACGCTTCCAGGGTCCGCGCCCGAGAATGTGGTCGATCTGGCTGTGGGGAAAGCGCGCGGGCCACGTGCGCGCGCGAACCAGCGTGCGCCATCCGGGCAGCAGTAGTCGAAGCAGCGGGCGCCAACAGTTGAAATCGCCCGCGAGGATAGTGGGCAACGCTGGCTCGAGGGCGCTCGCGAGCGCGTTGAGTTGACGATACTGGCGAAAGGACCCGTGACTGAGATGCGCTCCGTGCACGCCCAGCAGATAGAAAGGTCGCCCGTCGAGCGAGAGGCGCGCGACGATGACGGCGCGGTTGACCTTCTCCTTGGAAAGCCGTCCGAGCGGTTCGGCGCGGATGTGCTCGATCGGCAGGCTCGTCAACAGGCCCAGCCCCCACGCACCGCTCTCGGGTACGCCGTGCGAGGAGCGTCGCGCGCGTTGGCGCTTCGTGAGTTCGCGGTGCTCTTGGAAGTAGAGACCGTGCTCGCCGGTGAAGTGGGCGAGCCACGGTAGCCACCCCCGTCGTCCACTCGAGGCGATGACTCGTTCGCCGCGGGCCAGTGGCACGAAGAGTCCCTTCATCGCCAGGCGTTGGCATAATTCGTCAAATTGGTCGGGTCCTCCGTCGCCTCGCCAGAGTTCGGGGCACACGAGCACGTCGGCGCCGAGTTGACTCGCGTGATCAAGAGCACGAGTCGGTCGGCCCCAGCCGTCGATGCCGGCGTGCAGATTGAACGACGCGACACGCACGTCAAAACCCTACGCCGTGGCCTACTGGCGATGTGGCAGGCTCTAGTCGTGGAATCGGTCAACGTCAGCTTTGGTCACCGACTCTGGTGGGTCGACGCGTTCATCGGAGCGGCGGAACGAGGAAATCCTGCGGTCGTCGTACTGCTCGAACGACCCATGGAAGACCACGAACTCCAGCAGATCGCCTTCGAACTGGGTGTTTCGGAGACCGCCTTCGTCCGTCGCGTGGGCGACACCTGGTCGCTGCGCTGGTTCACCCCGACGGTCGAAGTGGACCTCTGCGGGCACGCCACCTTGGCGACCCTGCACGTGTTGCTGAGCGAACTGGGCGTGCCCGGTGGCGAGTTCTACTTTCAGACCCGTTCGGGAGTCCTCTCCGGGCGTCGCCTGCGCGACGGCATGCTCGGAGTGGATCTTCCGCGTTCGTACATCGAGCCCCTGGACGAGGCGGTACTCAACGGCACCTTGGGGCCCGTGCGCGAGGTCTACCAGGCGGGTGCGCAGAGCGTGCTCGCGGTCGTCGAGGACTACGACACCTTGTGCGGACTGGCGGTCGATCCGATGAGCCTGTTCCTCGTGCCCAGTTCGATGGTGATCGCGGCGTGTCACGGGGGACCCGACGTCGACGTGTCCATCCGGGTCTTCGCGCCGCGACTCGGTCTCGCCGAGGACCACGTCACCGGGAGTGCGATGTGCGCGGTCTCACCCTGGTGGGTCGAGAAGGTGGGCTCGCCGGTCGTCTCGGTACGACAGGCTTCGGCGCGCGGTGGGGTCATGCACGCACGTCTCTTCGAGAAGAACGTGGAGGTGGCCGGGCTCGCGCGCACTTTCTTCGGCGGTGATCTGCGCGCATGAGTTCTCCGACCCTCGGTCCCGGGCCGAGCACGAAGGTTCGCCGACTCCCCGCCAAGGCCACGTACGACTCGGACGCGATTTTTTCGATCCTTGACGACGCGCGTTTTTGCTACGTCGCTGGCATCGTCGACGGACTCGCGATGGCGCTACCGACCTTGCACGCGCGCGAAGGGCGCACGTTGTACCTTCACGGCAACCGGTCCAACGCCATTATGGGCTCCGTGCTCGACGCGGGTCGTGCCTGCGCGAGCGTCACGATCTATGACGGCATGCGACTCGCGCGAAGTGGCTTCGAGTCCTCGATCGCGTACCGCTCGGTCGTCGTCGTCGGAGCGACGCGCTCGGTCGAGGACGAAGCAGAAAGGGCGAGGGTCCTGGATCTTTTCGTTGACACGGTCCTGCCGGGGCGAGCGAGCGAAGTGCGGCCCATGACCCCGAAGGAGACACGGCTCACCCTGGTCGTCGCGCTCAGCATTGACGAGGCCTCGGCGAAGGTCTCCCAGGGACCCACCGAGGACGACCCCGAGGACCAGGAACTACCAATCTGGTCCGGCACCGTGCCCGCTCGTCTGAGCTTCGACGAACCAGTCCCCAGTCGCGACGGCGCCATGGCGACGGGTACGGTGCCCCTGCCCGCGTCAGTGCGCCGACTCCTCGATCTGCGGTGATGGATCGCTACGGCGAGCTTCGCTCCGCGATTCGAGCCATCACCCCCGTCGACGAGCGCGAGGCGCAGTCCATCCGCGCCACGCTGGACCGACTCGACTGGCCAGCCAATCCGTACGACGAGCGGCTGAACGATCATCACGTCACCGCCTCGGCTTTCGTGGTCTCGGCGCGCGGGGTGATCCTGCATCGACATAAGCGCCTCGGTATCTGGGTCCAACCCGGTGGGCACATTGACTACGACGAGAGCGCCCCGCGCGCGGCCCTGCGTGAGACCTACGAGGAGACTGGTCTACCCGTGCGCCACCTCGAGCCGCCCTTGCTCTTTCACGTGGACGTGCATCCTGGACCACGGGCTCACACGCACTACGACCTGCGCTACGTCCTGGTCTCGCCACCCCAAGAACCGAGTCCGCTCGTGGGCGAGAGTCGTCAGGTCTACTGGTTCAGCTTCGAAGGAGCGCAGGAGCGCTGCGAGAAGTCGCTCGCTCCGGCGCTTGCGAAGCTTGGACAGTGGTACGCGCACAGTGACGTGAAAGACTACGAGCCGTGAGTGAGACCGAAGCGCTGCGCGCCTTGATGCAAGCCGATCGCTGGATCGACCGCGTCGCGTCCCAGCGCAACCACCTGCCCGAGAAGACCGAACTCACGACGCTCGAGGCCGAATTGCGCGCGCTCTTGAAGGCGCTCCAGGAGGCCCAAAGCGACATCGAACCGATTCAACGCGCCTACGAGGACGCCGCCGCTGAAGCGCAGCGACTGCGAAAGCGTGAGAACGACCTCGCCACCACCTTGGCCACGTCGACCGCGAACGCACGCGAGCTCGGCGCGATACACACCGAACTCGATCACGTGCGAGAGTTGCTCGGCGCGAGCGAAGATCGCGAACTCGAATATCTGCTCGCCCTCGAGCCACTGGAAGAGGTGGTCGCGGCATTACGGGCCAAAGCACAACCCGACGTCGCGCGACGTGGCGAATTGCAGGCCCGGATCGCTGAACTCGAGGTTTCGCTCGATGAGGAATTGGTGTCGCTGCGCGAAGGTCGTCGCGACTGCGCGTCCGCGCTGTCGCCCGAACTGCTGGCGCGCTACGACGCGGCGCTCGTGCGAGCGGGAACGTCGGGCGCGGCCGAGGTCGACGCGGGTCGTTGTGACGGTTGTCGCATCGCCCTTTCACCACTCGACGTGGACCGCTGGAAGGCACAGCCCAGCGGTACCTTCTTGCCCTGTCCCGAGTGTGGGCGACTGCTGCTGCCGTGATCATCTTTGTCCGCCACGGTCAGACGACCACGAACGCCAAGGGTCTGCTCGTGGGTCGAAGTGACCCGGGACTCACCGAACTCGGTGAGCGCCAAGCGTGCGCCCTGGCTCCGCTGCTCGCCGGCGTGAAGGAGGTCTGGACCTCGCCGCTTCGTCGCGCCCGTGAGACCGCACAGTTGGCCCTGCCCGACGTCACGGCCCTCGTCAGAGCGTCCTTCATCGAAGTCGATTACGGCGACCTTGAGGGCCAACCTCTCAGCATTGTGAGTGGCGAACAGTGGGAGGCCTTCGAGACCGATCACGAACTGGCCCTGGGCAACGGCGAATCACTCGCGTCCGTGGACGCTCGGGTCCACGCCGAACTGGACGCTCTGTTGGCTGATCCGACGAGCCTGTTGCACCAAGCTCACGAGCACCTGGCGATCGTGAGCCACGTGTCGCCCATCAAATCGGCGACCGTCTGGGCGCTCGGGGTCCCCGGGTCGGTTGCGTGGCGCACGCGACTGGACAACGGCTCGATCACCACGATCGCGACGCGTCGTTCGGCGCCTGCGCTGGTCCACTTCAACATGGTGCCGCCGCTTCCCTGATTAGTGAAGGGCCACGTACAGCGCGGCGAAGTGGAGTCCCGCGCCCAGGATCGTAAAGGCGTGGAAGAGCTCGTGGTAGCCAAAGACGCGCGGTGCCAACTTGGGCCGCTTGGTGCCGTAGAAAACGGCGCCCACCGAGTAGGCGAGTCCGCCCGCGACCACCAACGAGAAGCAGAGTGATCCTCCGCCGCGATAGATCTGAGGCATGACCGCGACCGCGGCCCAGCCCACGACCAGGTAGGGGAGCGTGTTCACCCACTTGGGCGTATCGAGCGCGAGTTGGCGGATGGTGATGCCGATTGCGGCACCCGCTCCGATGACGATCATCAGTACGACGCGAATCGTGCCGTGCATCGTGAGGCCCGCGATGCCGAGGTAACTGCCGGTGATGGCGAGGAAGATCGTCGAGTGGTCCGCCCGTTTCCACGCTCGACGCTGGGTCGGCGTCCACTTGCCCCGGTGAAAGAGCGCACTCGTCGTCATCATCGAGGCGACCCCCAGCACGTAGCAAAGGACCCAGCCCACTTGGGCCCAGGTGTGCGCACGAAGCAACAGCAACGGCGAACAGCCCAACAGGACCACCACGCCCCCAGCGTGCAGCCAACCTCGCATCAGTGGCTTCTCGGCGGGTGCCGGTCGATCGGTCGTGCGGGCGTGACTGCTCACGTTCCCACCCTACGTTCGTGTCACCGGTGGAGTCTTCTGGACACAACGAAGCCCGCTCATTCCGTCGAGCGGAACAAGCGGGCTCACGATGTTTGGCCCCCCCAGCCAATAGAGAAGAAATTACCCTGCGTGCAACCAGTACTCTGAAAAAAGAAGCCCCGAAACCAAGGTTTGTGCAGAATTTCACAAAGAAGGAGCTACCGTGGAACGACGGAAACTAGGACAAGGGCTCGAGGTTTCCGCCCAGGGACTCGGTTGCATGGGCATGAGTGAGTTCTACGGCGTGGGTGACGACGGCGAATCGATTGCCACGATCCACGCCGCGCTCGACCACGGCGTGAACTTTCTCGATACCGCCGACATGTACGGACCGTTCAAGAACGAGGTGCTGGTCGGTTCGGCGATCAAGCAACGGCGAGGCGAAGTCGTGCTCGCCACCAAGTTCGGCAACCAACGCGGCGAGGACGGCGCGTACCTGGGCATCAACGGGCAACCCGAGTACGTCCGAAAGGCCTGTGACGATTCACTGCGTCGATTGGGCGTTGACGTGATCGACCTCTACTACCAGCACCGCGTCGACCGCACCCTGCCGATCGAAGAGACCTGGGGGGCCATGAAAGAGTTGGTCGAAGCCGGCAAGGTGCGTCACCTGGGTATCTCGGAAGCCTCGTCGGCGACCATCGAGCGAGCCCACGCGGTGCATCCGGTGACCGCGCTGCAGAGCGAGTACTCGCTTTGGACGCGCGACCCCGAGGACGACGTGCTCGCTACCTGTCGACGCCTGGGCATTGGTTTCGTCGCCTACAGTCCACTCGGCCGGGGTTTTCTCACTGGTGAAACTGCGAACCGTAGTGCGTCGGACCCGAAGGACTTTCGCAGCGTAAATCCGCGCTTCGTGGGTGACGCGGGGGCCAGTAACTTGAAACTCGTCGCGAACCTCGAGTCAATCGCCGAAGAGAAGCACGTAAGCGTTGCCCAGTTAGCGCTGGCCTGGGTCCTCTCACGCGGGCCCGACGTGGTGCCCATTCCCGGGACCAAGCGGCGCAAATGGTTGCTCGAGAACATCGCCGCGAGTGACCTCGTGCTGAACGAATCCGACCTCGCCGCCATCAGTGCCGCCGTACCGCGCGAAGCGGTCCAGGGAAAGCGTTACGCCGAGCGGGCAATGGATTCGCTCAACGGTTGAGTCGGCGCAACTGGCCGTCGGCCAGTTGGTAGGTCTCGTCACACCAGAGCACGACGTGCTCGTCGTGGGTCGCCACCACTATCGTCGCGTCCACGGTGGCGAGAAGTTCGAGTACCTTGTCCGTCTCCTCGGCTCCGAGCCCGCTGGTCGGTTCGTCGGCGACGAGCACCTGTGGACCCGTCACCAGGGCGCGCACTAGCGCAACCCTTTGACGTTCTCCACGCGAGAGTTCGTCGAACCTAGTCGTGTCATCGGTCACGAGCCCGAGATTGGAGAGTTCTTGGAGCGAGTCGCGAACACCCGCGCGCCCCAGGTGCAACACGTCGCGCGCGTAACCTTTAGTGAGACCAGGTTCACTGGCCACGTAGCTGAGCATGGCGCGAAGCTGCGCCTCGTCGATGTCGCGCACCGGGACGCCGCCGATGCTCAGTTGTCCCGACGAGACCGGATCGAGACCGACGAGCGCACGCAAGAGTGTCGACTTGCCCGTACCCGAGGAACCGATGATCGCGATACGTCGCCCCGGGTTGATCACGAAGTCCGCGTTCAGTACCAACTCGGCGCCGTCCTCGCGCAAGGTAAGTTGACGCGCGCGAATTGTGGCGTCGACGGGCCAGTTCGCGCCGACGCGAAAAGGGCTCTCGTCGAGTTCCTCGAGTCGTTCACTCGATCCGCTGACGGCGACCGCGGTGTCCAGGGCGAGGCGAATCGTCGCGAGCGAGTCGGCGGTGGCGACACCGAGCAGCGCCACCACGACGAGCCAGGTCGGCGAGCCGTGCGCTCGAGCCACCCAGAGCACCTGGAGTGCGAGTAGACCGGCGACGAGAGGCAACAGAATCGAACGACGCGCGACGAGGTGGGAAATCTCCTCGGCGTGTTCGAGTGTCTCGCGACGCTCGTTGAGGCGCGAGGCCGCGTAGTCCTCTCGTCCGAGCAAGGTGAGTTCGGGTACGACGGCGCTGAGTTCGACGAGTGCGCCCTGGTAGGCACCTCGGGCGTGGCGAAGCGTCCTCTGGGCACGCACGAGTGGCCCCACGTTCGTCACGAGTAAAGCGACGGCGCCGATCTGGATCAGCGCGAACCAGAGAGCCACGTGCAGCCACTTCGCGTGCGGCGGAAGCACGGCCACCACGACGTCGCCTAGCGCCATCGTCACGAGCGTGCTGATGACTGGCAGCGCGAAGCGAAGCCAAAGATCCTGGAGTTCGTCGGTGTCGCGCAGTGAGCGCTCGAGAAGGTCGCCGGCGGCATGCACTCGCCAGCGTGAGTAGTCCCAACGCCCCACGGTCGCCACGAGCCAGCGTCGCCATCTCGTCACTGCTTCGAAGCCCAGACGGTGAGCGCTCACGCGCTCGAAGAACCTTAACGGCGAGCGCAGGAAGGCGAGGACTTCGATGATGATGAGCACCCCCGCCACCGCCGCCAGACCTGGTCGTCGGGCGCTCTCGACGAGCAAACCGATGGCCCCCACGAGCAGGCCCACGCTCGTTATCGTGGCGACGCTGCCCGCAAGGATCGCGCGGATCAGTTCACTGGCGGGAGGCTGGGCCCGTCGAAGCCAACGCAGAAGACGGCGCAAGTCGCTGTTCATCCGGGCACCTCGAAACGTTGACGCGCGTGGTCGAGCAGCGGCGTGTCAACGGTCGCTTCGACGACCGCGACGTCGTTGAGTGAATCGAGGAACGAGCGAAGAGACCGGCGGGNNCCCGGGCGTGCTCGTCGACGACGCCAGCGATGTCGTCGAGTACGAGGAGCGCAGGGTCCGCCAGTACGCAACGAGCGAGCGCGAGACGTACCTTCTCACCGGTACTGAGACCCCGACCGTCCGCGAGCAAGGACACGGCGAGATCGGAGAAGCGCGGGCCCGTGAGGTCCAGGGCTTGGAGCAGGGTCTTGATCCTCTCGGAATCCACGTCGCGACCGAGACTGAGGTTGTCGTAGAGCGACCCAGCGACCAAGGCACTTTCGACGCTCACGTAGCCAATCACGACGTCGCCGTGAGACGCCCGTCCCGACGTCGACGCACGCCAACCGAGCAGTGTGTGCAACAACGTGGTCTTGCCCGCACCCGAGGGCCCGGTGATCAAGACCCGATCACCGCGCGTCACCGTGAAGTCATACGAGGTGGGACCAGATTCGGTGACGAGATGCTCGGCCCGCAAGAGCGCTTCGTTCGCGCTGGCTGGCGATGACGCGGGCACCGAAAGGAGGGCGAGTGACTTTTCGGCGTTCTCGCGTCGATGGAACTCGACGCCGAATCGCCTGACGTTCACGAAGATCTCGCTAGTGACGAGAATTGCTATCAGGGCGTGCTCGAGTGAGAGGTGGCCCTCCAAGAGCCCAAAGCCGACCACCATCGCCACCAACCCGATACTCACGCCGCTAAGGAATTCGGTGACGAGTGAGGATTCCAATGCGACACGTATCGCGCGCATCGCAATTGCGTGTTCGGAGTTCGAGATCGCCGCGATCTCCTCGGCACCGTAGGCGACCGCACCGAGTGCGCGAAGTTCGGGCGCGTGATTGAGCAGTTCGAGTTGGCGCGCTTCGAGCAATGATCGACGCTGTTGGTAATCCTCGGCGAGCGTTTCACTTCGGCGTCCCGCGCGTTGGTAGAGCGGCACCGCGAGGCCCATGAGGACCACGGTTATCAACGTGCTCAACCAGCCGACAGCCCAGAACACCACTCCCAGACCGAGCACGCTCACCCGCGCGCTCGTGGCGAGAAGCTCGAGCCATGGTCCGTCGCTGGCGTGGTCGATTGCGAGCGCCAGATCGCCACGGCTTCGCTCACCTTCGCTGCGCGGTATCCGAAGGTGGCTTACGAGATGGCGGCGCCAAAAGTGCTTGATCGCACGCGAGGTCGCGGTGTTCCATTCGACGAGCGCGTTGGCGAGTAGCCATCGCCCGGCGAGCACGACCGAAAGCAGCACCAGTCCCGTGGACGTTGAGTCGTGAGCCAGCCTGGTCAGGGCTACCGCGCTCGCCACCGCGAGCGCGAGCGAAAGCATGACGTTGACAACGCCGAGCGCGCGGGCCGAGAGCCGATAGGAGGGCTCTGTTGAAGTCGTCGACATTCCAGAGGCCACCGTGTAATGCTAACGAGCCTGCGAGAACCTAGAAGGGGTCGTCGCGGTGGGCCAGCGCCTGTGCCGGGCCGTTCAGCCAGTCGCGCAGCGCCTTGGTCGCTCGACAGTCGTCCTCGTTGTACTCGAGCAGTCGCTGGCGCGACTCCGCGGCGTCTACGGTGCCGGAAACGGCAACTTCGTACCAGAGCATCGACGCCTCGCCACTGGGATTCTGGTCGCGCCAGCGAAAGCCACTCATCGTGGCGAGTTGTTTGAGACCGAGCGGGCCCGTGGTTTGGATCTGCTGTTTGGCGAATTGGTGCAAGTCGATCCATTCGGACGGCTGTGAAGTGCGAAACGCGTCCAGGTCCTCTCGGGTGGGACCACCGGGGATGGGTGTCGCCACTGCGCGATTCATCGCGCCGTCTTCGGCCTGGGCCCAAAAGCAGTAGGCGGCGAAAGTGCGACCTTCCTCGTGACAGGTTCGCCGTAGTTCGTCAAACCACTTCCAGAACTTCGCGAAGATCGCGGACTCTGCTCGAGGCGTGAGATCGCCCCATTCGACAAAGGAGTGGTAGCCGCCCTGAATGTCGGGAACGGCAACGTTGAGAGTGACGTGCGCTCCCCAAAGATAAGTGGCCTCGTCGTAACTCTCCATGTCGACGTCGATCTCTACGTCCGCGGTGGGACACCCCATGTCGCTGGTAGCGAGGATTCGTAGCGAACTCCCACGTTCGTGCGCTCGGGCACGGTAGATGAGGTCGTCGAGTTTGTCGATGAGACGTCCCAGGTGGTCCTCGGGACGCGACTCCTCACGCGGGACGGGCGTTTTGGCCCGGGCGGCTTGCGCGCGTTGTGGGTCGAGTCGCGCCAACTCTGCGCGGGTGTCGATCCCGTGGTCGTGCAGGATCAATTGCTGATCAATGTTCGTATAGCGCGTGAGCGAGACGTCGTCGATCGCTTCGAGCTGTGCCTCGCAGTAGTTAGCGTACGGACACTCGGGACACTCGCGGTGCCAGTAGGGCTGGGTGGGGAAGGGACCGCCGGTCGCGCGCCATTCGTCGTGGGCGGCGAGCAACGTCAGACGCTCCTCGTACGCGTCGTCGTAGGTCGTCAGATTGAAGCGGGGGTAGTCCTTGGTCGCGAGCTCGAACCACCAGAGCCGCCGGTGCCGGTCGATCACCGCGGCGCGTCCCGCGGCGTCGCCGTGACCGAGGGCCTGAAGGACTCGGGTTGCGTGGGCCAGGCCGATGCCGTTGCGAGTGACCGTCGGAGAGCTTCGAGGTCCGTATCCGTCGGTGTAGGTCGCCTCGCTCGGCATGAGACGAGGCAGTGACCCTTCGAGCAGTCGGCGGGTACTCGCCGGCTCCACGATCTCGTTGTTCTTGATCACTATCGGCGCGTAGATGAATCGTTCGTCCTCGCGCCCTACGCGCAAGAGCAGGTGCGCGACCGCTCGACGCCGTCCTTTGACGTCGGCGGCCAGGCGCGGTCGCACGAGTAATTCGACGCCCGAGCGAAGCAATTCCATCGTCTCCTGGGTGCCCGTCGGCGTGACGGCTTCGGGGTGATACGAGATGATCTCTTCGAGGGTGCTCAGGCGATGTTGCTCGGCATCACGCTGGCGACGAGCGAGTTCGCTCGACGTCTCGGGAGCCTCGAAGTCAAACGGTCGACCACGGTTCAGTGCGACGCGGTGCGCGCACGCGAGGATTTCTTCGCTGCGCAATAGTTCGGCCACAACTGGAGCCTACGAGTCGAGAGGAATTTCGTTGCGCCAGCTTCGCCAGAGCGACGCGTACTCACCGTTAAGGGCTACCAACTCATCGTGCGTGCCCAACTCGCTGATGCGCCCGTCGTTGACCACGCACACCCGGTCAGCGTCGTGTGCGGTGTGCAGACGGTGCGCGATGGCGATGACCGTTCGGTCCTTCAGTACCGCAGCGAGCGAACTCTCCAGGTGGCGCGCCGCGTGTGGATCGAGCAGTGCGGTCGCCTCGTCCAGTACGAGCGTGTGGGGATCGGCGAGGACCAGGCGAGCGAGCGCGAGCTGTTGGGCCTGTGCGGGGGTGACCGGGTAGCCCGTGGTGCCGAGTTCGGTGGCCAGTCCTTCGGGCAGCAGTTCGACCCATTCGAGTGCGTCGACCGCGGCGAGGGCGGCTCGGATCTGTTCGTCGGTGGCGTTGGGCTCGGCGAGTGCGAGATTGTCGCGCACCGTTCCGATGAAGATGTGGTGTTCCTGGGTGACCAACGCCACGTGTCGACGAAGCATCGCCAGGGGCATCTGGGCGAGGTCCACGTCACCCACGCGAACCGAACCGGTTCGTGGCGCGTCAATACCCGCAAGGAGCCGTCCAATGGTGGACTTACCCGCACCCGAGGGGCCCACGATGGCCACCCGCTCGCCCGGCTCGACCGTGAGCGATACGCCCCTGAGGACGTCGTGCCCGCTTCGGTAGGCGTAGTGGACGTCACGCATGGTGAGCGACTCGTTCGATGGAGTCCGCGAGGCCCCGGGGCGAGTGTCGCGCACGACCGACACGCCAACGAGGCGGGCGAGCGAGGATTGGCCCATCTGCAACTCGTCGAGCCAGGAGACGATTCGGTCGATGGGATCGTTGATTTGAACGACGTAGAGCGTGACGGTGGTCGCGGCCCCGATGGTGATGCTGTGCTGGAGCACGAGCCAACCACTCCAACCCAGTGTCACCGCGACCGATAGGGCGAATGAACTCTCGACGATCGGGAACCACACCATGCGCAACAGCATGGTGTACATCTCTGCGTAGAACGACTCGCGAATGTCCTCTTCGATGCGCGTCGCTTGACGACGGCCGAGTTGATGCGCGTCGACGGTGCGCGCACCTTCGGCGGTCTCCGAGACGGTACCAGACAAGCTGGCGTAACTGATGCGTTCGCGACGATAGCCGGGCGTCGCGTAGCGCAAGTAATAGCGGGTGGAGAAGACGAGAAAGGGGATGGACACGAGCGACGCCACACTCGCGAGCGGACTGACGACAAGCATCGCTACGAACGTCAACGCCGTCTGAATGAGAGCGACGAGCCATTCGGGCAGAGCGAAACGAACCGTACGCGACAGCGCCTCTATGTCATTGGTCGTTCGACTAAGAAGGTCGCCCGTGCCCGCGCGTTCCACTTCGGTGAGCGGAAGGTCCAACACGCTGGCGAGGAATTCTTCTCGTAGCTGGGCGAAGATGGTCTCGCCCAGTACGTAGCTTCGTCGACGCGCCAGGAAGGTGAAGAGGGCGTACGAGAGCGACGATCCGAGAAGAATTGCGACGTACAGGATGATTCGCGCCGACGTGAGGGCGTGGTCGGTGGCGAAGTTGGTGAACTTGCCGATAACCCAAGCGGGTACGAGGCTCATCACGGCCGCCACCGCGTAGATCGAGAGCATCCGAACGAACGCGGCTCGATGCTCGGTGAGCACGCGTTTGGCGTACGCCCGCACAGTGGCGAAATCGGCGATGGGCAGCGAACTCATCAGGAGTCCTCACGCAGAACGATCTCTCGGTAATCGGACGAGTTCGCGAGGAGTTGCGGATGGGTTCCTTCGCTGACTACTCGACCCGACCGGTAGACGTAGACGTGATCCATGTGCTGGAGCATCAAGGGACTGGTGGTGGCGACCAGCGTGGTGCGCTCGCGGCGCACGTCACCCAATCGTGCCGCGATGCGACCCTCGGTGTGGGTGTCGACCGCGGACGTGGGGTCCACCAAAATCAGTACTTCTGATTCCATCAAGATCGCGCGAGCCAGACTGAGTCGCTGACGTTGGCCGCCGGAAAAACCGCGACCTCGCTCCTCGACGTTCGAGTTGAGACCGTCTTCGAGTGCGTCCAGGATGTCCAGCGCGCTCGAGGCCTCGAGGGCGTCAAGGATACGGGCGTCGGCGGAGGCGCCATGGGGCACGAGCTCGAGTCGCAGTTCCCCGGAGAACAGTCGCGGTTCGATCTCGCTCACGACGATGTTCGAGCGGGTGTCGCGCACGGAGAATGCCGTGAGCGCCACGCCGTTCAAGAGGACATCGTCGACGTCGGCCACGAATCGGCCCAGACGGTCGGCCAACACCGTCGCGTCGTCCGCGTTGTCGGTCACCAGGCCGGTCATGGTGCCGCGCGAGAGTCGAATGCCGGTGCGAGTGTCCTCGAGGACCTCGATGCGTGCGGGCCAGGGCGTGGGATGCTCGGGATCACGGACCAGAGGAACAACCTCCAGGATGCGAAGGACGCGTCCCGCGCCCACGAAGGCCCTCGTCGTCGAGATCACGTATTCGATCGCCGTGCGCAGAGGCGTGGTGAGGAAGGTGGCGTAACCGAAGAACGCCACTAACTGGCCCGGCGCCAGCGTTCCGCGCATGACGTCGCGGGCGCCGAGGAAGGTGACGATGGCCGTCAGGATCGCCGGCAACAAGACCTGTCCCGATTCGAGGGCGGCCTGGGGCGTGGCAATGCGATTACCCGCGAGACGCACGGTGTTGCTCTGTCGGCGATAGTTTCCGAGGAACACGTCCTCGCCTCCGATACCGCGCAGGATCCGAAGACCGGCGACGGTGTCCGATCCGAGGGCGGCGAGGCGTCCGGCTGCCTCGCGTTGGGCGGCTTGAGCGGCGTGCAAGGGGCGCATGAGCGGGACCGTCAATGTCGCGAGCAGCGGTACGCCCACGAGCACGATCAAACCGAGTTCGACGGAGGTTGAAAGAAGTATGAATGACACGACGATCCAGGCGACGATTGATCCGACGAAACGCGCGAGGACGTCGTAGGCGCCGCCTATTCGCATCGCGTCCGCGGCCACCGTGTTGACGACGTCACCTGACGGAATCTCCTCGGTGAGCGCCGTGCCCGTCGTGGCGATGTGATGGCCGATGACTTGGACGGTCCGGTACGCGGCGTTCATCCAATTGGTGACGGCGAGTTGGTGCCGCAACGATCCGCACACCGCCTGGAAGAGCCCAAGGGCCATCACGACGCCCACCCAGCGGAGCAACTCGGCTTCATTGTGTTCGGCGATGCCGTGGTCGATCGCCGCGCCCACCGCGGCCCACAGCAGGGCCTGGCTCACCATCCAGCCGATCCCGAACAGAGCGTTGAGAACGAGCAGACTCTTTTGGAATCCCGCGAGCCACATCAGATAGCGCAGGGGGGACCGCGTGTCAGGTGTCCCCGGTTCGTCGACCGGCAGTTCGCGATAAGGAAGGTGCAACATGAATGGTTCTCCAAAAGAAAAAGGTGGATAGTGAGTTGACCTATAAGCGGGGTTCTGTCCACCCTTCGTGAGAAGGGATGGGTAGCCATCCATCTAAGCGATCTACCTCGGGAGTGCCTTGTTTCCAAGACATGCGGGCCACGCGCTCCCACGTTTGATCTTGCTCCGGGTGGGGTTTACCAAGCCGCCCTGATCGCTCAAGGCGCTGGTGCGCTCTTACCGCACCGTTTCACCCTTACCTGTACCCGACTAGCGGGCCATCGGCGGTCTGTTCTCTGTGGCACTGTCCTGCACGTCACCGCGACTCACGTCTCGTGAGCACCCTGCCCTTTGGAGCCCCGACTTTCCTCACGTCTCCTAAGAGACGTGCGGCCACCCAGTCAACTCACTATCCGGCTTCGATTCTGACATACCGACCCATTACAAACAAATGACGATTTCACTTTGGCGACGAGCGGTAGCCTCGCCACGTGGTGCAAGACGAATCGACGGCCGACGAGCCGATACTCGAAGTAGGTCAGTTCTACGATCTCGTGACCGCGCACCTCGAGGCGGCCCTTGGTCGCCGGCACCCTCGCTGGGTGCGCGGCGAAGTGGCGAAGGTCTACGAAAAGACGCACTTGTACCTCGATTTGGTCGACGCCGGTTCCACGTCGAGTGACACCAAGCGTCCGGTGCTGAACGCGCACTGCTGGGCCTCACAGTGGAATCCGCTCAAACGAAAACTGGCCGAGGACGGTATCACGCTGAAGCCGGGCGTCATCGTGAGCTGTTTCGGGTACGTCGACCTCTACGCGCCCCAGGGCCGAATCGGTTTCACCGTGACCGCCATCGACGTCGAGGGATTGCTCGGTGACGTCGCGCGTCGGCGTCAAGAACTCATTGCGCGCTTGCGAGAAGAGGGCCAGCTCGAAGCCAATAAGAACCGACCGCTCTCGCCAGTACCGCTTCGCGTGGGACTCGTAGCGAGTCCAGGCACCGAGGGGTACAGCGACTTCACTGGTCAACTACTGAAGTCCGGTTACGGCTTCGAGATTCTGCTCGTCAAGACCGCCGTGCAAGGAGAGGCGGCACCGGCCCAGATCGTGAGCGCCTTGGAAGCACTCGATCAGAGTGCAGTGGACGTGATCTGTCTCGTGCGCGGTGGAGGTTCCAAGGGCGACCTCGCGTGCTTCGACGACGAACGGGTAGCGCGGGCCATCGCGGCGGCGTCGACCCCGGTCTTCACGGGGATCGGCCATACCGGTGACGAGTCAATCGCCGACCTGGCAGCGCACACGCGAGCGATCACCCCGACCAAATTAGGCGAGGACATCGTGAACATGGTGTCCCAGTGGCACGAGCGAAACGTCCGACTTCCCGCCCGGCGAGTGCTCGGTGCGACCGAAGCGATTCTCGACGAGGCCACCGAATACGTGGGCGAGCGGCGCCGCACCATGATTTTCGCCGTGCGCGACCGACTGCGCCTAGAGGAGCGTCATCTACGCGCCACGCGAGAACGGATCGTGCTGCAGAGCAGCCATCTGTTGAGTGCGGCCCAACAGATGCTCGCGAGCGCTCGTCAACTTTTGAGTGCGTACGACCCCGTGAAGCGACTCGCCCAAGGTTGGGCCATCGTCACCAACGGCGATGGTCGAGTGGTCAAGCGGCTCGATGACCTGTCGCTGGGTGACCTCGTGCGGGTCCGACTGAGTGACGGTTCGTTCGAATCGACCGTGGAGAAGAAGGATGGAGAAACGTCATGACGATTGGTGACTGGAACGAGGCGGCGAACGAGCTCAACGAGATCGTGGCATCTTTCGACGAGGGTGAGGTCTCGGTCGACGACTTGTTCGTCAAACTCGAGCGGGCCACGCAGATCATCGAGTCGTTGGAGTCCCGTCTTGATGCCACGAAGGCGAAGGTCGAGGAACTGGCACCGCGCATTGCGAGAGTGGCCGAGCAAGAGTGAGCGAAAGATTCTATTTTCGCCAGTTCCTCTCCGGGCGTGATTTCGCGCGCGACGACGAGGTGGCGCGACAGATGGTGAACTTCGTCTACGCCCTCGGTGATCGAATCACGGGTGAGACGTTGCTCGTGGACCCCGCGTACTCACCTCGTGAGTTGGTGGCACTCGTCGAGGCGGATGGAATGAGAGTGAGCGGGGTCCTCGCCACGCATTTCCACCCCGATCACGTGGGTGGCGACCTGATGGGAACGAAGATTGACGGCATTGGCGAGCTCCTCGAGGTCGTCGACGTGCCGGTGCACGTGCACAGTGACGAGGCGCCTTGGGTGACATTGGTTACCGGCGTCGACCAGAGCGCGTTGGTGACCCACGAGTCGGGCGATCACGTCCGGGCCGGTGAAGTGGACGTGACCCTGATCCACACCCCCGGGCACACGCCGGGCAGTCTTTGCTTCTTGGTCGATGGTCGCCTCTTGAGTGGCGACACCCTCTTCATCGACGGCTGTGGGCGAACGGACCTGCCGGGAGCCGATCCCGACGAGATGTACCGGACGTTGAGCACTCGTCTGAGCGGCGTCAGTGACGACGCCGTGCTCTATCCCGGTCATCGCTATTCGCCCGAGTCCAGTGCGCCGATGAGCGACGTGCGCCTGCACAACTTCGTGCTGGCTCCGACGACCCGTGAGCAATGGCTCGCCATGTTCTCGTGAAGAACCTGACGGCGAGTGACCACGTCGTCGTGGTCGGTGCGGGTCTCGCGGGGTGGCGCTTCGTCGAGGCGCTGCGTCGCGACGGATTCTTGGGAAAGGTCACCCTGATCGGTGACGAGCGACACGCGCCCTACGATCGTCCGCCGCTTTCGAAGAACGTGCTGGTCGGCAAGTGGGGTCCCGAGAAGACGACGCTGGCGACTCCCGAACACCTGGATCAGAACGACGTGACGCTGCGCCTCGGAGTGGCTGCGACGGGCCTCGACGTCGCCGCTACCACGGTCCACCTGTCCGACGGCAGTGCAGTTCAGGGCTCGTGGGTCGTCGTCGCCACGGGTAGCCGCGCGAGGCTTCTCGGTTACAGTGCTGACTCGTTGTTGCACACCATTCGAAGTCGCGACGACCTCGAACGGCTCGAGACCGCACTGGCCGACCTAGGCGAAGGCAGCACGATCGCGGTGATCGGGGGTGGCTTCATCGGCGCCGAAGCGGCGACGGCGCTGCGCACGAGGGGCTTTGAGCCCGTCGTGCTGGAAGTGGCCCAGCGACCCCTGCTCGGCGTGCTCGGTGCTGAAGTGTCACTGTGGCTCGAGGGGCTGGCGGCGCAGGCGGGTGTCGAACTTCGGACCTCGCAGCGCATCGAGGACGTGAAGTTCGTCGAGGGTGACTACGTGGTGTCCTTCGAAGACGACGTCGACCTGCGGGCGCGAGCGGTGATCGTGGGTGCGGGAGCGATACCCAACGTCGAGTGGCTTGCGACGTCGGGGCTGGAGATCGACAACGGTGTGGTCGTCGACGAGAACCTTTTGGCGGCCAGTCGCGTGGCGGCGATCGGTGACGTCGCGCGTTTTGCGTGGCCCAACGTCTTTGGCCGCGAGCAGGTGCGTATCGAACATTGGCAGGTTTCCAACGACCACGCGGCGCACCTTGCGCGTGTGCTGGTCACCGGCGAGGCGCCGTCGGCGCCCTTAATCCCGTATTTCTGGTCCGACCAGTACGGCAAGAAGATCCAAGTGCTCGGTCATCCCCGAGTGAGCGACCGCGCCGAGATCGTGAACGGATCGGTTGAGGAGGGCAAGTGGTTGGCCCTCTACTCGAGAGACGGCGTCGTCAGTGGCGCCGTGTCGCTCAGTCAACCTCGCGCGTTGATGCTCACCAAGGCGCTACTCGAGGAACGAACGTCACTCGAGGACGCGCTCGTTCGCGCCCCGTGGCGGGCGTAGGCATATGATGAACGGCCTTTAGAACTGGACGGCGCTGAGGTCGGGAATCGTCCGTTCGACGCGCGCGGCGATGTCTGACCAAGTGGCGCGACGCCGTTGGCGCTGTTCCTCGTCCAATTCGGGCCAGTAGACCTCAAGCGGCTCCCAAAGTCGCGCCACGTCGGTGGACTCGAGGTAGCCCCCGGCGACGAGGGCCATCAATCCGGCGCCGCGGGTGGTCGCCTCACGTTCGGGTGACACGGTCACCTTGATTCCGGTGAAGTTCGCGAAAGATTGCACGAAGAACTTATTGGCCGTCATGCCACCATCCACGCGGATCTCGTCGATCGTCGTGCCGGTCTCGCGCTGGGCGGCCTCGATGAGGTCTGCGCCCCGGTGAGCGATACCCTCGAGCACCGCGCGCACCAGGTGCGCTCGGGTCGAACCGCGCGTGAGGCCGAAGAATCCACCGCGTGCGCCAAAGTCCCATTTCGGCGTGCCGAGACCCGATAGGGCCGGCACGAACCAGACGTCGTCGCTGGAGGGCACCGACGCGGCGAGCGTTTCAGATTCTTGGGCACTCGCGATGAGCCCGAGTGAATCGCGCAACCACTCGATGCACGATCCAGCCGCGAGCGCGATCGCCTCAATGCCCCAGACCGTCGCGCGCGCGTCGCTTCGCACCACGATGGGAAAACATCCCGACGCGAGTGCGGTCATGGTCGTTGGAACGCGTTGTTCGTCAACCATATCGAGCATGGCGCCGGTGCCAAAGGTGATCTTCACGCCGTGCTCGACGCAGCACTGGCCAAAGAGTGACGCCGACTGGTCACCCACCAGGGCGAAGATTGGTGGCGAGCCGTCCAAGACCGTGGCGTGCGCGTGCAGGCCCATGGTGGGGACAATCGTGGGCATCATCGATGGTTCGAGACCTAGGAGCGTGAGCGCATTCTGATCCCACGAGGTCGCGTCCAACGTCACGAGACCGGTGACCGCGGCGTTGGACTGGTCGGTGACGTGAGCCGCTCCGTTGCTCAAGTGCCACGCGATCCACGTTTCGATGGTTGCGAACTTGAGATCCGTGGCGGCCCGACCCGAATGCTCGACCAGCCACTTGATCTTTGTGGCGGACTGATTGGGAGCCAGTCGGAGTCCTTGACCCTGGAGGATGAGACAATCGATCACCGTGCGCAAGTCCTGCCAACTAAGAGCGGGTCCGAGCGCTTCGCCGCTCTCGGGGTCAAAGACAATGGTCGTGGCCCTTTGATTGGTGATCCCTACGACGTCGCAGCCTCCGCCGTCGGCCAACGTTCGCGTCGCGAGAAGCGTCACGAGTTCGTGTACCTCGCGAGCGTCGAGCTCGATCTCGCCCGGGTTGGGCGTCGACACCGTGAGTGGCGCCTGGTGCACGCTGGCGACGAGTCCCGCGTCGTCGACGATGGCGGTACGCACCGAAGTGCTGCCGACGTCGATGGCTAGAGCCCTCACCACGGTTCGGCGCCGATTCCAAGAGCACCGGGGTTCAAGATATTGAGTGGATCGAGTTCGTTCTTCATCGCCACCAGTACGCCGTATCCCGAACCGAGGGCCTCGCGAACGAAGCGTGCCCGATTTCTGCCAACGCCGTGATGGTGGCTTAGAGCGCCGCCGTTGGACAGCACCGCTCGGGTGGCCTCATCCCACGCGTGGCGGTAGAACTCGCTCGGGTCATTCTCGGGCCGACCGGCGAAGGTGAAGTAAAGACACGCCCCGTCGAGGTACGCGTGGCTCTGGTGCACCGACGCGACCAGCATGCCTTCGATGGCGCTCAAGGCTTCGGTGACGGCGTGATACATGGGTGCGAGACTGGCCCACGGTCCGCCGACCTCGAGCGTGTCGACGACGAGACCGTGTTCCCACAGCGGCGCCAGGGCACTGACGTCGTTGCGGTGCTCGAGCCAGGTCGACACTAGCGCCACGTCTAGACCGGTCGCCGCCGCGCACTCATCGTCGACGACGTGCATCGCCGCTTCGACGAATTCGCGTTCGCCTTCGTCAAGGACGATGAGGGCACAGGTGGCGGTGTTGAAGTTCCTCGTCGACTCCGCTTGGTCGTAGAGGCGAAGCACGGCGGGCGAGGCGTCGCGCTGGAGGATTCGCCGACAGGCTTCGAGACCGTCCTCGAACGTCGCGAAGCCGTAAGCCGCGCGTTGCTCGAAAGTGGCGCGTCGGCGAGCCACGAGGGTTGCCTCGGTGATGACGCCGAGCGTTCCTTCGCTGCCCACGAAGAGTGCGAGCAGGTCCGGGCCCACCGCTTGGCGCGGTCCGTGCCCTCCGAGCTCGAGAACGTCGCCGTTGGCGAGTACGACGGTGAGTGCGCGTACGAGGTCCTCGATTTTGCCGTATCGATTGGAGTACTGGCCCGCGCCGCGACACGCGATCCATCCCCCCACTGTCGCCAGTTCAAAGGACTGGGGGAAGTGACCCACGGTCCAACCGCGCTCAGCTACGAAGGACTCCAGTTCGGGGCCGAAGACACCCGCCTCGACGCGCACCGTGCCCGAGACCTCGTCGAGGCCCACCACTTTGTTGAGGTGCGTCAAGTCAAGTGCGACGCCGCCATCGGGTGCGACCGCCCCTCCCAGCACGCCGGACCGGCCACCCTGGGCCGTGACCGCCAATCGATGCGCGCTCGCGATGCGAAGGGCCGCGCTCACCTGTTCCGTGCTCGAAGGGTAGATCACCGCTCCGGGCCAGTGTGGTACGTGTCCGCGCGCGACGATACCAATTGAAAGGGGCCACCAATCGCGACCGTGCTCGGCGCGGACCGCGTCGGCAATCTCGAAACTGATGCCCGCTGCCAGGAACTCGTCTAACACGTCGAAGCCCAAGGGTGCTGGCACGTCAGCGTCCAGCGAACCCGCGGGATACGCGTTGGGCATGATCGGCTCGGTCATGGTCGCACTTTAGGTAGCGAGACCGGCCGCGGACAATTCCTTCTCTACGAGCTCTTCGTAGCGGCGTACCTCCAGGTCGCGGCGCTCGTCATCCCAATCAAGTTCGGGACCCACGAGTTCGGCGATTGCCGCAGCGGCCTTTCGCGTCGCGCGTGCGTCGAGCAAGTGGGCTCGGGTACGACGGGTCAGCAAGTCCACGAGGGACGTCGCCATCTCGCGACGAACGCTGAAAATGAACTCGGCTTTGATGTAAGGCTGGTTGTCGATCACCGGCTCACCGAGCGTCGGATCGATTCGCACCAGGTCAAGGATGTCCTTGGCTTCGGTACCGAAGCGCTGGTAGAGGTGGGTCTGGGCGCGGGTACTCGGCCGCCAGGTTCCGTAGCCGTGCAGTCGCAGTCGCTTGGTCTGCACCTTGCCCAGGCGGGCGAAGTACGGGGCGAGGGCGTCGACGGTGTCCTCGGCCATCTGTCGATACGTCGTCCACTTCCCTCCGGTGATGTGGATGACGCCGTCCTTTGTGTCGGTGACCTGGTGGCGCCGCGAAAGGTCGGCGGTGCGCTCGCTCAGGTGCTTGCCTTCGTGCGGTGCCAGCAGCGGACGCAGCCCCGCCCACACCCCCGTGACGTCGTGGGGACCCAGGTCCGAGGACGTCCATTCGTTCACGGCGTTGAGCAAGTACGCGACGTCCTCGGGCGTGCAGTCGGGTTGGTCGAGATCGCCGTCGTACGCGGTGTCGGTCGTACCGATGTACGTATAGGGCGCTTCTTCGAACGGAACGACGAAGATACTGCGACGATCACCTGGCACGGTGAGCACGGCCGCCACGTCGACGGGGAGACGGACGCGGGGCACTGAGACGTGCACGCCTTTGGCGGGCGTGATCCGGTGCGACGTCTCGTGCTCGGCCATGGCGAAGATGCTGTCGGCCCATACCCCCGTGGCGTTCACGACCGACCGGGTCTGGAGAACCACGTCGGTGTCGTGAATCTCGTCGTGGCAGCGCACCTGCGTGGCCCGTCCCGACGAATCGTGAGTAACTCCCGTGGCGCTCAGGTAATTGGCCGCCACGGCGTCGAAGTCGAGCACGGCGGTTCTCGCTAACGCCAGCGCGACTCGCGCGTCATCGCCGCGCGCGTCCATGTAGAGGAACCCCGCCACCAGGGTCTCGGTCTTCAGTGTCGGTAGGTGCCCAAGCGCCTCTGCCTTGTTTATCCTCCGGTACCTCGTGCCAATGCGCCAGCCCCCAGTGAGGTCGTAAAGACGCAGTGCGGTCGAGTAACCCTTCACCAGAGTCTTGGACGCGACCCCGTTCTTACCGAACAGGGGTATGAGAAAGGGGAGGGGACGCACGAGGAATGGTGCATTCTCGAGCAACCGCTGGCGCTCACGCAGGTTCTCGTAGACGAGGCGGAACTCCTTTTGTTGCAAGTAGCGAATTCCTCCGTGCACCATCTTCGATGACTTTGAACTCGTGCCGGACGCGAAGTCCCCCGAGTCGATCAGTGCGACCTTTAGACCGCGCGACGCGGCATCAACCGCGACGCCAGCGCCCGTCATGCCCGCGCCGATCACCACGACGTCGAAGGTCGTCTTGGCCATGGTGGCGATTGACTCATCGCGGCTGAAGTGGCTCACTCGCCAATGTTGTCACACCGTCAGGACTAACTTGAGTGCCATGGACTTTGCACTCAGTGAAGAATTGCTCGCGCTTCAAGAAAGCGTGAGAAAACTCGCCCAAGACAAGATTCGACCTCGCGCCCGAGAGATCGACGCGACTTCGCTTTACCCCCAGGACATCTTTGACGAGTTCAAAGGAGCCGACCTGCTCGGTCTGTGTATACCCAGCGAGTACGGGGGTTCAGGCGCGGGCATACTGGGGCTGACCCTCGCGATCGAAGAAGTGACGAAGTACTCCAATGTTCTGGGTCTCATGTTGTTATTGACGCGTCTGCCGACCGGGCCGATCATGATCGCGGGCACCGAGGACCAGAAGCAGCNNCGTTTTGCCTTTCCGAACCGGGAGCCGGCTCGGACGTCGCGGGCATGCGGAGCAAGGTGGTGCCCGACTCGTCGGTCGAGGGCGGCTACCTGCTGAGTGGTACCAAGTGCTGGATATCGGGCGGGATGCAGGCTGATTGGTTCGTGGTCTTTGCCAAGT
The DNA here is from genome assembly GCA_002452255.1 of Ferrimicrobium sp. UBA6820. GTDB lineage: Bacteria > Actinomycetota > Acidimicrobiia > Acidimicrobiales > RAAP-2 > RAAP-2. The sequence continues at coordinate 84,118 of DKEO01000037.1, forward strand.
ACGGCGATCCGGCGTCGCGTCTGCACTCGGACATCGGTGCGTTCATCGTCGACGCGAACAGCCCCGGGGTGACGAGGCCCCGAGTTGACAAGAAGATGGGCGTCAAGGGTATTGACACCACCGAGATCAATTTCGACCAGGTCCCGGTGGCGCCGGGCAACGTGGTCGGCGGGAGCTTCGCGCTGATCATGCAGTCGCTCAACGCGATGCGGCCAGTCGTTGCCGCGAGGGGCATCGGCCTCGCTGAGGGTGCCCTGATGTACGCCACCGAGTACGTGAAGAACCGTCCAGCCTTTGGCAAGACGATCGCCGAGTTCCAGGGCATTCAGTGGGAGATCGCCAAGTGCGCGACGGAGATCGAAGCCGCCCGCTTGCTCACGTATCGCGGCGCGTGGTTGGCGGACCAGGGCAAGTTCTCGAAGGAATACGTACCGATGCTCTCGATGTGCAAGTACTACGCCACCGAGGTCGCGGTGAAGGCGTCGGGACTAGCCGTGCAGTTGTTGGGTGCCGCCGGGTACATGGAAGAGCACCCGACCGAGCAGTACTACCGAGACGCCCGACAGTTGACGATCGTCGAAGGAACGAGTCAAGTCCAATTGGGGCTCATCGCGAGAGGCGTGCTGGGTCATGACTTGTGGTGGGACTAAACGCCGTCGTCACGACGACAAACGTACACTGACAACGTGAGTGGGCCACTGCAGGGAATAAAGGTCATTGAGTTGGCGGGCCTCGGGCCGGCTCCCTACGCCTGCATGCTGCTCGCCGACATGGGCGCTGACGTGCTGCGTTTCGAACGCGGTGACGCCGAGGCGAGGAACGAGGAGCATTGGGACCTTCTCACTCGATCTCGTTACTCGGTCGCCATTGACTTGAAGAACGCAGCGGGACGTGATCTGGTCCTGGACCTCTGCGAACAGGCGGAGATATTCATCGAGGGTTTCCGACCCGGGGTCAGCGAACGACTGGGACTGGGCCCGGGCGACGTGTGGGAGCGGAACGCTCGACTCGTGTACGGGCGCATGACGGGTTACGGCCAGGAGGGCGCCCTCGCTCAACGGGCGGGCCACGACATCAACTACATCGCGGTGTCTGGGGCCTTGTGGCCCGTGGGTCGCGCGGGCGAGCGTCCGGTGCCGCCACTCAACTTCGTGGGTGACTTCGGCGGCGGTTCCTTGTTCTTGGCGTTAGGGGTGGTGGCGGCCTTGGTGCACGCACGCGCGACCGGTGAGGGTCAGGTCGTTGACGCTTCGATGGTCGACGGTTCCGCGTCGCTTTTGTCGATGACCCATTCGTTCTTGAACACTGGCCTCTGGCGTGAGGAGCGGGGCGTCAACATTCTCGATAGCGGGGCGCACTTCTACGAGGTCTACGAGACCGCCGACCAGAAGTACGTCGCGGTGGGGGCGATCGAGCCGAAGTTCTACGCGGAGCTACTAACGGGCCTCGGGCTCGAAGGCGCGACGTTGCCCGCCCAGATGGACCGTGAACACTGGCCCGCGATGAAGGAGCGCTTTGCGAGCATATTCAGGACAAGGACGCGCGACGAATGGACCGCGATCTTCGTGAACACCGACGCGTGTGTGGCGCCCGTGCTCTCACCTCGCGAGGCCGCCCACCATCCCTACAACGTCGGGCGACGGGTCTTCTCGACTGAGGGGACCGTACAACCAAATCCAGCGCCACGCTTTTCCAAGACTCCCAGCGCGATTCGCATGGCGCCACACACGCCAGGGTCGGGCACGAACCAGGGACTCGCGAACTGGGGGGTCAGTGACGAACGTCGTCAGGAATTGAGGGCAGAGGGAGCGTTCGGTTAGATGTTGACGACGGGGCACGTAAGAGTACGGGTGATGCCCGGCACCTTTTGGATCGCGCCCACGATGAACTTGCCGAGGTCGTCCACGCTGTCCGCACCACATCGCACGATCACGTCGTAAGGGCCAGTGACCTCGAAAGCCTCCACGACACCGGGTACCGCGCGCGTGGCGTGCACCACGGACTCGCTCGAGCCAATTTCGGACTGAATCAAGATGTACGCCTGGACCGACATGGTGAACCTTTCGTTTCGGCTCATTCTATAGCGCCCGCTGGCGCGGGACTTCCCTAATCGTCGCGGAAGCGTTTGCCGATGTGCCACTGATGGCAGAAGTCGCATCGGTAGGAGTTGAGGTCCACGCCGTTGAGCGTCCACGCCAATTGTGCGGCGCTCTTGGCTTCGGTCAGGGTTCGGTACGAGGTCTTGGGCGTGCCTTCGCGAGTGAAGTGCGACGCGACGCGTCCCACCGGCCTGGTGGTGGGGGTGACGCGCTGGCGCTTCTTCATGGCACTACGACCTTACCTATCTCACTAGTGTCGTAGCCGTGAGTACCCAGGGCGATCTCGACGTCAAGGTTGAAACAACGCCCCAGATCGACGAGGGCGATCACGAACGCTTCACGCACATCGTGCTCGAGGGTTACACGCCCAAGGACGGTGAGTTCGTGCCGCTCGATAATTCGGTCGTCGGCGGCATGATCAACGCCACTCCCGTCAAAGCGCTGTGCGGCAAAGTGTGGGTACCGGGCCGTGATCCTCAGAAGTATCCGCTCTGTCCCACGTGCAAGGAAATCGCCACCTCGATGGGCTGGTCACTTCCGAGCGGATGATNNAGCGTCCTTTTCGTCCGTCACCATCTCGAGGACAATCCCGGCTTGATCGGCGAAGCCTTTCGTGCGCGTGGCTACGACTGTGATCTGGTGATGATGGACGAGTCGACTCCCACACCCTCACTGGACGGTTACGACGTACTCGTGATCCTGGGATCGAAGGAGTCGGTCTACGACGACGAGGTCGAGGCGGCCTGGTTCGGTCGCGAACTCGCGTTGATGGGCGACGCCGTCGACGCCAAGGTGCCGATCCTCGGTATCTGCTTTGGGGCGCAAGCGCTTTGTCGTTTCCACGGTGGTCGCGTCGAGCTGTCCGACACCCCCGAGATCGGTTGGTACGAAGTCGAGGCGCACAACGACGCCAAGATCGAGGCGGGCCCGTGGTTTGAGTTCCATTACGACCGCTGCGTCTTGCCCCCTGTAGCGCAGTTATGGGCGACGTCGCCCGGTACGGTCCAGGCCTTTTGCGTGGGCCAGAACGTCGGGGTCCAGTTCCACCCTGAAGTCGACGAACGCCAACTTCGCGACTGGTTCGAAGCCGATCTGGTCGATCATCCGCGTGAGTTCGCGTCGCGCGAGGAATTGCTCCTCCAGACCGCCCGCGAGACGCCGGCGGCCCGTGAACGAGCGCGCGGGCTCGTTGACGTCTTTCTCGCGCATATCGCGAGTTGAGCGCCACTTTCACAAAACAACGACGTCAGTAGGCTGCGGTGGTGAAGAACGGTTCCTACGACGACTCGCACGACACGGTACGCATCGAGCGGCCCGCCACGGGCGGCGGTGTCGGGCGACTAGCTGATGGACGGGTCGTCTTCGTGCGCCACAGCCTGCCCGGCGAGCTCGTCACCGTCGACGTTACCGAGTCGACCGCCTCGTTCTCGCGCGCCGACGTCGTCGAGGTTCTCGAATCGAGCGCCGAACGCGTGAGCGCTCCGTGTCCGTACGCTCATCGGGGAGGTTGTGGAGGTTGTGACCTCCAGCACGCATCCCTACGCGCGCAGAAGTCGTGGAAGGCCGCGCTCGTCCAAGAACACCTGGCTCGTATTGCTCGAGTGACGAGGACCGTCGAAGTCGTCTCGCCACCTTCACCGGCACGGGGATCGCGCACGCGGCTGCGCTGCGCGGTGGACGAAGAAGGTCGTTTGAGTCTTCGAAAAGCACGCTCGCACGACCTCGTAGCCCTCGACGCGTGCTGGATCGCCGACGAGACCTTTGCGCCCGCGTTCGCCTCCACCTGGGAAGGTGCCGAAGAGGTGGAGTTACGCGCCATCGGTGACGGTGAACCCTTCGCGGTGGTGCGCCGCGACACGCACCGAGGCACCATGATCGAATTGTGTTCGCTGCGGGGCGAACCACTCGAGCCCTCGATCCAGTCTCGGGTCAAGGTCGAAGGACACGTTTATTCCGTGTCGCCGCGTTCTTTTTGGCAGTCACACCGCGACGCGCCGGCTCTGTTGGTCGAAGCGGTTCGCGACTACGCGAGCCTTCAGGCCGGCGACCACGTCGTTGACCTCTTTAGTGGCGTAGGTCTCTTCAGCATCCCTCTCGCCCGAGTGGTCGGACCCACGGGACGAGTGTCGGCGGTGGAGTCATCGGCCTACGCCGTGCGCGACGCGCGACAGAACGCCGAAGGTCTGGGTCAAGTCAAGGCGCGCGAGTGGACCGTGAGCCCTCGGGCGATCAACGACGCAGTCGGGTCCGGCGACGTCGTCGTGCTCGACCCGCCGAGAAGCGGCCTCGCCAAGGGCGTGGTCGAAGCACTGGTGCGCCGAGCACCGCGCCGGGTCGTCTACGTGTCCTGTGACGCCGCGACGTTCTCGCGGGACCTAAAAGGTCTGCTCGCGGGTGGTTTCGATCTGGTCGATCTCAAGGCGTTCGATCTGTTCCCCATGACCGAACACGTCGAATTGGTGGCGCTCCTTGACATCGGCCCCCAGAAGGTGGAGAGTTCCTAAAAGGGCAGAACAGCTCGGCCCTTGTGAAGGGGGTTGACCATGTCAATCAAGTTGGACCATCACCACCGCCTCACCGCCCAAAGACTCTTCAGCCATCCCCTGTGTCACAACATTCAGTGGCACGACGTCTGCTCGCTGCTCGCGCGATTCGGCGAGGTGCACGAGACGCACCGCGGGAACTGGGCGGTCACCGTCGAGGGTGAGACTGTCTCGTTTGGTTCAACTCGTACTCGGGACCTCACCGAGGATCAGGTCATCAAGGTTCGCCATTTCCTTCGAACACTCGGACTCACGAAGGAGCATGTGAGGGCGGCGTAGTTGTCCGGGCGCGTCTATCGGGGCCGGGAGTGGCTACCTTCACGGTCCCCGCTTCGATGGGGTGCCAAGGGCCACAAGTCGGTCATGGCGAGGAGTCGCTACGGGTGGGTTCGCGCTCGTCGATTCTCACCTCGCAGCTCTCGGGAGAGTTTTCGTAGTTCCTAAGGCCGGACACCGTTGCTGTGGTGACGTCGCTCGCGGGTCCGACATCCACTGCTCGGACTTTGCGGGTGGTGGGACGTAATCTGTGCGCATGGGAGCATCGTCGATCGTCCTGGAACAACGTCTTCGTACCGCGAACCCGGCTATCGTGCTTGGCCTGGTCGTGGCTCTGGTGGCCAACGTCATAGTCGTCGCCGTCGATTCCTCGCACGGCCGTTCGATACCTGGATTCGCGCTCGGCGTGATCGTTCTCGTCTTCGTGCTCATCGCGGTCTTGTTCTTCATCTCGTTTCGGGTAGACGTGCGCGTCGTCCAGGAGTCGAAGGGCCGCAGCCTCGCGATTCGTTACGGCCCCGGCGGCCTCATCCGACAACGCTTCGCCGGTGAGGATATCCTTGCGGCAACCTGCGAACCACTGAGTCCGCTCAAGTCCGGCGGGTGGGGCTACCGCGGAAGCCTCCGCTTCTTTAAACGCGCCGCGCTCGTGACCCGTCACGGTGACGCCCTCGTTCTCGAGTTAAAGGGTGGTCGAACGTTCTACGTGACGGTCGACGGTCCCGACGACTTCGTGCGGGCTCTCGGTCCCGCCGTGACCAAGTTGTAGCGGACGACGAGGAGCCTCGTGACCAGCCGGATCGGCATCTTGATGTTCGAGGAGATGGAAGAGCTCGATGCCGTCGGCCCCTGGGAGGTGCTCGGGTACTGGACGAAGTACTTCCCCGAGGACGGTTACGAGATCGTGAACTTCTCTCGTGACGGCGGCGAGGTCACCTGCGCGAAAGGACTTCGTATCGCGACACAACACTCATACATCACCGTGCCCGACCTCGACGTCCTCATCTATCCCGGAGGATTCGGTACTCGTAGCCACCTGAAGGACGACGCGCAACTCGAGTGGTTGCGCACCCAACGCCCGCGGGTTCGCGTCGTGGCGAGCGTCTGCACCGGATCGCTGGTCTTGGCGGCGGCGGGCCTGTTGACCAATCGTCGAGCGACGACGCACTGGGCTTCGCTCGAACTCCTGGCCGAGTTGGATCCCACAATCGACGTGCGACCAGACGAACGCTACGTGGACGAGGACGACGTCGTGACCAGCGCGGGCGTCTCGGCGGGCATCGACATGGCGCTCCATTTGGTTCGTCGTTTTACCAACGACGAACGAGCACGCCAGGTGCGACGGGGAATCCAGTACGACCCACAACCGCCGGTGTNNCCACTACCGCCGGTGTAGTCACTCGCGCCGAGAAGCTCGGCGCTGGTTGTCGATCACGTTCATTCGCTTCCTGGCGGTAGCGGGCTCACGACCTCATCGTACGTAGAGGAACCTTGCGGTCCGAGATTCCGATAGCCGAGTAGGGCAGCGGCGAAGAGCAGGATGCTGATAAGGACGCAGACCCGGTGGAATCCCTGCATGAACACCGAGAACACCAGAGTATGGAGTTGGGTACCTAACGGGCCACCGAGGTGCTTGGCGATCGCGAGGGCGCTGACCGCCGAAGTCTGCGCGTGCGTCACGACGCTAGGCGAGAGTCCGTGAGTTCGAAACGCACTCGCCACACCCGGAATGAAGGTGGAAGAGAAGATCGAACCCATGACGGCGACGCCCATCGTGGCGCCGAGTTGCACTGTGACCTCGTTGACGGCCGAGCCCGACTTGATCAAGTCGGGCGACAGGGACGTCATCAACGTCGACGTGAGTGGTGCGTTGCTCAAGTTCATCCCTCCCGACGAGAACACCTGGACGACAACGATGAAGCCGAAGTACGACGAAAGTGGTGTGCTGAAAGCCATCATGAGAAATGCACCGCTGGCGAGCAAGATGCTGATCGTCACGACTCGGCGGGTGCCGAACCGTAGGGCGGCGAAGGCGCCGAGTGGCGTCAGGGTCATGCCGCACAAAGCCGGCGGTATTGAATGTAGTCCGGCTGAGAACGGCGAGTAACCCCGGATGATCTGAAAATACTGGGTGAGAAGAAACGTGTAGCCGAAGATGCTGGCATAGACCAGTACCCGGATGAACGACGCGGTGGCGAATCGACGAGAACCGAAGAGGCGAACCTGGAGCAACGGATCGTGGTGCGCGCGTTCGTGACGCACGAAGGATGCCCCGAGCAAGAGGGCGGCGCCCAGGAGACTCAGCACGAGCGGACTGGACCAACCCCACGAGGGTCCCTGGATGATCGCGAGTACCAGCAGGGTGACGCTCGCCGTGCCTTCGACGAGACCAACGACGTCGATGGGCGAGCGAGTGCTCTCATCGAGTTCGGGCACCGCCACTTGCACGGCCACCAACATCACCGCGATGATCGGGACGTTGATGAGGAAGATTGAGCCGTACCAAAAGTGCAGCATCAAGGCGCCGCCGACGATCGGACCGGTCAGGCCCGCGATTCCACCCGTGCCGGCCCAGGCACCGTAGGCCTTGGCCCGCTCACGCTCGTTGGTGAACGCGGCCGTGACCAGCGAGAGGGTTGAGGGCACCGTCAACGCGGCGGATACGCCCATGAGCGCGCGAGCCGCAATTAGCGTCTCAGTCGAATGCGACCAGGCCGCGACGGCGCTGAAGAGAGCGAAGAGCAATAGTCCCCACTGCATGGTCCTCTTTCGACCGACCCGCTCAGAAATTCCGGCCGCCGCGAGGATGCAGCCGCAAAAGGGCAGACTGTAGGCGTCAATCACCCACTGCAACGACGTGGTGGAGGCGTGTAGTTGGCGCGAGATCGTCGGAAGCGCCACGTTCACGATGGTGTTGTCGATGACAACGATAAGCACCGCGAGGCACAGAATGGGAAGGATGAACCATCGGCGGTTCTCCAGCGTTGTCACGTTCCCGTCCCATCTCCATGCGCTGAAATACCCTTGACCAATTGGTCAGGGGGTGACGCGGGCTTCGAGTTCGATGTCGTGCTTGCGATCGAGGGCTACCGTCAGCGACGCAGGAAAATCCTAGTTCGCGTATTTCGAGGTTCCAAGAAGTGGGTGCGTGAAGGCGGCAGGAGTAGGCGCTCGCCGGCATCGGTCGTTGCGACGCGCCGGGTCACCCTGCGATACTCGGACGGTGGGTAACTACATTGAAGTGAATCGAGCCAATTGGGACAGTCGCGTTCCTCATCACCTCCAGGGCTACGACCTCGAACGGTTTCGCAGCGACCCGACGTTCCTGTCCGACGTGGTGCGCTTCGACCTACCCAGACTTGGCGACATCGCCGGACTCGATGTGGCCCACCTGCAGTGTCACATCGGCACCGACACCATGTCGCTCTCGCGCCTCGGGGCACGAAGCGTCACGGGACTCGATTTCTCTCCCGCGGCGGTGCAGGCTGCGCGCCAGCTGGCCAACGAGTGCGGTGCGAACATCAGGTACGTCGAAAGTGACGTGTACGGCGCCATCGAAGCGCTCGGCGCCGGGCGTTTCGATCTCGTGTTCACAGGAATTGGAGCACTTTGTTGGCTGCCCGATATTCGACGTTGGGCTGAGGTCGTCGCAGGACTTCTTCGAACTGGTGGTCGACTCTTCATCCGCGAGTACCATCCGATGCTCTGGGCATTGTCGGATGCTCGCCCCGATGGCCTGCTCACTCTGGAGTTTCCATATTTCGAGACCGAAGGCGTGCTCTTTACGGAAACTCACACCTACGTCGAACATGAAGAAGCGCTGAGTTCGCCGGATTTCCTCTCATTCAACCACGGTCTCGGCGAGATCGTCACGGCATTGATGTCGGCCGGTCTCGAGCTCGCAGGTTTGGCGGAACATGACAGCATCCCATCGAATCCATTCGGCGAGGAGATGGAAGGTATTGGTGGCGGGGAATATCGGCTCCGTGACAAACCTCTTCGACTCGCGGCGTCGTACACGCTCCAGGCCGTCAAGCGCTAACAACAGGCGATGTATCGAGTTGTAAAACAATCGCGAAGTGATTTCATCTCCAACAACCACCGAAGCGAACGTCGGTGATCCTTGGAGATGCTGGGAATCGAACCCAGGTCCATCAGTTCCTCAATGACTATTCTCCGAGCGCAGCCAACAGGAGGTTGTAGGGAAAGTCGCTGCTGTTGGCACCTGCGACAATCCTTAGTCAGCTGAAGTGTCCCGACACGGTCACTAACGAACCATGAAGGTAAGCCCTACATTATGACGCCCGATATCTGAACCGCAGGGCTGGGTCCAGGCGGACGTTGCTACCTAAGCAGCAAGCGCAAGCTGAGGCTTGGCGTTTATTTATTGTTTCCGGCTCTTTATCGTGGCTCCGGAGACCACGGCTCGCTTCTTTCACCTCGACAACTGATGTCGAAACCAATCATCCCCTCGTTGTTTCACGACTCATCTAGCCGATACCCCAGCGTACCCGACGGCGCCGCGAATCGCTCAGGTGAACTTCTCGGCGTTGCGCACGGCTCGAGCAATCTCTCGTTCCGCGTCGCGTTTGGCGAGGGCTTGGCGGCGATCCTGTTGCTTCTTTCCTCGCGCGAGAGCCAATTCGACCTTGGCCCGACCGTCCTTGAAGTAGAGCTTCAGCGGGACGATGGTGAGCGGCTGGGTCTGGGTCTGGTCGTGGAGGTCTTTTATCTCATGACGGTGCACGAGCAGCTTGCGCTTGCGATCTGGATCGTGACTGCCGAATCCGACTGCGAAGGCCCAAGGGGGTATGTGCATCTGGAAGAGCCAGAGTTCACCGTCGTCGATTCGCGCGTACGCGTCGGCGATCTGGGCGTTGCCCTCGCGCAGCGACTTCACCTCGGAGCCAGTCAACATGATGCCGCACTCGAGTGTCTCGAGAATCTCGTAGTCGAAGCGGGCGCGGCGGTTCGTGGCGACCACTCGGTCACCACCGGCGGCTTCGCTCTTGGCTTTGGCGCGCCGTTCTTGCATCTGCTTGGCTCGTGCCATGGCAACAGGCTAGTGACCAAGCCTGGGTGCTCATCGGGCTCTAGGGTGACTGTGTGCTTTCCCTCGAGCGGCGTCTGCGCGACGCCATGATCGCGACGTGCATCAGGGCCCTGCCCGACGAAGGCTGTGGGCTCTTGCTCGGTGTGCGCGAAGGTGAGCGATCAGTCGTTCGAGACGTGGTCGCGAGCGAGAACGTGCTGCACTCGGCCAAGGTCTACGAGATCGACTCCAAGGTCCTACTGCACGCATATCGACGCGCGGACGACGAGGGTCTTGAGGTCCTCGGCGTCTTTCATTCGCACACGCACACCGAGGCGTATCCCAGTCCTACCGATATCGCCCAGGCCCCCGATCCCGCTTGGCACTACGTTCTGGTCTCGTTGCGCGACGTCCCCACGGTGGTGCGAACGTACCGAATCGTGGACGGTGCCGTGAGCGAAGACGAAGTGGTGGGTCACTAGGCTTTGGCCACTGGTTCTTGCACCTCTCGAGAGAAGATCGGTTGACCATGACCCACACCATTATCTATTCGTCCTACGGCACACCGGTCGCCCTCGTGTTGCTCGCCGTGCGGCTCTTCCTCGGCTTGATGATCTTCGCGCACGGCTACAACAAGGTCTTTCGTGGTGGCGGACTCGCCGGCACCGCGGGTTGGTTCGATTCCATGGGCATGCGTCCGGGCAAGCTCAACGCCACCCTCGCGGCGGGAACCGAGATGGGCGTCGGGGTCCTGCTGAGCGTCGGGCTCTTGACGACGTTCGCCGCCGCGGGACTCGTCTCGGTGATGACGGTGGCGATCTTGACCGTGCACCGCAAGAACGGCTTCTTCATCATCAACAAGGGCGGTGGTATCGAGTACTGCCTGGGCATCGCGGTCGCGGCGCTCGTGCCGGGCGTGCTGGGCGCCGGCCGGTACTCCCTGGACTACGCCTGGAACGTTCTGACGTGGACCAAGGGCACCGACCTGCTGATCGTGCTGCTGCTGGGCGTGGGCGGTGCTCTTTTCCAGTTGGCGATCTTCTACCGTCCGCCTAAGTCCACCTCGTGACACACCGCGACCGTGGCGCACTAAAGTTGACGTAGTTAGTCAGGTTTAGTCCCCGAGTCGAAAGCGGAAGTATGAGCGCAGTGCTTCGAATCCCCACCGTCTTGCGGCCCGCGCTGGGTGGTGCGGTGACCCTGAGCGTTGAGGGCCACACCATTGGTGACGTGCTCAGCGAGTTGAGTGACGCGTACCCGGCGGTCAAGGGTCAATTGCTCAATGATGACGGCACCCTGCACCGATTCTTGAACGTCTATATCAATGACGACGACGTGCGCTACCTCGGTGGCGTGAACGCGCCGGTCGCTAACGACGACGAAATAACTCTCCTGCCAGCGGTCGCCGGTGGAGTCGCCTAGTGACGCGTTACGCGTCAGTGCTGGATCTCATTGGCGACACGCCGATCGTGGACGTGAGCGCGTTGTCGCCGAGTCCCAACGTCACGATCCTCGCGAAGCTCGAAGGGCGTAACCCCGCTGGCTCCGTGAAGGATCGCGTCGCATTGTCGCTCGTCGAAGCGGCCGAGGCCGACGGCATCTTGATCCCCGGCAAGCCCGACCAGATCTTGATCGAGCCGTCCTCGGGTAACACCGGCATCGCGCTCGCCATGGTCTGTCGGTTGCGGGGCTACCACCTGAAGGTCGTGCTCCCCTCGAACGTGTCGCCCGAACGTCGCCAACTCCTGGTCGCCTGGGGCGCGGAGATCATTGACTCGCCCGGCGCAGAAGGTTCGAACGGAGCGGTGCGGCTCGCTCAAACGTTGGCACTCGAGCATCCGGAGTGGACCTTCTTGTACCAGTACGCCAATCCCGCCAATCCCGCGGCCCACTACCGCACGACGGGTCCAGAGATCTTGCGCGACGTGCCCGAGATCACGCACTTCGTCGCGGGACTGGGCACGTCGGGCACGTTGATGGGACGCCACTCGCGCACCGCCGCGCCCACCAGCCCGCTGGTGACGGGAAGGCTGCGCAGAGGAGTATGTGCGCTGCCAAAGCGCCACGCATAGCGAGTAATCAGCCGCTCGCCCTTCTCGTCCAGCAGCATGATGGAGAACATCTGGTAGTCGATCAGCCGCCGCAGCAGTTGGCCCACCCGCTCCAACAGAGGATCGAGATCGAGGATCGAAGTCAACTCGGTGGCAATCTCATTGAGCACCGTCAGCGTCTGCGCCTGACGCGAGACACGGGCATACAAACGCGCATTCTCAATGGCCTGGGCGATGCGCGAGGCGGTCAGCGTCAGCAGCCGCATCTGCTCTGGGCCAAAGTAATCGAGCTGCTCGCTTTCAATGTCCATCACGCCGATCAGCCGGTTCTTGGCAATCAGCGGTACGGCCAGCTCGGAGCGCACGTCGGGATTCACTTCGATATAAACCTCCGAGTTGCGCACATCGTTCAGCAGCACGGGCTGCCGTGTTAGCGCCACTTGCCCCACGACACCCAGGCCCATGGGGATGCTTAGACGCTCCACTTTCATTGTGTGACCGATCTGAAACCGCACCCGAAGCTCGCGGGTGCGGTCGTTGACCAGAAGAATGGCAAAGATGCGATAGGGGATCACGGCTTGCACCAGCTCCGCAGTGCGGCGCAGCAGCGTCTCCAAATCCAGCGTGGTGTTCAGCGCCTCGGCCAAATACATCAAATAGGCCACATCCGCAGCCTCCACGCGGATATTCCCGGGGTCAAGGTGCGCGCTTGGATCGGTCGGGTCCGCGGGGCGATAGTCGCCTTCGAATCTGGATTCTGCACGCGGAGATGGGGAATCGTCTGCCATAGGTCTAGAAGAAAATCATAGCGCACTGGACGGTTCGTTTACACACAGCCATCCGATGCTCTACGAGCTAAAGCTCGATCAATGTGAGGCAATCGCTTCGGTCCGCGGTACAAACTCCAGAACTTCAATGTCGTCGTATACTCCTAGGTTCCGAACGGTGTGCGTTGCAGCGGCGCTTTGTGATAACCAATCAAGAGTTTTGTAGGACCGCCGATCTGCAAGCGCCAGAAAACGTTGTTGTTTCTTTACAGCATCCACCAGGAACAACGAACCTGTTCGCATCGCCTCGTCATTTAACGCCATGGGCAAGGGTACAACAGGTACGCTCAGACGATTGTATGAGAGCGGTGTAAAATAGCTGCTGTCCTTTTCCAAATCAAGCGGCCTCGTAAGGATGTTGGATTCGACGAAGTCGCTGCAAATCACCACTGGAGCGTTGTCGACGGATGCGTTCTTTTCCGCCACTTCCAGTGCGTATTTCCAAGTGAAACCGTGTTGCCCGGAAGTTGGAGAACTGTATGATAAGTATGCGCTGATGGCAACCAACACCACACAAGCTACTAATCGTGAGGCGCGGGGACGAATGAAGCTAAAGAACATGGCCCAGCAGAGTGCGATTCCCGGTACCGCATCCAGACGATGGCGGGGCGCAAAAGTATGGATCGAAGTCCCCACGCTCACTGCAAATAGGATCAGCATGGGGATTAGCGCCAAAGACAAACAAATCTGGAATTGCACTGTTATAGCGCGACTCGCCGTCTTAGGACGCGGTGTTGGTGTCGCCGCAACAAGGATGAGTATACAGATGGCGATGAAGACAAAACCAAGCGTAGGTACAAGAGTAAAGACAAAGTCCAACGGACCCGGAGCTGCTTCATAAACATAGATTCCAGCGGTATGGAATAAGAATTGCAGACCGTGAATCACCGGTAGAAACGCCAAAAAAAACACGGCAGATGCAACGCTGAACTGCCTCCATAAGGCTTTGCGGTCGCCAATCTTGACGATGAAAAAGCAAAGAACAAGGGCCGGAATAATGGTCGCGAACAGAAAATGGAACCAGATGTTACATGCCGCTAAAAGCCCGAATAGCGCCGCCAGCCGATTCGAATTGTTGTGCCGCAAGCGAAGCATAACGAGAATGGCGGCATTCGTGGTCAGCACAGCAAACGCGTATGGGCGAACGTCAATGGAAGCAAAATCTACAATGGGATGAAGGCAAAAGACAATAGCCGCAACGATGGCGCAATCGCGATCGAAGAGTTCACGCGCGGCAAGATAAAGCAGATACACTGCCCCAAGCATGGCGAGAATGGAGGGGACCCTGAGGGCGATCTCGCTGGTTCCAAGAATCTTGGTCGAAGACCAAAGGATGTAGGAGTAGGCGGGAAAGGAAACTGGCTGGCGAGATAGAATTCCCCAGAAGCCCGCATTGATCTGCCAAAACGAGCCTGTCTCATCCAACCACAGTGGAGACCGGACGGCGAGAAACCAGATAGAAACAGATACCGCGAGAGCTAAGGAGTAGATTATATAAACGGCGCGATCCTGTCGGATCAAAGAGTGGTTGATTTCTAGTTTGCGAACCGCATCCCGTAACTT
>DKEO01000016.1:0-6853 GCA_002452255.1 Ferrimicrobium sp. UBA6820
CGAGATCGTGGCGGATCACACGACGCACATCACGATCACCGGCTACGCCAGCGTGATTGGAACACCAGGAATCAACTTGCCCCTGAGCCTGCTTCGAGCCGAAACGGTCGAGGCCTATCTGATGGCTGATTTGAAGGCGATGAACTACCATTCGATCACGTTCACCGTTTCAGGGAATGGTGTGCTCCGCGCTTACAAGAACCTCGCGCTTGACCGAGTCGTCATAATCACCGGCTAGTTTGGCCTCGTCGTTGAGTGCTGGCCACTCAACGACGAGGGCTAGCGGAAACGATTGACCCTTAGCTGCTACTGGGAACTTGCGACGAGTTGCACTAGTCGTTGCCGAGTCTGAGGCCGTAGCCGGTGCTTTCATTCGGATCAACGCCGCAGCCGCAGCGGTCGTAGTAATCAGCGTGTTTCTCGGACGTGATGACGATTCCCACCAAATTGCCGTCGAGAAGAGAGAGTACGACCAGTCCCGGGAGAATCCTGTTCCTATGCCTGGTGACCTTGAGTCAATAGGGTCAGTTGCGACCCACCGGAGCTGTCACCGGGGTGGTGTCAAACGACGTGCCCGGTAGTCACAGCCATGACGCTGCAACCACCAGGGGATGGTGGCGTGCCCCCGCCGGGACTCGAACCCGGGCACATGGCTTCGGAGGCCAATGCTCTATCCGCTGAGCTACGAGGGCTTCGTGGACAGCCTACCGGAGGTCATGACATTCTCTCGAAGTGACGTCGCAAACTTCTAAGGTTCATGTATGGCAGGACCGCTCCTCGCATCACTTCTTCCCGATACGGCGACGCTTTCCGAAAGCGACGTCACCGTGGGCGGCGTCTCGCTGCGTGACCTCGCCGCGACCTACGGCACGCCGCTCTTTGTCTACGACGAGACGACGTTGCGGTCACGGTGTCGCGAGGCAGCGAGCGTGTTCGACGACGGCGTGGCCTTTGCGTCGAAATCGTTCTTGTGCGGAGCCATGGCCCGTCTCGCGTTCGAAGAGGGACTCTNNTACTCTGCCTCGACGTCTCGACGGGCGGGGAGCTCGACATCGTGCTGCGCAGTGGCGTGCCCGCGAGTCGCGTGATCCTTCACGGCAACAATAAGTCCCACGACGAGCTCGAGCGGGCGCTTTCGGTGGGCGTGCACCGGGTGATCGTGGACAACTTCGACGAGATAGACCGACTGCGATCGCTCGTCAGTCCCGCTACTCCTCTTCACTGCCTGGTGCGCGTGACGCCGGGCGTCGTAGCGCACACTCACGAATTCGTCAGGACCGGCCAGGAGGACACGAAATTCGGTTTCTCCGTGTCGACCGGCGACGCTCGCCGTGCGATCTCGGATCTCGACGAGGTGCCTGGCGTCAGCGTGCACGGCGTGCACGCGCACATCGGATCCCAGATCTTCGACTTGGCGGGCTATCGAGAGACGATGGACATTCTGGCCGACTTCACCAGGGGCGACACCTTTGACGAGTTGTGCGTGGGCGGCGGTCTCGGCGTCGCGTACGTCGAGGGCGAGTCAGCGCCCTCGATCCACGAATGGGGAAGTGCGATGAGAACTGCCGCGAAAGAAGCCGATCTGGACCCGTCGCTGCGTCTACTCGCTGAACCCGGGCGCGCCATCGTCGCTCAGGCGGGCCTCACGCTCTATCGCGTCGGGGCGGTCAAGCCCGTGAGTGCCCGTACCTATGTGGCCGTCGACGGGGGGATGAGCGACAACCCGCGCCCGGTGCTCTACGGCTCGGGCTACGAGGCCTTCGACGTCGAGCACCCCATGGCGCAGCGCCCGGTGCCAGTGCGGCTCGTGGGCAAGCACTGCGAGAGCGGTGACGTACTTATTGACGAGGCGTGGCTGCCCGACGAGACGGGAGTGGGCAGTGTCGTGGCGACACCGGTGACGGGCGCCTACGGGTACTCCATGGCGTCGAACTACAACCGGATCCCGCGGCCTGCGGTCGTCTTCGTCGGCGACGGCCAAGCTCGCGAGGTACTGCGTCGCGAGACCTTCGACGACCTGGCCCGGCTCGAGGTCGACGAGAAGCCGTAGTGGTCAGCGGTTAGCCTTATTGCATGAACACGCCGAAAATACGTGTGGGGGTCATTGGAGCGGGCAACGTCGGACGGGCCTTCGTCGGTCTTTTGAGCGACGAATCGCGCCACGTCGCCCTCGTGGACGCGGCGATGGCGACCCTCGAAGTCGTGGGCGTGGCCGTACGGGATCCCAAGAAGCCGCACCCGGGTATNNCGTGGCGTGTCGGTCGTGACGGCCAACAAGGCCCTCATGGCCGAGTGCGGGACCGAACTCGCCGAACTCGCCAATAAGAATGGCGCGGACCTCTTCTACGAGGCCGCCGTCGGTGGCGGCATTCCGATCCTTCGCTCGCTTCGCACCTCGCTCGCCGGCGAGCGCATCGAACGGGTGATGGGCATCGTCAACGGCACCACGAACTTCATCCTTTCGAAGATGACGAGCGAGGGCAGCGACTACGACGACGCCCTGGCCCAAGCCCAAGACCTCGGTTACGCCGAAGCCGATCCGACGGCCGACGTGGAGGCCTTCGACGCGGCGGCCAAGGTGCAGGTACTCTCTTCGCTCGCCTTCGGGACCGAACTTCACGGTGAGCAGATCGACCGCGAGGGGATCACCGGTGTTCGCGCGATCGACGTCGACTTCGCGCGTCGCAACGGCTACGTCATCAAGCTCGTGGGGATCGCCGAACGGGTGGGCGAGTGGGGACTCTCACGACGTGCCCACCCCGTCATGATCCCCGTCGAGCATCCCTTGGCGTCGGTACACGGCGCGATGAACGCGGTCTTCGTCGAAGGCACCAGGAGCGGGCCGTTAATGTGGCTCGGTCAGGGTGCCGGTGGTGAGCCGACCGCGACGGCCGTGCTGGGCGACGTGCTCTACGTGGCGCGCAACCGCGTCGGTGGTCGCCACGACGTTCCCTTCAGCGTGGACGACCGGCTCGTGAGTGTCGAGGCGGGCGACATCCGCAGCGTCTTCTACCTCAGCCTCGAGGTGATGGACGAACCCGGGGTCCTCGCGAGCGTGGCGAGCGTCTTTGGGGCGAACGGCGTCTCGATCCAATCGATGGAGCAGTCCGGGGTCGGCGACGAGGCGCGCCTGTCGTTTCTTACGCACGCGGCGCTCACCAAGAACGTGCGCGCGACGATCGATGAACTCGCCAAGCTCAAGTCCGTGGACTCGATCGGCGCGTGCCTTCGGGTGATCGAAAGAGGAGAACCGTGAACGGTTGGAACGGTTTGATCAGGGAATACGCGGAGTGGTTCGACCTCGACGGCGTGAAGGATGTCGTCACTTTGCAAGAGGGCAACACGCCGCTACTCTTCGCCGAACGTCTCAGCGAACGAGTCGGTGCCGAGGTCTGGCTCAAGTACGAGGGACTCAACCCGTCGGGTTCGTTTAAGGACCGCGGCATGACGATGGCGATCACCAAGGCGCTCGCGAAGGGTGCCAAGACGGTGGTCTGTGGTTCGACGGGTAACACCTCGGCGTCGGCCGCCGCCTACGCGGCCAAGGCGGGCATGGACTGCGTGGTACTGGTGCCCGAGGGGAAGATCGCCATGGGCAAGCTCGCCCAGGCGATCGTCTACGGCGCGCAGGTCTTCCAGATCCGCGGCAACTTCGACCAAGCACTCGACCTGGCGCGCGAACTCACCCAGCACCTGCCGATCACCATCGTCAACTCGATCAATCCCGATCGCATCGAGGGCCAAAAGACCGGGGCCTTCGAGGTCGTCGACGTACTCGGCCGGGCGCCCGACATCTTGTCGATACCCGTCGGCAACGCCGGCAACATCACCGCCTACTGGCGCGGCTTCACGCAGTATCACTTCGCGGGTAACGCCAAGACGTTGCCCAAGATGTGGGGCTTCCAGGCGGCGGGTGCCGCACCCATCGTGCTCGGCCATCCCGTGGACAACCCCGAGACGATCGCGACGGCCATTCGCATTGGTAACCCCGCGAGTTGGGTGCCCGCCCTTGAGGTCATCCACGAATCGCTGGGCGACATCCGTGCCGTGACCGACGACGAGATCATCGACGCCTACCGGTTTATCGCGCGCTACGAGTCCGTCTTCTGTGAGCCGGCGAGCGCCGCGTCGGTGGCGGGCATCTTGAAGTTCGGGGTGCCCAAGGGCTCGACGGTGGTGTGCGTCTTGACCGGCAACGGTCTAAAGGACCCCGACACGGCAGTGTCAACCAGTGCCAAGCCGCAGGTCGTGGACGCGACCTTGAAGGCGCTGCTCGACCAACTCTCCTAGCTCGCCCTCGGTCTGGTCAGTCCTTGCAGTTCCAACTTCCGGTGACCGTGGCGGTCTTACCGTAGGTGGTGCTGCCGACCTGGTGGTACTCGACGGTCATGTCGAGAGAGCCCGTGGCCCCCTCGTAGGTGACGCTGCCGGAAGTCTCGAGGAATTGGACGATCGGTTCGGCGTTGCTCTGGAAAGCGTTGTCATTGTACGCTTGCACGTTGGCCTTGGCCACCTTCGTCGTTCCCTTCTTCGAGGGATAGACCGACATCGCCCACTCGCCCTTGCCAGCGCCCGTGATGGTCCCCTTCATGTGCGAGAGCGTCACCAGGAATCCCTTGCCGCTGTAGGTCTTGCCGTAAGTACAGTTGAGCGACGCCGGCACGAGTTTGATCGTCCCGCTGTAGGCACCCGTGAAGGTGAACGAATTCGTTATCTTGGCACCGGCGCCGGCGGGCGTGGCCACCGCCACTGCACCCAACAGGACCATGCCCGTCACGACCAAGGCGGCCGCCTTCCCACGAGTCCATCGACCTGGCTGGCGTTTCATTGAGTCGAACATAGCGACCTCCTCTGGCGGGAATGTAGAACGCCCGGCTCAGTTGGATAGTAGTGCCCGGACCTTGAGGATTGACTGGGAATCCGAGTTTCTGAGGTCTGGTCAAGGACGCGGTCGCCACTTCACAGATTAGAGCGCCACTTCACATCGAAAGGATGCCGTGGCACCAGGCTGCGCGTCGTACTCAACACGTCTCGTACCAAGGGTTGCGCGCGCCGATCACTTTGGTGAAACCAGCCAAGCCCAGGAGGTTCGGCCCTGCGGGTAAGTCGCAGAATTCTTGGGAAAAAACCGATCCAAGAACGGTGTCCGCACGGGTGCCAAGTTCCGCTACACTTACTTATGTCGTACACGTCTGGCCTTCGCCGACGGGAAACTCTTCCAAACGACATCCTTTAATTTTTCTTCTCCGTTCCGTGGAACCTTTGCGAGCGGCGAGAAAGGAATACCAATGGCTGTAAAGCCCACCCCGGATCGTTCGGACCTCGAATCGAAATCTCGAGAAGACCTCCAGACGATCGCCAAGGTGAAGGGCGTGGAAGTCTCCGCGCGCGCCACCAAAGCCGCCCTGATCGAATCGATCATGAGCGAGAGTCCTGCACCAACCAGCAATGGCGACACTCCGTCGCGAGCCGTGCGCTCGCGTCGCGTGGTCGCCACGCCCGACGATGACTTCGAGGACCTGCTCGGCGAGTTCGTCGCCGACGCCAAGGCCGACGTCACGACCGTGACCAACGGCTCGAGCAACGGCGCGAGCAACGCGTCGGTCACCGAGAGCCGTGAGGACACCAGTGAGGTCGCCCCGTCCGAGCGTCAGGCGCCCCGTCAGAACAACCAGTCGCGCGAGCGTCAGCCGCGCGACTTCGCCAACGAGCCCGGCGGGCGCAACCGTCGTAACCGACGCAACCGCAACGGTAGCAACGCCAGCGGCGGGCGTGAACGTTTCGGCGGCGAGGCGATGCCCAACGCCGACCAGCCTTACAGCGGCGAACTCGTCGAGATCGAGGGCCTCTTGGACCTGCGCGACGACGGCTACGGCTTCTTGCGCACGAAGGGCTACCACCCGTCGCCCAACGACGTCTACGTCTCGATCAACCAGGTGCGCCGCTACCACCTGCGCAAGGGCGACACCATCGTCGGCGGTTTCCGTCCGGCGGCCTCGAACGAGAAGTACCCGGCGCTGCTTCGCGTCGACAGCGTCGCGGGCATCGATCCCGAGGTGGCGCGACTGCGCCCTCGCTTCGAAGACCTGACCCCACTCTTTCCCGACGAGAAGCTGAAGCTCGAGACCAACGAGGGTAAGACCGACCCCACGCCGCGCATCGTCGACCTACTCTCGCCCATTGGCAAGGGCCAGCGCGGGCTCATCGTCTCGCCCCCCAAGGCCGGCAAGACCACGGTCATGAAGCAGATCGCCCAGTCGATCGAGGCGAACAACCCCGAAGTGCACCTCATGGTGCTGCTCGTCGACGAGCGCCCCGAAGAAGTGACCGACATCCGTCGCAGCGTGCACGGTGAGGTCATCTCTTCGACCTTCGACCGTCCCGCCGAAGAGCACACCCACGTCGCCGAACTCTGCATCGAGCGCGCCAAGCGCCTCGTCGAACAGGGACGCGACGTCGTCATAATCCTGGATGGCATCACGCGTCTGGCCCGTGCCTACAACCTCGCCGCCCCCGCGACCGGACGCATCATGTCCGGTGGTGTGGATTCGGGCGCCCTGTACCCGCCCAAGAAGTTCTTCGGTGCGGCGCGCAACATCGAAGAAGGTGGCTCGCTCACGATCCTCGCGAGCGCCCTCGTCGAGACCGGCTCCAAGATGGACGACGTCATCTTTGAGGAGTTCAAGGGCACCGGCANNAGGAGTTGCTCTTCAGCCGCGAAGCGCTGCCCCAGGTGTGGAAGTTGCGTCGAGTCCTGAACGGATTGGCTTCCGAGGGCCGCGACGCCGCCGGACTCGAGTTGCTCATTGACAAACTCAAGACCACCCGCAACAACGACGAGTTCCTGGCCGAG
>DKEO01000018.1:0-15270 GCA_002452255.1 Ferrimicrobium sp. UBA6820
AATAAGTGTACTACGTTTATTCACTATCCGAGTCGGTCTAACTCAGAGTTTGGGCCTGGTTCGTTTATAGGAACTGATCAAGCGACCTAGGCCCAACCTGCGTAAGTCAACCGAGCATCACGTTGTCTCAAAGTTACGAAGCGATCTCGCGGGGGTGTGAATCAAGAATTTTGATATAGGACCTCTGAAACCCTTCGCGAAGTAAGACACTGCCCGTCTCGCTATTACCACTTGCATGCCAGGCAAAGAGTGCCAGTTTACTTTCGACGACCAAGAAATTCTCCACGTCTGTTTTCTCTACGAATTTCACGAATCTCCGATTGCGATCTACGGTCGAGATTGAAGCTTCAGGAGCGCCTCCAGCATCGGTCTTTTGACGCAGCTTTGGCAAATGAGAAAGCGCAACCGAGAATCTTCGCAAAGAGACGACACGAGCTCCTAAAACTGGATGTCCAGCGCAAATCGAAGTGCTCGGTCAAGTTCTCCCCGTTTGGAAAACGTCAGGGATCCGATAGGGCGTTCATGGAGTAGAGCCTTCGGTATCGTCATGATGTTGTCACAGGTAATTGCACTCAAGTCTGGAAGACCTTCCTCGAAACTGACGAGGACCTCAGAATCGATGTCTCTCACCGTGCGAGTAATCGGAGCACAAGTCACCGCGTTCAGCACCTGAATTGCTGCATCCCGAGTCAAGACGCATACGGGGCGCCGACCTGCCTCACCCCCTAGGTCACACCAGATAATGTCTCCCCGCTTCACCAGAGAGGTGTCGTCTCTCGCGCGAGGCGCGCGGCAGCTTCAATGATGGCTTCATCCTGGGGCAATGACTGATACGAATACTGGAGTCGACGATCCGCCTTTTTCATTGCATCCGCATCGAGAATCGCTTGCGCGCCCCGGCGCAACAATTCGGAACGACTCAATCCCAACTCTCGTGCGAGGACGTCGAGGTTTTCGACCAAATGATCATCGAGTTGTACCAATACTTCGCGGCGTGTCATGATACATATGGTAACACATATGGTCAAATCTCGCGATCCGATTCCAGGGGTCGCAGGGCTTTGCTGTCACATGGCCGAAGTCCGACAATCGCTCTTCTACTCTCGCCATAACAAGGTCTCCATTGCCTCGGACGCAACCTCGCGGTCAGGGGCGAGGATATGCCCGTAGACATCAGAAGTCATGCGGATCGACGAGTGACCTAGCACTTCGCTCACGACCTGGAGTTTCACCCCTTGGGCGAGCATCAGACTTGCGGCGGAATGACGAAGTTCATGGGGATGCCATCGACCCAGACCCGCCGCATCGCAGACCAACTGAAAGTCCTTGTTGACATTGGCTGGATCAAGCGGCGTGCCCTTGATTGACGTGAAGATGAAGCCAGATTGAATCCAACGAAGACCAGCTCGCTCACACGAGGCCACTTGATCTCGTCGTTGCTGTTGCAGCTTTCTCACGACCGAGCTCGAGACATTGAGGGTACGACGACTTCGAAGGGTCTTGGTATCAGAGGTGACCAAGTGACCGTTCTCTCGCTTGAGTTGGCGTCGTACCGAGAGGGTGGCCTTACTCTCGTCAAAGTCCGACCACTGCAGCCCGAGAGCTTCGCCTCGTCGAAGTCCAGTCGCGAGCATGAGCGTGAAGAGAACCTCATTTCGACGGCCGGCCAATGCGGCGAGGAAGCGTCGAGCCTCCTCGGGTGTCAGCGTACGACCTTCCGGTCGAAGCGTCTTGGGCGCCCGCGAGAGCCGCGCGACGTTTCGCGTCACGCTCCCCCAGCGAATGCCTTGGTCGAGCGCCTGGGCGAGCACGGAACGGATTCGCTGCACCGTCGATACTGAGAGTCCGTCGTCAAGCTTCTGGGACAAGAGACGGTCAACGTCCAACACCGAAAGTTGAGCGACGGTCGTTCGGCCGAGGGTCGGCACGATGTGCTGGTCAGCAATGCCCTTGTAGTTTTTCGCGGCGTTCGGCGCGACTTGGTGGCGAAGTACATCACGGTGCCAATGGGCGAGCAGATCGACGACAGTCAATTGCGTATCTGAGAGCGAAGCGCCACTGTCATACTGCGCTTGTAAGACCTTGAAACGACGGACGACTTCGGCCCTCGTCTTCGCACTCACCGATTTGCGCACCAGCGTTCCCCGAGGGCTGTAGCCAATGGTAAGCGCACCGATCCAACGACCATCTGACGAACGTTGGTAAATAGACCCTTCGCCATTGCCCCGACTCCTTGCCACGTGCGCGCCTTCCAACCCCCAAAGAAACGCAACGGTCTCCGAACTCTGAGTGATCCTGCGATTTTCTGTTAGTAGCAATACAGTGAAAAGGGATTAATGAACTGACGCTCCCACATCGACGCCCGTACAATTTTCGAAAGCCGGCCGCTTTCGCAGACGCCGTCCCATTCGGCGCGGATGACGTCTATCTGATGATCAACGATTTCCCTCGCCTCCACTTCGCTCAATAGAAGAACCGATGTCCTCTCAACGCAACCGACGAGTTGACTCATCTTGTAGCCGACTCGACCGATTGCCATTGCTTGCTTTGCTTCGCCACCCGAACGCCGAGATGGGGTCAAGTCATAGGCCGGAGTAAGCGTGAGCATCGACCCATCCCAAAAGGCGGTGTGGTTACGAGCGTTGTCGTCCGTGTTACTCACGAGGACGTCGAATGTGAAGTGAAGTCTGGACTCCACCGCGTTTTGGATGTCTGGGTTTTGCGTGCCGTTATTCTCATTGTGCGTGGCGAGTACCAAGACGCTAAGAATCTCCAGGTAACTGCGCAACCAATTGAGTCAATGCCCTGCTCAAACCAAGAGCGTTTCCTTGATTGTGGCAACCTCTGCGTGTAGTCTCCAGCTTAGATTTCCTTAAGCGCCAAGCAAATGGGACAAGTCTCGCGAGAGAAAGAGGGTGGCGAATCATGATTACCAAGAGGCACCTGTCGGTGATGTCAAGATTTGGCGTAGTTATCGTGGCCAGTTTTCTTGTAGCGGGATCGCAGTTGGCCTTGTCGGGCACATGGCTGGCGTCCACGGCTGGCGCACAAGGCGCCCCTCCCGATGCGTGCACCCTTGTTCCTGCTGCGCGAATTAATATTGCCATCGGCGCCCCGGCGGGAACGACCGTGGCGGGTACCTTAAATCAAGATTCCACAGCCTCGAGTTGCACCTTCACCTACGACAGTGCGAGCATTGACGAGAACCTAGGGATTCAGATTTATCCTGCGTCGCAATACGGCGCAACTGTTAAAGCTAACTCCGAGTACGGTAAGCCAACACACCCTGCTGGCACCGGGCCACGAAGTGTTTACTTCTTCAACGCGGATGGCAATGCCATCATCATCTTCGTAAAAGGTCCGTACATGGTGGAGGTATCGGCCGGGCTGGGCCCGACTCACGCGGCCATCGTCGCAGGAGCGCGACGAGTTGTAAGTTTGGCTCCATTTGTCTATGCAGCTGTATAGGTCCGAACTCATCAGATCAGACTCCGATTTTGACACTTCACAAGAATTTTGCGAACTCAGACCGATGAATACCCGAGGATCGGGTATCGCTCGTGCTTTATCTGGGGACCGAACTGCCCAAGTGTGGGCAACGTCGTCAGCATCCTCATTCAAGTAGAAAGATCAGAGTAAAACCAAAACTGTTACACCACAGTTGCAGGTCATTCAACAAATTGATATTTTTCACTAGCAAAGAGACAAGATTTCACCCTGACCGACAGAATGTACGACGAACAATCCAAAAATACAAATTGTCTGAGTTCCACCGGAACCCTCCGATCTCTATGATCAAGCGCCCAACATCTGCCCAAACACATATCAACCTATTTCACGACGCGCACAGGGTTTGCTACAGCACCAACTACAGCAGTTGAATAGAATTGCCCTGAACTTCGGTGAACCGTAGTGACGCAAAAGGGCAGTAATTCAATCGTGGATGTATTCCCCTGGACTGCAATGAACCAATCACGAGTCGATGCCAGGCAAGTGGTCGACGCTCAGGGAGACAAAGTATCAAATGCCTCTGGCTACATGCCTAGGGCAACCTTTCAGCAAGCCAAGACTCTCCATAACTGATAGTCATCAACTCTTGTGCTCCTCATCAGCGCACCGGCACGGCCCGACTCGTTTAACGCAGTGAACTCGATCCAGCGAGCCCGAGGAGATCTCTGGATACGAATAATGCGGCGGGCTGCCCGGATCTCTTGCTTGAGACCGTTCCTTGCTCGGTGAGAATTCCGACTTGCACGAGCCGGTGAAGAGTCGCCAACGACGCCTTTCGTGAGATGTCGAGATTCTCGGAGAGAATCGCTGAGGTAAGAACGAGATGGCGGGGAAGCAAAATGAGCGCCGAAAAGACTGCTGCGTCGCTGCGAATCTTGCGATTACCAGCAACGAGTCGATCGTGCCACTTCAGCTTCATCGATTCGACGTTGGAAATGAGTTCGCGCTGGGCTCGACTTCCACTTGCCACGGCATCGGCAAACCACTTAATCCATCTTTGATGATCACCCATTCGAAACAGCACCAAGCCGGACGAATATCCAGTGACGTCAGCCGCAATCGCCACACTTACCGGCGGTGGCACGAGGAGAGAGAGTCGTCGCGTCAAAACCCAGGCAACAAGCACACGGCCTACTCGCCCATTGCCATCAGCGAACGGATGGATGATTTCGAACTGCGCGTGGCTCACCGCGGCCTGAGCAACGGGATCGATGTCCACACGATTCACGTAGGCCACGAGGTCTTCTAGGAGCGAGGAGAGTTCACTAACCGGAGGAGTGACGAGATACGCATCGAGTGGACTTGAGCCCCCGATCCAACCTTGTTCGCTCCTGATCACGCCGATGTAACGCTCGGGCGTCGGACTTCCCGTCATGAGAATGCGATGCCACTCGCACAACGTCTCAACCGAGAGTGCTACACGCCCTTCAGCGCTGGTCACGGCCCGTGTGACAGCTGCGAGATTGCTGGCGACCCAAGCAGCGGCCACATTGCGAACGATACCGAGCTGCTCCTCGGCGAGAACGACCTCGACAACCGGAGCGGTGACGCCTTCGATGTAGGAAGAGGCAATGCCCTCCGAACGCAGTAACAACCGCGCGAGAGGTTCGTAGTCTGCGTCCAGTGCCTGCGCCGCGTGGGCGACTTCGGTCGCTGCTGCTGCCGCTCTGGCCGCAGTGGGGGCATCGAGCGTCAACTCGCGATCAATAAGTAGGGCTGGAACGAAGGCGCGAATCCTCCGTCCATTCCAGATGACCTCGATCTCAGTTCCAACCTGTTCCACGGTCGCCCTCCAATACATTACCTATATTAGCATATAGGTAATGTATCGGTGCACTGGCTCCCTGTCGAGGCCGAATCTCCTAAAACTGGATGTCCAGCGCAAATCGAAGTGCTCGGTCAAGTTCTCCCCGTTTGGAAAACGTCAGGGATCCGATAGGGCGNNCACGCGCGTACCCTTCCAAGCCCCCAAGAAACACAACGGTCCCCGGACTTCCTTCGCGTCGCCGCTTTGGGCAATTCTCTGAACAAGGTATTAGCGAAGTGCACGCAACGTCCGACCTACGACAGCCCCGCACGGCCGGTACGCGAGATGAGCCGCCCTGGGGGCGTCGAGCAGCACCACGTCGGCGCGAGCCCCGACACCGAGGTGTCCGATGTCGTCTCGACGCAGGGCCAGCGCCCCGCCGCGCGTCGCGGCCCAGAGCGCCTCGTCCACGGTCATCGCCATCTCGCGCACGGCCAGAGCGATGACGAAGGCCATGCTCGTCACGTAGGAGGTACCGGGATTGCAGTCGGTCGCGAGGGCCACCGTGGCGCCCGCGTCGAGCATGCGCCGACCCGAAGGGTACGAAGAGCGCGTGCAGAATTCCGCGCCCGGCAGCAGTGTCGCCACGGTGCGCGAAGCCGCCAGCGCCTCGAGGTCGTCGTCATTCACGAACGTGCAGTGGTCCACGCTCGCCGCGTCCAGCTCGATCGCCAACGCCACTCCGCCAGAGTCGCCCAACTGATTGCCGTGCACCCGTAGCCCGAGGCCCAGGTTGCGCGCCTGGAGCAGGATCTCGCGGGCCTCGTCCACGTCAAAGGCCCCCCGCTCACAGAAGACGTCGGCCCAACGCGCCAGTGGCGCGCACCTCTCGAGCATCTGATCGATCACCAGCTCCACGTAGGCCCGGCGGTCGTGGGCGAACTCACGGGGTACGACGTGCGCGCCGAGGAAGGTGACCTCATCGGTGAACTCACGGGCAATCTCTAAGAGGCGCTCCTCACCGCGCAGCGTGAGCTCATAGCCGGACTTGATCTCCATGGTCGTCACGCCTCCCGCCTGAAGTTCGCGAGCGCGCTTGGCGGTCTGAGTGATCAGCTCGAGACGCGATGCCTCGCGCGTCGCCGCGACCGTTCGAGCGATTCCGCCTCCGTCGTAGGGCGTGCCCGCCATGCGCGCCTCGAACTCGTCGGACCGCTCGCCAGCGAAGACGAGGTGGGTGTGCGAGTCCACGAAGCCCGGCACCACGGCTGCGCCGTCGGCGTCGATCGACTCGTCGCAGTCCGGGGCCTTCGCGCTCTCGCCGACCCACAGCACTTTGGTTTCGTCGACCACGAGAGCAGCGTCGCGGAGGCGACCCAATACGGAGCCGTCGCCGAGGGTCGGGTCGTTGGTCGTCAACTCACCGATGTTGAAGATGAGCCGGGCGGACACGGTCAGCGTTCGCGCATCGGGACTCGCACGCCGCGCTCGCTCGCGGCATCGTCAGCCAGGTCGTAGCCGGCGTCGACGTGTCGGATGATGCCCATGCCGGGGTCGTTGCGCAACACCCGAGCGAGCTTCTGGCCCGCGAGTGCCGTTCCGTCAGCGACGCAGACCTGGCCCGCGTGGATCGAGCGCCCGATGCCGACCCCGCCGCCGTGGTGGATCGAGACCCACGTGGCGCCAGAAGCCGTGTTCACCATCGCGTTCAACAGGGGCCAGTCGGCAATGGCGTCCGAACCGTCGAGCATCGACTCGGTCTCGCGGTAGGGCGACGCCACCGAGCCGCTGTCGAGATGGTCGCGTCCGATCACCAGCGGAGCCGACACCTCGCCCGACGCCACGAGTTCGTTGAAGGCCAGCCCTGCCTTATCGCGCTCGCCGTAACCGAGCCAGCAGATCCGGGCCGGCAGTCCCTCAAAGGCCACCTTGTCGCGAGCCTTGGTGATCCAGCGACGCAATCCTTCGTTGTCGGGGAAGAGGTCGAGCACCGCCTGATCGGTGCGCGCGATGTCCTTGGGGTCGCCCGAGAGCGCAGCCCAGCGGAACGGGCCCTTGCCCTCGCAAAAGAGCGGACGAATGTACGCCGGCACGAAGCCGGGGAACTCGAAGGCGCGGCCGTAGCCGCCCAGTTGCGCTTCGCCGCGAAGGGAGTTGCCGTAGTCGAAGACCTCGGCCCCCTCGTCCATGAAGCCCACCATCGCCTCGACCTGCTTGGCCATCGACTGGCGGGCGCGGTCGGTGAACTCTTCGGGCTTCTTGTCNNACTCCGCGACGAAGAAGTTCGGCGAAGATAGTCGACGCGTTGCCGAGCAGTCCCACGCTGAGCGCCCGGCGCTCGCGCTTGGCGGCGAGCACCCGCGCCACGGCATCGTCGAGGTCGCTCGTCCACTCGTCAAGGTACCGGTGATCGACGCGGCGCTGAAGCCGCGACGGATCGACGTCCACGCACAAGCACACCCCGTCGTTCATCGTGACGGCGAGCGGCTGCGCACCNNCCCCCCGCCCCCCCGGTCAGGGTCAACGTCCCGGCGAGGGTGCCGCCGAAGCGCTTCTTCGCCACCGCGGCGAAGGTCTCGTAGGTTCCCTGGAGTATCCCCTGGGTGCCGATGTAGATCCACGACCCCGCAGTCATCTGTCCGTACATCGTGAGCCCCAGCGCTTCGAGGCGGCGGAACTCGGGCCAGTTGGCCCAGTCGGGAACGAGGTTCGAGTTCGCGATCAGCACGCGCGGTGCCCATTCGTGGGTCTGGAAGACGCCTACCGGCCGGCCCGATTGCACGAGCATCGTCTCGTCGCCCTTCAGAGTCTTGAGCGTGCGCACCAACGCGTCGAAACTGCGCCAGTCGCGCGCGGCACGGCCAGTGCCGCCGTAGACGACCAGGTCGTCGGGTCGCTCGGCCACCTCGGGGTCGAGGTTGTTCTGCAGCATCCGAAGGGCGCCCTCCTGGGGCCACCCGAGCGTCGTTAAAGCGGTTCCTCGTGTTGCTCGAACCGGACGGGCGCCTTCCATTGTTTCTCCTTCTTCGACCTAGACCAACGTGACAAAGCGGTCCACGACGTCGAGCAGCGCGCCGCCGCGCACCAGCTCGCCGACGGCGGCAATCTCGGGCGAGAGCCAGCGGTCGTGACCCGGACCGCCACTGGCGGCGTTGATGCGGTCGCGCAACGCAGCGGTCACCGGCGACGGCTCGAGGGGGGCCCGTAACGCCAGCGCGCGCGCACTGGCCAGCAACTCGATGGCGAGGACGTCGGCGAGCGCCGCCAGCGCTAGGCGCAACTTTCGCGCGGCGTGCCAGCCCATCGAGACGTGGTCCTCCTGCATTCCCGAGGAAGGGATCGAGTCCACACTGGCCGGCGACGCCAGCCGTTTCATCTCCGAGACCAGCGCAGCCTGGGAGTACTGGGCGATCATCAGTCCGGAATCGACGCCAGCCTGATGGGCGAGGAACGGCGGCAGCCCGTAACTACGGTCGACGTCGAGCAGGCGGTCGGTGCGCCGTTCGGACATCGAGGCCACGTCCGCCAGGGCAATGGCCAGGAAATCGAGCACGTAGGCGATCGGCGCCCCATGGAAGTTCCCGTTGGACACCAACCTGCCGTCATCGAGGATCGACGGATTGTCGATGGCCGACGCGAGTTCGATGTCGCCCACGCGCGCAGCGTGGGCGAACGTATCACGGGCCGCGCCGTGGACCTGGGGCGCGCAGCGAAGCGAGTAGGCGTCTTGGACCTGAGTCGGATCGTCAAGGTGAGAGTTGACGATCGGCGAGTCAGCCAGCAGCTTCACCAGGTTCGCGGCGCTGTCGTGCTGGCCCGGGTGTGGGCGCAGTGCGTGGATCTCGGCGAGGAAGACCCGGTCGGTGCCGCGCAGGGCTTGGATCGACATGGCCGCAGCGACGTCGGCGAGCCGCATGAGACCCGCTCCGTCCTCGAGAGCCATGATGAGCTGGCCAAGCATCCCGTCAGTACCGTTGATGAGGGCCAGACCCTCCTTTTCGGCCAGTACCACCGGCTCGAGACCGGCTTCGGCAAGGGCCTGGGAAGCGGGCACACGCCGCCCGCCCTGGTCGCGCACGTCGCCCTCACCCATCAGGGCCAGCGCCACGTGGGCCAGCGGCGCGAGGTCACCCGAACATCCGAGCGAACCGTATTCGTGCACCACCGGCGTGATCCGCGCGTTCAACAGCGCGCAGTACGCCAGGGCCGTGGAGGGACGCACGCCCGACACCCCGCTGCAGAGATTGGTGAGGCGCGACACCATCATCGCGCGCACGACCTCGGTCTCGACTTCTGCGCCGACTCCCGCAGCGTGCGAGCGGATCAAGGAACGCTGCAGGTCTCGTCGCTGGTCGGGCGAGATGAACGTTGTCGCCAACGAGCCGAAGCCCGTCGAAAGCCCGTAGACCGGGGTGCCGCTGCGCACCAAGGCGTCGATGGCGGCTCGCTGAAGTTCGAGCCGCGCGAGCACCTCATCGCTGAAGGTCAGTGTTTCGTAGTTCCTCGCGACGGCGAGCACCTGACCTCGTTCGAGCGGCTGGGTGCCTAGAACGATGGTCATAATGTTCTCCTTTGCACGCCGGCGAGCGCTTCGAGAACCAACAACGCCGCGAGGCGTACGGTTCGCTGATCGTCGCTGTCACGATCGACGTCGATCTCGGTGACATCGATGGCGCTGACCCGGGGATCGGCCGTGACGGCACGAACGAATCGTCGCATCTCGTCGGCGCTGAAACCGCCGGGCGCCGCGGCCGGACATGCGGGCACGACCGAGCGGTCGGCGGCATCCATATCGACATCCACGTAGACCGGTCGTCCGTCGGCGCCCGCAATGTCGAGTGCGCGGCGCGCGGCGTCCTCAATACGTTCATCGCGCAATTCGTCACGGGTGATCACCGTGATGCCGGCATCGTGGGCTCGTTTCGCGTAGAAGGACGAATTCGAGAAATCGGCCAAGCCGATCTGAACCACGTGCTCGCCCGGAAGTCCTGCTTCGAGCAGTTGCCGGACCGGTGAGCCGTTGGACTCGCCGTCGCGAAGGTCCAGGTGGGCATCGAGAGTGATGAGTCCGTAGTGCGAAAGGTCCGCGCCGGCCAACGTGGACATTGCGTACCACGTCGCCGCGTTGTCACCGCCGAGCACGATGCGCAGCTCTAGTTGGTCATCAAACATCGCCACCGCAGCACCGACTCGCTCGTAGCCTCCTTGGCCATCGGGCTCGAGCACGTCGCCGTAGTCCACGACACATACCACATCGGCCAGATCGACGTGGTCGCTATAGGACCACGTCGAGAAGCGTTCGAGTGCCACGCGAACCGCGTTCGGCGTGCTGGTCGTCGAACGAGGGCTGACCGATTTGACGTAGGTGGATATTCCGAGAAGTCCGACGTTACGCCGCCCCGTCGTGGTCTTCGCCCGCAACAGCGAACCGCCCGAAGGCCATCGAGGATCCTCAGAATTACTCACCACAGCGGGCTAACCCCAGTCCTTTGCGAGTTCAAGATGCACGATCCTCTCGAATCCGAAGAGTCGAGTATCCGCTCAATCTGTCGAGCACTCCGTTCATCGGTCCACGTCTTTTGAGATTAGCGCAGTGTTCTCCCCGCACCACGAGGTGACGAATTCAACGGAAGTCTGAGAAGCCAAGGCGCTGTGGTCGGCAGTGGTGGTAGTCGTGACGGTGTTCTTCCAGCAGTGCGAGCAAGCGGTTANNTACGACCTGCGTTGACTCCTGGCAGCCCTCGCGGCTGGAGCAACTGCCTTCGACGAATCGGCGGTTTCGCTACTCGAACTCTTCGACCTTGGAAGGTCGATGAAGAGGAAGATCCGACTCCAAAGGTAGAAGTAAAGGAAGCCTCCGATGGCGAAGGTCAACGACAACGCCAGCCCGAAACTTGCACTCGACGAGCTCGCGCCGAATCCAGACTTCATTGAATTAGCGAGATGTTTTAAGGCGTCCGGAGCATGGCCCAGTTGTACCAGCCCTACGCCGACCAAAATCTTGGTGAGCCAGTCCGAAACCTGTTCCAAGTTTGTGTTACCTACGTAGCCGTCGGTTGGCTTCTGATTCTGTGATCCCTCCACCGACCTAGGGATCCCGAAAAGCACACCAACCAATCCTCCGGCCAATGTCGACGAGACGGCGACGACGACGCCATAACCAAGGACGGCCCAGGAATTGTGTAGGGAGAAGGCATAGATCGCGAGCGCAATGATTCCCAAGAGAGAGAAAGTTGGCAGGAGCGTGAGCCAACGATCGGCAGGTTCACCGGGTTGTCTGTGGCGCTTTCGGAACCAGCGGGACTTTTGTTGTTGACGCTGATGGATCTCACGGCTGTTCGGACTCATGTTCGTGCCCCCTTTGATCGTCAGTCGCCCTACTTTGATCAACCACCAACCACGGGCGCCACTCACGCCTACTGGGCACCAGAGTAAACCAATCGGCGAATTATTGCACGATGAATTCGGTCCCATTTCGAAGACGCCTTGACCCTGAGGCCCACCAATCGCCGAATGCCTAGGTACACCCGCGACAAATGATTCGAGTCGAGTCGAAAACCAAACTGTCATCTTGTTCATTGCTTTTGACTGCATTCGATGAAGCGGCCACATGCCTCGCTAGAGGTAAGTAGGAGGTTAAATCTTGATGACGACGCGGAATTGCCGACCGTGCTTTTCTCGCGACGACATTCGTCTCGTGTCGCTCAATGCTCAGCAACCTCGTCGGCCACAAGTCGCGTGACACGGACTAACTCATTGAAGTGCGCGGTATGTGCCATGCTTTTCGAGTGATCGAGATCTTAAATACTGATCGCCTCCTTATGCGACCATTCGTGGAGGAAGACCTCAGTTCATTGACCCAGCTCCATGCAGAGGAGTCATTCTGGTGGTTTCCCCTGCGCAGGGCCATGACCGTTGAAGAATCCAAAAACTTTCTGGCTCGAGTGATCGCTGGCTACGAATCTGCTTCGGAGCCAGCACTACACGCAGTGGTCGAACTTTCTACGGGATCGCTTGCGGGCTGGGGCGGCCTTTCCGTTCCAACGTTTCTGCCCCAAGTCCTACCCGCGATTGAGGTCGGTTGGCGATTGGGTTCGGAGTTTCGCGGGCGCGGTTATGCCACAGAACTCGGCGCCGCTGCACTTGAGTGGGGATTTACATCACTCAAACTTGACGAAATTCTCAGCATCTTCGAACCAGCAAATGTAGCTTCTGGGAGAGTAATGGATCATCTCGGTTTCGGTCTAGCACGTCAGATGACGGACCCTGAGCGAGGTCTCGCACTCTCGGTGCGATCTCTTAAGGCAACTGATTGGCAATCAAGACGTTGAACACCTTTCAGCATCTTGAAGGTCGCACCCTCGACTTAGACTGCTCCATCTCCTCGCTCTTCTCACATGATTCCCGGGCAGCGAGTTCAACGGACCCGTGTACGCAGCTCGCGATCCTCGGATTCGGGTCACGGTTTCGAAGCAGTGATGGATCCAGTACTGAATCAAACGTCAACTACCGGTTCGGTCAGGCGATAGGAAAGTTGTGCTTGCCTTCACACATCGCTAATAGTAAGCAAGGGGAGTGAGAAAAGGTCAGTCGCTCGTTTTTGTCACAATCTTGTTGCTCATGACAAGTTTCGCGAGTGCCGCGGGATCATCCGGCTCTCAGGTGATTCTCCCGCCAAGGGTACCCTCAACCAATTTTGACCCGCCCGCCGGTCCTGGGCTGCCTGCGCTCGCAATCATTGATGCCGCACGCTCCGCGGAAGAAGGTCTCGGCGCTTTGAACATCAATATGTCGAGATACGACAAGCTAACTGTTCCCGAACAGCTTTTCGTCCTCGTCAACCTAGAACGGATCAGTCGAGGAGAGCAGCCCGGCTATGCACTGATAGCCCCTCTCAACGCCGCTTCTGTGCGCGGCGCACAGCTTCGTCGCGACCCCGTTGCACCCCCCAACTGGCCGCACAGTCTTTACGTCATCTGGTCCACTGCGGGCACGTCACCGACTCAGGCGGCGTTCCAAGCCGACTGGGGCTGGATGTACGAAGACGGTCCCCCTCCCTACCACGGGTGGACGAACTACTTCTGTTCACAACAAGGTGCGCCCGGCTGTTGGGACCATCGCAACGCGATCCTCGAGCTTCGCCCGACCTCGCTCGCTTCGAAGAAGCAAGCAGTCCTGGTCATGGGCGCTGGCGCGGCCCTCAATCCAAGCTTGGGCTATTCGTTGGCCATGGAGTTCTCCTGGTTTGCGGCGAAACCAACTTCGGGGGTCGTCTTCACCTGGTCGCAGGCTCTGAAGGATCTTGGTTCTTCAGCAGCTGTTTCAACTACCACGACGACCATCCCAGCAACGACGACCACGACATCAACGACGTTGCTGGGAACCACCACCACGACGCAGTCTGGTTCGGGCTAACGCTCGAATGCCGACCAGAGGGCTAGGCGGTTCCCGCGCCGAAACGCTCGAGTAACGCGCGTCGAATCGCTGGACGCGAACCAAAAGTAAGTAGGACTTGCGCCTCGCGGCCCGCTCGCTCGGCGATGCTTGCTTCGAGCACCGATCGACTCCCCTGATGGACCGCCAGCGCGTTTGACGCGCGCACTGCCAACTCGCACGCTTGCGCACGGGCGAGGGGCATCGTCTCTGCGTTGGCTCCATCGAGCGCGATGCGCGCTTCGCGCAGCTCATGGTCGAGTGGCGACGGTCCAATGACGTTGAGGCATCGACGCGTTACACCGAGTGCCAGAGATCCGTTGACGCGAAGGCCTTCTGGGAGCTCATGTGTTGGATCATAGGGAACTTGACCGAGCACGCGGTCACCTTGCACCAACAATGCTGAGAACGTCAATTGCACCGTCGCGGTGGCGTTGAGCGCTGCAAGATGGCGTCGAGTAGCGAGGAGACCCGGCTGGTCACGGGCATCGAGCAGGAGCGTCACTACGGTATCGTCGGGCGCGCGCGCGGCGACGACGAGGTGGTCCACGAGTCCCCAGCCGCTCACCCACGGCGCCTCACCATCCAGTGACCACCCTTCACGAGTCGGCGTCGCCTTCAATCTGGCGGGACCCGGTTGTGATCCGGTGAGCGCAACTCCGCCTCTAACTTGGCCGCGTACGATCTCGCGGCGCAGGTCAGCCACGATTCGCGGGGCTGAGGGATCCAGCGCCGCCGCGAGCAGACGAAAATGCTGGATCCACACGAAGGTACTGGCTAGGCACGCCGAGGCCAACGACTCGACACAGTCACAAAGTTCAGCGAGACTGAATTCGAGCCCACCCATGTCGATGGGAGCAAAGGCGCCAAACAGACCTAGCGCCGCGAGTTGATCGAGGTGCGTTCGAGGAATCGCATCGGCGTGGTCAACGTCAGTAGCGTCACGAGAGAGGCGTTCGACGACCTCCGCCAACTGAGCCGAGAAATCACTCACTGGTGGCACTCCTCTCAATCCTCACAGGAAAACAATTCGCCCACAAATCTACTTTGACGGCTGGCGCAACGAACCAATCATCTCTTCACCAGATGCGATGGCTAAACCTTGAGGACCTGAAGTTGTGTATGCTCCTGGGCCATTTGGTCGTAATCTTCATCGGGTCTTGTTCCTTTCGGGCGACGGCCCAAACTCGCCTCATTTCTGGACTGTCCCAGCGTCGTGATATCTCAATCGTCATTTCCGTGTCACGATGACGACGATCTGTGAGCCAATTCAACCAAGCAAAAAACACTCCCGCGCCAACCGCGCAAGTACCAATCGAAGTAACGATCTCCCAACCGTTGGACGGTGCTTTCAGCAGGTAGATGATGTGCGTGATTGCCAGCGACGTGACCGAAAACTACGTTGATTGAGCTGCTCGACTGGCTCCATTTCTCCAGGTACCTAACTCCTCTTTATCAACGGACCTCTACCCTTCGACCATTTGCCTGTCCCGCTAGTCGTTGGAGTGCACTGAACCAATGTTCCCAACGGTCTGACGACGTCGTGTCAGCAACCCTTCAGCAAGCCAATACTCCCCTAA
>DKEO01000018.1:15286-45193 GCA_002452255.1 Ferrimicrobium sp. UBA6820
CCCTTCATTCCCTTGGTTGGCCGCCACAGGAACCAAATCACCGCTCTAGAACTTCAGTGTCACTGCTTTGGACGTTGACTCCAAATTATTGGTCCCTACAACTACTTCGAATCCGGTTGAAAACCATTTCACGCAATGACAGCTGCTGGCGCAATCGAATCTGTTAAACATGCGCTGATATGTTCAATGATCGACGGCGCACCCTCAAATACCTCTTGATCCTGCTTCCGGTGGTCATCGTCCTCGTTGGAGGTTGGGCATACCGCTGGGTGTCTGACGACGCGTTCATCGATTTTCGGGTGGTGCACAATATTCTCAGCGGCTACGGACCCGTGTACAATCCCGGCGAGAGGATTGAAGCGTATTCCGATCCCCTCTGGGTCTTCTTGCTGACAGTCTTCTCGGGGCTACTGCGATTCATCGACGTGGAGTGGTGGTCCGTACTGCTCGGTCTCTTCTTCACCGGTGCAGGTTTTTGGTTCGCGGGCCTTGGCACGATCAATCTCGCCGAACACCGGACCTCAAGACCAATCTTCCCGCTTGGCCTCGTGTGCGCATCCTGCGTGGCGGGTGTGTGGATGTTCGCGACATCGGGACTGGAGACGGGTCTCATCTTCGGTTGGCTCGGACTGAGCTGGTGGCTCCTCGTACGATGTTTCTTGCATCAGAACAAGGGAATCATCACCGCCGCGATCGTCGTTTCGCTGGGCTTCACGATTCGACCCGACATGGCCGTATTCACGCTTTCATTCGGGGCCGTCTTGTTCATGCTGCAGACACGGAATGATCGTCATGAGCGACGTTCTCGTAGGTTTACGCTTCTGCTCGCGTTGATCGGCATACCTCTCGCGAGCGAACTCTTTCGAGTCGCCTATTTTGGAATGTTGGTCTCCAACACCGCGATCGCCAAATCCGCCTCGAGCCTCTGGCTCCGACAAGGACTCACGTATTTCACCAACTTCACGGGAACCTATTGGCTTTGGCTCCCCTTTGCGGCCATGACCGTGGTGACCGGTAGCCGAATTCGTGATTGGTGGAAACTCCATCATCGACTCGAGATCTTGGTCATTGCCGCCCCGATCGTCGGCGGGCTGCTCGATGTCGCCTACGTCACCGCCATCGGCGGGGATTTCATGCACGCTCGCATGCTGCTACCGGGTTTCTTCGCGATATTCATGATCTTTTGGGTCGAAGGAATGACGTCGTTGCGAGATACTCTGGTCATCGGTGGCATCACGGTGTGGGCCCTCTTCGGCGTGCTCTTCTTTCGTTTCTCGCCTCACTGGAACATCTCAGCCAATGGCATCGCCAATGAACGTGCGAATTACATATTCGCCTCAGGCAATGAGCATCCAATTACTCCGTCTGATTTCAAACAGGAAGCCTGGGAAATTGAAGGCAAGGAAGCGGCCAAAACAGCCCCTACGACTCACTCCGGCGTCAAGTTGTTGAACTGGAATCAGTCTCAGTTCTATTCGTCCATCCCAGAACCGGCCGTGAACTATCCGATTACGACTTCGTTGCCCGAGACGTACTACGTCGGCTTTCCCAGCATTGGCACCTTTGGACTAGCCGCAGGCGACGACGTCTACGTCTTTGACGAATTGTCCTTGGCCAATCCGATTGGCGCACACTTCATAGTCCACGTTCGAATACGGCCTGGACACAACAAGGTCGTTGCCCCGGTCTGGCTCGACGCGAGATTTGGGTCGAAATCCACCCCGCGCCCCGACGGCGTGAGCAAAGCCGAACTCGAGGCGGCGAGAAGGGCGCTGTCGTGCCAGCCCCTCGCGGGCTACCTACGATCAGTGTCTGATCGTCTGACCATTTCGCAAATCGCTTCGAACTTCGAGCATGCCTTCACGTGGACCACGATGCAGTACAGCAGCACACCGTCCGTTGCGGAACGGCAACTTTGTGGGAAGGGTGACTGATTCGTGGATCAGAACATGCAATCGAAAATACGCTCGAATTGAGAAAATCCAAAAGTCAGTGGAGGCAGCGCTCAGCGCTTCTCTCGTCGTAAGTTCCGCCGTGGTGGAGTCACCGCGTCACTCGGCGATAAAGCCCTTCTTCGATTCCTTCTTCAAGTGCTTTTCGTTACGCTTTTCCTTCAGCGACTTGCCGACTTTTTTCGCATTGTGTTGGTGCGGTGATTTTTCGCCCATATTCACTCCTCACGTTGGCGACGTCATTGTTGGCGGCGTCGAGATCCCAGTCTGAGAGCGGCCAGCACACAAGGCTTTCGTCTTTGAGCGGCAACTTTCACTCATGTTACTCACTACTGACTTTAACCCCTCGTCACCGTTGGCGGGACTCTTGGGACTCAAGGCAACCCGTACAGTTACTTTTCGAGGGTACAACGGACTTCGACCTGGATTGTCGTAAGCAATTGCGCGCTGCGCTCCTTGGGACCGCGACTACTTCTCACGACGGTGAGGTCTCGTACATTGTCCGACGTTCAGAGCGGCCACGGCGAAGGGCGTTGCTGGGAGCGAGAGAGGGTGTCTCCATCTCCCAGCAACGTAGGGCGCACTTCGCCGGCCTTTACGAAGCCAACGGGTTGAGTCGCGCGATCACCTCTTGAAGCAGTGAGTCGAGGTTCGCAGCGCTCGTGCCGTAGTAGATCGGGCTCAACCCGTCGCTCAAGAGCGAACCTGCCATGGCGACACCTTGCGGCGCCACCATGGGCGCAACCAGAGCGTTGGCGAGCGCGCGAATCAGCGTTTCCGCACCCATGACTCTTGAGCGAGCGAGGGGTACTTCGGGACTGCGAAACGGCGTCGGGTGGCGTGCCTTGGTGAGTAGTGACAACCAGTTCTCGGCCAACGCGCGACGTCGGGCTGGCGAGACGATCAACTGCGCGCGCGTCGCCAAGAGGAGGCTCGACGCGGGAGATTCTCCCTTAGCCAAACGGTCGTCGAGCGAACCCCCGAAGAGGTGTGCGCCGACCAGGGTCGCCAGAGGAGCCGGAACCCGGGGTGACTGATCCAGCACTTCGTCAGCGACGGCGAACGTCGCGTTGTTGGCAACTTGAACTGGATTTGTGACGAACGCTTCCTCCCTGGCCGCCCGCCGTTTGTGCAAGCTGGTGCGGTGGCCTTCGCGAAGCTCGTCACGGTCCTCGCGGTGAAATGGGCTTTGAATACTCATGTTTCCCTCCTTCGGGAATCTTCCTACGTTGCAATCCTTGCGGGAGACCTCGAAATAGGTTCTAAAAAATCATCAACGCGGCGTCATAATTTCGTAACGACCGAGAAGCCTTGACCTCACGTGCCAGTCGTCACGACGTCGCCAGTGGACTAGAATTGCCAGGTCTACAGGTGTGCCGGGAAGACTGGTCGGCGGCAAGGAGTTCGTCGATGACCAGGACTAATAGTTGCTACCTCACTGGGCGTCGTGCGCGCCGCAACCCGTTGTTTGGCACTCGCGCTCGGACCATAAGTGACCGACCTTGGTAAAGCGCAGGAGACTACCGAATTGGCGTTGGGAAGCGCTTCGCACGACGCTGTGGTTCGTGCCGGCCGTGGTCATCGTCCTGGGGGCCCTGATCTTCTTGGTCACCTTCAAGATCGACGCCGCCGCCTACGGTCACAAGATCCAACTTCCGACGTGGCTTCGCAATGGGAGTTCCCAGTCGGGACGTGACGTCCTGATCGCCATCGCGGCGGCGATCATCACTGTCGTCGGCGTGGTCTTTTCCATCACGATCCTCGCGCTCACCTTGGCGTCCCAGCAGTTCGGTCCACGGATGATGCGAAACTTCGTTCGCGACGTCGGCAACCAAGTCACCCTCGGCGTTTTCGTGGGCACGTTCACCTACTCGGTGCTCGCCCTGGGTTCGATCACCTTCTACGCCCACGGCACCTTCGTGCCACACCTGAGCATCACGGTCGCCGAAGCGATGCTGCTGTTGGATGTCGTGGTCCTGGTCTATTTCATCGACCACATCGCGGCGACGATTCAGTTGCCCGAGGTGATCGCGAGCATCGCCCGCGACCTCGAGTCCTCGATCGACACCGAGTTCCCGATGGACGACACCAACGACGTCGCGGTCGTCACCGCTCGACTTGACGCGTCCATGTCGCCCGAACCCGGTGAACTGCTCACGATGATCGACGAGCGTGGCGGAACGGTGCTCGCCGCCAAGAGTGGTTACCTCCAGTTCGTCGGTTACGCCCAACTCGCCAGGATCGCCAAGCTCGTGGACGCCGTGATACGACTCGACTACCGGCCGGGCCACTTCATCGTCGCGGGCCGTCCGGTGGCCAAGGTCTTCCCCCGCGGCGCGGCACAGCAGGTGGAAAAGGCGCTCGGCCGAGCTCACGTGACCGGGCCGCACCGCACGCTCATGCAAGACCCCGTCTTCGCCATCGATCAGTTGGTGGAGATCGCCATCCGGGCCCTCTCGCCCGCCGTGAACGACACGTTCACGGCGCTCACGTGCCTCGATTGGCTGTCGTCGGGGCTCAGTCGCATGTCGAGTCGGAGCCTCACCGAGCGCGTCTACCGCGACGAAGAAGGACGCGTTCGACTCATCGCCGCCGACTGGTCCTACCCGAAGATGGTCAATCGCGCCTTCGACAAGATCCGACAAGCCGCGAGCGGCATGCCGGCGGTGATCATACGGATCCTGGACTCATTGCGCGCAGTGGCTGACGCCACGTCGACGCCCGAGCAGCGCGAGGTGTTGATGCGCCAGGGAAACATGGTGCTGCGTGCCGCGCGCGAATCGGTGAACGAGCAGAACGACCTCGATGACATCGAGTCGCACTTCGAGAAACTCCGCGAGCGCGTCTCGAGCATGGACAATCCCGTCACCCCCTGAGACCTTCGAAGGTCTCAGCGTCTCTTCACGATCCCGTATTGAATCATCGATTCAGCCATAGCGAGCGTCATCTCGGCG
Organism: Ferrimicrobium sp. UBA6820; assembly: GCA_002452255.1. Classification (GTDB taxonomy): domain Bacteria; phylum Actinomycetota; class Acidimicrobiia; order Acidimicrobiales; family RAAP-2; genus RAAP-2. Next base: position 20,193 of record DKEO01000018.1, read on the forward strand.
AGGTTGCGCGCTTCGAGCCCAAGCTCCGTTTTGACCTTCGTGGCGTCCACGTGAAACGGTTTGCCCACCTCAGGAACGATGAATTTCAAATCCCGGTCAAAGAGCGCCACGAGTCGCACCGCTAACTTGGGAAGTTTTCTCAGCGGGATCTTGTAGCCCTGGCTCTGGTAGTGCTCGTCCAGAATCTTCGCGATGGCGAGTAGCGGTACCGAATCCGAGGCAGCGCAGATGAATCGCTGACCCGCGGCGGTCGCGAGGGTCATGGCTTTGACGTGCGACCACGCCACGTCACGGACGTCAACGGGAGGGAACCAGATGTCGGGCATCCCGGGCACCTCGTGATTCATCATTCGTTTCACCGATTCGCCCGAGGAACTGAAGTGACTGGAGAGCACCGGCCCCAGGACCAGTCCGGGCAGAATCGTCACCAATTCCATCGACGAGGCATTCTGCGTAGAACCAATGAAATCCCAGGCCGCTTTCTCCGCGACGGCCTTGGACTTCGCGTAGGGGTCGACGTCGTCGCCCTCGACGTTCGTCCAGTCACGTTCGCTGTAGGGGTGATCCCTCGGCGTGCCGTAGGCGACCGCCGCCACTGACGAGGTCATCACGACCCGTCGTACACCCGCGCGACTCGAGGCGCGCAGCACCCGCAGCGTGCCGTCGCGAGCGGGCACGATCATTTCGTTCTCGTCCTTGGGCACCTTCAAGAAGATCGGGCTGGCCACGTGCACGACGTACGTGCACTTCGCGACGGCTTCATCCCAACCCGCGTCGCTGGTCAGGTCCGCGGCGACCACGCTGAACCGGCCCTCAAGGGTCGTACCCGAAGCGAGATGTGGCGTCAAAGTGGCGATCAACTCTGCCTCGCGGCTCGCCGAGCGCGCGCTTGCGCGCACGTTATAGCCCGCGTCGAGCAGTTGAAGGATGCAGTGTTGGGCGATGAAGCCCGTCCCGCCGGTGACGAGCACAGTGTCTGACATGGGGACAAATCTAGTGACGAATGTCCACGGCGACTGTGAGAAATCAGGGGACGACGGTCGTGCCCGCCGAGCCGTCCAAGAGCCCCGGCGCGTCGTCAAAAGTGCCGATGGACCCGTGTTTGCCGGTGGCCTTGACGAATCGGCAGACCGCTTCGACCTTGGGGCCCATCGATCCGGCCGGGAAGCTCATGGCGCGCAGCTCCTCGACGGTCACCTTGTCCAGGGGGTGCTGGGTCGCCAGACCGTAATCGGCGAGCACCGCGGGCACGTCAGTGAGCAGCAGCAAGGCGTCGGCCTTCACGTCGCGCGCGATCAACGCCGCCGCGAGGTCCTTGTCGATGACCGCTTCGACGCCCGCGAGGTGACCTTTCTTGTCGCGCGCCACGGGAATGCCACCCCCACCGGCGCAGACGACGATCGTGCCCTGGGTGACCAGGTCACGGATCGTCGACAGCTCGACGACTTCCATGGGTTCGGGCGACGCGACGACGCGCCGCCACAGGTCACCATCTTGCTTGAGGGCCCACTTGCCACCACCGACGCGGCGAGCCTCTTCCTTCGAGTAGCCGCGACCGACGAACTTCGTGGGCGCGACGAACGCGGGATCGTTCGTATCGACGATCGTCTGAGTGAGGACCGCGACGACCCGGCGCTTGAGAACGTTGCCGAGCGCCTGGACCAGCCAGTAACCGATCATCCCCTGGGTTTGCGCACCCAGCACGTCGAAGGGAAATGGGTGGTCGAGAACGGGGTCGTTCGCGCTCTCGATTGCCAGCATCCCTACTTGGGGTCCGTTGCCGTGGGTGACGATGATCTCGTTCCCCTCACAGATACGGGCCAATTGCCTCACCGCGTCAACGACGTGGTGCTGTTGAATTTCGGCGGCGGGCTTCTCACCTCTTTGGAGGAGTGCGTTTCCGCCTAGTGCCGCAACGATGAGAATTTCAGACTCCTACCAACGTGGCGACCATGATCGCCTTGATTGTGTGCAAACGGTTCTCCGCCTGGTCAAAAACGATGGACGTCTTGGATTCGAAGACGTCGTCGGTCACTTCCAAGGCGCTGACGCCGTATTTCTTGTCGAGCTCGGCGCCGAGGTCGGTGTCCGTGTTGTGCAATGCCGGTAGGCAGTGCAGGAAGCGAACGTCGGGGTTCTTCGACGCTTTCACCAAGTCCTCATTGACCTGGTAGGCCAAGAGCAGTTTGATCCGTTCGGCCCAGGAATCGGTGGGCTCGCCCATCGAGACCCAGACGTCGGTGTAGATGAAGTCCGTGTTGGCGACCGCCTCCTGGGCGTTATCGGTGATCAGGATCCTCGCGTCCGAATACTGCGCCAATTGCTGGGCGATGTCCTGGACCTCCTTGGAGGGTTGCAGCGACTTCGGCGCGCCGATTCGCACGTCCAGGCCCAGCAGCGCTCCTACGCAGAGCAACGAGTTCGCCGTATTATTACGCGCGTCGCCGACGTAGGTCAGAGCCACCTGTTCGAGGGGCTTGACGGTGTGGTCGCGGATGGTGAGCATGTCGGCCAGCAACTGCGTCGGATGCCACAAATCGGTGAGTCCGTTCCACACCGGCACGCCGGAGAACTCCGCCAACAACTCCACGTCGTGGTGAGCGAACCCCCGAAACTCGATGCCGTCGAACATTCGTCCGAGCACGCGCGCGGTGTCCTTCACGGTCTCCTTGTGACCTAACTGCGTCTCCTCGGGACCCATGTAGGTGGTGCTCGCCCCCTGGTCGTGGGCCCCCACTTCGAAGGCGGACCTCGTGCGCGTCGAAGCCTTCTCGAATATCAACGCGATGTTCTTTCCCTTGAGCAGTCGCTTCTCGGTGCCCGACCACTTCTCACGGCGCAGGCGGTCGCTCAGGTCGAGCAACCCCACGAACTCCTCTTTGGTGAGATCGGCGTCCTTCAGCAGACTGCGCCCTCGCAAACCGTTCGTGACGTCGGACTTCTTCATTGGACGCTCTCTCGTTCGATGGGACAGGTCATGCAACGCGGACCGCCGCGTCCTCGGCCAAGTTCGCTACCGTCGATGGAGACGACCTCGATGCCGTTCTTGCGCAGCATCGTATTAGTGGCGACGTTACGGTCGTAGCCCATGATGACCCCGGGAGCCACGGCGAGGAAGTTCGTACCGTCGTCCCATTGCTCGCGCTCAGCCGCGCGCACGTCCTCGTCGGTCGTAAGCACGGTCACGCGGTCGACTTTGAGGACTTGGGCCAACGTCTCCCAGAGGTCCTCGTTCTGACTCATGCTGAGCGTGCCGGGCTCGTCACCCGGGACGACCGTCCAGCTGCGCAGGTTCTTGTCGAAGTACGGGTAGAGCACGAACGTCGCGAGATCGATCATGGTCATCACCGTGTCCAGGTGCATGAAGGCGTGGCTGTGAGGAAGTTCGATCGCGATCACGCGCGTCGCCTGACCGGTCTCGAAGAGCCGTCGCGTCAGGATCTCCACCGCGATCGGCGTNNGCCTGGTGGTTGACGAATTCGGCGTCGAGTAGGACGTCGAACTTCTCGTCCTTGAAGACCGGGTGATAGCGGTAGACCGCCCTCGTGTGCAGTGACTCGCGCTTGCGGGCGGCCTTGGCCATCGGATTGATCGTGACCCCGCCGTAGATCCAGCACGAGTTATCGCGCTGGAACAGCGTGTTGGGCAACGGAGGCAAGATGAAGTCGTCCGCGCGCAGCTGCTCCCAGGAGAGACTCTTCGCGCTGAGCGGTGTCAGGTCGGCCTTCAGTATTCCCCCGATGAGGAATTCCGCCAGTTTCTCGCCGTCGAGATCGTTGAGCAACTGGCGCACCGGCTTGACGAGCGACGGACCGATCTGATCATCGGTGCACAGCGAGTCGAGCACGAACGCGCGACCGTCGTCGAGGGACAACACGTCGGCGAGCAAATCGCCGAAGAGGTGAACCTTGACGCCCTTGTCGCGCATCGCCTGGGCGAAGGCGTCGTGCTCCTCACGCGCCTTCTTCGACCACAGGACGTCGTCGAACAGCAGACTCTGGATGTTCGACGGCGTCAGTCTCGAGAGTTCGAGTCCGGGTCGGTGCAGTATTGCCTGCTTGAGTTGGCCTACTTCTGAATCAACGTGCAGCGTCATTGCGCAACCTCTTTGCTCTTACTTCTTGGACTTGGTGTCCTTTACGGTCTTGGGGGCCTTTTCGGGCTTAACTTCCGCCATTACCTCGGCGTGCCAGGAGGCGGGAACCTCGTCGGGCAGGTCAACGGGATAGGCGATCTCGCCCAGTCCCTGACGACGTGCGTTGAGGAACGCGTAGAAGATCAGACCTACGAGCAGCACCACGAGCGCCTGGTACACGACCTGGTAACCAGAGGCGAACGTGACCCACATGGAAAAGAGCACGCTGGCGCCCGCCACGCAGAGGTCACGCGCCAACTGCCACCCCTGGACGTGACGACGCTTGGAGACGAGGAAGGTCAACTGCGCGATCGCGGAGAAGAAGTACGGTATCGCCACCGTCACGACCGTCAGGTCGACGAGGTAGGTGAAGACGGTCAGCCCGGTGCTGGTGGAGTAGCGCCACAACATCAACAGCGAGGGCAACACGGTACCGACCACGATGCCGAACCACGCGGTGCCCCGCTTGTCCTGCCACGCGAACGCGCGTGGGAAGAGGTCGTCTTGGGCGATGGCGCGCGACGTCTCCGTGACGATCAACGTCCAGGCGATCAAGGCTCCCAAACCGGACACGACCGCGACGCCCGCGACGAACTGACCGGCCCACGCACTGTGGGGGAACATCGTCTGAAAAGCGTTCACGAACGGGGAGCCGGTGTTGACCAGTGTGTGGTGGCTCACGAGCCCCATCACGACGGCGGTGACCAATACGTAGAGCCCCGCACTGGCGACGGTGCCGATGACCGAGGCGCGCATCACGTTCGAGCGAGGATTGATCACACGCTTGGCGGTGATGGCGGCCGCTTCGACGCCGATGAAGGAGAAGAGCGCGACGCCCGCGGCGATGCCGATACCGCTGTAGAGGCTGCCACCCGACGCATTGAATGGTCCGAAATTAGCCTTGGCGACGAAGAACCAGCCCACGACGCCCACGAAGAGCAGTGGCAGGAACTTGAGGACCACGGTGATGTTCTGGAACCAGGCCATCTGACGGACGCCCGTGAGGTTGATCAGCGCCGGGATCCACAAACCGAACATCGCAATACCCCAGTTCGACATGCCACTCGGGTGGCTGAACTTGAACAGGGCGTCGACGTAGAAGACCCACGACGAGACGATTGCCGCATTACCGGCCCAGGACTGGATCCAGTAGCACCAACCGACGAGGTAACCGGCGAAGTCACCGAACTCGTGGCGGGTGTACGCGTACACGCCACCGTCACTGTTGGGAACTCGCTTGGTGAGCTGACCGAACAAGACGGCGAGCAACATGGCGCCCACGGCGATCACGCCGAGCACCACGATCCCCATCGTGCCCGCTCCTGCGAGTACGGCGGGCATGGTGAACACACCAGTACCGACGATGCTGCCCATCACCAGGGCCGTCGCCGAGGTGAGGCCCATCGCGTGGGCCTTTTGCTGATTTCGTTCCGAAAGCGGTGCTTTGGCTGGCTCTTCTTTCGAAGCGGACGGAGAGTTGAGTAACGTCATACTGCCTCCTCAGGTACTGCACAGTGGCCCTTAGGCCTTAACTAATTGTCCTACCAACATCGCGAACTTTCTCTGGCGGGCTAAGGCCGAAAGTCCAATCTTCCAAAGCACTTATGTGAAGTCTTGGTGACTACGGTTACCGCAAAGACAAGTTGCGCACGAGAGCCCACCAAATCGAGTGAAGTAAGGTGGTCCTTCGGCGACGCTGCTGGTAGCACGAGTTGCGTCGACGTGGGGGCCGCTAGCTCATCGGGAAGAGCAGGAGACTTTTAATCTCAAGGTGCCGGGATCGAGACCCGGGCGGCCCACCAAGTGCGAGCGTCTATCCCATGCCAATCCGTTTCGTGGCGCTGGGACGCAGCGAAGAGAGCCAACGCGCCGCGTTCTTATTGAGAAACGCCCACTTCGAACGTCGCCGCGACGAGGGGCAGCCGAAATTATGCGCGTGACGGCGCGTGCAATGGTGTTCAGACCAGCTAGAAGACGTGGCAGCGAATTCAAGGGACTTTCGCACGTCACTCATGATGTCTCCTAGGAACGAAAAAGAAAACGATTGCCTAGGGTCTGGAGCAACGACTTGACTTTAACACACTTCCTCGTCTGATCATTCGGGAATCGACGCCGCGTAGAAAAGTGGTCGATTTGACGAAACCCGATTGGCGACTCGAGCGTGGTTACCGACGTCGTCGCGGGCATTCCTCGCACGATGCGCGAACGAAGTGACTACGTTGGAAGTAAGCACGACGAGCGCAGAGTACCTCACGTGCCGAAAGGTAGGCCATGGCCACCCGTTCCGCCGAAGCCAAGGGTCCTGGGGCACAAGCCCACCGATCAAAGAACGCACCCTCGTCGAAGAAAGCCAACGATCTCGCGACGCTCGCGCTCGACGAAGTAATGACGAAGCTCGACACGTCGGCGGCTGGACTAACGAGCGCGCAAGCCAAGAAACGGCTGGTTGATTACGGTGCGAACGAGATTGCCGAAGTCAAGCAGAACGCGTTGTTGAAATTCCTCAGCTATTTCTGGGGACCGATTCCGTGGATGATCGAAGTCGCGGTACTGCTTTCAGGTATCCTTCGGCACTGGCCTGACTTCAGCATCATCCTGGTGCTGCTCCTGGCCAACGCCTTGATCGGTTTTTCCGAAGAGCACCAAGCGGGCAAAGCCGTCGACGCGCTGAAGGCGTCGCTCGCCATCAAGGCGCGCGTACTTCGCGATGGCACCTGGGAAAACCCGCCCGCCAAGGAATTGGTGCCCGGTGACGTGATACGACTTCGACTTGGCGACATCGTGCCCGCCGACGCCCGGCTGCTTGACGGTGATCCGGTCGAAGTCGACGAATCGGCCCTCACTGGTGAGTCATTACCGGCGTCGCGTGGCCCAGGGGACTCGGTCTACTCGGCGTCGATCATCCGTCAGGGCGAGGTCAGTGCGCTCGTCTACGCGACCGGTGGCTCCACCTACTTCGGCAAAACCGCTGAGCTCGTCCAGGACACCCAGACCAAGAGTCACTTCCAAAAGGCCGTGCTACGGATCGGGACCTATCTGATCTACCTCGCGATCGCCATGGTCGCGATCATCATCGTGGTCTCCTTAGTGCGAGGTGATCCGTTCTTGACGACCCTTCAGTTCGCGCTCGTGCTGACGGTAGCGGCGATACCCGTCGCCATGCCGACGGTGCTGTCGGTCACCATGGCGGTGGGCGCGCGCCTCTTGGCCAAGCGCAAGGCAATCGTCAGTCGACTCGTCGCGATCGAGGAACTCGCGGGCGTGGACATCCTTTGTACCGACAAGACCGGCACGCTCACCCAGAACAAGCTCACGCTCGGTGAGCCCTTCGTCGTAGAGGGCGTCGATCCCGGACAATTGATCGTGGACGCCGCCCTCGCCTCGCGCGCTGACGACAACGACACCATCGATCTGGCGGTGCTCGCGGGACTCGAGCACCCCGCTGTCTTGCGTGATTACACCGTCACACATTTCCAACCGTTCGACCCCGTCGGTAAGCGTACCGAGGCGACCGTGAAAGCCAGGGGCGGACCGGCCTTCAAAGTCACCAAGGGTGCGCCCCAGGTGATCCTGGCGCTCTCGTCCAACGCCAAGTCCGTAAAGACCGACGTCACTCACGCGGTCAACGAATTCGCCAAGCGGGGATTTCGTTCGCTCGGGGTCGCGCGCGCCCAGGGTAACGGCGCCTGGCAGTTCCTCGGCGTGCTCCCACTGTTCGATCCGCCGCGCGTCGACGCCAAAGCCACCATTGCGACGGCCCGCCAGATGGGTGTGCACGTAAAGATGGTCACCGGCGACGCACTGGCCATCGCCCAAGAGACCGCCAGGACCCTCGGCATGGGCACCGACATCCTCGACGCCGCCAGCCTTCGCGCCACTAAGGGCAAAGAGAGTTCCCAGACCACCAAGACCATTGAATCCGCCGACGGCTACGCCCAGGTGTTCCCCGAGGACAAGTACCACATCGTCGACGTGCTCGAGCGGCACGGCCATATCGTCGGCATGACCGGCGACGGCGTCAATGACGCACCGGCCTTAAAGAAAGCCGACTGCGGCATCGCGGTCTCGAGCGCGACGGACGCGGCGCGCGCGGCGGCGTCAATCGTGTTGACCACGCCGGGCCTCTCGGTGATCATCGACGCGATCAAGGANNTGCGCGTCCTGCTGTTCGTCACCGCGGTGATCCTGCTCTTTAACTTCTTTCCGGTCACGGCGATTCAGATCGTCATGTTGGCGTTACTCAATGACGGCGCCATCTTGTCGATTGCCTACGACAACGTCCGCTACCGCAACCAACCCGAGGCGTGGAACATGCGCGTCGTGCTCGGCATGGCGACCGTGTTGGGCGTCGTGGGTCCAGTCGCGGCCTTCGGTGTGTTCTACCTGGGCGACCGGGTGTTCCACCTCAGCCGGCCCGAACTGCAGACCATGATGTACCTCACCTTGTCGGTCGCGGGACACCTCACCATCTTCCAGGCCCGGACCCGCGGCTCCTTCTGGTCGATCCGACCGGCCAAGATCCTCTGGGTTGCCGTGCTGGGCACGCAGATTCTCGCCACTCTCATCGCGGTCGTTGGGATCTTCATGACGCCCCTCGGCGTTGGCTACGCGGCCCTCGTCTGGGGCTACGCAATCCTGTGGTTCCTCTTCACCGACCGGGTCAAGATCTGGGCCTACCGAATTCTCGACCCTTCGGACAAGCCGACCGACAGGGACCAACGTAGCGGACGAGTCCACGCCGACCTCTCACTCATGGCCGCGAGCGTGGCGCCCTTTCACACCGACGTGCGCGTCGGACCCGAAGAGCCCGTCTACCACGACAGTGCGTCGTGCCCGTACGCCAAGGAGATCACGCACGATCGCCACGACCTCGCCGGCACCGACGACCGTCGACGATGCTCGTGGTGCGAGACCCACGCGCACGTGGCGCCTTTTCACACCGACGTACGCGTCGGACCCGAAGAGCCCGTGTACCACGACGCGACTGCTTGTCCGTATGGCCAGGAGATCACCGACGATCACCACGACCTCGCCGGCACCGACGGTCGTCGACGCTGCTCGTGGTGCGAGGCCCACGTGAGCACCTCACTCGTCGGCGCTGGCCCCGCGCGCGGGCACTAGCGCCCGAGGGCGATATACGCCGTTGTTAGAGTTCCCCGTATGGTGAGCGTTCGACGGAGCGAGGGCAAGACACAGCGGCTCGAACACCGCCCGGGTGAAAACTCCCGATGAATGACAGCGCGCCGGGGCGAGAAGAGGACTCCTTCCAGCTAGCGCACGGTTCTCAGATTCTGGTCGCCATGGACAAGTTCCGGGGCACGGCCTCCGCGCTCGAACTCTGCGAGGTCGTCGGCGAGGTCGTTCGCGAACTAGGTTTCGAACCCGATTGTCAACCCATGTCCGACGGTGGTGAAGGGTTTCGCGAGGCGTTCGCCGGCGAGACCTCGCACGTCGAAGTGCGCGGTCCCCTTGGCGAAACCGAGAGCGCGGGCGTCACGCTCGTGGCGACCGGCCACGGCACCATCGCCGTCATCGAAAGTGCCGACGCGGTGGGTCGCCAACACCTGGCGTCACCCACGGGCGACGAGGCCCTGGCCGCCTCCAGTGAAGGCGTCGGCGAACTCATCCTCGCCGCGGCGAAACTCGGCGCCACGTCCGTGCTGCTAGGCCTCGGCGGTTCGGCGACTTCCGACGGTGGACGTGGCTGCTACGAGGTGCTGCGCGACGACGGGGGACTTCCGGTGCCGGTCACCGCCGCCACCGACGTCAGCGCTCGATTCAGCGGCGCTCGGCGATACGCCCACCAAAAGGGCGTGCGCGAAGAGGACCTCCACCTCGTCGACGAACGTCTCGCGGAGGTTCGGTACCTCTACCTCAAGGAACGAGGCGTCGACGTCGAGACGCTCGAGCGTACGGGTGCCGCCGGCGGGATTCCCGGCGCCCTCGCCGCGCTGGGCGCGACGCTCGTCGACGGACTGGAAGCGGTGGCGGGCGCCGTCGACCTCACCTCGCGCATGAAAGCCGCGAGCATGATCATCACGGGCGAAGGACGGTTCGACGACGGAAGTCTGGAAGGAAAGGTGACGGGCGGTCTCGCCAGGATGACGGACGGACGTCTTCCCCTCCTCATCGTCTGCGGCTCGGTCGACGCGCACGCGCAAAGCGATCTGCGCAGCCGTTACGACAATCTGCGATTTGTTGACCTGAGCGTCCGGGTGGGAGCCGAAGCCGCGACCAATGACGTCGTCGGATCGATCCGGTCCGTTCTGCTCGAAGAATTGCGGAGCACCTTAACGTCGCGTCAAAGGAGAGTGACATGAAACTCAACAAGGCCGTGTTGGACGAACTACGGGTCGAGCCAGGAAAACACGCCCACCTCGACGAGCGCAGCACCGAGCAGACGAAAACCGACTGGTTGAAGGATAAAGGCCCCAAGGACAAGGACCCGAAAGGTTCGGACGATCCCCGAAAACGAGTGGCCGAAAAGGACCTGGCGTCGTTCGTGACCGAACTCGCCACGGCCCAGGACCTGCTCTGGGCAGACGGTTCACACGCCCTCTTGATAGTGCTCCAGGCGTTGGACGCCGCGGGCAAGGACGGCACCATCAAACACGTGATGTCGGGGATAAATCCCCAGGGCTGTCGGGTCGAGTCGTTCAAGCAGCCTTCCGCCGAAGAGCTCAGTCACGACTTCCTCTGGCGTTGCACCAGGGCGTTACCGGCGCTCGGTGGCATCAGTATCTTCAACCGCTCCTACTACGAGGACGTGCTGGTCGTTCGAGTGCACCCCGAACTCCTCGATCGCACGCACGAGAATCCCGGCGACGGCGACCTGGCCAAACTCTGGAAGAACCGCTTCGAGGACATCAACAACTTCGAACACCATCTGCACCGCAACAACACGAGGATCGTCAAGGTCTTCCTGCACATCTCACGCGACGAGCAGAAGAAGCGGTTCCTCAAACGTCTCGACGACCCCGACAAGCGCTGGAAGTTCTCCACCAGCGACCTCGCCGAACGCGAGCACTGGGACGAGTATCAGCAAGCCTACGAAGAGGCCCTCAGCGCGACCTCGACCCCGTGGGCCCCCTGGTACGTGGTACCGGCGGATCACAAGTACGCGTTACGCGCGCTCGTGGGCGGGATCATCGTTGACACGATCGACCAGATGGACTTGCAGTCACCGCGGGTCGCTAAGGACAGACTGGCCGCACTCGAAAAAGCGAAGAAGGACCTTCTCGCCGAGAAGTAATGCCGTTGGCCGCTTTGTTCGACGTCCACATCTGCTACTTCGTGTAGCCGTGCTTTTGAAGAAAGGCCTGCAGGGCCGTGACGAAGTGCGCGCCTCCCGGTTCGATCGGACTCAACGCGCTGTTGAGGTGACCGGCCTTCAACTGTGCGGCGAGGAAGCTCTTCACCGCCGCGGCGTGGCCGAGCATGTCCTCGTCGGCGGCCCAGGCCGCCGCGACACCTACGGAGTCCTGGTAGTGGCTGCTCGCTTGGGCGTGAAACGCCTGCAGCCACACCGCGGCGTCCTTGGCGATCAGCGTGGGAAAACGTCGGGTGACGTTGTGGAACGAACCGTTCGAGAACGAGAGGATCTCAATCGGCAGGCCCGAAGCGGCGAAGTCAGTGAATTCGTAGGCGAAGTAGTCGTCGGCGCTGACGAAGTCCGTGGTGCCGCCGACACCGATCCTCTCGAGCCGCGCGCCCGGGTCGCCGAAGTTGCGCTCGACCTTTCGCACCTTCGACGTGGCGCCAATCGAATACACCTGTTCGATGGAACAACAATGAGCGCCTCCGCTGTAGAGGTCGAGTACGACTTCGGGCGTCTTGCCCGCTTGCAGACGGACCACGTGCACCGCCTTGTCCTTCGCTTCGATCGTGTTGGGCCAACACTCGTTGCCGCACCACGCCGACGTCACCGGTCCCTTGAAAAGGACGACGCCCTGGCGAGTGATCGTCAGCGAGGGATTGCGCCCCTCGGGATACGTTCCCCTGTAGGTAAACGTGGCGCGCACGCCAGCCATCGTGGCCGACTGCGTCGACACCTTCTGGGCCGTCGCGCCGGCCTCGGCGACCGGCACGAACGTGGCGACTAGAAGCGCCGCCACGACGACGCCCGCGAAGAGCACGCTCGTGCGACCTTGGGATTCTCGTGGTGTCCTTGAAGATTCCATGGCATCACCGTAGGTCGGCTCGGGCAGCGCCCACCAATCGCGCGACTCGACGTCGTTTCCTTCACCTACGCCCTGCGCCTCACGTCTCTCGCGCCGTAACTCTAAAACAGGCAGTAGGTCTACTGCTCGTAGTTCTCGACGACGCTCTCTGATCGCACACCCTCGCCGTCGGGATTCAGGCCCGCCACACGACGGGCCCGACGACGACGCAACAGGTCCCAGCACTGGTCGAGTTCGACCTCGATGGCGTGGAGTCGCGCCACTTGTTCCTTGGAGAGCGCTTCGAGTTCGTGGGATTCCTCGAGCCTCTTCTCCTCTTCGGTGAGGTCGCTCACCTTTTGCAAGATGGTGCTGTCATCCATGATCATCCTCGTTTTGCTGGGCTGTCCCCGACTCTAGGCGAGGTCGAGCGTAAACGAACCGTGGCCGAACGACCGCGAGGTCCTGAGGCGAAGACGCTTATACCTTCAGCGCGCCACGGGCTTGGTGTAAGTGGCCGAACCGAACGCCAGAATCGGAATGAAGATGAAGCTCAACAGCCATATACCGATTCCGAAGCCCGACGACTTTGAGAAGGCTTTGGCGATGTCCATCGCCAGGATCAACGAGAACACGATGTTCACGAAGGGTATGAACAGCAGGATCAACCACCATTCCGGTCGTCCCGCGATCTTGCAGTAGAGGTAGAGATTGTAGATGGGTACGATTGCTCCCCAGCCCGGTTCGCCCGCCTTGGTGAACACTCGCCAGAACGCGACGATGTAGAACACGATCACCGCCAGGATTATGAGAAATCCCGCCGATCCGGATCCACTCGCCGTTGCCGCCACGATAGTTGTTAGCACCTCGCCCCCTTTTGGTTCATCGAATGGTAGCGAAGGACCCTGGGCCGTGTTGGTTCTTGCGAGAAAATTCTCGATTGGTACTGACGGATTCGAAACGCGCGAGATGCCGCAAGCGCCACCCGTCAAATTCTCCTAGGACTCGAACCTCTTGGCGAGCCGTCGGCGAAGTGGTCCGGGCAGGAGCCGCTTGATCGAGTCGGTCTGTCGACGAAGACGCGCGATCTCTCGTTCATCCCATTCGTGCTGGGCTTCGAGCACCGCGTGCTCGTGGTTCAAGATCTCGTATTGTTTGTTGAGATCGACGAGCTGATCGGTCAAGGTGACCATGTCCTGTGAGAGTTCCTCGAGCGCCCGTCCGCCGTCGTCGTGCACTGCTTTGACGACGAATTGATACGTCAACGATTCGCGATCCTCGAGCAACGCCTCGAGCACCTCGTCGGTTAGATCGCCGCGCTGGACACCGAGCTCGGTCGAGAAGATTGGCACCGTCACCCGCTGCAGTTCGACCGCCACGAGGCCCGCCTCTCGCAGCAAGTCGAGCAGGCTCTCCTTGGTGATGAAATGAATGTGCGTGCGGTCAAGTAGTCCCGTCTCGGCGTAGGGGAAACTTCCGCGGAGCAACGCGACCTTGACGTCCACGTGGGCGATGTTGGGCACCGACACGACCACCACGCCCGTGGGGCTCAGGTGCTTCAAAGAATCGCGAAGGGCCTTCAGCGGGTCGCGCAGGTGTTCGAGGACGTCTCCGAAGATAATCGCGTCGAATTCCTCGCCCTCGAATTGACCCCAGAGTTGGTCGGACTCGACGTCACCCACGACGAGTCGTTCGAGCCAGGGCATCGCCGCCTCGGCGACCGCCGCGTCAACCTCGACACCGACGACCCGGCATCCTTGGGCCTTTAATTGTTCACTCACGTGACCCGACGCGCAACCGATCTCGAGGGTCCGCTTGTTGAAGCCGACCATACGCAGCATGCTCGCGTGCGAGTTGTTCTCGCCACCGGGATCAACGGCAGTGTGGTAGTGCGAAAGCATAAGGAAAAACTAGTCCTGATTCGCGCGACGGTGAAGGAAACACCCTTAGGCGAGGTCTCAGTGTTGGTTGTACTTCACCGTGGTCGTCTTGCCGTTGAGCAGGGTGATGGTGAACGTGAAGATACCGTTGCGCGAGCGTGGTTTGACGCTCACCCGTACTGCGAGCGCGGTGCCGCTATCGCTCAGGACCAGGGCGGTCGTGCCGTGGTGGCTCGTCACGGTGGGACGACCGTAGAAACCAGTGCCGATGATCTGCAGGGTCACCGTCTTTCCCGCCACCACGTGGCCGACCACGTACTGGGCGACTGGTCCGGGCGGGGCCACGGGAACGACCGGCGTGGCGGCGGTCACCGTCAAGGTGAAGACGAACGTCCCCTGGTCGCCGTAGCCGTCAGCGGTCGTGCCGGCTGCTTTGTAGGTGCCCGCTACCAAGGTCGCCCCGTTGCTCGAGACGACGCCGGCGCTCGAGACGACCAGATTGGGCGATCCCGTTGCCTGGGTGAACGTCACGGGACCGGTGTTGTGGCTCACGCTCAGTTGATCACTCAGCGTCGATGACGCGGTCGTGACGACTGAGGCCGTGGTCGGGCTGTTCTGGGTGATCGGTCCCACGCTCATCGTGAAGGTGAACACGCCCACGTCGCCGCTCGGGTCACTCGTCGTGCCCGACGCGGTGTAGGTCCCAAAAGGTAGGGCGCCACTTGTGGTGAGCAGCCCGGTGCTCGACACGAGCAGGCTCGGTGCGCCCGCGCTCTGGGTGAAGACCACCGCGCCGGTGTTTCCCGCGGCGACCAGCTGGATTGAGTAGCCCGGCGTCTGGGTGGTCTTCAGCGTGATGGTCGTCGGCGCCACCTGGGTGATCGTGCCGACCGAGAGGATGAAACTGAACAAGCCGATGTCGCCCTTGGTGTCACTCGTCGAACCCGTCGCGCTATAGGTGCCCGGTGTGAGGGCGCCACTCGTGGTGAGCAGTCCCGTACTCGAGATCACGAGCGTGGGCGAACCGGTCGTCTGGGCGTAGGTGACCGGGCTCGTCGCCCCACTGACGGTGAGCTGTTGGGTGTAGGTCGCCGACGCCGCGACCGAGATCGACGCGGCACCCGGCGTGCTGATGAGCCCACAGGCGTAGTCGCCGTCGAGTCCGTTCATCGGATACTGGATCATGGCTACCCGCCCGCCGTTGAATGACGGCAGCGCACAAGCCGCTTCGGCCGCCGCGAGCGTCGCGTAGCCCGGCATCCACGCTGAGAGGGACTCGAAGGCGGTAGGCGGTGTGCCCGTGATCGTGTGCCACTGCTGGGCGGTCGAGTAGAGGCCGAGATTGTTCACCCCCACGCTCTTCAAATAGGCAACCGCGCCGAGCAGCATCGACTGATCGTTGTTGAGCGAACCGGTCGACGGCCCGTACGCCGATTCGATGACCTCCCAGTGGTTGCCAGTTTCCACGTCGAGCCACCAGTTCGCGCTCGTCACCGCGGTCGTGGGCGACGCGGAGCCGTCGGCGGTCTCGGCGCTGATGGCGTTGGCGAAGGAGACCTTGGCCGCACCCCATCCGTAGTCGTAAGCGCAGGTCGTCGAATTACCACCCGAACAGGACTGCGGACCGGTCGCACTCGTGGGCCAGTTCGACGTGTCCGCGGGGCCTGGACTATCGGTGTTCATGTAGAACGAGGGCACGCCGGCGATCGTGGCCTTGGCCCAAGTGATCTCGCTGGCGAGACACGGGTTGGTCGAATAGGGGTGGCCATCGTTCACGCCCACGACGCCGAAGCCGGCGGGGTAGGTGATCATCGCGCCACACTGGGGATAACTGATGTCATAACCCGTCGAGGCGGAGACGGTCTGGGCGCTCGAAGGAGCGACCAGGGCAACCAGGCATCCCGCCGATGAAACGAGAAAAGCGAGCAGGACCTTCGTCAAGAGTTTGAACACGTGCAACAAGCCTAGGACGAAGGCTCGTTACGACCTGGTGACGATTGATGAGAACTGACTGAGAGTTGGTACCAGACGTGCGAACGCTCGCGAGACATTTCGTCGACTTTGGGGAGCCTGCTGACACCGCCACCTTTGTCGCCTAAATTCACTGGTGGGCATGAACCTTCTCTCTACTTTGGACAAACTCACAAGCGAAGACTCGCCGTCGTCTTCCAACGCGTGCCGTCACGTCCACGACGCCTTCACGTGGGCAATGCCTTGACGAGTCGACTTCGACAACGCCCAGCGTGGCGAAAGCTCGAAGAGCACTTCGAGGCGATAAAGGACGTCCACCTACGCGATCTCTTCGCCGACGATCCACATCGAGCCACGAAGCTCCGCGCCGAGGCCGAAGGGATCTATCTCGACTTCTCCAAGAACCGCGTCACCGACGAGACCATGGCCCTGTTGATACAACTCGCACGCGAGTCGGGTCTCGAAGAGCGTCGAGACGCCATGTTCAACGGCGCTCACATCAACGTCTCAGAGGACCGAGCGGTCTTGCACGTGGCGCTTCGCATGCCCGCGGGCACCTCGTTGACGGTCGACGGCGTCGACGTCGTGGCCCAGGTGCACGGAGTCCTCGCTCGGATGCGGGACTTCTGCGTGAACGTGCGATCAGGCCAATGGAAGGGCTCGACCGGAAAACCCATCAAGAACGTCGTCAACGTCGGTATCGGGGGTTCGGACCTTGGTCCGGTGATGGCCTACGAGGCACTTCGTCACTACTCCCAGCGCGACCTGACGTTTCGCTTCGTCTCGAACGTCGACTCGACGGACTTCGCCGAGGCGGTCCGCGACCTGGTCCCCGATGAGACCTTGTTCATCATCTCGTCGAAGACCTTCACCACCCTCGAGACGCTCACGAACGCGCGCAGTGCCCGCGACTGGCTCACGTCCGCCCTGGGCGAGCACGCGGTCGCTCGTCATTTCGTCGCGGTCTCGACCAACGACCAACTCGTGGCCGAGTTCGGCATCGACACCGCGAACATGTTCGGGTTCTGGGATTGGGTCGGCGGTCGCTACTCGATGGACTCGGCCATCGGGCTTTCGACGATGCTCGCGGTCGGACCCGAACTTTTCGATGAACTCCTCGCCGGCTTTCACGCCATGGACGAGCACTTTCGCACCGCTCCCCTCGAGAAGAACGTACCCGCGTTGATGGGACTGCTCGGGCTGTGGAATCGAGACTTCTTCGGTTTCACGAGCGTGGGCGTCATGCCCTACGAGCAGTACCTCAAACGACTGCCCGCCTATCTCCAACAGCTGACCATGGAATCCAACGGAAAGCACGTGACGCTCGAAGGCGCAGTGGTCGACTACGACACGGGCGCGCTCTACTGGGGCGAGCCCGGAACGAACGGACAGCACAGCTTCTACCAATTGATCCACCAGGGCACCGCGATCGTGCCCGTGGACCTGATCGGCTTCGCCCGCAGTCTGAACCCGATGGGTCCTCACCACGACATCCTGAGTTCGAACGTCTTCGCCCAGGCCGAGGCGCTCGCCTTCGGCAAGACCGAGGCGCAGGTTCGCGCCGAGGGCACGCCCGAACACGTGGTGGCCCACCGGGTCATGGAGGGCAACCGACCCACCAACGTGCTGCTGTGCGAGGTCCTGACCCCGCGTCTGCTCGGCTCACTGATCGCGCTCTACGAGCACCTGGTCTTCACCCAAGGCACGATCTGGGACATCGATTCCTTTGACCAGTGGGGCGTGGAACTCGGTAAGGTGCTCGCCGTGAGGATCATCCCCGAGCTCGAAGCCGACGAGGAGCCGGCTCTCGACCACGACTCCTCCACCAATGAACTGATCAGGCGCTACCGCGCCTGGAAGCTGCGGTGAAACCGGTGCCCGACGGGCAACGCCCCGCCAAGCTCACGCGCCTCGGGGACCGACCATGACCGACGCGAGCAGCCACAATCCTCGCGGCATAAAGCTCGTGGTCTCGGACGTCGACGGCACGCTGGTCACGCCCGACAAGGTCCTCACCCCGCGGGCGATCCAGGCGGTCGATGGGTTGCGTGACGCCGGAATCATCTTCGCGCTCACGAGCGCGCGCCCGCCCCAGTCCTTGACCCGTTTCGTCGATCCGCTGGGTCTCGAGACGCCGCTGGGCGCTTTTAACGGTGGGCTCATCGTCGATAACCAGATGCGCGTTCTCGAGGAGAAGGCGATCGCGAAGGAGATCTCGGCACCCATCATCGGCATCCTCGAACAGCACGGCATGGACGTGTGGGTCTACCAAGGCCAGAACTGGTTCGTGCTCGACGACGACGGTCCCCACATCGAGCACGAGTCCCAAGGATGTTCGTGCGAGCCGACCCAAGTCACCAACTTTCACGGCCTCGACGACGGGATCTTGAAGGTCGTAGGCATCAGCGACGACCCGACCACCAACGCCGCCGCGAACGCCACGATCAACGAGCGCTTCGCGCAAGGCGTGTCGGCGAGCCAATCACAGAGTTACTTCCTTGACGTCACCCACGTCGAGGCGACCAAGGGGCACGTCGTGAGATTCCTCGCGCGAACCTACGGGGTGGCCCTGGACGAGATCGCCGTACTCGGCGACATGCACAACGACGTGACGATGTTCGAGGTCGCGGGCTTCAGTGTCGCCATGGGTAACGCGAACAATGACGTCCAGCGCGCCGCTGACGTGGTCACGAACACCAACGAACATGAGGGGTTCGCCCACGCTATCGAGACCTTCATTCTGAACTGACCACGGCGACTCAGCGTGAACGTTCGCGGGCACTAGAGCAAGCGCGCGGCGTTGAACGTGATCTCACCCAGCACGATGCGGCTTTGGATGTCACGGGCGCCCAGCCCGCGAAGCACGTCGAGCACTGACTGAAGTTCGTCGGTGCTCTCGTTCGCGGTCCAGAGCTGGTAGTCGAACTCACCGGTCGTGTGCACGGCGCTCAGCACCTGGGGCACACCCTCGAGGTCTCGCTCGAACTGACGCCGGTCGACCGACTCGCGGAGCTTGATGTCGGTGAGCGACTGCAGGGAGTGGCCCAACGCCTCGAGGCCGATCTGGGCGTGAAAACCCGCGAGGACGCCACTCTGACGAAGTCGCCGGATCCGGTCCGCGGTGCTGTTGGGGCTGAGGTGGACCTCCTTGGCCAACTGTTGGTAACTCAGTCGACCGTCGTCGACGAGCGCCATAAGTAAAGTGCGGTCGATGCTGTCCATGGCGGATCTCCATCCAGACTTCGTTTTCCAAGGTGTTCTAACCATCTTGCCATAGAAAACACGCCTTTAGGCTACTTACAGCACGTATCTCCGAGTCATTTGAGGTTACGGGGCTCATACTCTGTAAGCATGCTTTTCCTGATACTTCGCCTCCTTTGTGCCCCCCTTTCGGTCCTGCTCGGGACCCTCGCCCAGCGTCGGTTCGGCCACGCCGTCGGCGGTCTCATCGTTGGACTGCCCTTGCTGTTCCTGCCGTTTCTCTGGTTGATCGGCCACGAGTACGGCGTCGGCTTCGCGCGTGCCATGACCGGCTCACTGCTCATCGCCGTCACCGCCGAAGTGGCCCTGCTGTGGACCTTCGCGTTTCTCGCCCAGCGGTTCTCCGCCACCCGCTCGGTGCTGGGCGCGGTGAGTGCGTTCGCGCTGACCGCACTCGTCCTTCGAGCCGCCCACGTCTCATTCGTGCTGGGCACCGTCCTCGCCATCCTTAGCCTCACCCTGGCGCTCGTGCTCTGGCCGCGCACCACACCCAACGCCCACCCGCAAGGAAAGCAGCGACTCGTGCTGCGCCTCATGGTCTCGACCGTCTTCACGGTGGTGCTGATCTCCTTCGCCGGTCACCTCGGGGCGAGTCTCTCGGGCATCCTTGACGCGATCCCGCTCACCAGTCTGATGATGGCGTTCTTCACCCGACGCGAATCAAGCGCCCACGGCTCGTCGGCGTTCCTGCACGGTGTCACCCGCGGATCGTTCTCCTACGTCGTGGCCATGTTCGTGCTGGTCGAGATGTGGAAGGCCCACAACGAGCTCGCCGCCTTTTGCGTGTCCCTGGTCGCGGCGTTCCTCGTGCAGTTGGCCGTTCAGTCGAGTGGCTCGATCGCCGGTCTCTGGCGTATTGTGAGCACCGATCAGATCTCCGAGCGAGTTGGTCGACACGTCCACCGCCGCGTACCCGGCGCCTCGACTTTCAAGAAGTTCTACGAGTCGATCTCGGCGTAAGCAACGCGAAGTAACGGACCTGGCCAAGGCGTCGCCGCGTCATCGACCCAACGGCTCGATCGGGTCACTTGCTTCACCACCCACAAATCCTCGCCGCTGCCTCGCGAGATCGGACACCTTGAGCGGCCACCTCTCGACCGATCCCACGCCCTGCATTCCGCTCATCCTCAAAACACCTCGTTGATGAATGACCACGTCAAGCGCGTTGTGGGCTCGGTCTTTTCCTGGTCGGTACTGATCTCGCCAAGGGCGCGTCGCAAGCGCATGGGCGCCACGTAAAGCCAGCCCGACACTACCAACCGCGGGCACCAGCAGGAGAACGCCCGCCGCGGCGCCCGCTCACCTAGTGCTGGACGAGGGAATCGTCGACCGGCTGGAAGGCCGCGACGAGAAAAGCGAAGCGCGTGGTGACCTGCTCGCGCAGGTCAATAAGTCGACCGAGCGATTCAGTCGCCTCGGCGAGGATGTCGCCGGGATCGAAACCCGACGCAATCACTTCGCCCTCGAAGGCGTGCACGAAAGCCTGGACCGCCTCACGGTCCACTTCGAAGTGGAACTGGAATCCCCAGGCGGTCCCTCCGACGCTGAAGGCTTGATTCTCGTAGAGATCGTTGGCGCACAGTCGCTGCGCGCCCTCGGGCAGCGCGAAGGTGTCGCCGTGCCAGTGCAGCACCGTCTGGCGTTCTGGAAGCGAGGAGAGCAGGTAGTCATCGTGCGCCGCTGGCTCCAGGCGCACGACGCCGAAGCCGATCTCGGCCCCGTGGCCCGCGTAGACGCGGCCTCCCGCGGCCTGGGCGAGCAACTGCGCGCCAAGGCACACGCCCACGGTGGGCAGCTGCTCTTCGAGCGCACGCTCGAGCAGCGTCAGTTCCTGGTGCCGGGTCGGGAATCCCGCGTCACTGGTGACCGACATCGGTCCGCCCATCACCACGAGTCCGCTGAAGCCCTCGAGGTCGTTCGGCAACTCATCACCGCGATAGGTCCTTCGCAGATCGACGTCGACGCCGTGTTCATCAAGGGCTTCACCGATGGCGTAGGGACCCTCGGTGTCGACGTGTTGAATCACCAGACAACGCGACAAGGGTCTCCTTTCGAGCGCGACGTGTGCACGATGCTACAGCGACGAGGCGCAATGACCATTGCTAGTGAATCAATTCTTGAAGGCCAAGAATTTAGACGTGACTCAGCAATCCGCCGTCGACGAGCAGGATCTGGCCGGTGATGTACGACGCGTCGTCCGAGGCGAGGAACGCCACCGCGGCCGCCATCTCCTCGGGCAGTCCCTGGCGTCCCATCGGCACGGTGCGTTCGATCAACTCCTCGATGTCCGCCTCGCTCAAGGCGTCGTGGGCGAACTGGGGATCGTTGAACCCAGTGTCAACCCATCCCGGACAGACGCAGTTCACCCGGATGCCGGCTTTGGCGTAGTCAATGGCGATGCTGCGCGTCAGGTTCACGACCGCCGCCTTCGAGGCCGTGTAGGCGGACAACGCCGGCTCGCCGAAGATCCCACTGATCGATCCGGTGGTGACGATGGCCCCCCTCCCACGTTCCCGCATGATCGGCACGATCGTGCGCACGACCAGGTACATCGAGGTGACGTTCACGCTGAGGGTCTGGTTCCACTCCTCGAGGTCCGTCTCGAGGACCGTACCCGCTCGAAGTCGCCCCGCGTTCGAGTGCAGGATATCGACGCCACCGAAGTCGTCCACGACCTGGCCGACCACGGTCGTGACCTGGTCCGGGTCTGAGACGTCGGCCTCGTACGCACGGGCTCGGCCGCCCGCGGCCACGCACTCGTCGGCGACGGCGTTCGCCTGGTCGCCGCGAAGGTCGACGATCGCCACGCTCGCACCTTCGCTGGCGAAGCGCAGCGCGCTGGCGCGCCCGATACCGTGACCGGCGCCCGTCACGACCGCTACTCTTCCGTCGAACCTCGCCATGACAACTCCTCCGCTCCGTACGCCAGCGTACGGCGTCCAACTCGTCCGCTGAGGTGACGACGATGCCCGAAACCGCATCCACCGGGGAGCGAGTGACCTCAACTCCCCGGTGAACAGAATCTCAAGATTCGACCTCGCTCGATCCCTTGATGTTGTGCTCGCGCCGCTCTTTTTGGGCGAGGAAATACGGTGAGTTCGGACGAAGGGCGCGAATGACGAAGCCGAGTGCGAAGACGATCACGAGGATGATCACCGCCACCCACGACACGACGTGGGCCTGCGTCGTAAGACCGTAGAAGAACACCGCACCCATCAAGAGTCCACCGACCAAGGGGATGATGCCCAGGGCGAACAGCTTGCCCGCGCTGTGACGTAGGTGGTCGCGGTAGAACCAGACACTCGCGAGCGCGACGACGAAGTACATGAACAGACCGATCATGCCGTCCGCACTGATGATGTCGCCGATGGCGTGATTCGCCGATGAGTTCGCGAGGTACGGGATGAGCAGGATGGGCGGGATCGAGGCGAGGATGATCAGGCCCGCCCACGGTGTCTGGTGCTTCTTGCTGATCAGCCCGAAGACCTTGGGGATCAGCTTGTCGCGAGCGAGTGCGTAGAGCACGCGGCTGGGCTCGGTCATCTGGATCTGGCAGGTCCCGATCACCGCCACGAGCACCGCGAGCGGCAGGGCCCGGCCCCAGAAGCCCGGCACGAGCAACTGGCCCGCGTAGTTGAGCACGTTGGTGCCGTTCGCCAGGACGTTCTTCTGGCTCGAGACGCCCTCGAAGACCACGATCAAGAACGTGTACCAGAACGTGAGGAACAGGGTGCCCATCATCATGGCCCGACCAGGATTGATCTTGCGCTGGGTCGACTCCTCACCGAGCACGGCGGTCGCCTCCCAACCGAGATAGAGGAACCCGCAAGGAACCGCCGCCTTGGCGAGGCCGGTGAAGCCACCAATACCGTGCACGGCCCCCGAGAACGCGAAGTCGTGGATCGACGGCAGCGTCGCGCCGCCCGCGTGGCTCGCCTCGTGGATCAGCGCCAGCACGACGAACGAGATCATGGCGCTGTACTCGATGAAGACGAAGATCCACTGCATCCGTACCGATGGCCTGATGCCGCGGATCGACAAGTACGCCAGCACCCCCATCACGGCAGTCGCCACGATCCAGGTCACCGGGTTGGAGAACGTATCGCCCGTGGGCGCCACGACGAACAAGAGGTACGCGCCGGCGAGGGTGATGTTGCCCACGTTGGCGAACGTGGAGACTGCCACGTTGAGTAGTCCCGTGCCCACGCCGACTGACGGGGTGACCGCCTCACCCACCCAGATATAGGGTGCGCCCGCGTGCGCCCGCCATCGATTCAGGCTGGCGTAACCCACCGAACAGAAGAACATCATCAAGCCGACGATCAAGACCGCGAGCGGCGCGATATGCCCCGCGAAGGCGACCAAGATCGCCAACGTGTAAGCCACGCTGCTCGAGGGGGCGACGTTCGCGACCGACACGACGAAATCGCCCCACAGACTTACCGAGTCTTCTTTGAGTCCTAATTCCTTTTCGACCTGCGAGTACTGAGTCACGAAGCCTCCCCCACGAAATTTGCCTAAGAGTAAGTCATCAGATGACTTTTGTCAAACAAATCGGAGGTGTTTTTTCACGTTTTACCTCGCCGAAACATTGAACGACCCGTGACACCGTCCGACCCGTCGAAACAGTCGCCATACTGGTTGACCAAAGTCATCTGATGACTTACGCTGGGCGCATGGCGAACGAGGGGCGGCCACAGTCCGCCGATCACGCCACGAGCCGAGGACTGGGGGTGCGTCATCGAGAACCGTAGCAGTCCCCGTGACGCTTCTGCTTCGTTCGGCACAGGACAACACGCGCGGCGTTCGAACTTCGTCCTCGGCGTCGACGTTGGCTCCCAGAGCATCAAAGCCGTATTGCTCGATCCCGACGGTTTGGCGTGCGCCAGCGGTTCGTTCGTACTCTCGATGTCTCACCCGCACGGCGGCTGGGCCGAACAGGACCCGCGCGACTGGGACGAGGGACTGCGCGTCGTGATTGCCCAGTGTCTCCAGTCCGCTGCCATTCCCGGTACCGAGGTGGCCGCGCTGTGTCTCGCCTGCCAAGTGGACGGCGTGGTGCCCCTGGCTCTCAACGGTGAGCCCCTCGGTCCGGGGATCATCTGGCTCGACCGTCGTGCTCACGATCAGGCGAACACCATGGTCCAGCGCGTCGGTGTCCAACGGCTGTTCGACATCACCGGTCTGGTTCCCGACGCGTCGCACGCGGGACCCAAGATCCTCTGGCTGCGCGACCACGAGGGCGAGACCTTCGAACACGCCGCGGCGTTCCCGCCCGCCGCGGGCTACCTGCTCTACAACCTGACCGGGCGCCTCGCGCTCGACCACGCCAACGCCTCATCGAGTTTGCTCTACGACGTGCGCGCGCGCCAGTGGTCCGAGGAACTTCTCGAGGCCTTCGACCTCGGCGCGCACCGACTCGGCGAGATACTTCGCGCCAGCGAGATAGCGGGCAACCTGACACCCGCCGCCGCGCAGCGACTCGGACTCTCGAGCGACTGTGCCGTGCTGGTGGGAACCGGTGACGAGCACGCCGCGCCTATGGACGCGGCGTGCTCGTCACCGGTTCCCACCAGCACGGCACAGTCGCTCGAG
>DKEO01000047.1:0-4489 GCA_002452255.1 Ferrimicrobium sp. UBA6820
GTACTAGAACAGCGTACGGGTAATATTTCGTTGAAAAACAAAGGCTCTCGGTGGGGTGCGCGTGACCAATCGGTGACAATATTTATAGGCCCAATTGCACTATCGCAGCATGGATAATCCTGACCTAAACCATCAGAATAATCATATATAGTACTGACACGTCGGGCGCGAAGTTATCGGCCCAAGAACAGAGGAGATTGAAGTGGCCGAATGGGGATTTGAAACCCGTCAGATTCACGCAGGTACCACTGCGGACAGCGCGACAGGCGCTCGCGCCATACCGATCTACCAGACCACCAGCTNNATACGCGCATCATGAACCCGACCCAAAACGCCTTCGAAGAGCGAATTGCGTCACTCGAGGGCGGCGTTGCCGCGCTGGCGGTGTCGTCGGGCTCGAGCGCGGAAACGATCGCGATCC
Organism: Ferrimicrobium sp. UBA6820; assembly: GCA_002452255.1. Lineage (GTDB taxonomy): Bacteria > Actinomycetota > Acidimicrobiia > Acidimicrobiales > RAAP-2 > RAAP-2. The sequence continues at coordinate 422 of DKEO01000047.1, forward strand.
TCAACCTCGCCGAGAACGGGGGACACGTCGTGTCCTCGGCGTCGCTCTACGGGGGTACGTATAACTTGTTCCACTACACGTTGCCGAAGCTCGGCATCGAGACCACCTTCGTGGAGAATCCGGACGACGCCGAGGAATGGCGCGCGGCGATTCGTCCCAACACGAAAGCCTTCTACGGCGAGACCCTCGGAAACCCTAAGGGCGATGTCCTCAACTTCGAACTGGTGTCCAAGATCGCTCACGACAACAAGATTCCCCTCGTGGTCGACAACACGTTGGCGACGCCCTATTTGTCGCGTCCGTTGGAACACGGCGCTGACGTCGTGGTGCATTCGGCGACGAAGTTCATCGGTGGTCACGGCACGTCGATAGGCGGCGTCATCGTCGACGGAGGGAAGTTCGACTACGAAGGAAGCGGACGATTCCCGGGATTCACCGAACCCGATCCGAGTTATCACGGCTTGGTATTCGCTGACCTGCCCGAAGGGCTCTTCCCGGCCCGTTTCGTCTTGAAGGCGCGATTGCAGTATCTGCGCGATATCGGCGCGGCGATTGCCCCACTGAACTCCTTCCTCTTCCTCCAGGGTCTCGAGACGTTGAGCCTGCGTATGGAGCGTCACGTTGCCAACGCGACGGCTGTGGCAAATTGGCTCGAAGCCCGCAAAGATGTCGAATGGGTGCGGTATTCCGGACTCAAATCAAGCCCTTGGAACGAGCTCCAGCTGAAGTACCTGCCCAAGGGCGGCGGTTCGATCATCGCCTTTGGTATTAAGGGCGGGGCCGACGCCGGGCGCAAGTTCATCGAGGGTCTGGCACTCTTCAGTCACCTCGCCAACGTTGGCGACGCCAAGAGCCTCGCCATCCACCCGGCGTCGACGACGCATTCCCAATTGACCGAAGCAGAGCAGCGCACGACCGGGGTGAGTCCCGATTTGGTCCGTCTGTCAGTGGGGATCGAGACCCTGGATGACATCCTCGCCGACCTTGAACAGGGCTTTCACGCGGCTCGGGAATGAGTGCTGAGCCCCTCGGGTACTGGCGCGAGGGCGACGAACCCGGCCATCGTCAGTTCGTCACGCTACGGGGCGAAGGTGATCGGGGCTTTAGGTTCGAGGGCGGGGGATCGCTCGCGAATGTGACCGTGGCCTACGAGACCTGGGGGACGCTCAACGCGACCGGGTCAAACGCGGTGCTCGTGGAACACGCGCTCACGGGTGACAGTCACGTCACCGGTGCCTCGGGTCCCGGTCACCTGACCAAGGGCTGGTGGGACGGTATCGTCGGGCCCGGTCTGGCTATCGACACGGACGAGTACTACGTGGTCTGTCCCAACGTGCTCGGCGGGGCTCAGGGTACGACCGGTCCTTCATCGCTGGACGGAAGCGGTCGTCACTACGGTTCGCGATTTCCCACGATCACCATCCGTGATCAAGTGGACGTCGAGGTGGCGCTCGCTGACCACCTGGGCGTGCGTCAATGGCGCGCCATCGTCGGTGGTTCGATGGGCGGTATGCGGGTCCTCGAGTGGGCCGTCGGACTTCCGTCGCGCTTGGCTAGCGCGGTGGTGCTGGCGGTCGGCGCCGCGTCGACGGCCGACGAGATCGCACTCAGTTCGTTGCAGATCCGAGCCATCCGCCTTGACCCCCTCTACCGTGGCGGCGATTACTACGGCACCGGATCGGGGCCCTTCGACGGAATGGCGTTGGCGCGCGGCATCGGTCACTTCACCTATCGAACGAGCGACGAGTTTGACGTCCGATTCGGTCGCCTCGACCAGCAAGGAGAGCAGCCCTTGCGTGGGGGTCGTTACGCCGTCGAGTCGTACTTGCAATATCACGGCGACAAGTTGGTACGTCGTTTCGATCCCAACAGTTACGTGGTGTTGAGTGAGGCAATGAACCACCATGACGTAGGCCGGGGTCGCGGCGGTATAAAACAAGCGCTGGGCGCGATCACGAGTTCGGTGACGGTGATCAGCATCGCGTCCGATCGCCTCTACCCGCCACGGCTCCAAGAAGAGTTGGTTGACCTCATACCTCAGGCGCGGCCCTTGGCGACGGTGACCTCGAGCGTCGGACACGACGGGTTTCTGCTCGAGAGTGAACAGATCGGCTTGGTGATAGGCAAGGCGCTACGAGAGTGAGAACTCAGGTACCGACTTCCTTCGCCCGATCACGTTGGCGAAAGTGGAGCCCGCCGAGTGGCTCATTGTGGCCTTTGGGTGAAGGTTCGATCCCCTGGACCTTGGGCCCTGTAGGGTGGGGGTAGGTTCCAACTCAAGGAATTGGTAACGCTAGATCTAGCCCTCGTTGAGCGTCGACACGTGTTAAGGAGAATCACCGTGACGAAGACAACGAAATCTGGCTGGATCGTCGCGATTTCGAAAGTCGCGAAACATGGCGACTGACCGGCTGGTGGATATCTTTTCGCTGATGGCCCAATACGAACGCGAGGGCGCCAACGAGGGATCGCTCTGCATGGTGGCATCCGAAATCACCGAACTCTCGGGTGCGGGCATCGCGCTCAGTCCCCACAAGAACGAGATGACCAGTTTGGGAGCGAGTGACCAGGCTTCTACCCGGCTGATGGATTTGGAGATCACGTTGCGTGAGGGGCCCTGCAACGACGCCTGTGGTGGCGAAGACGCGGTAGAAGACACCGACTTAGTGAACAGTAGTGCGCTGCGTTGGGTGTTCTACACCCCCCAAGCGATCGAGATAGGTGCCCGAGCAGTTTTTGGCTTCCCCGTACGGATCGGGGCAGTTCGATTGGGGGCGCTCAGTCTCTACCGTGACAAACGTGGAGCTCTCACCTACGAACAAGCGTCAAACGGCTACCTGATGGCGTCGGTAATAGGGCGCGCCATCTTGGCCATGCAAGCGGGCGCAAGCGGTGATTCCCTGGCGGCCGAACTCGAACGTGAGGCGACGTTTGACTTCGCAATTCATCAAGCGGCGGGCATGCTGGCGGTCCAAGGATCCACCGACGTCGGAGAGGCCCTGGTCCTGCTGCGGGCCCACGCTTTTGCGACAGACACGCCGATTTCAATGTTGGCGACGCGAATAATCGCGCGTCAGACCAGTTTCAACAAAGAAAATGCCACCTGGCTCGAGGAGACGGGCTAGAAGATGAACTCATGGGTGTAGAATTGGCGCATCGGTACGAGCGGATTTCCTGTTCCCATCGAATGCAAAACAACCGGCGGGAGGCGTAGATGACCAGAGAATCACTGCTGGTGGCGACGCTCGTGGAACTGGCGGACAATCTGGTCGATAACTTCGACGTCATCGATGTCTTGACGTTGTTAAGTGATCGCTGTGTAGAGGCGGTGGACGTGGACGCGGCTGGCGTGATGCTGAAGTCCCCGGCGGGCGAACTCGAGTACNNGGCTTCCTCCAGTGACACCATGAGGGTCCTTGAACTCTTCCAGATCCAGGCCGACGAGGGACCTTGCGTTGATTGCCTGCGCGACGGAATGGCCATTGTCAATCGAGAACTGGTCGAACCAGACGAGCGCTGGCCCCGCTTCACGCCGAAGGCTCGTGAACTCGGTTTCCAGTCGGTGCACTGTCTACCCTTGCGATTGCGGGGCCAGACGATTGGTGCGCTGAATCTATTTCGCATTGAATTGGGATTTCTCGATGACGAAGACGTCGTCGTCGCCCAGGCCCTGGCAGACGTGGCGACGATTGCGATCCTGCAGCACCAGTCATCGCTCGCCGCTACCACCCTGAACGAGCAGTTGAACCGGGCGCTCACCAGTCGTATTATCATCGAGCAAGCCAAGGGCATGATCAGCGAGTCAATGAGCTGCAACATGGACGACGCGTTCGCGATGCTTCGGGCACATTCTCGCAATCACAATCTCGGTCTTACGAGCGTCGCGAATTCAGTCGTAGAGGGAACCCTGTTCGCACGCGACCTCGACGCGCCAAAGAAAGCACCGCGTCACTGACATCAACTCGACGTCCGGTCGTCGTGTTTGTAGGTCTCAGTGCTTGTCCGCGCGGTGGCGCAGCGTCGCAGTGGATTTCCGCGTGACCCAAGCGCAACATGTTTCGTCGGAGG
>DKEO01000062.1:0-26231 GCA_002452255.1 Ferrimicrobium sp. UBA6820
TCTCAATGGTGCGCTGGACCAAGGCGTGGCTGAACTCGTAGCGCAAGGGCGAACCCTCCAGCGAGCGAACGACGCCAGCGTGCACCGCGTCGTCGAGGCACGCGAGTGCGCGTTCGCGCGCGAGACCCGTCGCCCCAACCACGACGCCGAACTCGAATCGTGGTCCCACGAGCGCCCCGACCGCCAGTAGCTCTCTCGTCTCGGCGTCCAGTCGTTCGAGCTGACGCTTGATGACGTCGGCGACACCTTGGGGAATGTGTTCGGGCACCACCTCATCGGCACCAGTCGATCGCAACACCTGGGATACGAACAACGGGTTCCCTGCGGTGATCTGCCACAGTTCCTCGGTCTCGCTGGCGGCAAGGTCGGTGCGGTGTTTCCACTCGGAGGCCAGTTCGCCCACCTCATCGGGCCCCAACCCTTCGAGCACGATGTCCTGGACGTGATGAGCAAGTCGGTGTCGGTCGGCGAGGAAATGGTCAACGTAGGGATCGGTCATCGGATCCCATCCCCGAAGCGCCAGCAACACCATGATCCTCCGTTGGTGCGCGTCGTGCAGGACTCGATCGAGCAGGTCGATCGTCGTCGTTCCGGCCCAGTGCAGATCGTCAACGATCAAGAGGACCGGCGCGTGATCCGCCAGCGATCGAAGCGTGAGACCGAAGGCCTCGTACCTGCGAAGGAGTTCGGCGTCGGGATTAGACAGACGGGGCAGCGGTTCGAGGGCGAGACGCTCACCGATCGCTGGCACCAATTGGCTGAGATCCGACGCGTGGGGTCCAATGAGTTGCTCGAGTTCTCGGGGAGGACAGTGTTCGACGAAATGGCTCAGTGCCTGCACGAACGGCTGGTAGGGGGCGGGCGTGCGCTCCTCGCACTGACCGTAGAGAACAATGGCGCCCGTCGTCTCGACGTGACGCGCGAACTCGCCCGTCAACGTGGTCTTGCCCAATCCCGGCTCGCCCGTGAGCACGCTCACCTCGACGGAACCTTCGCACGCGCGCGTCCACTGCCCCAAAAGAGTTCCTATCTCTCGCGAGCGGCCGACGAAGCGACCGCCGTGCTGGTGGAACTCGAGGGGACTCGCCAAGGGAATGAGAGGTTCGGCGACCGAACTGATGACGACGGCGCGCGCGGGGGTTGGGGGTGCGGACGCCGTCACTTCGACTTCTTGGCTCGGTGCGAATTCGACTTCGGCCCGCCGGGCCAGATTCGCCGCGATATCGCTCACGAGAACGCCATCGACCTCGGCCGCGCTACAGAGGCGTGCCGCCTCATTGACCGCGTAGCCAAAGACGTCGTCTTCGGTGACCTCGATCTCACCAACGCTGACCCCGACGCGCACGTGCAGCGATACCTCCGCGTTTCGATTCCGCCGGATCAGGCGCTGTTGCACCTCGACGCTCGCGAGCACCGCCTCGGTCGGTCCGCGAAAGATCGCCATCAGGCCGTCGCCCAGGCCCTTGACCACCCGTCCGCGATGCATCTCGATGATCTCTCGAGTCAGCGCGTCGACTTCGGCGTGATACACGTCGGCGAGTGCGTCACCGAGTTGGGTACGCAGCCCCGTCGACAAGACGATGTCGGTAAAGATGATCGCGTAGAAACCCACGCCGACTTCGAAAAGGCTCGCTGCTGGCGAGCCTCGCGTCGATGCAACCTGGCCGTCTTCGCTCAAGTCAATTCCTCTACCCCGCCACCGTTTCGGACGTTGCTGCGGTAAGGCGCTTCGACAGTGGACGGACTCTTTACGTTCGTTGCGCTTTCACGTACATTACTCAGGTCCACTTCAAGCCCGAGAGGGACGATCGACAAAGAGTCCTCGAGGCGGCGCCGTCGCTCGACGAACGCCACCGCGACGCGAGTGCGGAGCTTCAACGACGAAATTTACTTAATTTCAAATGACCGGGGAGAGTCCTCCGTCGATGCTGATGCCCACGCCGGTGATGTAGCTGGCCCTCGGCGAGAGCAGGAACGCCGCCAGATCCGCGAACTCTTCGGCTCGACCCACCCTGCCCAGCGGGATGTTCGAACCCTTCGCCATTCCCGCGTAGAGATCCTCCAGCTTGGTCTGCGCGGCCTCGGCCCGACGACGCCATTGACCTGACTCAATGAAGCCGATCAGAATCGCGTTGACGCGCACCCCTCGGGGTCCGACCTCGTTGGCCATGGCCTTGGTGAAGGCGAGACCGGCCGCGCGTGACGCGGTCGTGGGGGTGGAATTCGCCGACGGTGATCTCGCCATGATCGCGAGCACGTTCACCAGCGCACCGCGTGTCGCCTCCAGCGCGGGCAGGACGCGGCGCGCCAAGTGGATGGCGGCGATGACTTTCAGTTCGAAATCGTCTCGCCACTCCTGATCCACGGAATTCGCGATCGCGGTGCCCGAACTTCTTCCGGCATTGTTGACCGCACCATCGAGACGTCCGAAGTTCGTCAGTGCTGCGTCGATGAAGGCATCGAGTTCTGCCTCGTGACTGACGTCCGCGCGAAGGCACAGGGCCTCGGGACCCAAGGCCGATGCCGCTTGCTCGAGGCGCGCCTGATCGCGCCCACAGACCGCGACCTGGGCGCCCTCTCGCACGAGGGTCTTGGCCAGCGCGAGACCGAGCCCGTCGGTGCCGCCGGTGATGAGATACGCCTTGTCGCGAAGTTCCAGGTCCATGCACTGATATTAGGGACAACCAGTCGGCGCTTTCCTGGTGGCGTTGGCTGCTTAGAACCGGTTGAAGGGGTGTGCGCGCCGGGTCAAGGTCTGGTCGCGGTACAACCAGATTCCCGCGACGAGCATGACGCTGCAGATGATCAGGGGCGTGAGGACCGGGCCGATCCACGTCACCGGGATCAGGAAGAAGACGTCACGGGTGAAGAGGCTCGGGGGCCAGCCGTCCAGCACCCGAAGCCATCCGTAGTACGAAATGTCCCAGCACGCGAAGAGAATCAGAAACGCGCCACAACGTTGTGACCAGACCCTGCTGGCGAGGTAGGCCACGGCGACCAGCATGACGATGGTCATGGCCTCGCGGCCGACCTCGATGTCGGCGATGCGCCGGGACAAAAAGATCGAACGCTCGGGTTGGACAAAGGTGATGAAGCCCAGGTTCAGCCATACCTTGTAATGCGAAATCGAGTAATTCTGATGGAATTTGATGAGCGCTCGCAGGTACGAGACGACCGCGGCCTCGACGTAACCGAAGCCGATGCCAAAAATGAACAGGAACAACAAGTCGAGCAGAGTGGTTCGCTCACCGGACCCAAGTCGACGCATCACCATTTCTTACCATCTCACCGTCAATCCACTGACCGCGACGAACGCCAGTATCGGGGCATGGTCGTAGCGGGCCAAGTCACGAAGTGTTCACTGCGTGGAGCGAAGAAATTATCTAGGGTTACGGTCGTGGCCGCGATTGAGATCAAAGGACTGACCCGACGCTACGGTGACTTCGTCGCGGTCTCGAACTTCGATTTGACGGTCACCGCCGGCGAGTGCGTCGGCATCCTGGGACCAAACGGTGCCGGTAAGACGACGGTCGTTGAGATCCTCGAGGGTTACCGCCATCGCGACGGTGGCGACGTCAGCGTCCTCGGCCTCGACCCCGCCCACCCCACCCGATCGTGGCGTCAGAAGTTGGGGATCGTCCTGCAGAGCGCGAGCGATCTCAACGAACTGACCGTGCGTGAAGCGGTCGAGCACTTTGCCCGCTACTACCCCAAAGCGCGCGACGTGGACTCGACCATCGAACTGGTCGGACTCACCGACAAGGCCACGACCCGGGCCGCGAATCTCTCGGGGGGGCAGCGTCGACGTTTGGACGTCGCGCTCGGCGTCGTCGGTACGCCCGAGCTCTTATTCCTCGACGAGCCGACGACAGGCTTTGACCCCGAGGCGCGCCACATCTTCTGGGGGCTGATCGAGCGTTTGAAGCACGAGGGCGTGACTATCGTGCTCACGACGCACTACCTCGAAGAGGCGGACGCCCTCGCCGACCACGTCGTGGTGGTCACGAAGGGACGAAAGGTGGCCGACACCACCCCCGCGGGGCTCGGCAGTCGTTCGCAGAATCTCGTGAGCGTTCGATGGTTCGAACACGATGAATTGAAGGAGCAGCGAACGGCTGAACCAACGGAGTTCGTCCGTGAACTCGCCGCCAGGTTCACCGGTGAGATACCGGGTCTCGAAGTCGTTCGAACCACCCTCGAAGAGGCGTACCTCGAACTCGTCAACGCGAGCGAGCAGTGACGAAACTCCCTTCGCTCTATTATCACCGGGCGCGACTCGAGATTCGCCTGCTGCTACGAAATCGAAACGCCGTGGTCTTTTCGATGCTGCTGCCCGTCTTCCTCCTCTTCATCTTTGGCTCGGTATTCAATAAGACCAAACTGGGCAACACCGGCGTCAGCTTCGACCAGTACTTCGTGGCCGGACTTCTGGCGTCGGGTCTGCTCTACAGTGCCTTCCAGCAATTGGCGATCGGGATCCCCGAAGAACGCAGTAACGGCACCCTGAAGCGCCTGGTCGGTTCGCCGATGCCCCCGAGCGTGTACTTCGTGGGCAAACTGGCCGCTGCGACGTTCACGTACATCTTCCAAGCCATTGCGTTGCTCGCGATTGGACACTTCAGCTACGGCATCCACTTGCCTGGCTCGGTGTCGTTGTGGTTGGACTTCGTGTGGATCAGCGCACTCGGGCTCGCCGCCAGTGCGCTCTTGGGCATCGCGTTCTCAAACTTCGCCAAGAACGGCCAGTCGGCGTCTGCACTCGCCTCCCCGGTCGTGCTCTTCTTCCAGTTCACCTCCGGGGTGTTCTTCGTCTACGCCAATCTACCCAAGTGGATGCAAGACGTCGCCGCGATCTTTCCATTGAAGTGGATGGCCCAGGCGATGCGCGGCGTGTTCTTGCCCAAACTCTTCGCGAGCCAAGAGGTCGGACATAGTTTTGAACTTCCCAAGGCCGCCGTGATCCTTGGCGCGTGGACTCTGGCGGCGGCCTTGATCTGCCGCTTCACCTTCCACTGGTTACCGAAGAACGAGACCTAGAGCCCCGTGAGCGACTTGGTCGTCAACGACGAAAGCGGGGTCACTTCGTTGGCGGGCGGAACCGTGACACTCACCGGTTGTCCGTAACCCGAGAGACCCAGACGAAGCGCCAGACTCTCCGAACCCTGCGCGGTCGTCATTGAAGTGGTGAGGTCCACTTCGGCAATGTTGCCGTCAGGGCCGATGTAGATGTTCACGTTGTAGCCCCCGACCGTCACCGCCCCGAGCAGACTGGCGTCCGTACTCGGCAACGCCTTCAGCAAGGTCTCTAGTTGCTGCTGTTCGGTGGCTTGACTCGCCGAGATGCTGTACTCGTGGGTGGCCACCCCGTTCAAGGTGACCGGGCCGTCATCAGTCACCGTGTCGCCAACCTTGGCGAGGCCGGCGAACACCGACGAAAGGCTACCCACCCCGGAAATACCGGTCGACTGTTGGGCGCTCGAGGAATTCAGCGGCGCCGACACCCAAGGGGTCGGGAGTTTGCTCGCCAGAGATCCCGCAAGTTCCACGTACAACACGCCGTGGTCGATGACCACTTGGGATTGGCCCACGCTGGTTGGACCACTCGAAGCACTGAAGTTCACCTGGCACTCGGGACCGGTCGCACAACTGCCGTCCACCGTCGCTTGGGCGGATGCCGCGCCCGACAAGTTGACGTTGAGCGCGAAGGTCACCGACTTCGCGTCCATCATCGAGGCCAACGCCGCCCGTACGGTCGTGGCACCACCCGCGGGTGATCCCGCCGAAAGGACGGCGGTCACGACGGCCGCGACCGTGAGCACGATCAACAGGACGAAGGGGATAAGGCGCCGAGGACCGAGGATTAGGGCACCCGAAGAGCCCTGGCCAACCCCCGCGATTTGCACACCGTTCTGCACGTCGACCTCCCTTTGCCTACACCACGAACATACCGCCTGGCGAACTAGACGTGGCAGCGCAGCGAACCGGCTCCGACGCACGTGCGTCGGAGCCGGTCAGCAGTCCAGAGGGCTGGATTAGAGGTTCTGCTCGAACTCCATCAGCACCGCGACCCGGTCCTCCTTCGAGGGCATATTGAAGTAGGGATTCCCCTTGATCCAATAGATGGACATCGGAATCAGTCCGAGGGCCATGGCGCCCAGTCCCACCCAAAGCGTCGTCGAATTGAGACCTGGGATTGCTTTGATGAACATCACGATCATGAAGACCGCGCCGATGAGCGGCCACAGTCCCATGAAGACGAAGTTGGTCACCGAGAGGAACAACTGCTTGCGATACAACATGACTACCGCCAGCCCCGCCAGACTGTAGTAGATGCAGATCTGAAGTCCGATGGCGTTGATGCCGTCGGTGAGAATCGAGTCGATCGACCCGACGAACTGTGAGCACACGAAGAGAGCAAGCGAGAATACTGTGACGCAGGCGGTCGCGACGATGGGCGTCTTGAACCTCTTGTGAATATGTCCCAGTGCCTTGGGCAGCGTGTTGTCGCGACCCATGGCGAACATGGTTCTCGTTACCTGGATGAGCGTCGTCTCGAGGGTCGCGACCGTCGAGAGGACCACGGCGACCACGATCAACTTGCCCCACGTGCCGTGCCACACGGCTTGGCCGAGAACGCTCAGGACGTCCGCGTCGTTCTTTTGGATTTGGCCCGACGTCAACACCAGGTTGGTCGCGACCGTGAACACCTCGAAGAGAATGAAGACGAAGATCATCCCGATGATGCCACCCATACCGGGTGTCTTGGTGGCACCCTTGGTCTCTTCGTTGAGGTTCGCGGTGACGTCCCAGCCCCAGTAGTAGAAGGCCGCCACGAGAGCCCCCGCGAAGAATCCGTTCGCACCGTGGAACACCGAAGGTGCGAACCAGTGCCACGAGAAGGTGTGGACGTGCTGGCCGTGAAATATAGCGAGCAGGGCGAAGAGGATAAGCAGGGCGATCTCGATCGACGACATCACGATCTGCACGATCACGGTCACCGTGACACCGACGGCCACGGCCGCGACCATGAGCAAGAAGAACACCGCTCCCACGATGGTCACGGCTCCCTTGTTGTTAGCCGCGGACGTCGAGAAAAGCCCGAGAAGATTCGCCCCAACCGGCAAGGTCGCCGCGACCATGAAGATCAGCGCCGAGACGATGAGTGCCCAGCCGGACATGTAACCGAAGAAAGGGTGCAGGGCACGGCGAACCCACGAATAACTTGCGCCGGCCTTTGGTTCAACGCGACCGAGGTAGCTGAAGGCGAAGACAATCCCGAACATCGCAACACCGCAATAGAGCAGCGCCGCGGCGCCGCCCAGCGCGACTGCTCCGAAAAGTACCGCGGTGGAAGCAGCAATCGAATAACCCGGTGCGACGCCCGCGATACCCATGACTACCGAATCAAAGAGACCGAGGACCCCCGAACGCAACGCGTGCTCGGGCTCGTTTCCTTGTTGTACATCCAGGGCGTCTGTCACGACTACCTCTTTCTTGTGGTTATCACCTCAGTAATGGTTTATTAAGTACCGAAATGTAACATGGGGCCGACAAGAAAAGGCGCGACGATCTACGAGAACGTTAACGCTGGATGAATAGTCAATGATTACAAGGAACCGCGGACGACTATGTCAGGGGGCGATGCCCGTTATTCCAGGTACAAATCCAGAGATATTGGTGCTGGCAAGTTTCGTGCACGTCGAGCCGGACAAGGGGATGAACCAACTCGAGCCGCCGCTGACGCTCGCGATTCCCACCGACAGGCTTTCGAAGTTCTTCGCCACGCACTGTGATGGCGTGAAATTTCCGGTTTCGACGACGCCGTACGCGGCGCTCGCCTTCGCACGCGGGCCGAGGCGAATGCTGTCACCGTAACCAGTGGACCCCGTGCCGCGAAGTGTCGCTCGTAGTCCTACCAAGATGTGGGCAACGCCAGGAAGTGTTCCCGTCGTCGGCTGCACGGTGGGCGTGCCCGAGAGCTCACACGCGTGACTACCCTCGTTCGTGACGATGAGTGGATAGAAGATCGTGCCGGCTGTTCCGTTGGACTGGCCGACGTTCAACTTCAGCTGTGCGGACGTGCACGTCGAAGGCTTGGGAAACGAGAGCGACGAGAGCGAGGTCCATTTGGTGGTCCCGTTCACGCAGACACCAATCGACGTCGTGAGTTTGACGAGCAGCGGTCCACCTCGCGTACTCGAGACGCGGACGTACGAGGCCTGCTTCTGCGTACACTGAACACCCTCTTCGGTCACGAGGTTTTGAATCAACTGAAAGGTGTCGTTCATCAACCAGGGCTGCTGAGGCACCGCCAGACCCTTGGTCGTCGCGAGCGAGACCTTGGGGCCGATCGCGACCCCCGACGAACTCGCGAACTGGTAATCCGTCGCGCTCGACCACTGACATCTCGGAAAATACGAATTCGTGAGGACGAGACGAACCGTCGCTCCGCCGGCTCGAGTACTTATGTTTGACGTGGCGGTGAAGTTCTGGGCATTGCACGTCGGCACCGCAGTGGCTGAAGCCGGCACCGTCGCCAACGCCGGCAAGAAGAACGTGACGACGAGTGCCAGACCGAGCAGGACGCGAAAGGGGCGGGAAAAAGTCACTATTCCATAGTGTCACCTGATTCAAAAAAACAAGCGGCTGAGGGCCAAACGTCATCGAATTGTCAAACTGAATGCCGTCTCGGTCACCTCTTGGCTGGCGTATTTGCGAAAAGCCTGTGAAGCGACGCCGTCACTGCGCGTGATTCGATCCCGAACTCTCAACTAAATTTGGCTGAGCATTCTTCGTATGCTCCCTGACCGCATCAACGAAAGCTAGTTAACGTGCCCGCCTTTACACGCTTTGACTCCGACGCCACTGACATACTTTCCGATCGCGACATCAAGCGTCGGTGGAACCAGTTTCACGCAAGCATTCGACTGGTGCAGGGAAACCGCTTTCAACAGGTCGTGGGCCGCATGTTGGGTGAAGACACGTATCGCTACAAAGTCGCTCGTGTCTTTGGAAGGCCGCTACTACAACTCGTGCGCAAGCTGCGAAGGCAGGCACCCGTCGCCTCAATCGAACGCCCGACGGAAAGACCGGTCTACTTCCCACACAATTACCGTCCACCGACAGGTGCGAAAGAGGGCGACGTGAACACCGTGTCCGTAACCGACGACGTCCAGGTTCACGTCGTGAGTGAATCCACAGCCTCGGCCACTCACACGATTGACGCCCTCAACGAAGTCATCGTGAATTCGAACGCCACGTGGCTCTTCGTCGTCGACGATTCCATCCCAGAACTCGACCGGGCGGACGCCGCCATCGCACTTCGCAGTGCCGCCGACGAGAACGACGACGTCGTCTTCGCCGACGAATCCGGTCCCGATACGCACGCACCGTTGCTCAAGACCCCCACGGCCGGTCCGCACACCTTGCTCAGTTATAACTGCGTGGGGCGCCCGGCTCTCTTGCGTATCTCGACGCTGCGATCAGTCGGGTCGTTCAAGGCTGAAGCCGGATGGGCTTTCGAACACGATGCCTACTTGCGGTTCGTCGAACACGGCGCGAACTTTCACCACGTAGCGAAGGTCCTCGTCGCGGGAAGGCCCTTGATTAGCTTCGAGGCCGAGCACGTAAGCGATGATTCTCAGTCCGTGGTTAGGGCCGCGTTAGCACGGCGCGGCTGGAAAGGGACCGTGACGTCTGGTCCGTTCGGTTCTTCGATTGACTGGCGCCTCGAACCACCTTCGCCTTCGCCGTCCATCGACATCATCATTCCCACGCGCGACCGCATTGACCTCGTACGTCGTTGCGTTGAGGCCATCGAGCAGAAGTCCACGTACCAGAACTACGACATCATCTTTCTCGACAATGACTCGATCGAGACTGAGTCGCTCGACTACTTCGACGCGACCAAGTACCGAGTAGTTCGCTGCCCCGGTCCCTTCAACTACGCCGCCATCGTCAACCGAGGCATTCGGCATTCGACCGCGGACTTCGTCGTCACCCTCAACAACGACACAATCCTGGTGACGCCGGACTGGCTTGAGCAGATGGTGGCGCTCGCCTCGCTGCCCGATGTGGGCATCGTGGGTGGATGCCTGTTGGACCAGGACGGACGGCACGAACACGACAGCATCGTGATCTCCCCCTATCCCCAGCACCTTCGAATTGATTCCAACTACCCACACCAGGACCAGTACACCGTCGCAATTCGCGACGTGGCCGCCGTGACCGGTGCGGTGCAAATGGTACGCCGTGAGCTGTGGGAATCACTCGGTGGCATGGACGAACTGCTCAAGGTGACGATGAACGACGTGGACATCTGTTTGAGGAGCCAAGAGGACGGAAGGAATGTCGTCTACACGCCCAATGTTCAACTCTTCCACCACGTGAGTTCATCGCGCGGATCACTCGATCCGTTAGAGGACCGGAATCGCTTCATCCGTCGCTGGGACATCTTTGGCTCGTTTCGCGACCCCTATTTTCCTGAGTCGCTTCTTCTACTTGGCGAAACGATGTACTACCGCCACCGTTGAACACGAAGTTCACCGAGTCGCGCGGTAAGACTCTTGTAACCTGAAACAGTGCCAACGGCCTGGGCGAGATTCGTCGCCAACTATCGAAGACTGCCCACCTCGACCACACCGCTGCTCGTCATCTTCCTCGGGATCTGTTTCGCCAACGTCCTCTACCTCACGGGTTTCTCGCTCATCAACCCGATTTCGTGGACGGCCGGCGTCTCGCATATTCTCTGTCACGTCTCGTGTGGCCGACCGGCGATCGACCCAAATACCGGTTACATCACGCAACCCCTGGGTCACTTAGCCGCCCAAGACCTGTTGCACGGTCACTTCCCGTTCTGGAACTACTTCGAAGGACTCGGCTCGCCGCTGCTGGGCGAGATGCAGTCTGCGGCGTTCTTGCCCCTCACGTTGCTCTTCGCCTTGCCGAGCGGACTCTTGTGGTTTCACATGTCCCTCGAGCTCATCGCGGGTGTCTCGACATATTTCCTGGCCCGTCGCCTGTCGGTCCCCACGATCTTCGCTACGGTCGCCGGTCTTCTCTTCGCGCTCAATGGAACGTACGCCTGGCTGGGCAACGCCGTGCTCAACCCGGTCGCCTTTCTGCCAATGCTCGTACTCGGCATCGAGATGATCTACGACGCGGCCTCAAGGGGCGCGGTGCGCAAGGGCTGGTACGTCGCCGCGCTGGCACTCGCCCTCTCGCTCTACGCCGGCTTTCCCGAAGTCGCGTACTTCGACGGCCTCTTCTGTCTCGGATGGGCGATCGTGCGGTTCTTCACCCTTGATCGCTCGGTGCGTCTCGTGGCCGCGCGTCGGGTCGGTCTCGCGGGGATCATCGGCGCGATCCTCGCCCTGCCGGTCCTGGTTCCCTTCTACGACTACGTGAAGGTCGCCTACGTGGGACCCCACTCGGGTGGGGCCGAGAGTCTGATCCATCTGCCCATCCACGCGACGTCAATGTTCATCGACCCGTATATATACGGCGGCATCTTCTCTAATCCCAACACCTACAGCGACTGGGGCGGGATTGGTGGCTATTTCGGGGCGAGCATCATTGCCCTCGCGTTACTGGGACTTTTCGGCGCCCGCCACCGCTCGCTACGGATATTCCTCGGCGTCTGGGCGTTCTTGGGCACGCTCAGCATGTTCAATCTCCTCTATATCCACCAGATCTTGAATCTGATACCCGAGGTGAAGAACGCCGCACTCTCGCGCTATCTCATGCCCAGTTGCGAACTCGCCGTGATCGTGCTCGCCGTACTCGGCGTCTGTGACTTCGCCACCAGTGCGCGGGCCAAGCGGGTCTTCAACCTGACGAACCTGTTCGCGTTGCTGATGCTCGTCTGGGCGGCCCTGGAATCGAGTTCGCTCAACAATGGCATCGTCCAGAGTCACAAGGCGCGCCTCCTGCTCATGGTGTTGCACTCCCTGCCCTTCCTGGCCCTCGCAGCGCTTCTGATTCTCGGATTCTTCGCCAAGAAGCAGTGGGCGCCGGTCTTGGTCGCGGTCGTCCTCGTGGCCGAGGCGCTGACCTGGTTCATTGTCCCCACGACCGAGGCGGCCAAGCAGATCAACGTCGATACGGCACCGATCTCGTTCCTCCAGGCGAACCAAGGGGAGTACCGCTTCCTCGACTTCGGGATCCTCAACGCGAACTGGGCTTCCGAGTACGGACTCAACTCACTCAGCGCGATTGACCTGCCTTTTCCGAAGAAGTTCTCGAAGTACCTCGAGACCCAACTCTTCCCCGGACTCACCCCACCCGAGCAGTTCGTCATCCACGACGGCATCACGGGTATCACGCTCCAGGAGTCCGAAGTCGCGCATCATTTCCAGGCGTACGAGAACGCCTCGGTGAAGTACCTTCTGCTGCCCACCTCCGTGCCGATCCTGCCGTCGCTCACCAGACTCGGCGTGAAGGCGGTCTTCGAGGACGTCCAGGGCATCGCGACGATCTACGAGATGCCCCATCCTCGACCGTTCTTCTCGACCTCCTCGGACTCGTGCACCATCACCAGCGCCAATCCGGCCGCGGCGACCGTGACGTGTCCGAACGGTCCGAGCACGCTCGTGCGCGCCGAGTTGCAGATGAAGGGCTGGCACGCGTACGTGAACGGCCACGAAGTCGCGATTTCCACCTCGAGTGGCGTCTACCAGTCGATCTCGGTGCCCGCCGGCTCGTCGAGCGTGACCTTCTCCTTCACGCCACCGCACGAGAAGGACGCACTGCTCGTGGCTCTGCTCGCGGCACTCTTCCTCGCTGGTTCGTGGTTCCTTGGCCGATTGCCCGCGTCGTTACGGCCCAAGCGGCGCAAGGGCAAACACGCCGCCACGCACTAGCCTCATCAATCGGCCCATTACTCGTGCGGTACGGTGACCTCGGTGACCAATCGTCTCGATGACCTCGACCTCAGTAAGTCGCTCACGCACGACGAATCCGAGAAGCGAATACTGATGGCCCAACGCCGACTGACGCAACTTCGGCTGTTCTGTGGTGGACTCCTGGGCTCGACGACCAAGGGACCGGGCCTGATCGTGCTGTTCGAGGGATTCGACGCCGCGGGCAAGGGCGGCGCGATTCGTCGTCTAACCAGTGGTCTAGACCCCCGCCACGTTCGCGTGGTGCCCGTGGGGCCACCGAACGAGGAGGACCTGCGCCACCATTTCCTCTGGCGATTCCAGGAGTCACTGCCGGGCCGCGGCGACATGACCATCTACGACCGTTCGTGGTACGGACGACTGCTCGTCGAGCGCGTCGACGAGTTGATCGACAAGCACACGGCCCGACAGTCCGCCAAGGAGATCGTCGACTTCGAAGATATGCTCGTCTTCGACGGGGTCACGATCGTGAAGTTCTGGCTGCACATCTCAGACGGCGAGCAACTGAAGCGTTTCAACGACCGTGCGACCAATCCTTTGAAACAATGGAAACTCACGCCCGAGGACTGGCGAAATCGTGAGAAGCGACCCGCGTACCTGAGGGCCCTCAACGACGTGTTCGACTGGACGGACCACGCGCACGCCCACTGGGACCTCATCGCCGCCGAGGACAAACACTTCGCGCGCGTCGCGGTGCTCGAGACGCTCGTCGACCGGTGGGTCAAAGACCTCGAACGACGCGGTCTGGTTGTCCCGGCGACCCGCGAAGACGACTACCTGCGCTAGCCAACACCACGTCGCGCTATCTGGAACACTGAGACCATGACTTCTCGCTACGGCATCACGATCCCCTTCGACGGCGTCTCGCTACCCGACCATCAGGCACTCTTCCACCGACTGGCCGACCTCGGTTACACCGACGTCTGGTCCGCTGAGGTGGACGGAGCCGACGGCTTCACGCCCCTGGCGCTGTGTGCCGCGTGGGAAGCGCGCTTGCACGTGGGCGTCGCGGTGACCCCCGTCTTCACTCGCGGACCGGGACTGCTCGCCATGAGCATCGCCGCCCTCGCCGAGGTCGCGCAAGGTCGATTCACCATGGGTCTCGGTGCTTCGAGCCAGCCAGTGGTCGAACTATGGAACGGCATCAGCTACGAAGAACCCTTCGCCAAGACCCGCGACGTGCTGCGCTTCGTAAAACGAGCCCTGGACGGCGAGAAGATCGACGACGTCTTTGACACCTTCGAAGTGCACGGCTTCAAGTTGTCCCGTCCCGTTCTCGAGCGCCCGCCGATCTTGCTGGGCGCCCTTCGACCGGGGATGCTGCGCCTCGCGGGTAAGGAAGCCGACGGTGCGATACTCAACTGGCTCGCGGCGAGCGACGTCACCCAGTGCGCCCACGAAGTCGGGGACGCAAAGATCATCGCCGCGCGGCTCTTCGTCATACCGACCGAGGATGCGGACACCGCACGTTTCATCGCCCGACGGATGATCTCTTCGTACCTGACGGTCGCCACCTACGCCGAGTTCCATCGTTGGCTCGGTCGAGGTGAGCTCCTCCAACCAATGTGGGACGCCTGGAAGGACGGGAACCGCAAACTCGCCAACGAGGTGATCCCCGATTCGGTGGTGGACGAACTGATAATCCACGGTTCCTACGACGCGTGCCGCGACCACGTGGCGCGTTACGTGGACGCGGGCGTACACGTCCCGACGCTCGCCATCGTCCCCTTCGGGATCGACCTCAACGAGGCGATCGAGGGCCTCGCGCCCCGCTAGACCTTCTCGGCTTCGAGGAACTCGAGCATGTCGGCGAACTTCTCGCGAGCCGCCTTGGCCCGAGTGGGGATGTGGTCGCTGGGTATCTCACTGGGTTCGTAGCGCTTGAGCGCGTGACGCGCCACCGTTTGACGATGCACCTCGTCGGGACCGTCGTAGATGCGCGCCGCTCTGGCCGCGCGGTACATCGCCTCTAAGGGCATGTCCGAGGAATAGCCGAGTGAGCCGTAGGTCTGAAGGGCGCGGTCGACCACGTTGTGCAGCACCGAGGCGCCGTAGTACTTGATCATGGCGATCTCGTCGCGCGACGCCGAGGCGCCGACCTTGTCCATCTTCCAAGCGGCGTGCAGCGTCATGAGCCGCGCGGCGTGCATCTCGGCGGCCGAGTCGGCGATCCAGTTCTGGACCGTCTGCTTATCCGCCAGGAGCGATCCGTGCGTGAAGCGACTGAGGGCGCGCTCGCACATCATGTCAAAGGCGCGCTGAGACTGGCCGAGCCAACGCATGCAGTGGTGGATGCGCCCGGGACCGAGTCGGGCCTGCGCGAGCAGGAAGCCCGAACCTTCGGGACCGATCAGGTGGTCCGCGGGGATGTGCACGTCCTCGTAGAGGATCTCGGCGTGATTGCCGAAGCGGCCGTAGGTGACTTCGGGGTCGTCCATTGAACCCACGTCGCGCAGAATCGTCACGCCCTTGGTGTGCACGGGCACGACGAACATCGACGATCCCTGGTAGGGGTGCACGTCGGGATTGGTGACCGCCATCACGATCAAGATGTCCGCGACCGAGCCGTTGGTCGTGTACCACTTTCGACCGTTGAGCACCCACTCCTCGCCGTCGCGCACCGCCGTGCTCTGCAGGAGTCGCGGGTCGCTGCCGGCGGTATGCGGTTCGGTCATCGAGAATCCCGAGCGCATGGTGCCGTTCAACAGCGGTTCGAGCCAGCGTTCGCGGATGTCCTCGCGATCGGTCATCTCCATGCCCGCCGCCAGCAGTTCGGCGTTGCCGCTGTCGGGTGCGTTGTTGCCGAAGATCAAGGGCCCGTAGGGTGTCTGACCGAGGATCTCGTGCATCAGGCCCAACTTCACCTGACCGAAGCCCCTCCCGCCCAGTTCGGCGGGCAGGTGCGCGGCCCAGAGGCCGCGCCGGCGAACTTCCTCCTGGAAAGGCTTGATGAAGGCGACGACCTGGTCGTAGGAGAGGTCGAGGGTCTCGATGGGAAAGATCTCCTCGCGCACGAAACCTCGCATCCACGCGAGTTTCTCCTCGAACTCAGGTTCGGTCTCAAAATCCCATGCCATAGCCCACCCACTTTCTCTGCCTTACTCTAGGCCTCGCCAAAACTTGCTCACGAACGGTCCAAGGTCCCATTTCAATACACTGGTGACACGACGAAAGGCGAGCATGACCAAGAAACGACGATCAGCGAAGAAGTTGAAGATCGGTGTCGTGGACACGATGTTCGCCCGCTTTGACATGGGAGCCGCGGCGCGCGCCGAACTCGAGGAGTGCCCCGGCTACGGCACCAAGTTCAAGGTCGTCTCGACGACGGTCCCCGGCTTCAAGGACCTCGCGGTCGCCGCGATGAACCTGATCGAACAACGAGGTTGCTCCATCGTGGTCGCGCTCGGCATGCCCGGCTCGGCCCCCATCGACAAGCAGTGCGCCCACGAGGCCTCGACGGGCATCATGCAGGCGCAACTGCTCACGGCCACGCCGATCCTCGAGGTCTTCGTCCATGAGGACGAGGCGGACGAGCCCATCGTGCTGCGCCGTCTCTTCGAGAACCGTTCACGCCAGCACGCGCGAAACGCCTATTGGATGCTGTTCGAACCCGAGCAGCTGACCGAGCGAGCGGGACGGGGCATCCGTCAGGGCTTCGGCGACGCGGGACCGCTCGGCGACGACTGAAAAGGTCCCTGGCGCGATTCACTATGCTCGCCAGAGTTACCTTGCAGTAACTACGAGGAGGAATCCATGCCCGAAGCCGTCATCGTCGCCACCGGACGCAGTCCCATTGGTCGCGCCTTCAAGGGCTCGCTCGTCGACGTGCGGCCCGACGACCTCGCGGCGCACATCGTGCGAGAGGTGCTGGCCACCATCCCCCAACTCGACCCCCACAGCGTCGAGGACCTCATCCTCGGCTGCGGGCAACCGGCGGGCGAGGCCGGGTTTAACGTCGCTCGCGTCACCGCCATCCTGGCCGGACTCGACAACGTGCCCGGTGTCACCGTCAACCGCTACTGCTCGTCCTCGCTGCAGACCATTCGCATGGCGGCCCACGCGATCCGCGCTGGCGAGGGCGACGTCTTCATCGCCGCCGGTGTCGAAACGGTGTCGCGCTTCGCGGCGGGCGCGTCGGACAACGGCAAGGCCATAAACCCGGTCTTCCACGACGCACTCGCGCGAACGCAGGCTCGCTCGGAGAAGGTCACCGAGCCTTGGACCGCCCAACCCGGTCTGCCCGACATTTACATCGCAATGGGTCAGACCGCCGAGAACGTCGCCGAGTACGAGAAGGTCACGCGCGAAGAGATGGACGAGTTCGCCGTGCGCAGTCAAGAACTCGCCGTCGCCCACCAGAACAACGGTTTCTTCGAACGTGAGATCATCCCGGTCACGACACCCGACGGCACCTTCGTGAACAAGGACGACGGTCCTCGCGCCGGCACCACCTTGGAGAAGCTCGCGGCACTCCAGCCGGTCTTCCGAGAAGGCGGTACCGTCACGGCGGGTAACGCCTGTCCCCTCAACGACGGCGCCGCGGCGGTCGTGGTGATGAGCGACACCCGGGCCAAGGCCCTAGGGCTCAAGCCCCTCGCGCGTATCGTGTCGAGCGGCGTCAGCGGCCTCAATCCCGAGATCATGGGACTCGGCCCCATCGAAGCGTGTCGCCAGGCGCTCGCGCGCGCCGACATGACCATCAAGGACATCGACCTGGTCGAGATCAACGAGGCCTTCGCCGCCCAGGTCATCCCCAGCGCCAAGCACCTCGAGATCCCGCTCGAGAAGTTGAACATCCGCGGTGGCGCGATCGCCCTGGGTCACCCCTTCGGCATGACCGGCGCGCGCATCATGACGACGTTGCTCAACTCACTCGAGGACGCGGACAAGCGCTTTGGCATGGAGTCGATGTGCGTGGGCGGCGGTCAGGGCATGGCCATGATCGTCGAGCGCCTCGAGTAACGAAAGTTCAGGCTTTCGTGCCCGTCGGGCGCGCGAGCGGATCTTTTTCGTACCGCTCGTGTTCCTCGTCGCTCACGGGCTTCGCCTCGTCGGGCAACAACACCGGAATCGAATCGCGCACCTCGTAGGCGACTCGTCGCCGCGGGTTGTAGAGGATGTCCGCGTCGCTCAGGTACAGCAGTGGTCCGTGATCAACCGGGTCCTCGATCAAGTCCAAGAGAAAGTCCTCTAGCGCCACGTCACGCTCCTTTGAACAGGTCGAGAACCTCGTGCACGTGCTGGTCGCAGAGTTCGGCGTTCGCCGCTTCGACGTTCAGGCGCAGTAGCGGTTCGGTGTTCGAGGGTCGAAGATTGAACCACCAGTCGCCGTAGTCCACGGTAAGACCGTCGAGCTCGTCCGTCTTCGCGCCAGACGTGGCGAACGACGCCGTCAACGTCGCCACGGTCGCGTGCGGATCGGTGACCTTGGAGTTGATCTCTCCGGAATCGGCGTAGCGAATGAGCGGCGCCACCAGCTCCGAGAGGGCCAGTCCGGTCGTGCTCATGAGTTCGAGCACGATCATCGCGGTGATGATGCCCGAATCCGCGCGGTAGTTGTCACGGTAGTAATAGTGCCCGGAGTGCTCGCCGCCGAAGACGGCGTTGGTTTCGGACATGACCTGCTTGATGAAGCTGTGACCCACGCGTGTTCGCACCGGTACGCCGCCGTTTTCGAGGATCACCTCGGGCACCGATTTCGAACAAATCAGGTTGTAGAGAATCGTCGCGCCGGGATTCTTCGCGAGCAGAGCCTTGGCGACGAGGGCGGTCGTGGTCGAACCACTGATGGACTGACCCTTCTCGTCGATCAGGAACACCCGGTCTGCGTCCCCGTCAAAGGCCAGACCGACGTCGGCGCCCGTCTCGCGCATCCGACGCTGGAGGTCGACGAGGTTGGCCGGGTTCAGTGGGTCGGCCGGGTGATTCGGGAAGGTTCCGTCGAGTTCTTCGAAGAGGATCTCGACCGAGAACGGCAGTCCCTTAAAGACCTTGGGCACCACGAAACCACCCATGCCATTGGCGGTGTCGGCGACGACCTTGAGCGGCCGCAGCGTCGACAGGTCGATGAAGGAATGCACGTGCGCGACCCATTCGTCCATGAGGTCGCGCGTGGTCAGTGGCGCGAGGGCGCCCGTGGCTGGCACTTCGAGGAACTTGTTTGTCAACTCCTCGATCTGGGTCAGACCGGTCTCCACGCCCACTGGCTTGGCGCCCGCGAGACAAAGCTTGATGCCGTTGTACTGGGCCGGATTGTGCGACGCGGTGAACATCGCTCCGGGCGCGTCGAGGTAACCGGTCGCGAAGTAGATGAAGTCAGTTGACGCGAGTCCGAGGTCCGTCACCGCCGTGCCGACGGCGCGCGCCCCTTCGGCGAAGGCTTGGCTCAGCGCAAATCCCGAAGGGCGCATGTCGCGGGCCATGAGGATCACCGAAGCACTCGTGAAGGTCGCGTACGCCGAACCCACCGCTCGAGCGACGTCCTCGTTGAGTTGGTCCGGGTAGGTGCCACGTACGTCGTACGCCTTGAAGATCTCGCTGGTGTCCACGAGTAACCACTCTACTGGCGTAATTTGCGACGTCTCCGAAGAGCGAACCAGAGCGTGGCAAAGCCACTGAACACCGCCAGGTCGGTGATGACGTTGCCGATCGTGAGTGCGGGTGTCGCGCCGTAGACGAGCGTGACGTTCTTTTGCGTGGGCACCACGGCCATCATGTTGGGACTGACCCGGTAGGGCCCGATCGCGCCCGACGCGTGCCAGCGCGGGAAGTAGGAGATCTTCACCTCGACGGGCACGCCCACGCGACTCACGTGAAACGAGATCGATTGGGTGCCCATCTTGACGTGGGTCACCTGCACGCGCGCCAGTGGTGCACTCGCCCTGACAGTCGCGATACTCGAGGCCGTGGGCCAGTTGGAGGGTCCACTACTCGCGAGCAACACCTTCCAATCCTTCGAATTGAGCCACCAGGTGACGTTGGCCTTGAGCCATCCAACCCGGCTCGTCACGTTCGTCACCACGTTGGGCAGCGACGTCAGGGGCTCGACGAGGGGACTGTCGCTGATCTGGTAGATGTACCACTTGACGCCGGGGCTGGGCCACGCCTTGGTGGTCGCCACCAACTTCAGTGCGGGGTCGCTCGACGCCTGGGCGATCACTCCCGGCGAGTAGGCGATGTAGTACTTGACCCCGAGCATCTGGAGATGTTGCACACCTTCGAACACGTTCAGTCCGCCGTAGGGCAAATTGGCCTGCGCGTCACTCGGGGACGCACTGAGCTCGGCCTGATCCAAGAAGTGGTACGGCGTCGTGGCCGATGACTCGAAGAGCAGTCCTTCCATGGAGTCCACGCAGTTGTTCGTCCAGTACGGCAGGAGCATCAGGGCCTCGGGCGTGCCGAAGCGCTGCTCATTCGAGTTGTACTCCCACATCGCCCGTCCGCACCCGTAACGATGGGCGACCCGTTCGACGGTGGTGATCAGGTCGTGATACTCGGGCCAGCCACTCTGGCCCTGGTAACCCGAATAGTTGGTGTCCGCCCATACCGCGACCTGATTGCCCGTCGTGTTCATAGAGAGCGCCGACGCGACCGGAGGGATGAGACCGGGCACCGTCGACGCGAATCCCAGCACCGCTACCGCCACGGTGACGTTGACGGTGCGACGGAACTTTCGATCCTCGTGGTCTTCGAAGTCGTCGAGGACCGGCACTTCGCTGGTCGGTACTTCGTCGGCGTTCACCGATCGCGTCTCTTTGCGACGGCGCTTGGCCCAACGCGACAAGGGGTAGGCGAAAAGCCAACCGACGATGAGATGGATCGAGATGAACCAGAAGGGGACCAATCGTTCGTTCCAGATGACGCTCTGGGGCTCGTAGACGAACGCGAGCAGCGACAACACGACCAGGGTCGCGAGCACCATGCCGAGGCGGTCACGCACGACGAAGGCCGCGACGACGGCCACGGCGGCGAGGCTGATGACCCAGCGGTCGCCACCGTGTCCACCGGCGGAACTGAACCAGCCCAGCGTGGTAAAGATCTGGTGCAGCGTATTGACCGGATCGTTCGAGTAGCCCAGTGAGTTGGTGTAGCCCTGGGTCGTCAAGAACGGCGCGAGCCACCACGCCGACAACGCGAGTGAAAGCAGACCGGCGCCGGCGGCGAAGCGCAGTGGCCGCGCGTAGTCGCCACGAACCGTGATCTGCTGGTCGGGGTCGGCGATGCCCCGACGCGCGAGAAGCTCGAAGACGACGAGCACCGCCACCGCCGCGATCGTGAAGAACCACGGCAGGATGTGCGCGGCCAGGACCAGACTGAGACAGATGGCACAGAACCAGTAGCCCTTTCCGCTGCGCACCCCTCGTGCGAATAACCCGATGGCGAGCAGGCTCAGCGCGAGCGAAAGTGAGAACGCGTACTCGCCCGCCATGGTCGAGAAAAGATTCCCTCCGTCGATCGTGAACGACGCGTCAAAGAGGAACGGCAAGGTCGCCAGGGCGAGGGCGATGGGTATGGGTCGCGGTGCCCGAAAGAGTCGGCCCATGGCGTACGCGCAAAAAGGCATGAGCACCGAGCCGAGGATGGTCGCCAGTTTCATCGCCACGGCGAAGCCAATGAGGTAGCTCGCCCAGGTCGCCAGTATGTCGGGCAGCACGAAGTAGTACGAGTAGGCGGGCATGCCCGCGAACCAGCCCGGGTACCAGGGCGTGAAATCGAACAGGTTGCCCTGGGTTCGCAGATACGCCGGCAACGCTAAGTGCGAGCCGGTGTCGCCGCCGGTGATGAGCGTCGACGAGAAGATCAGGTTGGGGTGCAACTCCCAGACCACGACGAAGACGATGCCGAGCAGGATCGACAGGTCCATCACTCGAAGGGGCGTCCAAAAGCGTCCAAATCGTCGAAGCATCAGTGGCCCGAACGCTGTGCGATGAGCGACGCCAGGGCGACGGCGTTAAAGGACGCGTGCGTGATGATGCTCGGCACGAGTCGCTGCGTGCGTTTGACCACGACGGCGAGGATGACGCCCAAGAGAGCGAGGCCCGCGAACTGGAGGGGCTCGCCGTGCGCGAGTCCGAAGAGGCACGCGCTCACGAGCGCCGCGACGAGGGTCCCACCGCGCTTCATGACTGGTGAGAGACCAGCGTCGAGCGCTCGGAACAGGACCCCGCGAAAGAGCCACTCCTCGACGATGGGCGCTCCGAGCGTGGTCATGATCGCCAGCAGGACGAAGGTCGAGCCGGTGGCGCCACCGAAGAGGTGGTTGACCGGCTTGTTCAGGTCCTTGGCGTGGAACGGAAGATAGAGCAGGTCGACAAGCAATTGCGCGCCCACACCCAGAGCGACGAAAAATACATCACTGGTTCGATACGTCCACTGGCGTGGCATGTCGGCGAGCTCACCACGCGTCCTGGCCCAACCGATCGCCGCGCCAAAACCGAGCCAGAGCCCGATCAGTCCGAGCGCGTTCGACCACCACGGGGGCGACGTCAACTTGGCGAGCGCGGAGAAACCGCCCGGGACGTGATCCGCCTGCGCGGCCACGTCCACCAGCACCGAAGCGACGACCTCACCCAATAAGAAGCCCGCGAAGCATCCGATGACGATCGCCACAACTTTTGGATGATTCTTAGGAATCGCCTCGGGCATTGAACTCACAAGCCTTTACGCTAACAAGTCGGGAGTTATCCACAGGGCCCCAGTCTGCTTGTTGTCATTGGCCCCTAGATTAGAGACCGTGAGTACACCACCCAACGAGCGACAGGGCTACAAGAAGTACGTGCCCAGTGGTGACCAGCCCATGGCGCCCGAGGCCCGTCGACGCATCATCACGATCGCGCTGGTGGCCTTCATCCTGGGCATCCTCATCATCCCGTCGCTCTTCTCTAACAAAACCGTCAAGACCCTCTCGTATTCGACGCTGATCCACGACGCACGCCACGGCGGCGTCATCTCGGCGGCTATCAACAACAACAACGGCGTGATCACTGGCCAGTTGACCAACGGGACGAACTACACCTCGAACGGACCCATCCCGGCACTCACCGACGAGGTGAACACGCTGCGCACCAACAGCGTCAACGTCACCTTCGCCAACTCGTCCAGCTTCCTTTCCACCTTCCTGCCCTACCTGATCTGGATCCTCATCTTTGTGGGCTTCTTCGTCTTCGCCAGCCGCCAAGCCCGCGGTCAGATGAACGGGATGATGTCGGTGGGCCGCTCAAAGGCCAAGCAGTTCAACCAGGATCGCCCCACGACGACGTTCGCTGACGTCGCGGGATACTTCGGGGTGAAACAGGAAATCAGCGAGGTCGTGGAGTTCCTCAAGACTCCCGGTCGCTACAAGGACATCGGGGCGCTGATCCCCAAGGGCATACTTCTGGTGGGGCCGCCGGGCACCGGTAAGACCATGCTCGCGCGCGCCGTCGCCGGCGAGGCGGGCGTGCCGTTCTTTTCGGTGTCGGGCTCTGACTTCATGGAGATGTTCGTCGGCGTGGGTGCCAGCCGGGTCCGCGACCTCTTCGCGACGGCCCGCAAGCAGTCGCCCGCCATCGTGTTCATCGACGAGATCGACTCGATTGGTCGAAAGCGTGGGGCCGGCGTGGGCGGTGGCCACGACGAACGCGAACAGACGCTGAACCAGATGCTGAACGAGATGGACGGCTTCGACCCCACCGAGGGCGTCGTGGTCATCGCCGCCACCAACCGCCCCGACGTCTTGGATCCGGCGCTGCTGCGACCCGGACGTTTCGACCGCCAAATCGTGGTGCCACTGCCCGACCTCGACGAGCGGCTACCCATCTTGCAAGTGCACTCCAAGGACAAACCTCTCGATCCCTCGGTCGACCTGGCGATGGTCGCGCGAGGTACGCCGGGGATGAGCGGGGCGGACCTGGCGAACCTCGTCAACGAATCGGCCCTGCACGCCGTTCGCCGCCACTCGGTCACGATTGGCATGGAGGACTTCGAGAACGCTCGTGACCGCGTGCTGATGGGTCAACAGCGCGACACGATGGTCCTGATGGACGACGAGCGCGAACGAATCGCCTTTCACGAAAGCGGTCACGCGCTTCTCGCCTACGTGCTCGACAAGACCGACCCGCTGCACAAGATCACCATCATCCCGCGGGGCATGGCGCTCGGGGTGACGATGACCCTGCCCGAAGAGGACCGACACATCATGTCGCGCCAGCACCTGGAGGACTCCTTGTGCATGCGCATGGGCGGGCGCGTGGCCGAACTCCTGGTCTACGGCGACCTGTCGACGGGCGCCGCCGACGACCTTCAGCGCAACACCGAACTCGCGCGCCGCATGGTTCGCGAGTGGGGAATGTCCAAGGAAATCGGCCCCATGGCCTGGGGATCGAACAATCAAGTGTTCCTCGGTGAAGACCTCATGCACACGCGCGACTACTCCGACCACACGTCCCAGATCATCGACGACGAGGTTGAACGTATCTTGCGCGAACAAGAGGCTCGCGCGATCGAAGTCATCACGCTGCACCGCCGGGGTCTCGAATCCCTGACCCGAGCCCTACTCGAAAGCGAGACCATCGACGGTGAGACCGCCGCGCACTTGATCGACGAGGCGCACGGCGAGCCGGTGCACGTGCAAGGCACCAAGACCGTGAGCGCGCTCAACGGGGTGGCCAAACCGACCGCGACGCCCGAGGGTCCCGCACCAGCTGCGGCTCCCGTGGCACCGGTACCGGCGGCGCCCNNTCCGCCGACACTACCGGCCGTCTAGGGGCGAGACCACTACCACGCCCGTCGGCGTGGTGGGCAGGGTGAGCGTGACGAGTAATGAAGAGCGCGATCCGGTGACCAACAACGTCTGACCCTTGAGGGTGCTCAGGCCATTGAAGACGCCCAGGATGCCTTCAGTCGTGCCCGGCGCCAGTTGGACTTGCCCGCTCGCCTTTGGTCCGCCCGGCGTGGGAATCGTCGTGAAGTTCACCTTCATTGATTCCTTCGAGGTGTTCGTCACGTCGGCGACGTCGAATCCCTTGCCCGCGAAGTCCGCGATGATGAAATCGTCCGAGGGCGTCACCATCGACGAGAGTGCCGTGCCCACGGCGGTGCCCGTCACGAGCGACGTCGCCACGGGCGCACTCGCCTTCACGCTCACGCTCGCGTAGCCCGCGGCAGGAATCGCCGAATTGGGCGTGATTACGATGTCGGCACTCGCGTAGGGGGCGACGGTCAGGTCCTGGGGAGCCACGGTGTAATTGGCCACCCGCACGTTGGCGACGACGTTGACCGACGCACCGCTCGGATTGGTGACTCGGATCTGGGCCAGTGCGCTCGTGACCGTGGTCACGGCCGGATACCACGCGGTCTTCGTGAGGGTGCTCTGTCCTTGAGCGAAGGAAGCATCGGACCCCGATTCCTGGACGCCGTCAATGACGACCGAGCCGCGAAGTACTCGCACGCGCACGCCGATGTCCGAGGTGTTGACGATCTGACTACCGAGGTTGATCTCGGTCTGATCGTGGGCCCCGACCGCCAACCCCTGGAAGGGGGCGGGCGCCGAGTACCCGCTCGGCGAGAACGCCGAGATGTTAAAGACCGCCGGCGTGGCGGTGGGATTGTAGATGCTCAAGTCCGCCGTCGAACCAACGGTGGTGTCAAAACCGCTCGCGTACCAGCTGGTGACGCCCGCGCCGACGCAGGGCGCCTCGGCACTCGAGTTGGCGACCTCTTCGCCCACGACGCCGCCCCCGTTCACCTGCACCGCGACCGCGAAGCTGTTCCCCTTCACTTCTTTCTGGGGCACGACCACCCGGGCACTGTGTGGTCCCAGCGTGAGTGACGTCAGTGAGGTCCCATCCTTGTCCGAGACCACGTGTACGTTCAGCCGACGCGTGAAGTCCGTGGTGTTAAGGAACGTGAAGTGACCAAGTTGGTTCCCCGATGCTCCCGAGAGTCCGGTGCAGTACAGCGCGGTCGAGTTCGAGCCCGACGACGACGAGAGTGAACTGGCGTCGGGCGCGACGTTCGAGGATTTCGCCAGGGTCGTGAGACCGGCGAGCACCAGCAGCGCCAGCAGGACGCCGAGCAACGGGGGGCGGGGTCGACTAGCCACGGTCAACCTTTCTGGCGTGACGCGCGACCACGCCTCGCCGCCGACGACCGGTGAACAGCCATTCCAAGCGCTGGATCAGTCCGAAACCAAGCCACACGATGGTCCAGAGACCCAGGGTCACCCCGGCGAGTATGCCGTTCCAGGGAAACCGGTGCAACACGAGCTGGGCGGTGGCCGTCGAGCTCTGGGTCCCGACGCGGTAGGTCGGTACCCAACCATCGCTCACCGAACGCGGAACCAACGAGCCGTTC
>DKEO01000036.1:0-66372 GCA_002452255.1 Ferrimicrobium sp. UBA6820
GGTATCACGCGACTGGCGGCGATCTTCAACTCCCAAGCACCCGCCAAGATCGGTCCGGTCCGTTCGGTCCGGCCCACGGACACCCAGGTCGTCTATCCACTGAAGGGTATCTTCGCGTATTCGGGTGGCGCCCCCTACGCCGTCGCCAGCATCGAGACCGTGCCCGGCCTGACCCTGGTCGACGAGGACAAGGNNACCTAAGCCACCGCCCGCGCTCTTCTCGTACCGAAGCGCCGGTGCCAAGGTGAAGGGGGCCACGGTCGCCAGCTTCGTCGTCAACTTTCCCAGTATCTATCCCGTCACCTGGACCTGGGACGCCGCGTCGGGTTCGTGGGATCGCACGATCTTCGGCAAGGCCGACGTGACTGGTACTGGCGTACGTGAGTCGCCGAAGAACGTGGTGGTCATGTTCGTGAACTACGTGAACGGCATCGGTACCTTGAACTCCTACGCCAATCTTCAGGGCGCGGGCAGCGCCGACTTCTTCACTGACGGCAAAGAAGTCGCGGGATCGTGGTCGCGCGGATCGTCGATGTCCGACGTCATTTCATACCAGACGTCGGGCGGCAAGACCATGACGCTGACGCCCGGTCAGACTTGGGTCGAGTTGCTGGACGTCGGTGCCGCGCTCAACGTCACGCCGTGAGAATGCTCTCAATCCTCTCAAGGGTCGCGGTCATGTCACGCAGGTTGGACTGGTCCTTGTGCCAGAGCGTGATCGCGAACGCCCATGGTTTGTCGTAGTTGAAGGACTCGGTGACCTTGGTGCCACCCGGGACCTCTTCGAGGTCGTAGCGCCAGACGAACTGGGCCAGGTGATGCCACGCGATGCACCTGTTCTCTTCGAAGGCCACCACCTTGTTGCTCACGAAGTAACTCAGCCCGAGCTTCATGTCCATCGAGAACTTGGCGCCCAGGTAGAGCCTTTCGGGGGCCCTTCGCACCCGCACGACACTGCCCGAACCGTCGAAGGTGCTGTGCTTTCGCGGGTCCGCCAGGAGATCGAAGATCGCCGAGGGCGCGGCGGGGACGACTCGTGACGTACTGACGACGTGGGTGGCCGACATACTCGCAGCGTAGACCGCTTTTCTCACGGTAAGTTCGAGTCCATGACCTACCTCGAACAGACATTCACGACCCCCGACGGACGACAACTCGAGGTCGCCACGCTGGGCGATCCGAGTGGGTTGACCGTCGTGTTCCACCACGGCACACCGGGATCGGTGAAATTGGTGAACTACTTCAGGAAAATCGCCGACCAGTCGTCGCTGTTCTTCGTGACGTTCTCACGCCCCGGCTACGGATTGTCGGGCCGCCTCGAGGGACGGAGCATCTCGTCGGTGGTCGCTGACGTGAACACGGCGCTCGACGCCCTCGGTCGCGGCGACTACGTCGCGGTGGGCTGGTCGGGAGGGGGTCCTCACGCGCTGGCCTGCGCGGCGCTCGACGCCCCGCGGTGCCTAGCCGCGTGGTCGATCGCCGGCGTCGTGCCCGTGGACGCGGACATCGACTGGACCGAGGGCATGGGTCCCGAGAACCTCGAGGAGTTCTCGCTCGCCGTCGAAGGTGGATCGGAATACGAGGCGCACGTCATGCGTGACGGTGAGCGGTTCGCTGGTTCGACGCCTGAGAACATCGTCGAGCTCTTCGGTGGACTGTTGTCCGAGGTCGACAAGGTCGCCCTCGTCGAGCACCAGGCTCGAGTGGTCCTCGCCGACGCCTGCGCGCACGCGTTCGCCCAGGGCTATTACGGGTTCTACGACGACGACCGGGCGTTCTTTTCGCCTTGGGGTTTCGATCCGACCCAGATCGAGGTGCCGGTGTTCGTGTGGTTCGGCGACCACGACCTCATGGTGCCCCCTTCGCACGGGCAGTGGTTGGTGTCGAACCTTCCAACGGCGATCAAGGTGCACAAGCCCCACGAGGGTCACGTGTCCTTGTTGACCAATCACGAGGACGAACTCGAGGGGTCCCTGCTGCGTGCCTTCGACGGAAGGTTCCGTCGCGGCAGCTAGCCCGGGCGACGCGTTCGCTCGCGTGGTGGGTGATAATGGACGTAAGAGTGAGGACTTCGATGCGCCTAGGCAACATGTACGGACCCGACGCCACCTTCCTGGGCGTTCCGGCGGCCGACCCCGACGACGTCGCCCAGTGGGAGAAGGCGCGTGCAGTCATCATCGGAGCACCGTTCGACGGCGGCACGTCGCATCGTTCGGGATGCCGGTTCGGTCCTCAGGCGATTCGCACCTCGGACTACCTGCCCCACGACGGTGCGCGACCGAGCCTCGCCCTCGGGGTCGACCCGCTGCTCGAGCTCGGTGTGGTCGACCTGGGTGACGTGCTCATGCCTTCGGGCGAGATCGAGCGTTCGCTGCGAGCCCTCGAGGATCGCGTGACGCGCGTCGCCGCGCAGGGGGTGCTGCCGATCGTGCTCGGGGGCGACCACACCATCGCCCTGCCCGACGTCACGGGTGTCGCCCACCACGTGGGTTGGGGCCGCGTCTCGGTTATCCACTTCGACGCGCACGCCGATACTGGCGACAGCCAATTCGGCTCCCTCTACGGTCACGGCACCCCGATGCGTCGGCTCATCGAGTCCGGCGCGTGCCGCGGCGACCGCTTCTTGCAGGTGGGCCTACGCGGGTACTGGCCAGAGCCCGAGACGCTGCACTGGATGAACGAGCAGGGCATGCGTTCGTTCGAGATGTCCGAGATCGTCAAGCGCGGCCTCGACGTCGTGCTCGACGAGGCGATCATGATCGCCCTGGACGACTGTGACGCAGTGTTCTTGTCGGTGGACGTGGACGTGGTGGACCCCGGGTCGGCGCCGGGCACGGGCACGCCCGAGCCCGGGGGACTGTCGTCGCGTCAATTGCTCGACGCGGTGCGGCGCATCGCCATGTGGGTGCCACTGGCGGGCGTGGACGTCGTCGAGGTCTCACCGCCCTACGATCACGCCGAGATTACCGCGTACCTCGCCAATCGCGTCGTGCTCGAAGCACTCGGTGGCGTTGCCTGGCGCGAGAGGTCGTTGCGCGGTGAGGTCGTGCGCGACCCCTCCGATCCGTTGCTGAAGGGCCGCTAGTCTCGCATCGAGTCGAGGATCGCTATCACGAGCTCTTCACTCGTGTCGGGGTGCAGGAACGCGAGTCGAGCGACCGTCTCGCCCTCCCACTTCGTCGGGGTCACGAAGGCCACTTGATCGCGAAGGAGTTGCTGGCTCCACGTGGTGTAGTGCTCATCGTCCCAGCCGAGTCGACGGAACAGCACGATCGAGAGGCTCGCCGGTCGAACCAGCTCGACGTGCTCGGCCTCGTCGATGAGTTGAGCGGCACGATCAGTGATGGCAATCGACGCCTCGACGGCGTCTTCGTAGGCGGCTACACCGTTGGTCGCCAGTGAGAACCAGAAGGCGAGACCGCGCGCGCGACGCGAAAGGTGGATCGCGAAGTCCGAGGGATTCCACTCGTAGTTCTCGTCCTCGTTGTCGTGCAGTACGTCGAGGTAGCCCGCTTGCTGGGCGAGGATCTTGCGCGCCGTGGTCGGATCACGGTAGACCAGCGCGCAGCAGTCGAGTGGTGCGTAGAGCCATTTATGGGGATCGACGATGAAACTGTCGGCGTGACGGATGCCCGTTAAGAGGTGTCGACGCGAGGGCGAGAATAACGCGGCGCCGCCGTAGGCGCCGTCGACGTGGAACCAGAGGTCGTTCTCCCTGGCGAAGGTACCCAGTCCTTCGAGGTCGTCGACGATGCCGGCGTTCGTGGTACCGGCGGTCGCCACGACGCCCACGACGTTGTCGGCGAGCGGGTCATTGGCCATGGCCGCCTCGAGGCGCGCCCTGGTGAAACGGTGGTCGTCGCACTCGACCACGAGCGCCTCGATGCCTAAGACGTGCAGCGACTTGCCGACGCTCGAATGAGCATCCTGGGAGACGGCGAAGCGCACCTGGTGGGGAGCGAACTCAGGCCGCTTGGCGCGCCCGATGTCGCGCCCGACGGTGAGACTCGAGAGATTGCCCATCGAACCCCCCGAGACGAAGGCGCCGCCCGAGCCCGCCGGCATTCCCGCCTGGTCGGCGAGGAACTCGAGCGCCTGGTTCTCCAGCACCACGGCGCCCGCGGACTCGAGCCAACTCGTACCGTTCAGCCCCGAGCACGCCACCACCATGTCGAAAAGGAGTGAGCTCTTGGTGGGGGCGTTGGGTATGAACGCCAGGTAACCGGGTGAGTCGCACGAGATCACGTGTTGGGCGATCCGGTCCTTGAAGAAGGTGAGGACCTCTTCGGGGTTGTTGCCCTCGCGCGAGATCAGGCCGCGCAGGTCGGGCAAGGACTCGAGGGCGAGTCCGCCGAAGTCGAGGGGCACCGGATGGGTGAGCCGGTCTCGACAGTACGCGAAGACCGCCTGGGCGAGTTGCTCGTCGAATTCAAACATGTGTTGGCCCATGGCCCTCATCCTTCAAAGTGGTCCCGTTCAATCGTAGGCTCGAACGGCGGCGTGCCGGAGTGGCGCCGAGTGCCAAATTGGCCGCGAACTACACTCGCCCAATGGCAATGGCGCGCGTTGGTTATCTCGGACCCGAAGGTTCGTTCTCCCACGAGGCGGCTTCGACGTTGGAGGACGTTGAAGGGATTGCCTGCGGTTCGATCCCCGAGGTGTTGGCTGGCGTGAGCGACGGCTCACTCGACTTGGGCCTCGTGCCGCTCGAGAACGCCATCGAAGGGACGGTGTCGGCCACGATCGACGGTCTGGTCTTCGATAACGACCTGGTGATCGAGCGCGAGATCGTCTTGCCCATTCACTTGCATCTGCTCGCGAGGAGCGGGGTGAGTCCTTCGTCGGTGACCAAGGTACTCAGCTACGTGCACGCTCTAGAACAATGCCGCGGCTACGTCGCCACGCTGCCGCTCGCCACGACCGAACAGACGACATCGACCTCGCAGGCGGCGCGCGAGGTCGCTGATTCGAATGAGCCTTGGGCGGCCGTGGGATCGCTCGTGGCTGCACGTCTCTTTGGACTCGAGGCAATTGCGAGTGACATCGAAGACCATCGGGGAAACGCGACGCGATTCATTCTCGTGGGTCGTGAGGTGATCGCGTCACCCACCGGCAACGACCGCACGTCCATCGTCTGTTTCCAGGACGCCGACCGCCCCGGTTCGCTCTACGCCATCCTGGGACGGTTCGCGGCGCGCGACATCAACTTGACCAAACTCGAGAGTCGCCCGACCAAACAAGGGCTCGGCGATTACTGCTTCGTGATGGAGTTTGAGGGCCACGTCGCCGACGACGTGGTCGCGGACTGCCTCGCNNATCCGCTCGCGAGTACGTCCCTAGTCGTCCAGTTCGTGGTGCTCGAGCCAGTGGTAGCCAGCGCCCGCGCATCCGAGGAGCACGACCGCCGAGGAGAGCCCCGCGAAGACCATTTGCCCGGTGCCCGCCCAGGCGAGAGCGAGGAGCGAGAGTCCGATCAACGCCCTTCCCGCGTTGCCCTGAAAGGGCGACTTCACCTCACGGTGAATCCAGATCAGCAGCGCGCCGATGCTCGCCATGACGAAAGGCAGACTGAGCCGCTGGGCCTGTAGCTGACTGAGCCCCCAAGGCACCAGGAAGGACGCGACGAGCTGGAGAATCGTGGCGACGCCGAGCCGCCGTTCGATGACAAGCGCCTCGGGTCCCCGCGGCCTCGGCGCACTCGAAAGCAGGCTCGGGGTGACGCTGATCCCGCCGAGCACGACGAGGGCACCGAAGAGGCCCGCGACGAGCGGCGAGGTGATCGGGGCGAGCGCGCGCACGAGCCACCAGGCGCCGAAGGCGACCTGCAAGCCCCCTCCCACGAGCAGCACGCGCTTGCGCCACTGTGCCTGGGCGTCCGTTTGCTCGCTCGGAGTTTGTACGTGGCATTCGTGCAACGTGGTCATGACGCGACCTTCTGGGCGTGCTGGTCAACCGCGTCGGTATAGGACTTCACGGTGGCGGCGATGATCTCCGACCAGGGTGTCGGGGTCAGGGCGAAGGTAGCTTGGGCGAGCGACGAGTCCATGACGAAGTCGTCGCGGAACTGGTACTCGGTCTCACGCAGTTCGCGCATCTGGCGCGAGACGAGTCCGAGTAGGTAGAGCGGTCGCCGCGAGAGTGCGCGCACGCGCACGCGCTCTACGCCCGCGTACGCCGACACGTCGTTCGCGACCTCTTGCTGGGTTCGAGGTTCGTTCGACGGTACGTGCCAGGCTTTGCCCCACGCTCGTGGATCAGCGCCGACGGTGACGGCGAGACGCGCGACGTCTTCGGTATAGGTGAAGCTATGAGCGACGTCGCTGCGACCGATGGTCGTGACCGATCTGCCGGCGAGCACTCTTGGCACAAAACGCGATCCCACGACGCTGTCGGCGCGGGGTCCGATGTAGTCCGCGGCGCGTATCTCGACGACTTTGGCTCGACCCGCGTCGAAGGCCTCTCGTTGTTCGCGCCACATGTCAGCGCGAACCTGACCCTTGGTTCCCGGGGCCGCGAGCGGCGTGTCCTCGCTCATGGGATGGCCGGCGTCGTAGGCCGGCGCGCCGAGGGAAGCGGTGGCTGGTCCGTAGCCGTAGAGGTTCGAGACCGTGACCAGCACGGTGCCGCAGTGCGCGGCAGCCTCGAGCAGCGCCTGGCTGATGGGTGGCCAGTCGAGCGCCCAGCGGTGGTAGGCGGGATTGACGCAGTTATAGAGCACGTCCACTCCTTCGCAGAGTGTCGTCAAGAGTGTGGCGTCACTGGCGTCGCCGCGCACGAGTTCGCAGCCCTCGGGTCCGGTGCCCGACCGCGTGAGAACCCTCACCCGGGCCCCTTGATCGACCAGGTGTCGGGCCACCGCGCTGCCAATGGGGCCCGATCCCACGACCAGGTGCGAAGGGGGAATTCGTGAACTCGACATGATGCCTCCTCGGGCGGTCCGCCACGGTGGCGCTTCGTCCGCTGCCCCACTGTAACACGAGCGATGCTCTAATACAAGAGCATCGCTCTATAAAATACTCAGCGCTCTACTTTGTGGCAGAATGGGTCATGGTTCCAGAGCAAATTAAGGTCGATCAGCGTCCTTCGGCGCCGCGCACCGCTCGGGACCGGGCCCGCGTGGAGATCACGGCGGAGATCCTGAGCGCCGCGCGTCGGCACCTGGCGAGTGAGGGGGCGCCGTCGTTGAGCTTGCGCGCCATCGCCCGCGAGTTGGGCATGACCTCGTCAGCGGTCTATCGCTACGTGGCCAGCCGCGACGACCTGCTCACCTGGCTCATCGTCGACGCGTACAACTCGCTCGGTGCGGCGAGCGAACTCGCTGAACGTGGCGTCGAGCGCGAGGACGTCATCGGTCGCTTCCGCGCCACGTGCCGAGCGGTGCGCCAGTGGGCGATCAGCAATCCCCACGAGTGGGCGCTCATCTACGGTTCACCGGTTCCCGGTTACGTCGCCCCGGTGGACACCATCGTCCCGGCGAGTCGCGTGCCGCAGTTGCTCGGCGCCTTACTGGTCGACGCGGTGCGCGCCGGGCGCGTTCGCGAGTCGTTGATGGGCGAACGAGTCGACCCGACGCTCGACTCATCGCTCGCTCCACTTCGTGAGGCGCTCGGACTGGCCGTGCCGACCGCGGTCATCCACCAGGCTCTGATGGTGTGGGTTGGCCTTTTTGGGACGGTCTCCTTCGAGCTCTTTGGCCAGTTCCAGAACGTGGTCGGCGACGGACCCGGCGAACGCGACGCGTTCTTCGATCGAAGCGTGCGTCGCTGGTTGGACGAAATCGGCATCGCCTAGGTAGCGCACCGATCCCTCGCTGAGGTCAAGGCACTGGGTTCGAGGTAACGGGTCAAGGACGTCTGGCGGAGGGAGTGGGATTCGAACCCACGGTGAGCTTGCACCCACGCCGGTTTTCAAGACCGGTACATTCGGCCGCTCTGTCATCCCTCCGGGGACGATCCTAGTTGACCTGAGCTCTAGATCTTCTTGCGGTTACGAGCGCGCGTCGCCATGTCGAGGTGCACCTTGCGAAGTCGTACCGATTTCGGCGTGACCTCGACCGCTTCGTCATCGGCGATGAACTCCAGCGCCTGTTCGAGCGAGAAGACCGTCGCCGGCGTGATGCGCTCGGTGTGGTCGCTGCCCGATGCGCGCATGTTCGTAAGTTTCTTCTCCTTGGTCGGGTTCACGTTCATCTCGTCCGAGCGTGAGTTCTCCCCCACGATCATGCCTTCGTAGACTTCGGTGCCGGGCGCGACGAACAAGACGCCGCGGCTCTCGAGGTCGATCAACGCGTTCGCGGTCGTCGGCCCACGACGGTCGGCCACCAGCACGCCGTTCTGGCGAAGTCGGATGTCGCCGAACCAGGGCTCGTAGCCGTCGAAGTTCGTGTGCATCATGCCGCCCCCGCGGGTCTCGGTCATGAAGTCGGTGCGGATGCCCACGAGCCCTCGAGCCGGGATGCGCCATTCCAGGCGCACCCAGCCGGTGCCGTGGTTCACCATGTCGATCATGGTGCCTTTTCGGGTCGCCAACAGGGTTGTTACCGCTCCCACGAACTCCTCGTGGACGTCGATCGTGACGTGTTCGACGGGTTCGTGCAACTTGCCGTCGATCATCTTGGTGACCACTTGGGGCTTGCCGACCGTGAGTTCGAAACCTTCGCGGCGCATGGTCTCGATGAGGATCGCGAGTTGCAATTCGCCTCGACCCTGCACTTCCCACGCGTCGGGGCGCTCAGTCGTCAGCACGCGCAGTGACACGTTGCCGACGAGCTCCTTGTCGAGGCGGTCCTTGATCATGCGAGCGGTGAGCAGTTTGCCTTCGGTACCCGCGGCCGGTGACGTGTTGATACCAATGGTCATCGACAGGCTTGGCTCGTCCACGTGCAACGGCTCGAGGGCGATCGGATTGTCAGGGTCGGCGAGCGTCTCGCCGATGAAGATGTCCTCGAAGCCCGCGACCGCGACGATGTCGCCGGGTCCCGCGCTCTGGGCGGGTACGCGTTCGAGTGCTTCGGTGATGAACAGCTCGGTGACCTTGGCGTGCTCGATCGTGCCGTCAATACGGCACCACGCCACGCGTTGACCGCGCTCGAGGGTCCCGTTGATGACCCGGCACAACGCGAGTCGGCCGAGGTAGGGCGACGCGTCGAGGTTGCACACGAGTGCCTGGAGTCCGTGACCCTCCTCGTACTCGGGCGCCGGTACGTACTGTTCGATCGTCTCGAACAAGGGCGTCAGGTCGCCCGAGGTGTCCTCGGGGCTCTTCGACGCCCAGCCCTGACGGGCGCTCGCGTAGAGGATAGGAAAGGAGATCTGGTGCTCGTCGGCGTCGAGGTCCAAGAAGAGGTTCTCCACTTCTTGGACGACTTCTTTGACGCGCGCGTCGGGTCGGTCGACCTTATTGATCACGAGCACGACTGGTAGTCGTCGTTCGAGGGTCTTGCGCAACACGAATCGGGTCTGGGGCAGTGGACCCTCGGCCGCGTCCACGAGCAGGATCACCGCGTCGACCATGGAGAGTCCGCGTTCCACCTCGCCGCCGAAGTCCGCGTGGCCGGGGGTGTCGATGATGTTGATCGTGAGGTCGTGCCACTTGACCGCCGTGTTCTTGGCCAGGATGGTGATGCCCTTCTCGCGCTCGAGGTCGCCCGAGTCCATGACCCGGTCGGTGAGCTCCTCGTGGGCGGTGAAGGAACCGGTCTGGCGCAGCATTTTGTCCACCAACGTCGTCTTTCCGTGGTCGACGTGGGCGATAATGGCGATGTTTCTTAGCGAAGTTCTTAAGGTCATGGCCATACCACGCTACTAGGAAGATCTTGCTGTTCGGTTCCTAGGCCGCCATCTGGTGGTGTCGACGCTCCTGGACGACCGCGGTTCGCACCAAATCCCGGGCGCCCGCGCGTAAATCGGCCATCGTGCCGTCCACGCTCAGCGCGACACCCGCGTCGGGCCACACGCCGATGAATCGTCGCGGCGCGATTCCTTCGGGGTTGGCGAGAGTGTCGATCGTCAGATCGCTGCGCAGGCCGGGTCCGGCGCTTTTGCCCGGGCTGCCCGAACGCACGCGCAGCACCACGCGACCTTCGCCGAGGGGCACGTCGAGGTCACGGCGGGCCCGCAGTGACGTCCGCGCTCGCGCCACGTCGTAGTAGGCGTCACTCGTGGCGACTCGCCACTCGACCTGCAGACCTTGGGCGATCTCGAGGACCTGGACCGCCCAGTTCGTCGCTTCGGCGCACACGAGTGCGACTTCGCTCGCGCTGAGCGAGGCGAGCCAACTCGCGAGCGAACCGGCCCGCGCGTAACCCGACGCACATCGAAGCAGCTGGTCGTCAATCTCATCGGCGACGGCCTCAGTGGGCGCGACCAGCGCGTCGCGCACTACCCGACGAAGGGCGGCATTGCCGAGCAGGCGTCGCGCCGTGGCGGGCGACCATCGAAAGGAGGACGACGGCTGGCCCGCTCGTTCGACCGACCAGGCGTCGAGGCGGCGATGGTCGTTCGAGATCACCGCGCGGAAACGAGCGGAGAGACTTCGCCGGTGGTCGTCGGTGAGCGCGACCAGCGTTCCGGGAGCACCAACCACGAGTTCGTTGAGGTCGCTCGGCGTGTTGCGGCGCAGCGTGAACGTCGTCATGCGTGTCGTGCGATCGTCGAAAGCGTCTCGAGCACTTCGTGAGTGCTTCGCGTGAGTAGTTCGGCGTCTACGTCGAGCGACCACATTTCTCCCGTGGCGGTGGAGAACGAGGAAGTGCGAAGCGGCACGACGCCACTACGTAGCGTCTGGACCAGGGCGTGGTAGCGCATCGTTCGCTCGGCCCCTTCGCCGAGCGGCGAGGTCGTCACGTCAAAGAGCGCCACGCTCGCGACGTCACTCACGGTGGTACCGACCATCAGGTCGACGACGTCGCGCAAGACCACGGAGCCACTGGCGAGG
The DNA here is from genome assembly GCA_002452255.1 of Ferrimicrobium sp. UBA6820. Lineage (GTDB taxonomy): Bacteria > Actinomycetota > Acidimicrobiia > Acidimicrobiales > RAAP-2 > RAAP-2. Next base: position 10,936 of record DKEO01000036.1, read on the forward strand.
AGTACGCCCGCGCGCACGGCGCTACGGGCCAACCAGTGCGGGGAGACCGGACCGAGCGATCGCGTCAAGGTCACCGCGTGGGCCGTGACGTCGGTCGCCAGACGTGCGCGGTCGTCACCACCGAGGCGATCGACGAAGTCCAGTAATTCTCCGGATCCCACCTCCAGACGCCACGCGCGCAGCGCGTCGTCGAAGGGTTCGGTGACCAACGCCCCGACGCTCAAGAGACGAAGGACGTGGTTCACCAGTATGCCGCGTACCCGGGCGTGCGCAGAGAGTGAGATATCGGTGCTGAGGCTCTGCTGGCGCAGTGACGAGGCGCGCACGATCAACGGCGTGGCGGGCACCGTGTCGCTGAGGAGCTCGAAGATCCCGTCCTCGAGGATAGAACGAAGGCCCGGGGCACTCGAGCGGTCGATTCGAGGGCGGCGTCGGCGGTCGCCGCGCAACGCTTCGACCACGCTACGAGGAGAGGGGTCGGTGCACGTTGCCATGGATCCACTCTTGCGCAGGCCTGTGACACGCCCTAACGTGGCGTCGTGTTCATCGCGGTCTTCTCGATCTTCGTTATCGCCGTGATCGTGTTATGCGTCCTGACCGTTCGTTTTGCGATTCGTCGAGATCGCGAGCGACGTGCGCAGATGAATCCGGGACCTAAGACGTAGACTTCTTCTGCAACTCCTTGATCTCGCGATCGAGGTCCGCGATCGCCCTTTCGATGACGGCGAGTCGAGCTGAGAGCGATTGTTCGACTTTCTCGTCGACCCGCTCATCCACGCGGTGATCGACTTGATCTCGGATCTTGGAGTCGAGCGAGTCGATGAGGGGCTGGGTGATCTGCTTCAGGCGAGCCTTCAAGTCGGGTGACTTGTCGCTCGAGGAGTTCTGCTCGTCGCTCATCCCTTGAGCCTACGTCGAGGCTGGTGCACAGTACGTCCCGGCGTTGAACTGCAGGGTGTTGAACTGGCCCGACCAGGGCGGGTTGGTCAGGGTGTTCGTCTCGGTCTGCAGCGTGGTGAGGGGCGAGCACGAGGCGTCGTAGGCGATGTAACCGCGCACGTTGGTGCCACTGGCACCCGCGACCGGTAAAGGACCTCCGTTGGCGAAGGCGACCGCTTCGAAGACTGAAATGGATTGGTTCGTGAGGTTGTAATTGCGGTACTCGGACTGGGTCGCGTAGACGGCGGGTTTGAGCGACGGGTCTATCGACGCCAGGCCGCTCGACCAGCCCGAGAGCATGGCGGTCCAGTAGGTCGCGAAAGTGGCGAGTATGGCGTTCGACGATCCGGTGGGCGCGTCGAGTCCCGAGTGGTTGTCGGGGTAGCCCTCGGGGTCGTAGATGACCCAATCGGGTTTGAGTCCGACGCCCAGAGCCCGGTACTGGTCGATCTGGGATGCGACCCACGCCCCGGCGGCGAAACCGTGGCTGTAGTAGCTGGCGGGCGTCTGAGGCTCGGTCTTAAGAGGACCACTCACCGTCCAGAACGACAGCCACGTCACGCGTTTGTGCGAGTTGTAGATGCTCTGGCCGAGCAAGTAGTCCGGCGAGGTCGCGATGCTCTTCGCGCTCGTGTAACCAACCCACGGCGCGCTCTGCGTGCCGAGACCACCGGTTTCGCTGACGATGGGCCATCCGTTGGCAATGGCGACGGACCAGTCGCTGGAGGGGATGGCGTAGACGCCGACCCCCTGGGGAGGAGGTGAACTCACGCCGGCGGCGTACAGGACCAGGTTCGCACCCTGGATGAGACCAGTGACGCCAGGTCCCACGGAGCGCGCGGCACTACCGCCGGTCACCGAGACGTCGGTCGCGGTCCACGCGCTTGAGCCGATCGAACTCGTCAGGACGAACAGGTCGCCCCAGTTGGCCGCCTGGCCGGCGATGAAGAGCTGGGTGGCCGAGGCCTGCACGAAAACGGCGCCGTCAAGCGGCGGCGCGCCGCTCGTCGTCGCCGTAACGTTGTCGAGCGACCAACTGGTCGAGGTAGAACCGGTGATCACTGGCGACGTGAAGAGTTCGACGTTCCCGCTCGCGCTGAGCGCGACGAGGTAGTTCGATTGCGCGCTCGCGCTCGTAGAAAGAGCACCCCGCGCCGGACCCGCGCCCGTCGTCGTGGAGAGGTTCCGGGCGCTCCAGGAACTGAAGGCCGTGTTCGAACTCGTGAGTAGTTCCACGCTGCCCGCGGTCGTGATGGCGGCGAAGGACAAGGTCGGGCCCGCGAGGGCGACCGGGGCACTCGAGATCGTGCCGATTGACGTGGCGTTCGAGACGTTGACGGGCGCGCCCATTGAGGGCGGACTTTGGTCGTCGTGCCAACTGAGCGGGAGTATTTCGGCGAGGTTGGTGGTCGAGCGCACCGCCACGAATCCGTTCGAGCCGTCGAGACCGACGCTCGTAAGTCCGGCGGCGACGCTGACGCCCGAAGAGGCCGTGAGGTCGGTGAGCACGTAGGGTGCGCGAGCGCTAGCGCCCGCCACGTTCGGTGTTCGTGGGGCCACGACGACCGTCGAGCTGATCAGTATGAGGTGGTTCTGGGTGCTCACGTATAAGACGCCGAGGTTGCCCGAAGGGTCAAAGAACACCACGGGGTCCGCGGCGGGCGTCGGCGTGTCCACCAGCGTCGAGAGGTCGGTCCAGGAGGTGGTACCCACCGCGTTCTCGACGTAGAGCCCAATCTGCGAATTGGCCATGCGGTAGGTCAGTACGTCCTCACCGTCTTGGCTCGCGGCGTGCGGAGTACCGAGCATCTTCGTGCCGTCGATCGAACTCTCGAAGGAGACGGCGTTCCAAGGCAGCGGACCAGAGCCGGTGTCCACGAATTGGTAGAGCGGCAGGGCGGCCGGTGAGTTCGTCGTCGCGACCGGATAGAGCGCGACGGGCAGCGTGGCGCCGACAATCATTATGTTCGCCACCATCGCGGCCCGTGGAAACTTCACTCGCATCCTTTGAGGCTGCTCACACCCATTTTTCCGCGGTGCACCCTAGAGAAGTCTAGGGGTGACCTTTCTCACATCGTGGTCTCTTGACCAGACTGTCATGATCCGCCAACAGATCTCATGGTCGCGTGGTGACGCGCGACGCCAGTGACGGTGCACTCGCGCCGACCGCGTTACGCGCACGCACGATCACCGCGTACGTGTGCGATTTCAGCAAGGTGCTGACACTGACGCTGCGCGACGTGGCGGAGAAGTTCGACCACGTCGCGCCACCATTCACCGAGTACTGAAAGACGGTGATGGGTGAGGAACCAGCGGCGTCCGGTGCGACGAGGAGTCTGAAGCCGTGCGCCAACGCGACGAGGCTCGCGATCCTCGGCTGGCCCGGTACCGAGCCGGCGACGTGGGCGGTGCCGAAGGAAATCGTGGCGGTGTGCAACGTCGTGCCTTCGTAGGAGATCGATACCGTCACCGGACCCGCGGTGTTGTTCGTGACCGTGAATGCGGCCGTGCCACTCGAATTAGAGCTCACCGTCGCGCTCGCTTGGCCGGGACCGGCGCTACTGGCTGGCTCCGAGTTGATCTCGATGGTGCCCGACGCCGCGCTGGCGCTGACGCCGATCTGGGCGTTGGCGACGGGGTTGCCGTTCGTGCCCACGAGGGTGGCGCTGAGGTTGGCCGCGCTGCCGGTGGCGACGCTCGCGCTAGGTGCGCTGAAGGTGCTCTTGGCGGCGTCGAGTTTGGGTGCGCACAGGCCGGCGATGAAGGGTGTGCCGTTTGGGCTTCCGAGCCCGGAGGCCATGTCGTAACCGACGCCCGCGCTGTAACCACCGACGTTGTAGACATCGTTGCTGCCGGTGGTGACGTCGTTGAAGCCCACGCCGGCGCTGGCCATGGCGTAGAGCTGGGGGTTGATGAAGCCGAGTCGCGCCGTGGCACACGCTTGGGCCGCCACCGCGACGATGGCGCTCACCAGCGGCGCGCCGATTGAGGTACCGCCAATGGCGCTCCAGCCCGTCGAGCAGACCTGTCGGCAGTGAACGATGCCGGTCGCGGTACCCGAGTAGTACTCGATGAAACCGGTGTTGGGGTCGGCCATCGTCGAGAGGTCGGGCACCATGCGCATGGTCTCGCCCGCGGTGATACCCGGCGCGTTCTGCCAGGCGGGTCGCGACCAGATACCTGACTTGCCACCGCCGCCGGCGCCACCGCTCACGCCGCCGTTCCAGACCGATTCGATCAGGGGACTCGTACTCGTGACGCTCAGTCCACCCACGCCAGTGACGAGTGGTTGCGAGGCAGGGTCGTCAACCGCGAGGGTCGTGGGAGTGTAACTGTCGGGATTGTTCGCACAGTCCGACGAACCCGAGTCGCCCGCCGCGGCGACGACCGTCTGGCCTTGGGAGGCCATCTGCTCGAAGATGGGCTGCTCCGCGTCGACCGATCCGCTCGGGTCCGTTTCGCAGATGCCCCACGACGTCGTGACGATGGTCGCGGTGTCGTCGTCGGCGATCTGTTGGTAGAGGTCGATCGGGCTCGAGCCGCTGTCGGGTCCCTGGTAGACGTCGATGGTCGCTCCCGGTGCGAGCGCGGCGGCTTCTTCGATGTCGATGGTCGCTTCCTCGGAGTAACCACCCGTGGGCCCGCCGTCGACGTTGACTGGATTGATCGAGGGGCTGAGCCCGTAACAGGCGAAGTACGTCGCGATGTCGGCCTGGTCGTAGAGGCCCAGTTCGTAGGCCGCAATCGTCTGACCGGCGCCGGTGTCACCGCTGGCGTACTCGGTGCTGAGCCCGTACAACTGGGCCTGGACCGTGGCGGGGTACCCGCCCAGTGAGTTAGGTGTCGTGCCCGCGGTGCCCGCCGACGCACAGGTGGTCGCCACTGCGCCGTGCGATACGAGATGCGAGGGCGCAAGTGACGCACTGGGGTTCACCACACTGGAAAGCCCCGCCACACTCTGGACGTCGCTCGCGATCGAGCGGGGCAGGGTCGCGGCGCTGGCGAACTGGGCGACGAGCGTGCCGCCGGCGACGCGCACGGTCTCGACGGGTGTGTCAAAGGCTCGTGCAATTGCCGTGGTAGGGCCGCTCACGTGGACCAGGACGTGGCTCGTACTGAGACTGTCGATACGTAGGCCGAAACTGCGCAGGTACGAACGCACGTCGGCGATAGTCGTGGCACTCGCACCAAAGATCTTCGCGTACGAACGGGGCGTAAGGAAGTGATGGTACCGAGGCGACGCGGTGTTGTAGAGGCTCGCGATGAATTTCGGCAGAGTTGACGCGTGCTGCTGGGTGAGTTGAAGGTCGAAGGAAACGTTGATGGTCTGATTGACGACCGTGTCCTTGGCGGGAAGTGGCGCGGCGTTGGCGACGACGACGCGTGGTTCACTGGCGACCACGGGTGAGGCGATAAGCGTGAGGGCGCTCAACGAGATGGTGAGCGACGCGACGCCCAGCCTTAGAGGTCGGGGGTGACGGTGCATGAGTACAGCCTAGGAAGGAGTTAGCCCACCGAGGATCCACGAAGGCGGATCTAAGCACTCCTTAAGGCAATTCTTAACTCTGGGGGTAGCCAGCCTTGGCGTAGCGAGCCGACAGATCGCCGCATTCGGCGCATATGGACTCAGGAATGACGCCCGCGCGAATGAGCCATCCGAAGACCGTGCAACCGGTGCAGTAGCCGGCGAACCCTTCGAGTGACGCGGCACCAATGAGCGGGATCAATATCCAGCGTGCGTCGGACCAGCTGTCGAGCAACCACGTCAGCGTCGCCGCCACGCTGAAAGCGGCCCCCATAGCCTGGGCGAATCGCTTGGGCGGACCTGGCACGAACTTCTGCCAGCGCGTGATACGAGGTCCGCTCACGCGAACGGCGAACTGACCCAACGGCGACAAGGTCGGACCAGTGGCGACGCGCGCGAGGAAACCGTAGGTGAGCGGGATCAGGATCCACGCCTGGTTAAAGACGAGCGCGGCAAGGGACATGACCACCACGCCGATCGCGACGGTGCGCGCCGACGCGTCGTTGACGGGATTGGGGAACGAGAAGAGCTTCTTCATCCCATATATCTTAGTGGAATTATCAGGATTTGGCCACTAGCCGGTGGTGGCGAGATGGTACGTCGTAAAGACACCCGTGGCGATGATGAGTACCCGCACCACCTGGGGTGAGAGGTGCCTAATAAGTAGTGTCCCGAGCCACCCGCCGATGAGGGTGCCCACGAGCAACATGTAGATGGCGTCCCAGGCCAGATGGCCGTGAACGAGGAATACCGCCGCCGCGCAGAGGTTGATCATCAGCGAGATCACGTTGCGCAGGCCCTGGAGCTCCGCAAGTTCGAACGGCAGCGCCACCGCCATCACCGCGAGCAGCAAGATGCCCATCCCCGCGCCGAAGTAGCCGCCGTAGATCGACACGACGAACACCCCGACGACGAGCATCCCGCGTCTCGAAGGGTGCGTGTGCTCGAGGTGCTCGAGTCCCTTGGTCACCAAGGGTGCCAGCGCGAATAATACGGTCCCCGCACCGATCAGCCAGGGCACGACGTGGCGAAAGGTGCTCGACGAACCGACCAGCAGCAACGTGCAGCCGGTGCCCGCCCCTACGACGCACGAGGGTACGAGCGAGACAATGAGCGACCGGTGCTTTCCGATCTGTCGACGAAAGCCGGCGATCCCACCCACGTAACTAGGCAGCACGCCCACGGTGGTCGAGATATTGGCCTGTAGGGCACTGATACCCGTGGCGATGAGCGTGGGGAATGTGACGAAACTTCCTCCGCCGGCGACGCCGTTTGCGATCCCCGCTCCGATCCCCGCCGCCAAATAGATGCTCAGACGCGTGAGCAGAGGAAGTTGAGAGGCGAGCATTATCCCCACTCTACGAAGGTGAAAACGAACCAAAGTAGATTGGCTAATGCCATGAATCTGCAGAACAATCCTCTACCGTTGACAGTGTGTACCTCTTGAGTGGCGAACTCATCATCCCCAAGGACGCCCCCAACGACCTCATCCGCGCCGCGGGTGGCATCGTGCACCGTTTCGTAGCGAACGGTCGCGTGGAGATCGCGTGTATCTACCGCGAAGCCCGTGGCGACTGGACCTTTCCCAAGGGCAAATTGGACGAGGGCGAGACGTTCGAACAGGCGGCACTGCGCGAGGTCGCCGAAGAAACGGGCATGAACTGCCACGTGCAGCGATTCGTCGGCACGACCAACTACACGCACCGCAAGGGCAAGCCCAAGATCGTCGCCTACTACTTGATGGGCGTCAACGACGGTGAGTTCGCTCCGAACGCCGAAGTCGACGAGCTGGTGTGGTTGCCCATGGAACAAGTGCGCTCGCACTTGACCTGGGACCGCGACCAGGAACTCTTCGACCTCGTCGACGCGTTGCCCGAACTGCACGCCACCGCGAGTTAGCGGACACGCTCTAGGAACAATCTCGTAGCTTCGTGTTGTGGGCTGGTGAAGATCTGTTCGGGCGTTCCCTTTTCAACGAGGACGCCCTGGTCGAGGTAGGCCACCTGGTGCGACACGTCCTTGGCGAAGCTCATCTCGTGCGTCGCTATCAACATCGTCGTACCGCTGGAGGCCAGATCACGCAGCAGGTCCAGCACCTCACCGACGAGCGTCGGATCGAGAGCACTCGTCACCTCGTCGAGCAGCAGCAACGTCGGTCGCATCGCCAGCGAGCGTACGATCGCCACGCGCTGTTGTTGTCCGCCCGACAGCCGGTCGGGGAACTCGTCGGCCCGGTCGCGTAGGCCGATGCGCTCGAGCAGCGCGAGTGCCTCGTCGAGCACCTCGGCTCGCTTGCGTTTCATCGCGTACACCGGACCCAGCACGATGTTGTCGAGCACGCTCAAGTGGGGGAACAGGTTGAACGACTGAAAGACCAGCGCGATGTGGCGTCGCACGAGGTTCGGGTCGATACGACGGTCCTCGAGCGCTTGGCCGAACAAGGTGATCGAACCCGCGTCAATTGACTCGAGCATGTTCGCGCATCGCAAGAGCGTCGACTTGCCTGATCCTGACGCACCGATGAGGCAGACGACCTCGTGGCGGTGCAGCTGCAAGGAGATGCCCGAGAGGACCTCGTTGTCGGCGAAGCGCTTGACCACGTCCTTCAGTTCGAGCACGACCTCACTCACGAGCCGGCCAGCCTTCGTGAGCGGTCGCGTTCGATTAAGTGGTCGGTGAGCCTGGTCATGGGGATCGTGAGGGCGAGGAAGAACAAGGCCGCCGCGACCAGTCCACTGCCGTTAAAGAGCGTGGACGCGGAGATCTGGCCCGCGTTGGCGATCTCGATGACTCCGAGCACCGAGACGAGTGCCGTGTCTTTCTGCAGTGAGACGAAGTCGTTGAGGAGCGGCGGTATGACCGTGCGCACCGCCTGGGGCAGGACGACGCGGCGCATTGTCGACGTCGGTGTCAGTCCCAGCGAGCGCGCGGCCAGGAGTTGGCCGTGGGGCACCGAATTGATGCCCGCGCGCAACACCTCAGAGACGTAGGCGCTGTAGGTGAGCGTGAGGGCCACGACGCCGTAGATCGCGGGGGACTGGTTCGAGATGAAGCCAAGTTTCAACGCCGGTACTCCGTCGCCGACTAGGTAGACGACGATGAGCAGCGGTACGCCACGAAAGACGTCGGTGTAGACCGTGACGAGCGTGCGTACCGGAAAGAGTACGGGCGTGTGGCTGATGCGCACCCACGCGATGGTGAGTCCGAAGAAGAGCACGAGGACTTCGCTGACGAGGAACATCCAAACGTTGGTGAAGAGGCTTCGACTGAGGGCGCTGATCCCCTGGGATGCGTGACCGTCCCAGGCGATGCGCATGTCGTGAAAATTGAAGAAGTAGTAGCGAAAGACCGCCCCGCCGGGGGCGACGAACAGGATGAGCACGATCGCGCCCACGAGCAGAACCGTCGAGATCGAGCTCGCGGCGAGGCCGCGCCGCCCGACGAAGAGTCGACTACGCCGAGAGCCGAAGAGGTTGGGGGTGTCCGACGAAGCGGCGTCGGTGTCGAGCGACACGGATTCTATGGCTCAATGACGGGCACGCTGGTGTAGATTCCGAGCCACTTGTGTTGCAACGCGGCGATGGTGCCGTTACTCGTCAGGGCCGCTAGGCCGACGTTGACGCACGCCGCCAGCGGGTTGCCCTTCGTGAAGAGCAGTCCGTAGTGCTCGCCGACGCTCGGGAATTGACCGACTTGGGTGGCGACCAACTTCTTCTTCGAGTTGACGATCTGGGACGACGCCATGTACTGCCCGGTCGGCGTGTCGATGATGATGGCGTCGATCTGACCGAGTTGCAGCGCTTCGACGGCCTGGTCGAGCGTGGTGAAGACGCGCGGCGCCTTGTTGGGCTTGATGTGGTCGTTGATGTAGGCGAGTCCGGTCGTGCCGATCTGATCGCCGTAGAGGTAGTTCTTCAATTCGGCGGGCGTGTGGTCCTTGACGATCTTGTTGGTCTTGAGCGCGACGATTGACTGGTTCACGTTGTAATAGCTGGCCGAGAAGGTCACGGCCTGCGCGCGCGCCGCCGTGAAGGAGATCTCGTTGATGTCGAAGTCGAAGTGCTTCGTGCCGGGGGTGTAGCTCGAGTCGAAGGGCTCGTACGCCCACTTCACGTGAGACTTGGCGATACCGAGCACGGAGGCGAGTGCGTAGACGATCGCCGACTCGTAGCCCTTGCCGTTGCTCGGCTTGTTGTTCTCGAACCAGGGTGAATAGACCGGGTCATCGGTCGCGACAGTCAGCGTGCCCTTGGTGTACTCCTCGGCGGGCATGGTGGTCTTGCACGACGCCAGCGATGGCGCGGTGCTCGAGGCGCCGGCGGTGACGGTGAGTGAGACCCCACTCAAGATTGAGAGACTGACCACACCGGCGACGAGCAAGCGGAGAGAGCGCACGTGAATCCTTTCAGTGACGACTACGAAGTAATTTTCTAGTGTAACGCTGGGAATTCGTGTTCGTCGAAGAGTCGTGCTGGAGGTTCGCGGCTCTTTAGTAGGATAAATCTGCTTGGAGAGGTGGGTGAGTTCGGTTTAAACCACATTCCTGCTAAGAATGCGGCCTGCGAAAGCGGGCCCGAGGGTTCAAATCCCTCCCTCTCCGCCATTACACACCGAGCGCAGTGCGCTCGGTGTTGGCGCGTTTAGAGGAGACGGTGGTGCGGTACTGGATCGAGACACTCGGGTGCCCGAAGAACCACGTGGACTCGGAAAAACTCGCGGGCCTACTCGAGACGCAGGGCTACGACCTCGCGAGCTCGCCCGACGAGGCCGATCTGGTCGTCGCCAACACGTGCGCGTTCATCGAGGCCGCCCGCGAGGAGTCGATCGAGACCGTGTTGTTCCTAGCTGATCAAAAGCGCAGCGGCGCGAGACTCGTGGTCACGGGCTGCATGGCCGAACGCTACGGTGACGAGCTCGCGGCGGCGCTGCCCGAAGTGGACTTGGTCGCGGGCTTCGGGGAGAGCTTGACGGTACCCTCGACGCCGGTGGCGTTGCGCAAGCGAGCGACGCCGGCCTTTGACCTCTTGAACCTGCCGCGGCCCAAGAGCGCGACACCATGGGCGTACGTGAAGATCGCCGAGGGTTGCGACCGACGTTGTGGCTTCTGCGCCATCCCGAGCTTTCGTGGCGACCAGCGCTCTCGTTCGGTCGAGGAGATCCTCGCCGAGTCGCGCGCGCTCGCCCAAGGCGGCGTCAAAGAACTCGTCCTCATCGCCCAAGATCTCGCGAGTTGGGGCCACGACCGTCGGCGGGCCGGGCGCGGCGAGGCGGTCGAGGTGCTCGACGAGGGTGGCACCCAGCCGCTCATTGAACTCACCAAGGCGCTCAGTCGCGAAGTTGAACGCGTGCGGCTTCTCTACTTGTACCCGTCGGGACTGACGAGCGGGTTAATCGAGACGATCCTCGAGACCGGCGTGCCGTACTTCGACCTCTCGCTGCAGCACGCGTCGCGTCCGTTGCTTCGCGCGATGAAACGCTGGGGCGACGCTGGACGATTCATCGAACGTATCGAGACCATTCGAAAGAGTGAACCGGACGCGACCTTTCGCTCGTCGTTCATCCTCGGGTACCCGGGCGAGACCGAAGACGACCAGCGGTCTTTGCTTGAGTTCATCGACGCCGCCCAACTCGACTGGGCCGGCTTTTTCACCTTCTCGAGCGAAGAGGGCACGTTGGCCCACGGACTGGCCAACCAGGTGCCGCACGAACTCGCGCTCGAACGACTACGTGAAGTGAGCGAGCGTCAGGACGCCATCACCGCGAGACGCCGCGACGCCCTGGTGGGCACCCGCCAGCGGGTGCTCGTCGACCGTCCCGGGGTGGCGCGCAGCGTGCGAGAGTGCCCCGAGATCGATGGCGTCGTGATGGTCGATTCGTCACTTAGCGTGGGAGAAATGGTGGAGTGCGACATCGTCGCGAGCCACGGGACTGACTTGGAGGGGGTGAGGGTATGAGCGTGAAGGAACGCACCTACGGCGAGAGCGCCCTGCTGACGCCGGCGAACCTCATGACGGCTTTTCGGCTCCTCGTCTCGCCGGTCTTCATCTACCTGATCATCTTCGACCGCATCTCGTGGTGGACCGCGGGAGTCGGCTTTCTCGCTGCGGCGTCGGACTACTTCGACGGCATCGTCGCGCGACGTCACGGCACCACGACCTCGGGCGCGTTCCTCGACCCCTTGGCCGACAAGGTCATCGTGCTCGGGAGTCTCTACGCCTTGATCATCTGTCGGCCCCACGGGCTCAAGAGTTTCATCATTCCGGCGGTCATCATCACCCTTCGAGAGATCTGGATGAGTTTCTATCGCGCCAAGGCCGCGCGCAAGGGCATCAGCATCCCGGCGAGCAGACTCGCGAAATGGAAGACCTTCGTCCAGGATTGGGCCATCGCGTTTTGCGTATTGCCCTTCACCGCCCATCACACCTGGCTCGGCGTCGCCACCATTTGGGTGGCCGCCGTGATGACGATCTACACCGGCTGGCGATACTACGTCGACGGCAAGAAGGTCCTCGCCAGTGCGAGTTGAGGTAGTCGCCGTCGGCACCGAGTTGCTGCTCGGCCAGATCCCCGACACCAATTCGCAGTGGATCGGCGAGCAACTCGCTGCGCACGGCATCGCGTCGCACTTTCATCAGCACGTCGGCGACAACCACGAACGCATCGTCTTGGCCTTTCGCACGGCCCTCGCGCGAAGTGACGCGGTCATCGTCTGCGGGGGACTCGGTCCCACCCAGGACGACATCACGCGCGCTGCGTTAGCCGAAGTGATGAACGTGCACCTCGAGCGACGTGACGACATCGTCGAGACCATACGGGCGATGTTCCTGTCACGCGGTCGCGACATGCCCGACAACAACTTGCTCCAGGCCGACGTACCCGTGGGCGCTACGATCATTCCCCAGACGAGGGGCACCGCGCCGGGCTTGATCTGCCCGCTGGGCTTGAAAGTCGTCTACGCGGTCCCGGGCGTGCCCTACGAGATGACCGACATGTTCGAGCGGGCGATCCTGCCCGACTTGATGGCGCGCGAACTGGCGCTCGGCACGACGTCGGTGATCACGAGCCGGGTGCTGCGCACTTGGGGAGCCAGCGAGTCCGCCCTCGCCGAAGCGGTGGGTGAACGTTTCGAGGCCCTCGAGCACGGTGGACGCGTCACGATCGCGTTCCTCGCTTCGGGTATCGAGGGTATCAAGGTGCGCATCACCGCACGTGGCGACGACGAGAAACACGCCGCGTCGTTGCTGAGCGATGAGGAAAACAAGGTGCGCACCCTCATCGAGCTCAAGTTGGGCGACATCATCTTCGGGGTCGACGAGCAGTCGATGGAAGACGTCGTGGCCAACCGCCTGGTCGGCCAGGAACTCACGCTCAGTGTGGCCGAGTCGCTGACCGGTGGACTCATCGCCAGTCGTCTGGTGAACGTCGCGGGCGCTTCGAAGTGGTTTCGCGGGGGTGTCGTCAGTTACGCGTCGGACGTGAAGTACAACCTGCTCGGTGTGCCCGAAGGGCCGGTCGTGAGCGCCGCGGCGGCGCGGGCCATGGCCGAAGGCGTGCGTAGGGTACTTGGCGCGGACATCGGGTTGAGCGTGACCGGTGTCGCCGGGCCCGAGGAGCAGGACGGGCAGCGCGCGGGCACGGTGTTCGTGGGTCTGGCGATCGGCGACGAGATCACCGACGTCGCCCTTCGACTTCCGGGCGATCGACCGAGAGTGCGCGCCTACAGCGCCATCAGCGCGCTGGATGCACTGCGCCGAGCCCTCGATCGCTCGAGCGGCGTGAAGATTCTCCCCTAATCTCAGGGCAAGCCAAGGGGGCGACATGACAGTGCTCAATGTTCGAGTGGATCCGTCGGAGTTTGGTTTTGATCCACGTCGACTGGAACGAATTGAGACCCACTTCGAAGCCTATGTAAAGGACCGACGACTCAGTGGCTGGCTCGCGACGGTGTCGCGCGGAGGTGAACTGGTCTGGAGCGCCAAGTCGGGTCACCAGGACCGAGAACGAGGTGTCGAGGTCCGTGACGACACGATATGGCGCATCTACTCGATGACCAAGCCCCTCACGAGCGTCGCGGTGATGATGCTCTACGAGGAGGGACTCTTCGATCTCAACGACGACGTCGGTCGGTGGATCGACGCGTTGAAGGAACCGCGCGTCTACGTGTCAGGTCCTGCGACGAGTCCCGTCAGCGTGCCGGCCACCGAGCCGGTGCGGGTCCATCACCTGCTTTCACACATGAGTGGGCTCACCTACGACTTTCAGAACTTGCACCCCGTCGACGCTATCTACCGAAACCTTGGTTACGACTTTGGTTACCCCCCTGGTGCGGACCTCGCACGGGCCGTGCACGACTGGTGCAGCACCCCTCTGCTGTTCCAGCCCGGCAGTCGCTGGAACTACTCGGTCGCCACCGACGTGCTCGGTCGTCTCATCGAGATCTGGTCGGGCCAGCCGCTCGACGTCTTCTTTCGTGAGCGTCTCACCGGTCCGCTCGCAATGCACGACACCGAGTGGTGGTGTGCGCCCGAGAAGCAGGACCGCCTCGCGATGCTCTACGTACCGCTCAACGGCGATTCGCTGCCCTACGAGAAGTGGGCGCAGGGGGCGCTGCACCCACCGCAGGTGCTCAGTGGAGGCAGTGGATTACTGTCGACCGCGTATGATTACAACCGTTTCATGACGATGCTGTTGCGCGGTGGCGAACTCGACGGCGTTCGCTACCTTTCGAGTCGCACGATCGACTTGATGACCGAGAACCACCTTCCCGGCGACGCCGATCTCGCGGAGTTCGCCATGGATTCGTTCTCGGAGGTCGATTACGCGGGCGTCGGCTTCGGTCTGGGCTTCTCGGTGAAACTCGATCAATCCAAGAACAAGAGTTTGGGAAGTGAAGGTACCTTCGCCTGGGGCGGCGCCGCGTCCACCACCTTTTGGGTTGACCCGGTCGAAGATCTGACGGTGAGCTTCTTCACCCAGTTGCTCCCAAGCTGGACCTACCCGATTCGCCGCGAACTCCAGCAGTTGGTGTACCAAGCGCTGGTTGATTAGTTGCGACATCGTGAAGCCTCTGTCGTGTGAATTCCTTCGGCAACTCGAGCCCGCGCCGCGCGCCGTCGTTGAGACAGACGAAACGACAGCCCTGAAGTGAGTTTCAACGTTCTCGCCATCGATCAGGGCACCTCGTCGACGAAGGCCCTGGTCGTCAGCGAGACCGGCGACGTCCTTTCGCAGGCCGAGATCGCCGTGCATCCCACAACGGTGAGCGACGGTGGCGTCGAGCAGGACCCCGAGGAATTGCTCTCGTCGATCATCGACGCGGGTCGTGCCGCGTTGGCCGGCACGTCCTCGCCCGTGCACGCCGTGGGCATCGCGAACCAGGGGGAGACCGCCGTGGCGTGGAATATGGTCGGTGAGGCGGTCCACCCCGCGATCTCCTGGCAGGACCGTCGAGCGTCGGTGGTGACCGAGCGACTGCGTGACTCGGCGGCGCGCCTGCACGCGATCACCGGCCTGCCGCTCGATCCGTACTTCACCGCGCCCAAACTGGCGTGGCTCGCTCAGCGAGTTCACGACGGCGCACGGGTCGGGGGCATCGACGCGTGGCTCAATCTTCGTCTCACCGGGCGCTGCATCACCGACGCCAGCACCGCCTCGCGCTCGTTGTTACTGGATCTGGACACTCGTACCTGGTCCGACGAGGCGGTCGGGCTGTTCGGTCTTGACGCCGCTTCACTGCCCGACGTGGTTGACTGCGCGGGCGAACTCGGCGAAACCTCAGTGTTCGGGCCGTCGCTTCGCGTCACTGGACTGGCGGTCGATCAGCAGGCGGCGCTCGTGGGTGAACATTGCCTTCGTGCGGGCGAGGGCAAGTGCACGTACGGCACCGGCGCGTTCCTGCTCGTCACGACCGGGGCGGCGGCCCGGCGATCGAACAACGGGCTCTCCGCGTCGGTGGCTTGGCAGTGTGGTGACGATCACGCGTACTGTCTCGACGGCCAGGTCTACACCGCGGGCAGTGCGGTGCAATGGCTGCGCACGATGGGACTGATCGAGGATGCGGCGGATCTGGACGTCGTGGCCGCGAGTGCCCCGAGTGATTCGGGCGTCGTGTGCGTGCCATCCTTCGTCGGACTGGGCGCGCCCTACTGGCAACCTCGAGCGAAGGCGACCCTCGAAGGCCTGAGTCTCGATACGGGCACCGCCGAGATCGTGCGTGCGGTCCTCGAGGGCNNGTACTTCGCGTCGACGGCGGACTGACGAGGTCGTCGGTCCTGATGCAGACGCAAGCTGACCTGTTGCAGATACCCGTCGAGTTGTATCCGTCACCACACGCCACCGCGCTGGGCGTGGCCGCACTCGCGCGTTACGGCGCGCGAGCTGCGAAATCGATCGGCGAGGTCTTGCCCGCGCCCGGTCGCCGATACGAGCCTTCGATCTCGGCCGCCGCCGCCGCGCGCCGGCGCGAGCGATTCGAGCGTGCGGCCGCACGCGTCGTGGAATCGTTGAACGAGGGTCCGTGAGTCACGACGCGCAACGAGACGAGACCTATGACGTCGCAGTGATCGGCGCGGGGGTCGTCGGTTGTGCGATCGCGCGCGAACTCGCGCGCTATGAAGTGTCGTCGGTGGTGCTCGAGCGTTCGGGTGACGTCGGCAACGGCACGTCGAAGGCGAACACCGCGATCCTGCACACGGGGTTTGACTGCGTGCCGGGCTCGCTCGAATCCTCCCTGGTGTCGCGGGGCTATCACCTTCTGGGCGCCTACGCCGAGGCGACGGGAATCGCCGTTGAGCGCACGGGGGGAATCCTCGTGGCCTGGGACGACGAACAACAGGCCACGCTGGCTTCCCTAAGGGAAAAGGCCGAGCAGAACGGTTACGACGAGACCCAGATCCTGAGCGTCACTGAGGTTCGCGACCGCGAACCGAACCTGGGCGAAGGCGTGCGCGGCGGTCTCGCCGTGCCGGGTGAGTCCATCATCTGTCCCTGGTCGACGGTGCTCGCCTACGCGCTCGAAGCGGCGACGGCTGGCGTGACGTTCCTGTTCGACACCGAGGTGACCGGAGTCGCGCGCGACCGAGAGCTGCACGTGCTCAGCACCAACCAGGGTGAGATTCGAAGCCGGTGGCTGGTAAACGCGGCGGGGCTCTTCTCGAGTGACGTAGACGGACTTTGCGATCACGACGACTTCAAGGTGTCCCCGCGCCGGGGTGAGTTGGTGGTCTTTGACAAACTGGCCCGAGACCTCATCACGTCGATCATCCTGCCGGTGCCGACCCAGAGGACCAAGGGCGTCCTGGTCGCGCCCACGGTCTACGGCAACGTGTTGCTCGGCCCGACCGCGGACGACGTCGATGATCCCTTCGCCACCGCGACGACCGAAGAGGGTATCGCGAGGCTGTTCGCAGCGGGCGCGAAGGTGGTGCCGCGCTTGATCGACGAGGAGGTGACCGCGATTTACGCGGGTCTGCGCGCCGCTACGCAGTTCCAGGACTACCAGATTCGTGCTCACGCGGGCGAGGCGTACGTGTGCGTCGGCGGGATCCGCTCAACTGGACTCACCGCTTCGATGGCGATCGCCGAACACGTCGCGGGCTTGTTGCGCGGCGAGGGTCTCGAGCTGACGGTCCGCACGCCAGCACCTGTGATACCCGACATGGCTCCGCTTGGCGAGCAACAACTTCGCCGCTATCTCGACGAGGCGGCGATCGATCGCGACCCCGAGTACGGCCAGATCATCTGCCACTGCGAGCGGGTGACCCGAGGTGAGATCCGCGACGCCTGTGCGGGCGCGCTCGGCGCCAGGGACCTGGGCGCCCTGCGTCGTCGCACCAGGGCGATGAACGGTCGTTGCCAAGGGTTCTACTGCGGCGCACAGGTGGTGGCCCTGCTCAGCGAGCTGAGTGGCCGTTCACCGGCGGCCCTGACGGGACTTGGCTCATGACCAGGGAAAACAGGATCGACTGTGACGTGCTGGTCGTGGGTGGCGGACCGGCCGGGCTGAGTGCGGCGAGCGAACTACGCGCCCGGGGTGTAGCGCGCGTGCTCGTCGTCGAGAGGGAGACGCAGGCCGGCGGTGTACCTCGGCACTGTCATCACACGGGCTTCGGTCTGCGCGACCTGCACCGCGCCTTCACTGGTCCTCGCTACGCCGACGAGCTGGTGCGCCGCGCGATTGACTCGGGTGTCCAGATCCTCACGGGTACAACGATCACGTCGCTCGACAAGGATGGTGAAGCGCGCGCGACGAACGCCTCGGGATTGCACGTCGTCAACTCTCGCGTCGTGTTGCTCGCGAGTGGCGCCCGCGAGCGACCGCGCAGCGCACGTCTCGTGGCGGGCGACCGAGCGCCGGGCGTGTTCACCACGGGACAACTCCAGCAGTGGGTCTACGTGCATGGACTGCCCGTTGGTTCGCGCGCACTGGTGGTCGGAGCAGAGCACGTGTCGTTCTCGGCGATGCTGACACTTCGACACGCGCACGTGAAGACGCTGGCACTCGTCACCGACCTCGAGGCACAGCAAAGTGTCGCTCCCTTCGCGTTGGCCGCGCGAAGATTTTTCGGGGTACCAGTGTGGACACGAACGCGATTGGTCGCCGTCAACGGTCGTGAACGTGTGCGCGAGGTCGTGCTCGAGGATCTGACGACTGGAATACGCCGCGTCGAAGCTGTTGACGTCGTCGTGTTCACGGGCGACTGGATTCCGGATAATGAACTGGCACGTCGAGCGGGCGTCGATATCGATCCCGGTACGCTCGGTCCGGCGAGTGACATCGGCGGGCACACCAACGTCGCGTCGATCTACGCGACGGGCAATCTTCTGCACCCGGTCGAGACCGCGGACGTCGCGACGTTGCGCTCGCGTGAGGTCGCTCGAGCATTGGCCAATGATTTGGAAGTGGGATTGCCCTCATCGACGATCAAACCGATCACCCTGGTGGTCGAGCCGCCGCTGTCGTGGGTGTGGCCGAACCGGTTCGATCCGAGTTCGCCCGCGCGTCGGGTGGCCCTGCGCACGAAGACCTTCAGTCAGTCGCGCCTCCTCGTCGCTCGCCAGGATGGCCGAGAGTTCAGTCGTGTACGCCTTGGTCGCGTCGTGCCGAATCGGTCCCTCGGCGTCGACGCGGCGTTCCTCGCCGCAGCCCAGCCCGATCGCGGTCCGGTCTCGTTATCGCTGGGGTGACTTGTTTTCTGTCCTCTGACCAGTAGATTTAAAGAAAGTTGCCAACGAGATCGGTGGTTCTTCGTGGTTTCACTCCTCAAGAAAGTTGGTGGGCGAATCATCTTTACGAACATTTGTTCGTAGTATCGTGAAGTCAGGTGGAGACCGACCGATGTCACTAGGGGCACATAACTTTCCCCTATGACAAAGAATAAGGAGACAGCAATGCCAAGCGATGACCGCGCGAAGGCCCTTGACGCAGCCCTCGGCCAGATCGAGAAGCAGTTCGGCAAGGGTTCGATCATGCGCATGGGTGAGAACCTGCACATGAACATCGAATCCATCCCCACCGGTGCGTTGGCCCTGGACATGGCGCTCGGTATCGGCGGGCTACCCCGCGGTCGTATCGTCGAGCTCTACGGTCCCGAATCCTCGGGTAAGTCCACCCTCGCTATGCACGTGGTCGCTGAAGCGCAACGCAATGGTGGGGTGTGCGCCTACATTGACGCCGAACACGCCATGGACCCCGTTTACGCACGCGCGATTGGCGTGAACGTTGACGACCTGCTGATCAGTCAGCCCGACACGGGCGAGCAGGCCCTCGAGATCTGTGACATGTTGATCCGTTCGGGTGCTCTTGACGTCATCGTCATCGACTCGGTCGCGGCGTTGACGCCGCGCGCTGAGATCGAAGGTGACATGGGTGACTCGCACGTTGGTCTTCAAGCTCGCCTCATGAGCCAGGCCCTTCGAAAGTTGACCGGCGGACTCTCCAAGTCGAATACGGTCGCGGTGTTCATCAACCAATTGCGCGAAAAAATTGGCGTCATGTACGGATGCTTTCAGTACAACGCGCGCGTGGTCTTGGCCGATGGAACCACCGAAAAGATCGGCAAGATCGTGAATCAGAAGTTGCCCGTCGAAGTACTTTCCTACGACGCGATGTCCGGAGCCATGGTCCCCAAGCGCGTGGTGAACTGGTTCGACAATGGTCGCACGGAAGAGTTCCTTCAGATCACGGTGGCCAAGCCCATGAAGAATGGCCGCGCCCAACTCGCGTGCACTTCCAATCACCTCATTCGTACGCCGGGTGGCTGGCTGGAGGCAGGGAAGTTGAAGGTGGGCGATCGGGTGCTCGAAGCGCTGCCGCATTATTTGTCGGATTTCCAGATGA
This sequence comes from Ferrimicrobium sp. UBA6820, assembly GCA_002452255.1. Classification (GTDB taxonomy): domain Bacteria; phylum Actinomycetota; class Acidimicrobiia; order Acidimicrobiales; family RAAP-2; genus RAAP-2. Next base: position 30,738 of record DKEO01000036.1, read on the forward strand.
CGGCGCTGCGGGGCACGCTGATGGGTGGTGGCGCACTGTCGCCTACCCGAAGTGGTCATGGCGCGCGCTTGCGTTACACCCATTGTGCCGCCCAGACCGAGTACGCCGACTGGAAGGCGTCACTTTTCGCGAACGTGTCGTCGAGTCGAAACGTTCATACTGACGGCGTCGTCACCTACGATTTCAAGCCGCTACCGGAACTCGCGGACATGCGACAGAGCATCTACGTAGAGGGCAAGAAGGTCCTGGACGATGACTACCTGAAGTCCCTTTCGCCGCTCTCGCTGGCGCTTTGGTACATGGACGACGCGAACTTTTCGGTCAGGTCCAAGGGGGCGCAAGTGCGTACCGAGGGGCTCTCGGGTCGCGTGAGCATCTGTGTCGAGGCCATGGAGGAGCAGACTCGTGAGCGCCTCGTCGCCTATCTTGCCGATACCTGGGGGATTGAGGCCGACCTTACGTCGCAAGGCACGAGGGATCAGGCAGTTCTGGTCTTCACGAACGCTGAGTCAGCGAAGTTGCAGGCATTGATCGCTCCCTACGTTCACCCGAGCATGGAGTACAAGCTTCTACCGCGCTTTCGCGGTCGATTCAATGTCGAGGCGACCTTCGTGCCGATGAGCTATCAACTCATGGCGATGCCAGTGACCGACGTGCGGGTAAAGCCGCCGACGCGTTCGATGCAACGTTTCGACATTGAGGTCGAGGACAGTCACAACTATCTGGTTGACGGAGTGGTCGTGCACAACTCACCTGAGGTGACGCCTGGCGGGCGTGCGCTGAAGTTCTATTCGTCAGTGCGACTCGATATTCGCCGCATCGAATCGATCAAGGATGGTACCGAGGTCGTGGGCAATCGCACGCGCGTGAAGGTCGTGAAGAACAAGTGCGCCGCGCCGTTCAAGCAGGCGGAGTTCGACATCATGTACGGCCAAGGAATCAGTCGCGAGGGATCGGTCCTGGACGTCGCGGTGGAACTCGGCTTCGTGAAGAAGGCGGGCGCCTGGTTCACCTACGAGGGTGAACAAATGGGTCAGGGTCGTGAAAACGTGAAGGCGTTCCTGCGCGAGAACCCCCAGACCATGGCCGAGATCGATGGCCGTGTGCGCGAACACTTGGCGACGTCACTCGCGCCTGATGTCGTTGGCGCCAACGATGACGACTCAGGCATCGACATCGACTCGCCCATCACCTTGGACTAAGGACAATCCTCCCGGCGCATCAGCGTCGGGAGGATGCTTGTCCGCACGTCCCACGAGTACGGTGGAGCCGATGCTGAGCCGCGAACCACTTCGTCAACCGCCGAAGCTTCGCTTGGGTGATCAGGTGGCGATCCTCTCACCCTCGTGGGCCGGCGCGGGCGTCTTTCCCGCGGTCCACGAACTCGGCCTTCGCGTCTTGCGCGAGGACTTGGGTCTCGTGCCGGTCGAATTCCCCACGACGCGACAAGTCGAGGCGAGTCCTCGCGATCGAGCTCGGGATGTCAACGCGGCGTTCGCCAATCCTGAGATCAAGGCCTTGATGGCGGTGATCGGCGGATCCGATCAGATCACGATCCTGCCGTACTTGGACCCAGAGGTGATTGCCGCTAATCCCAAGGCGTACTTCGGCTATTCGGATAACACCAATCTTTTGAACTATCTCTGGCGCGCCGGGATCGCGAGTTATCACGGCGGTTCGACCCTGGTGCACCTGGCCCGGCCCGGAGGTGTCCATCCCGTCTTTCTGTCGTCACTACGTCACGCACTTTTTGATCACGACAGTGTCGAAGTCATCGCGCTGGAATCGTTCACTGACCTACAGCCGGAGTGGGCCGACCTCTCGACGTTGGAAAATGAGTTGGCGACGACCAAAGAGTCAGGTTGGCATTGGCACAACGCAGATCGTGTCGTCGTTGGTCCGACGTGGGGAGGCAATCTCGAGATCCTCCACTGGAACCTCGCGGCCAACCGCTGGATCGAGCCCAACGAGTCGTATCGCGGCTGCGTGTTGTTGCTCGAAACCTCAGAGGAGATGCCCTCGGCTGAGGAGGTGTTTCGGATGCTTCGCGACATGGGCGAACGTGGTCTGCTCGGGCAGTTCCCAGCCGTCGTGTTCGCCAAGGCCAAAGCCTGGCACCCGCACGCGCCACTGGGTGAAAGCGATAGGTTTCGTTTCCGCCTCGAACAGGAGGAAGCGATCCTCCAAGCGTTGTCGATCTACCATCCCGACACCATGTTGGTCTATGGACCCGACTTCGGACACACCGATCCTCAGTACGTCCTGCCGTACGGTGGGCGGATGACCGTTGATGGTCCGTCGAGACGAATCATCGCCCATTACTGAGTCGGCGTTGCCGATGCAGATTCCTACACCGTGATCTCGTGGTCCTTTGGGACGAAGTGTCGCGTCTCTTGACGGAACTTGAAGGTGAAGTCAGGCCAGATGACGGTGTTCTTTCCCTGCTCGTTCAGGTACCAGCTCGAACAACCGGTGCCCCAGACGGTGCCCGGGAGCTTCTCTTGTAGCCCTTGGGTCCACTTACGCGCCGCATCGATGGTCGGTTCGACGATCGCGCCGCGCTTCAGAGTCACTTCAATGGTCTTGATGATGTAGTTGAGTTGGCTCTCGTGCATAAAGATGATCGACGAATGCCCTAGGGCGGTATTTGGTCCTCCCAACATGAAGAGGTTGGGGAAGTCCGGAAACATGGTGCCCTTGTAGTTGGCCATGTCGCCGCGAAACGCCCGGGACAGTTTCTCGCCCTTGGTCCCATGGACCTTCTCGCCGATTGGATTGTCCGTCACGTAAAAGCCCGTCGCCGCGATCAGCACGTCGAACTCGTGCAGTATCCCGTCGGCGGTTCGAATGCCCTGGGGCTCGATGCGTTGAATCGGTTCCGTGACGAGACCGACGTTCTCGCGTGAGAACGCCGGGTAGTAGTCGTTGCTGATCAGTACCCGCTTGCAACCCAGCCGGTAGTGGGGTGTCATGCGTTCGCGAAGTTGCGGGTCGGGAACCTGGCGCTCCAGGTGCTCACGAGCCAAGGTCTCGCCCTTGGTCATTCGAGAGGGATCCTTCACGAAACCGAGCACCATCAATTCACGTCGCCAGTAACCGAAGGCGCGGACCACCTTCTGGGCGAGGGGCATGATCGAGTACAACCGCTTGCTTCGCTCACTCACCACGTGGCCCAGGTGCGGCAGTATCCACGACGGCGTGCGCTGGAAGACCTCGAGGTGGCTCACGAATGGTGCGATCTGGGGCACAGTTTGGATGGCGCTCGCGCCGGTACCGATCACTCCCACCCGCCGGCCAACGAGGGGGACGTTCTCATCCCACTGGGCGGTGTGCATGACCGTTCCGGCGAACGACTCGATGCCCTCGATGTCGGGCATGCGAGGCTCGGCGAGTCCGCCCGCGGCGAGCACGACGTTGTGAGCTTCAAAGACACCCTGGTTCGTCGTCAAGTGCCAGAGCTTGGACGCTGGATCAAAGGAGATGTCGGTGACGTCGTGGTCGAACTTGATGAGTTCACGTAGGTGGTGCTTGGTGGCGACGTCTTGGAGATAGTTCCAGATCTCGGGTTGATAGCTGTAGGTGTTCGACCATCGCGGATTTGGCGCGAAGGAGAAGGAATAAAGATCGCTCCCCACGTCACAGCGACACCCGGGGTACGTGTTGTCGCGCCACGTGCCGCCGAGATCGTCCGCGCGTTCGAAGAGCAAGAAGTTGCCAATCCCGGCGTCCTTCAGCCGAATCGCTGTGCCAAGGCCTCCGAAGCCTGATCCGATGATCGCAACGTTGAGAATCACGTCCAGACGTTACACATTGCGCCACGCCTCCTTTGACGACGCGCGGTAGCGTGACTCGGGTGAGTGCTCGCCTGCGATTTCGTCGACTGCTGGGTTCCGCAATCCGTCGCGCTAGGGCTTACGCGTACGAAGTCGCCACGGTGGGACCCGCCGACGACTACGCCAGACGTTTTCACTATTTCGGCGACGGGGCTGCGCTCATGGCGCCCCAGGGCGTGCTCTACAACGAGCGTTATCTGTCGATCGGTGACGAGACGTTGATCGGACCCAATGTTTGTCTCACGGCCGGTATCAGTGGGGACCAGGAAATGCTCTCTTCGCCGGTCGTGAGCATCGGCAGGCGCTGTGTCATCGGACGTGGCTCGCACATCATCGGCCACTGGTCAATCGAACTCGGCGACGAGATCCAGACCGGGCCCTACGTCTACATCACGGATCAGAACCACACCTACGATGACCCCGACGAACCGGTGGGCTGGCAGACGCCAAACGAGCGGGCGGTCAGCATTGGTTCGGGCAGCTGGCTGGGGGCCAACGCCGTCATTCTTCCCGGCACGACACTGGGTCGAAATACCGTCGTGGCGGCGGGCGCGGTTGTGCGGGGTACCTTCCCTGATCACGTGGTGCTCGGTGGTGTGCCCGCCAAGGTGCTGCGCCACTACACCGAAGCAGGCGGGTGGCAAGCGGGCCCGGCCAGTTGAACTCGCTGTTCGGCATCGACCTCTCGCCGCTGCGCGAATCCAAACAGTATCGGCGACTCTACGTCGCGGGACTGTTCTCGGCCTTGGGAGGACAGGCGACTTACGTGGCGACGGCGTACCAACTTCGTCAACTCACACACTCGACGCTCGAGGTCGGTGCGCTCGGGCTCGTCGAGCTCGCGCCGCTGCTCTTCTTCGGACTCTACGGCGGCGTGATCGCGGACCGGTGGGACCGGCGTCGCGTCATCATCGCGAGTGAAGCAACGCTTATGGTGGCGACCGGACTGCTGGTCGTGAACGCATTCCTCCACCATCCTCAGGTCTGGGCAATCTTTGTGCTCGATGCCTTCATCGTGGCCGCGGGCAGCATCCAGACGCCAAGTATCTCGGCGATGAACCAGATACTCGTCGACCATGATCAGCAACGCGCCGCGTCACAATTGAATGTGCTGCGCGGTACGTCGATGTCGATCATCGGACCCGCACTCGGAGGACTGCTCTCCGTGCTCATTGGGCCCGGCTGGGCCTACGTCTTTAACGTCGTCACTTTCGTGTTCTCAATTGGTTTGTTCATCACGCTCGCACCCGTACGTTCGAGCGCCGATCGCAGCGAGAGTCAGACCGCGTTGATGCGCGAAGGCGTTCGCTACGCGCGCACTCGTCCCGACGTCGTTGGCACCTACCTCGTTGACCTGCTCGCAATGACCATGGCGTACCCGGTCGTCATGTTGCCCTTCGTGGCGGCGCACTTTCATGAGACCTACGCCTTGTCCCTGCTCTACTGTGCCCTGCCCGGAGGCGCACTACTCGCGACACTGACGTCCGCGTGGACCCATCGCGTGCACCGACTCGGACGAGGCCTCGTCTTCGCCGCCGCCGGCTGGGGAGTCGGTATCGCGGTCTTCGGCTACAGCACGTCGCTCTGGCTCGTCTTCCTGGGTCTCGCCGGCGCCGGGGGCGCCGACGCCTACAGCGCGACGTTTCGCCAGACCATCTGGAATCAGTCGATCCCTCCATCGATCCGTGGGCGCATGGGGGGACTCGAGATGATCTCCTACGCGCTCGGTCCGATGGCCGGACAGTTCCGCGCCGGAGCCATGGCGGCCTGGACGACGCTGCGGTTCTCGCTCACCTTCGGCGGACTGGCCTGCACGGGCTCGATCGCCGCGGTGGCCGCGGGTCTGCCGTCGCTGTGGCGCTTTGATGTGCGCAGCGATCCGCACGTCGCCGAGGTCCGCGAACTACGCCGCCGCGAGGGCTAGTCGAGTGCGGCGACCTACCGACCACGCCACTGCTTGAAACCGTCGATTCGACCGAAGGCGAGCCTCTACGCTTCTAGCGTGCCGACGTCCACCTTCCTCGTGACCGTGAGTGGGCCCGACCGCGTGGGCGTGGGCGCCGAACTCTTCGCGGCCCTCTCCTCACTCGACCGGCTCGGCGCGACGCTCACCGACGTCGCGCAGATCACGATCCGCGGTGCACTCGTTCTGTGCGCCGAGGTCGCGGTGGGCGACGGTATCACCATCGATTCGATCAGGCACGCCCTGGGCGAGCGCGATATCGAACGTGCGGGGATCAGTGCGAAGGTCGAGCCGGTGACCCCGAGCGACGTCGTGCACGGAGGACGTCTCTTGGTGACTCTGCTCGCGCCTTCGATCAGCGCTCGCCAGCTCGACGCGGTCTTTGGCACCTTCGCGCGCAACGACTCCACCTGCGAACGGATCGTGCACCTGGCGAGTTATCCCGTCGATTGCTACGAGCTCGTCGTGCGCGGCAGTAACCACGCCGAGTTGCGTGGGCAACTCGCCGCGGTCGCCAAGCACGTCGGACTCGACCTCGCCGTCCAGCGCGCGGGACTGCACCGTCGCGCGAAGCACCTGGTCGTGATGGACGCGGATTCGACTCTGCTCCAGGACGAGGTCATCGACCTGCTCGCCGACGCGTGCGGTTGCGCGAAGGAGGTGTCGGCGATCACTGAGGCCGCGATGGCCGGAGAGATTGATTTTGGCGAATCACTGCGCCGACGCGTCGCATTGCTCGCGGGGCTGCCCGAATCGGTGCTCGGCGACGTGCGCGCCAAACTGCGCCTTGCGCCGGGCGCGCGCACGTTGCTTCGTACTTTGCTGCGCCTCGGTTACGTTCCTGCGGTCGTCTCGGGCGGGTTCGTCGAGGTCCTGGCGCCCCTGATGGCTGACTTGCACGTGGACTATCTCGAAGCCAATCGACTCGAGATCAAAGAAGGCGTCATCACGGGTCGTCTCGCCGCGCCCATCGTCGACCGTGCCGGCAAGGCACGAGCGCTCGAACGCTTCGCGCACGACGTGGGCGTCCCGCTCGAGCAGACCGTCGCGGTGGGCGACGGGGCCAACGACATCGACATGCTCTCGGTCGCCGGCCTCGGCATAGCCTTTAACGCCAAGCCGGTGGTCCAGGAGCACGCTGACGCGGCCCTTTCGGTGCCGTATTTGGACGCGGTGCTCTATTTCTTGGGCATCAGTCGCGAGGAGATCGACACCGACTAGAGAGTGGGACCGTCGTCCCACCACGCCGTTTCGTCGTCAGCGCCCGGGTGGAGTAAAAGCGCTTCCTTTTTTAATTAAGCACTTACTATCGGTTGATTACTGAGTAGTAAGGTCTCGCTAACACGGAGGAGGGGTCGTGAAGGTATCGATCGACGCAGAGATCTGTCAAGGCCAGGGACGATGTTTTTCAATCGCGCCCGACATCTTCAGTTTTGACGATCTGGGCAACGGTGTGGTCATTGGCGACGGCACGCTTACTAAGCAAAACCTTGACTCAGCGCGACTGGCGCAGTCCAACTGTCCCGAGCACGCCATCTTCATCGAGGAGGCGTAATGACGATCAAGCCACCCGTTGAAGATTTCGCGACCGACTGGGACCACACCGATCCGCGNNAGGAGTTCATCAAGCGCTACCCACGCTTCGAACTCGCTGACGCCGGAGCCGTGACGTGGGCTCCGGGCCAAGTGCGTGGACCGCGTAACCTGCCCGTTCGAATTCTCGCGTAGGAATGACGAGGTCGGCACGTCACGTGGGGCCCGATGACTGATCGAGAGCCGGTGCTCGACTTCTCGACCGACTGGGACCACACCGACCCGCAATGGGTGAATAACCCCTACCCGATCTGGGACGACCTGCGCGAACGTTGCCCGGTCGCGCACACCGAACGTTTTGGCGGTGGCTGGTTCCCCGCGACTCACGAGGGCGTCACCACCGTCGCGAAGGACACCGTGAACTTCACCAGTCGCACCATCCTCGTCGGCAACGGTCGACCAGGCGAAGAGGCGTTGCCCGCACCGATCGGTGTCGCACCACCCATCACCTCAGACCCACCGTTTCACGCGATTGCCCGGCGCATCATGTTGCCCGCGCTCGCGCCCGGACCAGTGAACGCACTCGAACCGCAAGTGCGAGCGTTGTGCCAGCGTCTTCTCGACGAAATGGGAGACCACGAGATAGTGAACGCGGGACTCGAGTACTCGCAGTACATCCCACCCGCGGTCATCAAACAACTGTTGGGATTCCCCCCAGGTGACGAGGAACTCTTTCGCGAGATCATCCACATCATCATGGAAGGCGTCGATCACACCGAAGAGGAGCGCATCGAGGAGTTTGCGCCCGTCGAGGAGTATTTCGTCAAGCAGATCGAGGATCACCGCGAGAACCCTCGTGACGACTTCACCAACTACTTGTTGAACGTCGAGGTCGAAGGTCACAAGCTCGCCGACGAACACATCTTTGGCACGATGGTACTCACGCTCGTGGCCGGTATCGACACCACGTGGTCCGCCATTGGTGCGTCACTGTTCCACTTGGCCACCCACCCCGAGGACCTCGAGCGTCTGGTCAACGAACCCGAATTGATGCCCGTCGCGATCGAGGAGTTCCTTCGTTACTACGCGCCGGTGACGATGGCTCGTTTGGTCAAGCACGACATGGAGTATCTGGGCTGTCCGATGAAAGAAGATGACTGGTTGCTGCTCGGATTCCCCGCGGCGAACCGTGATCCTTCGGTATTCCCGGACGCTGACAAGTTCATCATCGATCGCGCCGAGAACCGTCACGTCGCCTTCGGACTGGGGATCCATCGCTGTGCCGGGTCGAACCTGGCGCGCATGGAGCTTCGCGTGGCGATCGAGGAGTTCATCAAGCGCTACCCGCGCTTTGAACTCGACCCATCGAAAGACGTCACCTGGGCGCCCGGCCAGGTCCGCGGCCCTCGCGCACTTCCACTAAGGGTGACGTTCTAACCGAACCGGCTGATCACCTTACGGACGATTTCGGCGAGCGGGGGCGTGACGTCCACGCGCACGCCGTGTTCGTCGTCACCCAGGGGCTCGAGAGTGGCCAATTGGGAGTCGAGCAGGGAAGCGGGCATGAAATCGTGGTCTCGTGCGGCGAGGCGCTCGGCCAAAATCTCGGGCGAAGCGTCGAGGAACACGAAGTAGACCTCGGGCACGTAGGAGCGGAGGATGTCACGGTAGCTGCGCTTGAGCGCCGAGCACGCCACCACGAGGTCACGCTCATCACCGCGGGCTTCGCTCAGGTTCTCGCCCACCGCGTGCAGCCAGGGCCCTCGTTGCTCGTCACTGAGTGGATGACCGGCCGCCATCGTCTCGAGATTGTCGCGTGAATGGAGCCAGTCCGCGTCGATGAACTGTGCGCCGAGCGAATCCGCGAGGCCTTCGCCCACGGAGGTCTTGCCAGATCCCGACACTCCCATGACGACGATTGAATGACTCATTGGCTCACGAAGGCTTCTCCATGTGACCGCCGAATTGCGAACGCATCGCTGAGAGCACTCGCGCGGCGAAGTCGCCCTCGGCTCGAGACTCGTAACGCTGCCACAACGACGCGCTGATCACCGGCGCGGGCACCGACTCGTCGATCGCCGCCTTCACGGTCCATCGTCCCTCGCCCGAGTCCGAGACCCGTCCGCTGAACTCGGCGAGTTCGGGCGACTGCGCAAGGGCGGCCGCAGTGAGGTCGACCAACCAGGAACTCACGACCGAGCCGTGACGCCAGACCTCGGCGACGTCGGCAACGTTGATCTCGTAGGAGTAGAACTCGGGGTTTTCCAACGGAGCCGTTTCGGCGTCCGCCTCGCGCGCAAGAAGCCCTGCGTTGGCGTGTTTGATGATGCTGAGTCCCTCAGCAATGGAAGCCATCATGCCGTATTCGACACCGTTGTGGACCATCTTGACGAAGTGTCCTGCGCCGCTGGGTCCACAGTGCAAGAAGCCCCGCGACGCCTGGTCCGCGAGCCGCCCGGGTGAAGGTTCGCCGCCCGGGGCGATGGACTCGAAGATCGGCTCGAGTCGCGCGACGACGTCCGCTTCGCCGCCAATCATCAGGCTGTAGCCACGTTCGAGACCCCAGACGCCGCCGCTCGTGCCGCAGTCAACGTAGTGCAGGCCGTGTTCCTTGAGTGCCGCCGCTCGCACGATGTCGTCGTGGTAGTAGGAGTTCCCACCATCGATGATCACGTCGTCGGCTTCGAGCAGGGGCACGAGTTGGTCGAGGACGTGCTGGGTGATCGCCGCGGGCAACATCAGCCAGACGGTCCGCGGTGTCGTGAGTTGGTCGACGAACTCGTTGAGCGACGACGCACCGACGATGTCCTTCGCCTCGAGGGTCGCCACGGCGTCGTGGTTCACGTCAAAGATAACGGCGTGATGCCCGTCGCGCACGACGCGTTGGACGAGGTTGGCTCCCATTCGTCCTAGTCCGACCATTCCCAGTTGCATGGGTCTGCTCGTCGTCATAGACCGCCTCCTTCTTCTGAGTGTGGCGGCTTCAAAGGCCGAGGTGGGGCGTCGCGCCTGACCAGAGTTCGGTCATCCAGTCCTCAAGCGCGTGGGGCTCGCGGGGCAACGCCTCGGAGAGATTCCTCGCGCCGTCACTGGTGACCAGGACGTCGTCTTCAATGCGTACGCCGATGCCGCGATATTCCTGGGGCACCGTCAGGTCATTGGGCTGGAAGTACAGACCCGGCTCGACCGTGAGCACGTAGCCTTCGTGCAGATCACCGAGGTACTCCTCGTTTCGGGCGTTCGCGCAATCGTGCACGTCCAAGCCCAACATGTGACTCACCCCGTGCAACGTGTAGCGGCGGTGCAATTGGCGGTCCTTGCGTAGCGCCGTCTCGGGGTCTTCTTCCAAGATGCCCAGCTCGTGCAGACCCTCGGCGAGCACTCGCATCGCGGCGTCGTTGGGGGCCATGAAGGGCACCCCGGGCCGGACTGCGGCGATGCCCGCCTTCTGGGCGCGCAAGACCAGTTCGTAGATCCGGCGTTGGGCGGGGGAGAACTTTCCACTGACGGGCATGGTGCGCGTGACGTCAGCGGTGTAGAGGTTGTGGCACTCCACGCCGGCGTCGAGCAGTAACAAATCACCCGCGTGCACCTCACCGTCATTGCGCGTCCAGTGCAAGGTGGTGGCGTGCGAACCACTCGCGGCGATGGTGTCGTAGCCCACGTCATTGCCTTCGACGCGGGCGCGAAGATTGAAGACGCCTTCGATGACGCGTTCGCCGCGACCCTGGGCGAGGGGTAAGGCCCGCACGACGTCCTCGAAACCCTTGACCGTGTAGTTGACCGCGAGTTGCAACTGGGCAATCTCGAAATCGTCCTTCACGAGGCGCTGCTCGCTCAGGGCGATCGCCAACTGCTCGTCCTCGTCGTTCCCGTCGAGCAGCGCGTCGACGTCGTCGTCGAAACCCCGAAGCGTGAGGACCTTGGTGGCGTCGAGGGATGCGAGATCCTTCTCGAGGTACTCGAGCGGCGCGGTCTCGATCTCGAAGTACGTCGCCGATTCCTCAACCCCTCGGCGCACTCCTACCCACAACTCACCGTAGCGGGCGTCGGTGAAGAATTCGTGCGTGTGATGGTCGCGCCGGTGCGGTACGTAGAGTGTCGAGCGCGGACCCGCCGCGCCAGGCGCGATGACGAGCACGGCGTCGGGCTCGCCACAGCCGGTGAGGTAGAAGAAGTCGGTGCCGGCGCGGAATCGGTAGTCCGTGTCGTTCGCACGCACCTTGGGGTTGCCCGTGGGGATCACGAGGACGTGGCCCTCGAATCGTTGGCCGATCTTCGTGCGGCGCGCGGCGCTGAACGTCGCGGCGGGGTGCACTTCACTCGACGGAGCCGCGACGTCCCAGTTGTTCGTCATGTGCTCGAAGAGCACGCGCGGGCACGGTGGGCGGTGCGGTCCGACCCACACCCAGTGCTCGGAGATCGGATGTTCGGCGGAGACGTCGGGTTCGGGTACGCCAGTGTTCTCACTCACAGTCGCTAACTTACTCGTGGGTCCGCGAGTCGCGTCCTATGCTCGAATTCATGGACATTTCAGTGCAGCAACGAGGAGCGGTCGCGGTGATCACCTGGAACGAGGGTGAGAATAGGGTCAACCTCGATTCGTTGGGCCGTCTGAACGAGATCCTCGACGAACTCGAGCAACTCGAAGGCCCACTGGGAATCGTGCTGACCGGTCAAGGCAAGTTCTTCTGCAACGGCTTGGACCTGGAGCGCTTCGGCTCGAATCCGAGCGAATTCGCCGCTACGCTCGCCGAACTGAACCGGACCATCGGACGTTTGCTCGTCTTTCCCGCCTACAGCGTCGCTGCCCTGAACGGTCACACTTTCGCCGCGGGTGCTCTCATCTCATGCGCGTTCGACTACCGGGTGATGCGGGCCGACCGGGGCTACTGGTGCATGAACGAGGCCGAGATCGGGCTGGCGCTCGATCAACGCCTCTGGTCGATCCTCGCGAACCGGCTTCCACGCCCTACGGCGATCGCCGCCGCGACGACCGCCCACCGATTCACCGGGCCCGACGCGCGCGCCTTCGGCATCGTCGAGTCGCTAGCCCAGGAGAGCGAACTGCTCGATCACGCAATAGGTGTGGCCGATCGCTACGCCACGCTCGATCGAAAAGTCTTGGGCGAGCACAAGCGCTTGATCCACGGCGACGAGGCGCGCTTGCTCGGTTTCAGCGTTTGATCGGTCAATCCTTCGTGGAGCGGCGCACTAGACGCCACGCTGACGGAAGCGCTACGCCCGCGAGGGCCGCCTTGATGACGTCACCCGCGACGAAGGGCCACATGCCAAGTGAGAAGGCCTTCGCGAGTGAGACGTGCAGGTCCACTGCGAGCCACGGCAAGGCGATCGCGTAGAGCAGGACCTCGGCGAGGACCATCGAGAGTGCCGCACGCACAATGTTGCGGTCGCTGCCCCGGGCGGCGAGCCAACCGAGCAGCATGCCCGCCGCGACAAAGCCCACCAGGTAGCCGAACGTCGCACCCGCGTAACCGCTCGAGTGATCCGCGAACCACGGCACGCCCGCGAGACCCGCGAGCAGGTAGAGCGACATCGAGAGGCCGGCGCGGCGCCAGCCGAGCGCGGAACCCGCGAGGAGTACACCGAGGGTCTGGCCGGTTATGGGGACCGGCGTGAAGGAAAGGTGAATCGATATCTGGGCGAGGAGCCCGACCAGTCCCGCCGCGCCGACGACGAGCAGGATGTCCGCGACCACGGTCCGGGGAAGCAGGTCGGCGAGGACGCGACGTGGTGCGGTCTGAACGGCAACGGTTGACATGAAGTTCTCCTCAATGTGGCTGACGTAGAAACATTAGCGAAGACCGACGCGCCGCCTTTTTCTTGCCCTTGAAGATTGTCGTGAGCTCGCGAGTTCAGCGCGCGAGCGGTGCGACGAGATTCACGTAGGCTCGGTCACTCGCGCGTTCGATGTGCTCGGCGGCGTCGAGTAGTCGAGCCTCACTGCCCCAGGGGCCGAGCAGTTGCAGCCCGATGGGCATCTGCGAGCCGCTCAGACCCACCGGGATCGAGATGGCCGGCGCGCCGGTCAGATTGGCGAGCGAGTTCTGTCGGACGTTGGGCACGTCAACGAGAACCCGGCCCGAGGGAAGCGTGACCCACGGGTCATCCAACGTCGGCGCGGTACTTGGCGTCGCGGGCCAGGCGAGGAAGTCCACGGTCTCTAACGCTGCGGCGAGCGAGTAGCGCACCGCCGCTCGCACTCGGTCAGCGCGCGGGACGAATCGGGCGGGCGCCAACATGCCCGCGAGCAGTAGCGCGCGCGTGGGCTCGCTCAACGTGGCGAACACTTCGGGCGATGGGATGCCCGCCTCGGCGATAAGGCGGGCGAGGAACGCCGCACCGGCGAGTTCGAGATTGTCGATCTTCACCTCACTGACCTTCCAACCAGCGAGCGTGAGTGCCTTGGTGCACGCGTCAGCGGTCTCGTGGTCGACGTCGTTCCAAAATGGTTGGCGCACGAGGCCCACGCGAAGCCCGCTGCCGCTCTGTTGGGGCAATGGACGCTGCAGCATCGCGGCGGTGAGCATGCGTGCGTCACCCCCGTCCCTCGCCACGAGCCCCGGTGCGCTAAAGGTCGTCGCCGCACCGAAGTAGCCGTCGTAGGGGACTGATCCGTAAGTGAGCTTGAGACCGACCACGCCGCAGAATGACGCGGGGATTCGGGTTGATCCACCGCTGTCACTGGCGAGACTGCCCGCGACGAGGCGGGCCGCAACGCCCGCGGCACTCCCCCCTGACGATCCTCCCGCGCAGCGCAGTGGGTCCCAGGGATTGTGCACGGGTCCGTAGGCCGAGTAGATACCCGTCGAACCGATGCCGAGTTCGTGTTGGTTGGCGATGCCGACGACGATGACCCCGGCGTCACGGAGGTTTCGGTAGGGTCCCGAAGCGCCGGCGGGGATCAGATTGAGTGTCGTGCCGTTGCGTGCGGCGCGCCATGGCAGGGCGTACATGTCTTTGACGGTGATCGGTACGCCGTAGAGGGGACCGGCGGGTGCTTGACTGATCTGGACCTGACTCAACTCGTCAAAGACGACCGGAGTCGAGTTGATGGCGGGGTCGCGGTCACGGAGACGTTCCAAGGTCGCTTCTAGAAGTTCTTTCGCGCTGAGATCCCCGCGGCGAATCGCCTCTGATTGTTGGCGCAGCGTGAGGTCCTGGGGGTGGGTCATGTCGCCTTAGGTGCGTGGCGCAGGTCGACCCCACGGGCGGGAAATTCCTCAAGGTCGATGCGGTCGAGCATCTCGAGCTGGCTCAGGGCGCTCACGTAGATCATTTCGACTAGGCCAAGCTCGTCATCGTTGACTTCGATGCCCGCCTGGAGGTATGTCGCGCGCGCCCAATCCTCGAAGTTGCTCATTAAATCCACTCCTGCTTTCACGAAGGGCCACGGGCCGTCTTCGCCCCCATTCGATGCTATCCATCCGTCGAACCCCCGCCGAAAGCAGGGCCATGTCCTGAGACGGATGCTTGGGCCCACTACGTTGTTGGAATCTTGGAAATTTGGAGGATGGCATGGGGGCAGAAGATCGGATTTCCGAACTGGGATTGGTCTTGCCCGATCCTCCGTCACCGCGCGCGAACTACGTGTCCGCGGTGCGCTCAGGTTCGCTACTTTTCGTGTCGGGTCACGGTCCTTACCGACCCGACGGCTCGATGACCACGGGCAAAGTCGGAGGAGACCTCAGCCTCGAGGAGGGTCGCGACGCCGCGCGACTCGTCGGACTCAATCTGCTTGCCACGTTGCGGCGCGAACTCGACTCACTGGACCGGGTCACGCGAGTGGTGAAGGTCCTCGGCATGGTGAATTGCGCTCCGGGCTTCGTGGATTCACCCGCGGTCATCAATGGATGCTCCGACCTCTTGGTCGAGGTGTTCGGTGCAGCGATCGGCAGTCACGCTCGTTCCGCGGTGGGCGTCTTCGAACTTCCCTTCAACATCGCCGTCGAAGTCGAGATGATCTGCGAAGTCGACGAAAATCCGACTTAGATCCAACCCTGGTCGCGACTGATCTGCTCGACGTCACCGATGCGTAGACCCGTGCGGCTCTGCAACGTGCGGATGAGTCCACCGGCCTCGTAGAGCGACTCGTGGGTTCCGGTGTCGAGCCACGTAGTCGCGCGAGAAAGTATCTCGGCGCGCAGTTCGCCCATTTCCAGGTAGAGGTTGTTGAGCGCGGTGATCTCGAGTTCGCCTCGGTCGCTAGGTGTCAGCTCGCGCGCGAGCTTCGAAGCCTTCTCGTCGTAGAAATAGATGCCCGGAACCGCGTAGGTGCTCTTTGGTTTGGCGGGCTTCTCTTCGATGGAGATCACCTTGCCGTCGATACCAAATTCGACCACGCCGTAGGCGGCGGGGTCACTGACTTGGTAGGCGAAGATGAGTGCTCCATCGACGTTGGTGTTCTGCTGGAGATGTGTACCCAACCCCGGTCCGTAGAAGAGATTGTCACCGAGTATCAACGCGCACTTGTCGCCGTCGAGAAATTCCTCGCCGAGAATCAGCGCTTCGGCCAGGCCATTGGGATTCTCCTGGACGACGTAGGTGATGATCATGCCCAACTGCGTACCGTCACCGAGCAGTCGTCGGAATGCGTCCTGGTCGTGGGGCGTAGTAATAAGGAGAACTTCGCGCAGGCCGGTGAGCATCAGCGTGCTGAGCGGGTAGTAGATCATTGGCTTGTCGTAGATCGGCAGCAACTGCTTTGAGACAGCGCGCGTTATGGGGTAAAGACGTGTTCCGCTTCCCCCAGCCAGAATGATTCCCTTCACTCCATTAGTATAGAAGTCCGGTTGCTCCCTACTAAAGGCCGAGGTACTTCTATGCGCGTAGTCATAACTGGGGCCGCCGGGTTCATTGGCTCACGTTTCGCTGAGCTTTTCCTCGAGCAGGCCGAGCGCTTGGACTACGACGACATCGTCATCCTCGACGCACTTACGTATTCGGGTCGTCGCGAGAATTTGGTCGACGTGCTTCGCGACTCGCGCGTCACCTTCGTCGAAGGTTCGATCCTTGACGAACGGATTACCGATGGCGTCATGGATGGCGCAAGCGCCGTGGTGCACTTTGCCGCCGAGAGTCACGTAGACCGCTCGATCACTGGCGCGCGTCCATTCTTCGCAACGAACGTGTTGGGGACACAGCAACTGCTCGAGAGCGCACGGCGCGGTGGCGTCGAACGGTTCGTACACGTCTCGACTGACGAGGTCTACGGATCGATTCGAGAGGGCTCGTGGCGCGAGGATCACCTTCTCGAGCCAAACTCGCCGTACTCGTCGAGTAAAGCAGGCTCGGACCTCGCGGCACTTGCCTACCACCGCACGTTCGGTCTTGGGGTCATGGTCACCAGGTGTTCGAACAACTACGGACCTCGACAATTTCCCGAGAAGCTCATCCCCTTGTTCGTGACCAACTTGAGCCAAGGCCAAAAGGTGCCGCTGTACGGCGACGGGCTGAACGTGCGCGACTGGCTTCACGTGGATGACCATTGTCGTGGCATCCAGCTCGTGCTGGAGAATGGACGACTCGGGGAGATCTACAACATCGGTGGCGGGACTGAGCTCACCAATCGCGAAATAGTGGACCAGCTTCTCGAGCTGTGCGCCAGTGATGAGTCCATGGTCGAGGCGGTCGCGGATCGTCTCGGGCACGATCGTCGCTACTCTGTGGACTGGTCCAAGATCCGCAACGAGCTCGGCTATCACCCCCAAGTCCCGTTCGAGCAGGGCTTGAAGTCGACGGTGCAGTGGTACCACGAAAACGAATCGTGGTGGCAACCGTTGAAGAACCTGGCGTCGTGAATCTCACTGAACTCTCGATCCCCGGTCTCTACGTCCTCGACTCGCCCGTGCACGGCGATGAGCGAGGTCTCTTTCGTGAATGGTTCAAGCTCGGCGACGTCGAAGCGGCGGGCGTCACCTTCCAGGCGCAGCAGGCCAACTTTTCCTTATCGTCACGCGACGCCGTGCGCGGGTTGCACTACTCGATAGCTCCCGAGGGGCAAGCGAAGATCGTCACTTGCGTGATTGGTGAACTCGTCGACGTCATTGTCGACATTCGAGTCGGATCACCGGCGTTTGGACGGGTGGAGGTCATACCTCTGGTGGCTGAACAGGGGAAGTCGGTACTAGTGCCGCGCGACGTGGCGCACGGCTACTGCGCGACGAGCGAACGAGCCGCGCTGTGCTATTTGATTTCGTCACCGTTCAATGCACCTATGGAATTAGAGATCAACCCACTCGACCCCGCGATCGGGGTGCCGTGGCCACTGTCGGGTGCGCCGGTACTCAGCGCCAAGGACGCCGCGGCACCGACACTTGAAGAACGCCGGGCAGCCCAGCAACTACCGGCCTTTCGCTGAACCTCGGCTTCGAACCCCATTGCACGTTCATTGCTAGCGTTGCCATCGTGAGCACTGCTCCTCTTCGACTCGTCACCGGTGACGACTACGGCGTCAAGATCGCCCACGCGAGTTCGGTGCCCTTGATCAACTCCGAAGCACAACTCAAGTCGACGCTCGCGGCCCTTGCCGGCGTCGACGCGGTGGGCCTGGAGGGACGCTGCGCAAAACTCGCAACTCGCTCGATCAAGAAGACGACGAAACTCGCCGCGATCGACCTGGCGATATCGATGGTCGATCTGACGACCCTCGAGGGCGCCGATACCCGGGGACGAGTGCGTTCCCTTTGCGCCAAGGCCATGCGGCCAGATCCCCGGGACCTCACCGTGCCTCCCGTCGCGGCAGTCTGCGTGTACCCAGACCTCGTCGCCGAGGCTCGGTCGGCGCTCGGAACATCGACAGTGGCGGTGGCGTCGGTGGCGACGGCCTTTCCGTCGGGTCGCGCGTCGTTGAAGGTGAAACTGCTCGACGTCGCCGAAGCGGTGGACGCCGGCGCCGACGAGATTGACATGGTGATCGACCGAGGGGCGTTCCTCTCGGGTCGCCTCGGCGAGGTCTTCGAAGAGATCGCCGCGGTGAAAGAGGCTTGTCGTGGCGCCCATTTGAAGGTGATCCTCGAGACCGGTGAACTCGTGACGTACGACAATGTGCGTCGTGCGAGTTGGCTCGCCATGCTCGCCGGCGCGGACTTCGTGAAGACCTCTACCGGGAAAGTGGGTGTGAACGCGACGACCCCGACTGCGCTGGTGATGCTCGAAGGCGTTCGCGATTTTGCCGAGCTGACCGGAAAACTCGTGGGAGTCAAGGTGGCTGGCGGCATCCGCACCACCAAGGATGCGTTGCGCTATCTGGTGCTCGTGAACGAGACGGTGGGCTCATCCTGGCTCAGCCCCGACCGGTTCCGGTTCGGAGCGTCGTCGTTGTTGAACGACCTCTTGATGCAGCGGCTCAAGCAACAACGCGGTGCCTACGTGCGCGCTGACGAGTTCAGCGGTGACTGAGATGGATGAGCCAGAACGCACCAATTCGCGTCTGGGTTCGCTCGAGTACGATCCCGCGCCTGAGTCTGCGGCTATCGCCCACTTTCGACCGAGTTACGGGATCTTCATCGACGGCCAGTTCACGGACCCGTCATCGCACGAGCAGTTCGTCAGCCTTAATCCGGCGAACGAAGAGGTGCTGGCGACCGTCGCTCAGTCGAGTCGTGAGGACGTCGACCGAGCGGTGGCGTCCGCGCGCCACGCCTACGACACGGTGTGGTCCAGGACCAGCGGACCTGAACGTGCCAAGTATCTGTTTCGCATCGCGCGCCTGATCCAGGAGCGGGCGCGCGAGCTCGCGGTCGTCGAGACCTTGGATAATGGCAAACCCATACGCGAGTCACGTGACGTTGACGTGCCGCTCAGCGCGGCGCACTTCTTCTATTACGCGGGCTGGGCCGACAAGTTGGGCTACGCCGGCTTTGGTCCCGACCCGCGGCCAATTGGCGTGGCGGGTCAGATCATCCCCTGGAACTTCCCCTTACTCATGGCGGCCTGGAAGTTGGCCCCCGCGCTCGCGGCGGGTAACACCTGTGTCCTGAAGCCCGCGGAGTCCACGTCGCTCAGCGCGTTGCTGCTCGCTGAGATCCTCCAACAAGCGGACCTGCCCCCGGGCGTCGTGAACATCATCACCGGTGACGGCTCGAGCGGCGCGGCCCTCGTCGACCACCCCGGCGTCGACAAGATCGCCTTCACCGGCTCGACCGAAGTGGGCCGACTGATCCAGCAGCGCGTCGCCCCGAGCCAGAAGCGACTTACGTTAGAGCTCGGCGGCAAGGGTGCCAACATCGTCTTTGACGACGCGTCGATCGACGAGATGATCGAGGGGATTATCGACGGGATCTTCTTCAACCAGGGTCACGTGTGTTGCGCTGGTTCGCGCCTGCTCGTCCAAGAGTCAATCGCCGACGAGGTACTTCGCCGACTGGTGCGACGTATGGAGCAGTTACGCGTGGGCGACCCCATGGACAAGAACACCGACGTCGGCGCGATCAATTCGGCCGCGCAGCTGGCTCGCATCCGCGAACTGTCTTCCTTTGGCGAAAGTGAGGGGGCGACGCGCTACACGAGCAGTTGTGTGTTGCCTGATAAGGGCTACTGGTTCGCGCCGACGGTCTTCGCCAACGTTTCCCAGTCGCACCGCATCGCGCGCGAGGAGATCTTCGGACCGGTGCTCTCGGTGTTGACCTTTCGCACACCCGAAGAGGCGGTCGTGAAGGCCAATAACACGAACTACGGTCTCGCGTGTGGGGTGTGGAGCGAAAAGGGCAGTCGCACCTTGTGGGTCGCCCAGCGCCTTCGCGCGGGGGTCATCTGGGCGAACACCTACAACAAGTTCGACCCGTCAAGCCCTTTCGGGGGCGTGCGCGAATCGGGGTTCGGTCGCGAGGGCGGGCGTCATGGTCTGGAGGCGTACCTCGATGTCTGAGCCGCGACTGGATGTTCGAAAGACGTACAAGCTCCTCATCAACGGCGCCTTTCCCCGTTCGGAGTCGGGTCGCAGTTATAAGGTCCTCACCCAGAGCGGTGAGTTCCTCGCCAACGTCGCCCAAGGTTCGCGCAAGGATTTGCGCGACGCCGTGCTCGCGGCGCGCGGCGTGCAGGCCAAGTGGTGGGCCTCGTCGGCCTACAACCGTGGCCAAGTGATCTACCGGCTTGCCGAGATGGCCGAGTCGCGACGCGACGAGTTGGCGAGCCACGTCGGTGCCGCCGAAGGCCTCAGTGCACCCGAGGCCTTCGCGAGCGTCGCTCGGACCATCGACCGGATCGTCTGGTACGCCGGCTGGACCGACAAGATCGCCCAGGTCTACGGCGGGGCCAATCCCGTGGCGGGGCCGTTCTTCAATTTCTCGCTGCCCACGCCGTCGGGAGTGGTGGCCGTGCTCGCGAGCCAGGAATCGTCACTCGAAGGCTTCGTCGATGCGGTCCTCGCGCCACTCGCCGCCGGCAACACCGTGGTGGTAGTCGCGAGTGAACTGCGACCTACGCCCGCGGTGTTGTTGGGTGAGATGTCAGCCACCTCGGACTTTCCAGCGGGCGTACTCAACATCATCACCGGTGTCACGTCAGAATTGGCACCGACACTCGCCAGTCACGAGGACATTGACGGTATCGACCTCGCAGGAGTCGGCGTTGACCAGGCCAGCGAGCTCAACGTCATCGCCGCCGGATCGATTAAGCGCGTCTTTCGCCCGAGGCAGAACGACACCGATCCCACGCGTCGCCTGCGCGCGTTCATCGATACCTCCACCGTGTGGCACACGATAGGACAATGATGGCCGATCCCTACGAATTGAGTCGCCAAGCCGCGAGCGAGTTGCGCGAGATGACCGGCATCGGTGCGTACGATCTCGCGATCGTGCTGGGTTCGGGTTGGCGTGAAGGCGCGTCGGCGCTGGGCGTTCCCAGCAGCGAGATAGTCGCATCCTCACTCAGCGGTTTCGTCGCGCCGACGGTCGCTGGCCATAACGGCCAGTTGCTTTCGGTGCGCGTGGGTGACAAGAACGTGCTGTTGATCGCGGGGCGGGTGCACCTCTACGAGGGCAACTCGGCCGACCAGGTGGTCCACCCGGTGCGCACCGCCATCGCCGCGGGCGCCAAAACCGTCGTGCTCACCAATGCCGCGGGCGGTATCGATCCAGCCAAGGGCCCCGGCACGGTCGTGGTACTGCGCGACCACCTCAACTTGACCGCGACCTCGCCGATGGAAGGTGCGCCGCCTCCGTCGCCGTACGCCACTCGTTTCGTCGACCTGACCGATCTTTACAGCAAGCGACTTCGCGGTGTCGTCCACGAAGCGGTTCCGGAGCTCGGCGAAGGGGTCTACGCGGGTTTTCGCGGACCACACTACGAGACGCCCGCCGAGGTCGCGATGGCCCGCACGATGGGGGCCACGCTCGTGGGGATGTCGACCGTTCTCGAGGCGATTGCCGCGCGCCACCTGGGCGCCGAGGTGCTCGGACTCAGTCTCGTGTCGAATTTCGCCGCCGGCGTCGCCGCGGGGGCGCTCAACCACCTCGAGGTGCTCGAGGCGGGTGAGCACGCCGCGAGTTCGCTCGGCGCGCTGCTGGCGCGACTCGTCCCGGTCCTGTGAACAAGATCCTCCTCGCAGAAGTGCTGCTGTGGATCGCGAACGATCCTGACGCGAAGGACCGCGGCGAGCTCGAGCGACTCCTCGAGGTCGACGACGAGCGAGAACTTCGCACGAGGTTCACGTCGCCCCTGCACTTCGGCACCGCGGGCCTGCGCGGCCCCGAGATGGCCGGACCTTCAGGAATGAACCGCGCCACCGTGTCGCGCGCGACCCAAGGCGTTGTCGCTTGGCTCGAGGTCACCGGCGTCGACCTCGGCCGGGGCGTCGTCGTCGGCCGCGACGCGCGTCACGGTTCGGAGAAGTTCAATGACGAGGTGGTGGCGGTCTTGCTCGGTGCGGGCGTGCGCGTGTTCGAGATGCCCGAACCCCTGCCGACACCTTTCGTGCCCTACGTCGTCAAGTCCCTCCGTCTCGCCGCGGGCATCATGGTCACCGCGAGCCACAATCCGCCGCGCGACAACGGCTACAAACTCTACGACCAGAGCGGCAGTCAGATCATCGCCCCGAGTGACGAGATCGTCGAGGGCTTCATGGCGAGTGCCTCATCCCCTCGTCGCGGCGAGCGCTCGGGTGACCTGTACAACGTCGTCGATCCTTCGGTATTGGACGGCTACGCGCGACACATGGTCGCGCGCTTTGGGGTCGACTCGAGTGATCTGGCCATCACCTATACGCCGCTGCACGGAGTCGGGGGCGCGGTGATGGCCAAGTTGTTCGCGGCGGCCGGCTACACCGACGTTGCCTTGGTCGAGGCCCAGTTCGCACCGGACGGTGATTTTCCGACGCTCCCGTTTCCCAATCCCGAAGAACCTGGTGCGTTGGACCTCGCGATCGCGCGGGCGCAAGCCGCGAACTCGACGCTCGTCATCGCCAACGATCCTGACGCGGACCGTCTGGGAGCGGCGGTGCGCTCGGTGAAGGGTTGGCGAATTCTGCGCGGCGACGAGATTGGTTGGTTGCTTGCGTCTTCACTGCTGGTTGGCGCGGGTCCTGATGACGTGGTCGCCACCAGCATTGTGTCGTCGACCCTGCTCGAAGCGATGGCGAAGGAGGCGAAGGTCCGCTACGCCGTCGCACTGACGGGTTTCAAGTGGATCTCACGCGCCGCCGGCCAAGGAGTACTGCGCTTTGGCTACGAAGAGGCGCTGGGATTCGCGGTCGACCCTCTGGTGGCGGACAAGGACGGCATGTCCGCGGCGCTCGCCTTGTGTCAACTCGCGCACGAACTCGCCCGGGCGGGCCAGACCCTGCTCGACCGACTCGACGAAATCGAGAGTCACTTCGGCGTCCACGCCGGCGCACAACTCTCCCTTCGCGTCGATCAACCCGGCGGGTTGGGCGTCATTGCGAAGAAAGTCGACGCACTTCGCGCGACGCCGCCCACATCCCTGGGTGGACTCGAAGTGACCGGCGTGGTCGATCTGGCCTTGGGCGCCTTCGGACTCGCGCCCACCGAGGGCGTTCTCCTGGAACTCGGCGAGCGCGGGCGGGTAGTCGTGCGTCCTTCGGGCACGGAGGCGAAATTGAAGGCCTACATCGAGGTGACGTCGAGACCGGTTTCTACCTCCGACCTGGCTCGAGAACGCGACGACGCGGCACAACAACTTGCGCGCGTGCGCGACGATCTGGCGGCGTTGCTCGCGTTCTAAAGCGAGCGCAACGCGGCGTAGCCGGGCTTGATGACCGTGTTGATCATTGCCAGGCGTTGGTCGAACTGGTAGAACGAACTCTTTGCGGCATTGAGTGTGAACCATTCCATATCCGCGAGCGTCCAGTTGAAGGTGGCGGCGCAGTTCTCGAACTCGGTGCTGAGTGAGATACCGCTCATCAGGCGATTGTCGGTATTGAGTGTGACGCGGAATCGCAGTTGGCGCAGCACCTCGATCGGATGAGTGGCGAGCGACTTGGCGGCGCCGGTATGGACGTTCGAGGTGGGGCATACTTCGAGTGGGATTCGCCGGTCGCGCACGTAGTTCGCGAGTCGCCCGAGCTCGTATGAATCGCCCACGTGCTTGATGTCGTCGACGATGCGCACGCCATGACCGAGTCGTTCTGCGTTGCAGAACTGCACCGCCTCCCAGATCGAAGGGAGCCCGAAGGCCTCGCCGGCGTGAATGGTCATGTGGAAGTCCTCACGCTGGATGAGGTGGAAAGCGCGTAAGTGCTCGGTCGGTGGGAACCCGTCCTCGGGTCCGGCGATGTCGAACCCGCACACGCCGTGGTCACGGAATGACACCGCGAGCGCGGCGATCTCTTCGCTTTCGTTGGCCTGGCGCATCGCCGAAAGGATGGCGCGCACCACGATGCTCCGACCTTCGAGGGTGGCCTGTTGGGTGCCGTGGGCGAAACCTTCCAGCACGGCTTCGACGACCTCGTCGAGCGTGAGCCCGCGCTGGAGGTGCAGTTCAGGTGCGAAGCGCACCTCGGCGTAGACAATGCCGTCGCGCGCGAGGTCGAGTGCGCTCTCGCTCGCCACGCGATGCAGTTGCTCCTTAGTCTGCATGAGTGCGGTCGTGTGGCGGAAGCCTTCGAGGTAGCGCACGAGGTCACTGCCCGGCGCGTCGGCGACGAACCACTCGCGCAGTTCAACTGGGTCCTTGGTCGGCAGTCCGCGGTAGTTGATGTCACGCGCAAGCTCCAGCACCGTCTCGGGTCGAAGTCCCCCGTCGAGGTGCTCGTGCAAGAGGACCTTAGGGGCCTTCTCGATGACCTCGCGCGTGAGTGCCGGCTCTGCCATGAGCCAAGGCTAGCCAAGGTGACTGGGTATTACTTCGTGATCTTTTCGAGCAGGATCGGGGCGAGCGAGGGCTGGTCGTCACTGATGGTGACGGCGTCGCGGATCGCGTCGCGTCCACGCACGAGGTGCTCGTCGTCGTCGGCGTACAACTCGAAGAGTGGCTCGCCCGCGCCGATCTTGTCGCCCTCTCGCACGAGGCACAGAACGCCCGCGCCCGCGCTCACCGGGTCCTCCTTGCGGGCGCGGCCCGCTCCCAGGCGCCACCCCGCGACGCCGACGCGCAGCGCGTCCACGGCCGTGACGTAGCCACTCGCTTCAGCGGTGACGACGTCGCGCAGCGCCGCGGGAGCCAGCACGGCGTCCGGGTCTCCACCTTGGGCCGCGATCATCGATCGGTAGACCTCGTAAGCGGAGCCGTCATCGAGCTTCACCTGCGGGTCGGTATCGATGCCCACGAGTTCGAGCATGACGCGTGCGAGCCCGAGCGTCAGTTCGCGAACGTCGTCGGGGCCGCCGCCACGTAACACCTCGACCGACTCGATGACCTCGAGCGCGTTACCCACCGCGCGGCCCAGCGGCTGGTCCATCGCGGTGAGTTGCGCCACGGTCGACACGCCGTGACCTTCGCCCAGCGCGACCATCGTCGAGGCGAGTTCGCGCGCGCGTTCGATGGTCTTGATGAACGCGCCGCGTCCCACCTTGACGTCGAGCACCAGCGCCTGAGTTCCCTCGGCGATCTTCTTGGACATGATCGACGACGAGATGAGCGGAATTGATTCGACCGTACCCGTCACGTCGCGCAGCGCGTAGAGCCGACGATCGACGGGTGCCAGCCCGGCGCCCGCGGCACAGATGACCGCGCCGACTGATTCAAGTTGCTCGCGGATCTCATCGTTGGAGAGTGCGGCCCGCCAGCCCGGGATCGACTCGAGCTTGTCGAGCGTACCGCCGGTGTGGCCGAGGCCCCGACCCGAGAGTTGCGGCACCGCCGCGCCGCAGGCGGCGACCAGGGGCGCGAGGATCAGCGAGATCTTGTCGCCGACGCCGCCCGTGGAGTGCTTATCCACGCTCGGTCGAGAGAGTCCTCGAAGATCGAGGGTTTCGCCCGACGCGATCATTCGATCGGTCCACGTCCGCAGTTCGTGCTCCGCCATGCCCCGAAAGAAGATGGCCATGAGGAGCGCTGACATCTGCTCTTCGGCGACGTCGCCGCGTTGGTAGGCGTCCAGCACCCAGGTGATCTGCTCGTCACTCATCTCGGCGCCCTCACGCTTCGCGGTGATGACGTCGACCGCGGAGAATGTCATGGACTCGCGCGTATCCCGAGGTCTTCGGGGCCGAACGCCTCGGGCAAGAGCTCGTGCAGGTGCCGTGGCGGCGCGTCGGGGCCTGCGTCGACGAGCAGCCCGCTGCCACCGTGTTCGTAGAGCAGCTGGCGACAGCGTCCGCAGGGTGCGATGGGTTTGGCGTCGCCCGCGACGATTGACACGGCGGCGAGACGTCCACCGCCCTGTCGGGTGAGGTCGCTCACGAGCGAGCACTCTGCGCACAGCGTGAGACCGTAACTTGCGTTCTCCACGTTGGCTCCTTCGACGACGCGGCCGTCTGTCGTGTAGCCGGCCGCTCCCACCTTTACGTGTGAGTAAGGGCTGTAGGACGTCGAAGTGGCGTGAATCGCTCGCTCACGAAGTATGTCCCAAGGGATTTCGTTCAACGAACTCACGGTGGTAACAGTACACTTCGCTCAGCGTGAACAATTCCTTGGCACACCATGTCGTGTTGAGCGACGAAGTCGCCACCGCTCTGAGCGAGTCACGTCCCGTCGTCGCCCTGGAGACGACCATTGTCGTCCAGGGTCTGCCTGCGCCGATCAACCTGGAGGTCGCTCGCGACTGTGATCAAGCGGTACGAGACTCTGGATCGGTGCCCGCGACCGTCGGCGTGCTCAACGGCAGCGTGGTGGTCGGGTTGAGCACGAGTGAACTCGAGGAGCTCGCGTCACCACAACGAAAAGCGGCGAAGTTGTCATCGCGGGACCTCGGCATCGCGCTGGCGGTCGCCACCGACGGCGCGACCACCGTCGCGGGCACGATCGCCGTGGCGCATCACGTGGGCATCGACGTGATGGCGACGGGAGGACTCGGTGGTGTTCATCGAGGCGCCGCGCAGAGTTTTGACGAATCCGCCGATTTGACCACTCTTTCGCGCACGCCAGTGCTCGTAGTGGCTTCGGGTGTCAAGTCGATCCTCGACATCGGCGCAACCCTCGAGCGACTGGATTCGCTGGGCGTGCCCATCGTAGGATTTCGGACCACGAGGTTTCCCGGCTTCTACCGCGCGAGCAGTGGTTTCGACCTCGACTGGTCGGTCGACGATGCCACTCAAGCGGCCCTGGCGTTCTTGAATCACCGGCTCTTTTCTCCCACCGGCATGTTGATCGCGAATCCCGTCCCCGAAGATCGACAGTTGGACGCCCAGACCCACGACCACGCTCTCGAGAGTGCACTCGCTCTCTCGAACCACCTGGGCGTGACGGGAAAGGAAGTGACACCGGTGCTGCTCGCAGAGTTCGCGCGCTTCACCGCGGGTGAGAGCGTGCAGGTCAATCGCGACCTCGTCGTGTCGAACGCGGCGCTCGCGGGTGAGATCGCCCAAGCCTTCACGAAGGTGCGCCCGTGAACCAGAAGCGCGTCCTGGTCGTGGGTGACGCCATGGTCGATGTCGTGGTGCGGGCCCTCGAACCAGTCAACATCACCAGCGACACCGCCTCGAAGGTTCGTCTCGGCCGAGGGGGTTCGGCCGCCAATGTCGCGGTTGAATTGGCGCTCGATCATCACGTGGCCTTCGTGGGTGCCGTGGGCCACGATGCGGCCGGCGAGGTCTTCCTCTCGGACCTTCGTTCAGCCGGCGTGGCACCACTGGTGCAGATCCTTCCTGGTTCGACCGGTGTCGTCGTCGCGTTCGTGAACGACGACGGGGAGCGCGCCATGCTCACCGACCGCGGCGTCAACGCGCGACTCAGTGACGACGCGGTGCGCGATGCGCTGGCCGTCCCCTTTGATCACCTGCACGTCTCGGGCTACACCTTCTTGGATCCGCGCACTCGCAAGATCGCCACCGAGGCGCTCGGTTCCGCTCGTCAACTCGGCGCGAGTACCTCAGTCGACGTCTGCTCGGTCGGCCCGCTGCGCCAACTCGGCGCGATCAAGTTCTTGAAGGCCATTGGTCGGGTGACTTTTCTCTTCGCCAACGAAGAAGAAGCGTGCGCGCTGGGCGAGTCGAAGAGTCTCCAACGAGCCCTGACCGTCGTTCGCGCCCACGCCGAAGAGGTCGTGGTCACCCTCGGTCCCGGGGGAGCGCTCGTCGTGAGCGACGGCGAACTCGTGGCCAAGCCTTCGCGCGAGGTCGAGGTCGTCGACACCACGGGGGCGGGCGACGCCGCTACGGGCGCGTACTTGTCGAAAAGGCTCAGTGGTCGAAGTCGTGATCAATCCCTCGAGCTCGCGATGAGTCGAGCGGCCAAGGTGGTGCGCACGTTGGGTTCGCGCGCCTAACCCGCCTGGTACGGCAGACCGTCGGCGGCCGGCGCTCGCACGCGACCGACGAGCCCCGAGACCACGAAGATCGTGATGATGTAGGGGAACATGGTGAGGATCTCGGTCGAGATCGGGATGTTGTAGGTCTGCAGGTTGTCCGCGAGGTAGACCGACATGCCGAATAGCACGCAGGCCACGACCGCGCCTGACGGGCGCCAGCGTCCGAAGATCATCGCCGCGAGAGCGATGTAGCCGAGTCCCGACGTGATTCCGGGCTGGAACTGACCTTGTTGGCTGATGAAGGCCACACCGCCGACGCCAGCGATCGCGCCGCCGAGCACGACGTTGATGTAGCGCACGCGCGCCACGTTGATCCCGACGGTCGCGGCGGCGTGGGGGTGTTCGCCGACCGCGCGCACGTGCAGTCCGTAGCGGGTCTTGAACAAGGCGAAACTGACGCCACCGATCAGCAGCAGCATGAGGTAGAAGAAGGCGGATTGGTTGAAGAAGACCGGCCCGATGATGGGGATCTTGTCCAAGAGCGGAATAGCGAAGTTCCCCAGTACGTTGCCCGTGTTCAGTTTGGGGTAGGGCGTGAAGATCTGCAGGTTGAGATACGACGACAGACCGCTCAACATCGTCACCAACACCACGCCCACGATGATCTGATCCGAGCGATAGCGCACCGCAAGGAACGCCAGGATCCAACCGATAATTCCTCCCGCCACCAGACCCCCGATCGCGGCGTAGAAGTAGTTGCTGGTCGTCGACGCGATCGAGGCGCCGACGAAGGCGCCCGCGATGAACTGACCTTCGATGGCGATGTTGACGACGCCCGCGCGTTCGCACATCACGCCGGACAACGAACCGAAGATGAGCACCATGGTCACTTCCGAGCTGCCCACGAGGATCGACGTGAGATCGATGAAGGAGACCTGGGATGGCCCTGGCGTGCGCACGGCCCAAAAGAGCAGCGCGAGCAGGAACAAGACCGAGATGAAGCCGAACCTGCCCATCACCCCACGCCGGGGTTGGCGCCACAACACTTCGATGCCGACGCCCATCATGATCAGTGCCAGAATCACGTTGGTCCAAAAGGTCAGCAGCGTGAGGGTACCGAGATGCCACGGTGCGTTGGTCAGGATATCGACCGGACTGAACGTCAGGGCGGAGTGAGCTCGCGATGAAGTATTAAGACCCAGCGCGATGAGCGAGAAGAGGCCGATGACGACGATGATCACCCCGATGACGCGCGTGCGACCCACCGGCACCTTTCGAACGGAGGGCGTGTCGAGTGAGGGCGTAAGTTCCTCGACGCTCATGAGTTCCATCCCTTCGTCGCGAGTTCGACGGATTGGCTCGGAGCGCCACGTAACCGGAAGATCTCTTTCACGAGTACCGGCGTCGCGACGAAGAGCACCACGGCCGACTGAATGACCGTGGCGAGGTCGAGGGGGATACCGGTCGTGGCCTGCATGGCTCGCCCCCCGACGCCGAGGGCAGCGAAAAGGAGTGACGACCAGACAATGCCCATGGGACGGTTACGCCCGAGCAGCGCGACGGTGATCGCCGTGAATCCGATGCCGGCGTTGCCAATGAGAAACACGCCGTCGATGTAGTGGGTCGTGCTCGCGACCTGCACGACACCCGCGAGACCCGCGAGCCCGCCCGAGATGAGAAACACCACGATCACGATGACGCGTGCATTCATCCCGGAAGCCCGAGCGGCTTGCGGATTCGCCCCGGTGACGCGGAATTCGAAGCCGAGCGACGAGCGATCGAGTAGCCACCAGGCGAAGATAACGACCGCGACGGCGACGAGGACGCCCCAACTGACGCGCAGTCCCGACTTGGCACCAAAGATTGGCGCCAGTTGCGCCGAGGGGTCCAGCGTGCGCGAGATGTCGTTCTGCTGGCCGGGCTGTTGGAGCGCAGTCGAGAGGACTGCGAAGAGCAGAAAGGCGTACAGCACGTAGTTGAACATGATCGTGACGATCACCTCATGGGCGCCCGTGAGGGCCTTCAGCACGCCCGGCACGGCGCCGGAGATCACGCCGCCGGCGATACCCGCTAACAACGTGAACGGAATGTGAACCACGGTCGGCATGTGGATCATTGATCCCGCGGCGGTACCGATGATGCCACCCAGGACCGCCTGACCATTGGCGCCGATATTGAAGATGCCCGTTTGAAAGGCGATACCGACCCCGATGCTCACGATGACGAGCGGCGTCGCGTACGTCAGTGTCTCCGAGATGGGCGTGAGGGTGGCATCCCAACCCTTGCCCGTGGTCAGCGAATGCCAGAAACCCTGCGGGTCGACAATAGAACCAGTGAACATGGTGCGGTACGCCGCACCGACGTTGTCGAAGGAGACCTTGAGCGCGTGGCCCGGGGCGCCCCAACTGTGGAAGATACCCCGCCACGCGTCGAGTACGGCGGGCGTGGTGGTGATAATGATGAGCGCCCCGACGATGAAGCCGAGCACCAGCGCGAGGGCGGCGACCACGATCGGGTCCTGGGAACCTATCCGGTGCAGGAGATGGCGTCGCGGCCTGATGGCGTCGGGCACGGTAGCGACCGAATCAGACATGCTCGACCTGCGTCTCTCCCGCCATGAGGAGGCCGATCTCCTCGCGACTCACCGAAGGTTCGACGATGCCGCTGATCTTTCCCGCGAACATCACCGCGATCCGGTCGCCCAGGGCCATCACTTCGTCGAGTTCGGACGAGACGATGAGCGAACCATTGCCCTCGTTTCGGTGCTTGACGATCTGGCGATGCACGTACTCAATGGATCCGACGTCTAGACCCCGGGTGGGCTGGGACGCGATGAGCACTTCGAGGGGCCTCGACAGCTCGCGCGCGACGATGACCTTCTGCTGGTTGCCCCCGGATAAGGAACTCACGAGCTCGCGGATCGACGTCGTGCGGATGTCGAATTCCTGGACCCGGTCGTGGGCGTTTTGATCGACGGCGCGGAGATTTCTTGTGCCGTGCTTGGCGAAGGGCGCGCGTTTGGGGGTGTTGAGCACCAGGTTGTCCGCGAGCGACATCGACAGCACTAGTCCGTAGCGTTGACGGTCCTCGGGAATGTGGCCAATACCTGCGTCGAGCGCTTGGCGGGGTGTCACGTTGGTGATGTCGCGACCGTTCAGTGTGACGGTGCCGGATTCGACGGGTCGAATGCCCGTGAGAGCTTCGACGAGTTCGGTCTGGCCGTTGCCCTGCACGCCGGCCAACGCGAGGATTTCACCCGCTCGAACGTCGAGTGATACACCGTTCACGGCAACCAGACCGCGATCGTCGCGCACGACCAGGTCGCGAATCTCCAGTACCTCTGCGCCCGGTGCGAACGCCGACTTTTCAACGGTGAGGATCACCTCTCGTCCCACCATCAGTGACGCCAGTTCCCCTTCGGAGGCCGTGGGCTTCGCGGTGCCGACGACCTTGCCCTGGCGGATGATCGTGATGACGTCAGAGACGGCCTTCACCTCTTTGAGTTTGTGTGAGATGAAAAGGATGGACTTTCCCGAGGCGGCGAGCGAACGCATGATCGACATCAGGGCGTCGATCTCTTGGGGCGTCAGCACCGCGGTCGGCTCGTCCAGGATCAGGAGCTCGGCGTCGTGACTCAGAGCCTTGAGTATTTCTACTCGTTGTTGTAGACCGACCGGGAGGTTCTCCACGATGGCGTCGGGGTCGACCTCGAGGTTGAACTCCTTGGAGATCCGACGAATCTCCTCGGTGGCCCGCTTGTAATCGACGCGGTTGAATGACTTGGTCGGTTCGAATCCGAGCACCACGTTCTCGGCGACCGAGAACACCGGTACCAGCATGAAGTGCTGGTGGACCATGCCGATCCCACGACGAACGGCTTCTCCCGAGTCGGCGAACGTGGTCGCCTCGCCGTCGATGAGTATCTCGCCCTCCTCGGGGTGCAAGAGCCCGAACAGGACATTCATCAACGTCGACTTGCCAGCGCCGTTCTCGCCGAGCAGACAGTGGATCTGTCCTGGTTCGACGGTGATGCTGATCGAATCATTCGCGGTGAAGGAACCGAATCGTTTGGTGATCCCGCGCAGTTCTAATCGCATAGTGGCTTATCGTACTCAGACGAGAGGCCCGGGCTGATGGTGCCCGGGCCTCTCGTCTGAGTCACGAAGACTCGTTAACAACGCTTAGCTGGCTGGGTACTTGTTCGGGTTCACCGAGATCGTGCCCGCTATGATGCCCGCCTTCGCCGTGGCGATCTTCGCCTTCAGCGACGCAGGAACCTTCACACCACCGAGCTCCAGCTGGGTACCGTTGTTCGCCAACGTACCGATGTAGGAACCACCCTTGAAGGTGCCCTTGGCGGCGGAGAGGACTGCCGCCTCGACCGAAGGCTCAACGCCCTTGGCGACGGTACCGACGAAGTACTTGCAGTCAGTCGCGTCTGACACACAGCCGTTCGAGTCGACCCACATCACGTAGTGACCGGCACCAGCCTGTTGGGCGGCGGCCACCGAGCCGAGGCCCACGGAACCAGCAACGGGGAACACGATGTCAGCGCCAGCGGCGAAGTCACCGGCGGTGATTGTCTTTCCGGCGGTCTGGTCGGTGAAGTTTCCGACGAATGTTCCCTTGCCGGCGCACGCGGCGAGGCTGCACGCACCCTTACCAGGAGTCCAACCCAGGACCTTCACCTTGGTGCCGTAGGTCTTGTTGTAGTAGCGAACGCCCGCGACGTAACCGTTCATGTAGAGGGTCACCGCCGGGAAGTTCTCGCCACCGTACACTCCGACCGTTCCGGTCTTGGAAAGGCCCGCGGCGAGTACGCCCCCGAGGAAACCGCCCTGGTCGGTCTCGTACTGCAGGGCGAGGAGCTCGTGGCTCTTAGGAGCCGACGGCAGGTCGTCGACGATCGCGAACTTCTGAGTCGGGTGGGCGTTCGCGGCGGCGGCCGTCGCGGCGTCCATCAAGAAGCCGACGGTCACGATGATGCCGCAGCCCTTGCCGATGAAGCTGGCGATGTTCGGCGCGTAGTCAGCCGACGAGGTCGACGAGAGATACGAGGGAACAATGCTTGAATCCTGCTTGGCGGCGGCTTGCAGACCGGCCCACGCCGAAGCGTTGAACGACTTGTCGTTGATGCCGCCGGTGTCGGTGACGACGCACGCCTTGAACGTGCCGGCCGCTCCGGCCGAACTTACCGCCACCGTCGTGGCGGCCACGCTGATTGTTAAAGTGCCCAGAACCAATGCAGCGGCCCCGAGCGTCGTAGTGAGGCGTCGAACGCTCCCCATGTGTTTCTCCCTTTATGTAGTCAGCCTTTGAGAATCAAGACTGTCCAATCGTGTGGAGTTTCCCCGACATGGTCGCGTCACACGGTTAGATGTTTATCAACGCGAGGATAGCCCTCTGGAGGAGAGGCTGTTGGGTCCGGCGTGTGAATTCTTACGTAAATACGACCATTTCGGTCAGTGATTCACGGTGTGATTTGAAACACGCGGCACGACCAAACTGACCACGAGTGCCAAAAGGGTAATCAACGCTGAAACCTGAAAGGTTCGTTGGTAGCCGCTGACGAGGGCGAGGGGTGAGGCGGGGTTTGTGAACGTCGCGCTGCGGTCGGCGGCGACGGTCGCGAGGATGGCGAGGGCGAGCGAACCGCCGACCTGGCGAGCGGTGTTGAGCACGCCTGAAGCGAGTCCGGCGTCCGCCCGGTCGACGCCGGCGGTGGCGGTGTTGGCGAGGGGCGAGAACAGTAGACCCATGGCGAAGGCGCACAGGAAAGCGGGCGGCAGCACCGAGCCCCAGTAGGAACTGTCGACTTTGATCATCGAGATCCAAAGGAATCCGAGGGTGGCGATCGACGCGCCCACGAGCAGGATCGGTCGGCCACCCGTCTTTGCCATGATCCTCGAACTGATCTGGGCCCCCGCGATGATGCCGATCGCCATGGGCAAGAAGGCGAAACCGGCCTTCACCGGTCCGTAGTGCAGGATCAACTGGAAGTAGTAGGTCAAGAAGTACCACATGGCAAAGAACGCGCCGCCCACGAGGAACATGACCACGTTGGCTGAAGTGAGCGCGCGCGACTTGAAGATCCGAAAGGGCACTAAGGGGTGTGAGGCCACCTTGGATTCCCAGAACAGGAAGATGATCAGCGCAATGGCACCGGTGAGGAACCAGGACAACGTGAACGAAGAGCCCCATCCTCGCGACGTGGTATTCACCACGCCGTAGATGAACGACGCGAGTGAGCCCGTGACCAGGACCGCACCCGTGATGTCGAGCTTGACCGTGGCGTCGCGATTGCGCAATTCACGAAGGTACATGGACGCCACGATTGCGGCCACGATGCCGATCGGCACGTTGATGAAGAAGACCCAGCGCCACGAAGCCCAGCCGGTGAGGATGCCACCGAGCAGACCGCCGACGGCGCCACCTGCTCCCGCGACCGCGCTCCAGGCGCCGATCGCCTTGGGCATGCGCGGTCCCTGGAAGGTGGTGACGATGATGGTGAGCGTCGCCGGTGAAAGTATCGCTCCTCCAATTCCTTGGACCGCGCGAATCGCGACCATCTGGGGACCGGTCGCGGCGAAACCGGCGCCGATGCTCGCGATGGTGAAGATGGCCAATCCCGTCATGTAGACGCGCCGACGGCCAAAGATGTCGGCGGCCCTGCCGCCGAGAAGCAAGAATCCCGCGAACGTGAGCACGTAGGCGTTCACGACCCACTGGGCGCTCGAGACGCTGAAGTGCAGGTCATGACCCATACGAGGTAGCGCCACGTTGACGATTGACACGTCGAGCACGACCATGAACTGTGCCAAGCACGCAATTGTCAGGATTATCCAGTCGGGCGCGTGGCGATGGGGGGCTTTGACCTTTGTTGACATGCGACGAGTGTAACGGTGGCGTGTCGCATGAGTCACCGATCTCTCGTCATCGCACCCCGAATCTGGGTAACACTAGGTGTCATGGCAGCCCAGTTCATCTTCACGATGCGCGACCTTCGTCGCTTTTATCCCCCCGACCGCGAGGTGCTTCGGGGCATCAACCTTTCGTTTTATCCCGGCGCCAAGATCGGAGTCATCGGCGCCAACGGATCGGGCAAGTCCTCACTGCTTCGAATAATGGCAGGACTCGATGACGGGTTCACCGGCGAAGCTCGCTTAACCCCTGGTTTCAGCGTCGGCTATCTCTCGCAGGAACCTCAGCTCGACGAGTCCAAGGACGTCGTGGGCAACGTCGCCGACGGGGTCGGCGAGCAACGCGATCTGCTCGTGCGTTTCAATGAAGTGTGCGCGGCGATGGCCGACCCGGACGCGGATTTCGACGCACTGCTCGCCGAGCAGTCCGATCTGCAGACCAAGATCGACGCCGCGGGTGCCTGGGACCTTGAACGCACACTCGAGATCGCCATGGACGCGTTGCGTCTTCCCGCGCCCGACGCGCACGTGAGCACGCTGTCGGGTGGCGAGCGCCGTC
>DKEO01000017.1:0-10726 GCA_002452255.1 Ferrimicrobium sp. UBA6820
CGTGCGCGAGGCGTCCAAGGCCCTCGCTCAGGCGACGAACGAGCAACGCCGCGGCGTCCTCGAGCGCGTCGCGGACCTGCTCGAGGAACTCCAGGACGAGCTGTTGGCGGTCAACGCCGCCGAGGTCGCGGCCTACGACGAGTCGGGGCCTGGTCGGGACCGTCTCACCCTCACCAAGGGGCGCATCGAGGCGATGGCGTCGGCGTTGCGCGAGATCGCCGCCGCGCCCGATCCCCTCTTTGAGGTCGTGGACCGCAACGTGCGCCCGAACGGGCTTCGCGTCGAGCGACTGCGCGTGCCCCTCGGGGTGATCGGTGTCGTCTACGAGAACCGTCCGAACGTGACGAGCGACGTCGCGGGACTGTGCATTCGCAGCGGTAACGCCGCGTACCTGCGTGGTTCGTCGTCGGCGTGGCGCACGAACAAGATGATCGTCGGGCTCTGGAACGAGGCGCTCGCCAAAGAGGGTCTGCCCGAGAACGCCGTCGCGCTCGTCGAAGACCCCAGCCACGAGGTGGCCACGGCGTTCATGCAGATGACCGACGTCTTGGACTGTCTCATCCCGCGCGGCGGCCCGAGCCTGATCAAGGCGATGCGCGAACATGCGCGCGTTCCCTACGTCCTGGACGGTGACGGTAACTGTCACGTCTACGTCGACGAGTTCGCCGACCTCGACAAGGCCCTCGCGATCGTCGTGAACGCCAAGACCTCGCGACCGGGGGTCTGCAACGCCGCCGAGACGCTGATCGTGCACGAGAAGGTCGCCTCGACGTTTCTGGTGGCGCTGAGCGTGGCGATGCCCGAGGTCGAACTGCGCGTCGATGAGCGCGCCAAGTGGATACTGCCCGACGCGACCGCGGCGAGCGAGTCGGACTTCGAAGACGAATTCCTCGACCTCATCATGGCGGTCAAGATCGTGAACTCGCTCGACGAAGCAGTGGCCCACGTCTCGCGTTACGGGACCGGTCATTCCGAGGCGATCGTCACTGAAGACCTCGCTCGAGGTGAGGAGTGGATTCGACGGGTCGACGCTGCCGCGGTGCTCGTGAACGCTTCCACGCGCTTCATCGACGGCGGCGAGTTGGGCCTCGGCGCTGAGGTCGGCATCTCGACCCAGAAGTTGCACGCGCGCGGCCCCATGGGGCTTCGTGAACTGACCTGTCTGAAGTGGGTCGTGCGAGGCGAAGGACAGGTCCGATGAGCGCTCTGGACCCGCGAGAGGAACTCGCGAAACGACTCGGGCTCTTGCACGTGCCGCCGGTACGCTTCGACTCACCCCACGAGATTCAAAAACTGCTCGCCGAGAACGACTACCTGAGCGACGAGGCTATTGCTTCGGTGACGTTCCTCGCGGACCGGCTCGCCAAGCCCGTGCTCGTCGAGGGGCCGGCCGGTACCGGCAAGACCGCCCTCGCCCAGGCGGTGGCGGATTCGATCGGCGCGCGGCTCATCCGACTCCAGTGTTACGAAGGGCTCGACGAGAGCAAGGCTCTCTACGAGTGGAACTACCGCAAGCAGTTGTTGCGTATCCAGGCCGGGCGACCCGAAGGCTCCGCCGAGGAGTGGGCCCACCTCGAAGAGGACATCTTCGCCGAAGAGTTCCTGCTTACGCGACCTTTGCTCGAGGCGATTACCGCAACCGATCCGGTAGTGCTGCTCATCGACGAGGTGGACCGGGTCGAACTCGAGACCGAGGCGCTGCTCTTGGAGATCCTGTCCGAATATCAAGTCTCGATTCCCGAGTTGGGAACGGTTCGCGCCAAGCAGATCCCGATGGTGTTCCTCACGTCGAACAACACGCGCGAACTCTCCGAGGCGCTCAAGCGGCGCTGCCTGTACCTCTACGTGGGTTATCCCACGATCGAGCGCGAACGCGACATCATCCTCGCGCGCGTGCCGGGCATCTCGGCGGTGCTCGCCGAACAGATCGCCCATGTCGTTCGCTCGCTTCGCACGCTCGACCTGAAGAAGGCGCCTTCGGTCTCCGAGACCCTGGACTGGGCGCGCACGCTCGTGGTGCTCGGACGAGAGGAGATCGGCGAACAGGACGCGGCCGACACGCTGCACATCTTGTTGAAGTATCAGTCTGACATAGAGCGAGCCACCAAAGAACTCCTCGGTCGCTCGAAGCCCGTTGCTTAATCTCCTGGGCGACTTCATCGCAGAACTACGTGCCGCGGGCATCCCGGTCTCGATGAGCGAGCACGTCGACGCCGCGCGCGCGGTCCAGGTCATCAACCTGTCGGACCGAGCACTGGTCAAGAGCTCGCTCGCCGCGACGCTCGTGAAAGACGGCGACCACTTGCCGGTCTTCTCCACGGCCTTCGAGGTGTTCTTCGCGAACCGTTCCTTCGATTCGGTGGCGGACTTGTTGGACGGCGTCGAGGCGCCGTCGCCCGAGGGCGCCGCCGGCGCGTCGGGGCCGGGACAGGCGCCCGGTGAGGGTGGCGGGGCGTCGTCGTCGATGTCCGCGGCCGAGCTGGCCGACTTGCTCTTTCGGGCCCTTCGCGAGGGCAACCGTGGCGACCTTCGTCGCGCCGCCGCCGAGGCGGTCACGCGTTACGCCGGCGTCGAACCCGGCCGGCCGGTGGGGGGCACGTACTACCTGTACCGGACCCTGCGAAACCTCGAACTCGACGCGCTCGAACGACGCCTCAGCGAAGCGAGCCTGGCCGACCAGAACACTAGTGACGCGCTCGCCGAGCGCCTCAGTCGCGACGAGGCGCACGCGCGCATCGAACAGCTGAAGTCCGAGATCGAACGCGAGATCCGCGAACGACTGGTCGAGGATCGCGGCGCCGAGGCGCTCGCTAAGTCGGTGCGCAAGCCCCTGCCCGAGGACATCGACGTCATGCACGCCAACCGCGACGAGATGGCCCAACTCGAACGGGCTCTACGACCCCTCAGTCGCAAGCTCGCCGTGCGCCTCGCGCGTCGGCGCCGTCGTCGCCGGCGCGGTCCGGTCGACCTTCGCCACACCGTGCGCCGGAGCTTATCGACCGGCGGGGTACCGATCGACCTTCGCTTCAAGCCGCCGCGTCCCGCCAAGCCCGAGATCATCGTCATCGCCGACATCTCGGGATCGGTGGCGTCGTTCGCGCGATTCACGTTGCATCTGGTGCACGCGATCAGCTCGCAGTTCTCCAAGGTGCGCAGCTTCGTCTTCGTCGACGGCCTGGACGAGGTGAGCCAACTCTTCGAAGGAGTGGACGACCCCGCCGAGGCGGTCGCGCGCATCAACGCCGAGGCCGACGTCATCGCCTTTGACGGCCACTCGGACTACGGACGGGCCTTTCTCACCTTCCACGAGCGCTTCGCGGACCAGCTGACCAAGCGCTCGACGATCCTCATCCTCGGCGACGCGCGCAACAACTACCACCAGGCCCACGTCGAGGTGATCGCGGACCTCAAGTACCGCTCAAAAGCCGTCTACTGGTTGAACCCCGAGCCGACGAGCTACTGGAATAGTGGTGACTCGATCGTGAGCCAGTACGCGCCCTACTGCGAACGCGTGGTCGAATGTCGCACGCTGCGCCAACTCGAAGCCTTCGTGGGTGAACTGGCGTGAGCGCGGTCGAACCGCCCCCGGGCTTTCGCACGCGCGGGGACCAACCAACCGGGACGCGCCTGTTGCTCGTGCGCCACGGCGAGGCGCACTGCAACGCCCGCGGCGTGGTCGGTGGACCGCTCGGCTGCGGGGGACTCACGGACCTGGGTCGTCGTCAGGTGCACGCCTTATGCGACCGACTCGTGTACTCGGGCGAGCTCGGCGACGCGACGGCGCTCTACACCTCGGTGTTGCCGCGCGCGATCGAGACCGCGACGTTACTTCGCGCGGGACTGCCGGACCTTAGCCCGGTCGAGGACTGCGACCTCTGTGAACTGCACCCGGGCGAGGCTGACGGTCTCACCTGGCAAGAGTTGGTCGACCGTTTCGGTGCGCCGGACTGGGACAAGGACCCCGACCAGCCCCTCGCCCCGGGCGGCGAATCGTGGACACAGTTCTACGAACGTTGCGTCGGTGCACTCGAGCGCATCGTCGCACGTCACGAGGGCGAACTGGTGGTACTCGTCGTCCACGGCGGGGTCATCGAACAAGCCATGAAACTCGTCGAGCGGCGTGCGGCGGGCGTGCGGCTTCGACTGAACACCGAGAACGCGTCGATGACCGAGCTCGAGTTCAAGGGCGATCGACGTCGACTGCTGCGCTACAACGACCGCGCACCCCTCGCCGCGGAGTAGCCCTGCAGGAATTCAGCCACGTGAAAAGCCATGTCCAGACTCTGGGTGGCGTTCAGGCGCGGGTCACAGATCGAGGTGTAGTTGGTCGCCAGGTCCCCTTCGACAAGCCGCGATCCTCCACCCAGGCACTCGGTGACGTTGTCGCCGGTTAGTTCGATGTGCAGGCCGCCGGGCCAGGTGCCCAGGGACTCGTGGACCTGGAAGAACGACGCGACCTCGGACAAGATGTCATCGAAGCGCCGAGTCTTCTGGCCGCTCGAGGCCTTGAAAGTGTTGCCGTGCATGGGATCACAGGTCCACAGGACCCGGCGCCCCTCGTCGCGCAGCGCCTCGACCAAGGGGCCCAGCAGGTCGGTCACCTTGTCGTGGCCCATGCGTGAGATCAGCGTGAGCCGTCCAGGGACGTTCTCGGGATTGAGCACGTCGACCAGGCGCAGCAACTCGTCGCGCGAGACACTGGGACCGACCTTGAGACCCAGCGGGTTCGAGACCCCGCGCGCGAACTCGACGTGGGCGCCGTCGAGTTGACGGGTACGGTCACCGATCCACAGCATGTGCGCCGAGCAGTCGTACCACAGACCCGTGAGCGAGTCGCGCCGGGTCAGGGCTTGCTCGTAGGGCAGGATGAGGGCCTCGTGACTGGTGTAGAACTCGACGGCCTGGAGGGCGTTGTCGTCGAGCAGGTCGATGCCGCAGGCCTTCATGAAGCTGAGGGCGCGCTCGATGTCGTCGGCGATCACCTCGTAGCGCTTGCCCTCGAGGGAGTTAGCGACGAACTCCTGGTTCCACTGGTGCACGCGACTCAGCGCCGCGAAACCGCCCGTCGTAAAGGCGCGCAGCAAGTTCAGCGTCGCGACGCTCTGGTGGTACGCGGCGAGCAGACGATCGGGGTCGGGACGACGCGACTCGGCGTCGGGCTTCTCGTCGTTGACGATGTGACCGCGAAAGATGTCCAGTCGCACCCCGTCCACCTCTTCGAATTCCTCGGAGCGCGGCTTGGCGAATTGGCCCGCGATGCGCCCGACCTTGATGACCGGCACGCCCGCCGCGTAGGTGAGCGCTACCGCCATCTGCAAGACGACCTTCAACTTGTCGCGTATCGCGTCGGCCGAACCGTCCTGGAACGACTCGGCGCAGTCGCCCGCCTGGAGTAGGAACGCCTTGCCGTCGGCGACCATCGCGAGGTGAGTGAGCAGGCGACGAGCCTCACCGGCGAAGACCAGCGGCGGCTTGGTCGCGAGTTCGGCTTCGACACGTTCGAGGTGCTGGGCGTCGGGCCAGGAGGGGCTCTGGGCGATCGGACGCGAACGCCACGTGCTCAGATTCCACTCATTCGTCGCCGACACCATGCTCCAAGGTTAGGGGTTCGGACAAGTCGCGGACAATCAAGGCGTAGGCTCAAGGGGTGACGGTCAGGCGCCTAGGGCTCTTCGGGGGCACCTTTGACCCACCTCACTTCGGCCACGTGGCGGCCTTGCGCGCGGCCGCGGCGACCGGCCGTTTCGAGGTCATCGAGGTCACCGTCGCGGGCAACCCGTATCAGAAGGTCGCCGCCAGCGTCGTGCGCCCGGCGGCGCTGCGCCTCGCCATGGCCGAGGCGGCCTTCAGCGGCCTCGATCTGGTCGAGGTCTCGGACCGTGAGATTCGACGTGAAGGACCGTCCTACACCATCGATACGGTGCGCGAACTGCTCGAGGACTGCGACCAGGTCGACGTGATCGTGGGCGCGGACCTGGTCGAACAGATCGACTCCTGGCACGAGGCCGAGGCCCTGCGCCAATTGGTGCGTGTGGGGGTGGTCCCGCGACCGGGCGGATCGGGTCGGGTTTCGCCCGGTTGGGACGCCTACGACATCGACATGGAACCGGTGGACCTGTCGAGTAGTTTCATTCGCGAGGTCGCCCCGAACCCCGAAAACCTAAGGAAATACGTCCCGCAATCCGTCATTCCGCTGTACGAAAGCTTCCAGGGATAGAGTTTTAGTTCAATGGCAGTTCGCATCTTCGAAGTCACCGAAACGGAGTCCACCCGACTCACGGTTTTGGAGCCGGCGCCCCTTCGGCGCCAAGACCTGCGACGAAGCAAACAACGCTACGCCGCGCTCGGTGTGCTGTGTCTCACGTTGCCCTTCGCGGCCGCGCTCTTTGTGCTCGGGGTGGCCCACTGAGTGAAGCCCTGACGAGCGGCGAGCGTGCTCGCGGCTCCTTCAGCCCCTATGTCGCCACCCTGCTCGAGGCCGCGCTCGAGGGCGCCGGCGAGAAGTTGAGTCTGGACAGCGTGGTGCTCGACCTGCGTGAGTTCGTCGATTCCTTTGACGCGTTGGTGCTCGCCGCGGGGCGGACCGATCGACAGGTCCGCGCGATCGCCGAAGAGGTGGAACTTCGAGTGCACCAACACCTGGGCGTCACACCAATCCACGTCGAGGGCTGGGACAGTGCGCAATGGATCGCGCTCGACTACGGCGACGTCATCGTGCACGTCTTTGACGAGGAGACGCGCGACTACTACGACCTCGAGCACCTCTGGAGCAGCGCGCCGGCGTACCGACCCGAGCGGCTGCGCTAGGGGTTCAGCAGCGAGGCGAAGTCCGCGCGGGTCACGATCAGTTTGCGTTGCCCGTCGGGTAAGAGTGAGGGCCGGGGCGTACCCGCCACCGTGATCTCGATGCCCCCGGTCGCCCCGGCGTCGTAGGCGGTCAGCACCAGTTGACCCAGGGCGAGAACCTGGTCCGTGAGCGAGAGCGACGTCAGCGGGGTGGCGATGTCGATCACCCCGAGTTTGCCGCTCAGCGTCGCGCCCACCAGCACGAATCCCTTGGGCAGGTCGCTCGTGAATCCCGCGAAACGCTCGATGGACGTGGGACCAACTAGGAGTTCACCGATGACCGAATCGAGGGTGGCGGGCGAGGCCACGATCCGACTCAGGGGCGAGAGATGGCCCGTGGCGTCGACGATGTAGATCGGTCGGGTGATGAAGGTGACCTTGCCGTTGTCGGTTCCCGGGATGGTCGGACTGAGCAGCTCGAATCCGACGTGGCTGATCGTCGAAGGGCTCTCGGTCGTGGGTACCAGCGTGCAACCGGCGAGCATCAGCGCGCCCGCGAGCACGAACAGGACCGCGCGTACGCGTCTCACGAATGACCTTCTTCAACGACGGGAAGCAGGATCTGGAAACGTGCGCCACCCTCGGGGCTGTCGAGGATGCGAATGGTGCCACCGATCGCCAGCACGTGATCGCGTACGAGGGCGAGACCGAGACCGGTGCCGCGCGCGATCCCGCGGTCGTGGGCAGCGCGACCTCGAAAGAACCGCTCGAAGACGTGCTCGCGTTCTTCGAGCGCGATCCCCGCACCACCGTCGTCGATGTTGATCGCGAGCTGCGAACCTTCGAGGTTGAGTCTGATCGCTACGGCACCGTTGGCGTAGCGGTGCGCGTTGTCGATGACGTTGGTCATGACCCGCTCGAAGCGACGACGGTCGACTTGGACCAGAGGGTCACCGGTGCCGGGCGCGACCTGGACCGGCGGCCTCGCGAGCCCGTGGCGGCGAGTCGCCGAGCGCACGGACTGACGCACGAGCTCCACGGAGTTGACGGTCTCGATGGCGAGGGGTACGGCGCCCGCATCGCTGCGGGCCATTTCGAGCAAATCCTCGACCAGGGCTTGGAAGATCGAGAGGTCCGCGAGCAGCAGGTTGAGGCTCTCCTGACCCGCGGGCGAGAGTTCCTCGCGGTGCTGTTGGAGGACTGAAGCCGTGGTGGCGAGCGTGGTGAGCGGCGACCGCAGCTCGTGACTGACGTCGCTCGCGAATCGGGCGTCACGTTCGAGCCGTTCGACGAGGCGGCTGACCATGAGGTTGAACGACTCGGTGAGCTGTTGGACCTCTTCGTCCGCGCGCGTGACGACGAGTCGCGTCGAGAGTTCGCCCTGGGCGATGAGTGCCGCAGCTTCGGAGACCTCCAGGAGCGGGCGGATCGCCCGCCGGGTCACCCACATCCCGCCACCCATTCCGATCAGGGTCGTCAGCAGGGCACCCGCGCCCATGTAGAGCAGCAACACGCGAAGGGTGTGTTCGAGGTTCTTCAGTTGGAAGACCTCGTAGACCTGGGTCTCGACCGCGGGTACCGGTAGGCCCACGACGAAGATGATCGTGTTGTTGAGGTCGATCGTCTGATCGGTGGCGTGCCCGGCGTTGACGCTCGCGATGATGGCGTTCGAGACGTCGGCCGTGGCGGCGTTCGAACTCTTGGAGAGCCATTGGTGGTGCGTCTGGACGAGCACGTTGGACGCCGTCGCGCTTTGGATCGAATTGAGCAGCTTGGGNNGCGAAGATCGAACTCAAGAGGAAGGCCCCGAGTCCGAAAGTGACGAGCAGTCGAAGTCGAAGACTTCGTCGGCGCATCAAAGAACCAACTTGTAACCGGCGCCTCGAACGGTGACGAGAAAAGTGGGGTTGGCGGCATCGGGCTCGATCTTGGTGCGCAGGCGCCGGATG
Source organism: Ferrimicrobium sp. UBA6820 (assembly GCA_002452255.1). Lineage (GTDB taxonomy): Bacteria > Actinomycetota > Acidimicrobiia > Acidimicrobiales > RAAP-2 > RAAP-2. The sequence goes on from DKEO01000017.1 coordinate 8,736, forward strand.
TGCACGTCCACGAGTCGACTGTCGCCAAAGTAGTCGTAGCCCCAGACTCGCTCGAGCAAGTCCTCGCGGCTGAGAACCTTGCCGTTCATCGAGGCGAGATCGGTCAGGAGACGGAACTCGGTCGAGGTGAGGTGCAGTTCGGTGCCGTCGCTGTGGCGCACGACGCCTTCGTCGGGCACGACGTGCAGGTCACCCATCTTGAACGCCTTGGCGCTCTTGTCGGGTCGTCGACGCAAGTGGGCTTTGACCCGTGCGAGGAGTTCTTCGGGAACGAAGGGTTTGGTCACGTAGTCGTCCGCGCCCGACTCGAGACCGAGCACGACGTCGACGGTCTCGTCGCGAGCCGACACGATGACGATGGGCAGGTCACTCGTGTCGCGTAACTGCTGGCAGGTCTCGAAACCCGACATGCCGGGCAGCATGACGTCGACGATCGCGACGTCGGCGGCCATGCGTGCGAACAGCGCGACGCCCACCTCGCCCGTGGGGGCGTCGTCCACGTCAAAGCCTTCGCCTTCGAACATCAGACGAAGCGCCGTGCGAATGTGGTCGTCATCCTCAACGATCAGTATTCGAGCCACGAAGTCTCCTTAGAAATCATGCTCAACCTTAGTGAGGTGGCGGTCGGTTCCCACGGGCCTCGGTAGCCTTGGGGCATGCAGCGAAACGAGCCCGGAGTGGCTGGTGACCCCTGGGGGCGCGAAGGATTCACCTCGACGCTGCGCGCCCAGAACCAGAGTGCCGCGACGGTACGCGCCTACGCCGGCGACCTCGAGCGTTTTGTCGACTGGGCCCGCGCTCAGGGCGTACTCGGGCCCGCAGAGGCTGACACCACGTTGCTTCGCCGTTATCTCGCCTACATGACCGAAAAGGGGGACCAGCGCACCTCGATAATCCGTCGAAGGGCGTCGTTACGCACGTACTTCCTCTGGCTGGTCGAGCGCGGCCAGCTCACCGAGAGCCCGGCGCAGCGTCTGTCGGCACCCAAGGCCCGCAGTGCCCTGCCCAAGATCGTCGTGCGTGAACAGCTCGACCACCTGCTCGACGAGGACTGGGGCGACGACGAGTGGGCGACCCTGGACCGAGCGATCTGTGAGGTCCTCTACGGGGCGGGACTTCGCGTGAGCGAACTGTGCGGGCTCGACCTGGGAAGCGTCAACTTCGACGAGGGATTGCTTCGGGTGATGGGCAAGGGCCGCAAGGAGCGCCTCGTGCCCCTGCACCGGCGGGGTCTCGAGGCGGTTCGTCTCTGGATCGAGGACGCGCGCGAAGACGTGATGACCCGCGAATCACCCCACGAGGCGTTGTTCTTCAATCGACGAGGGTCCCGTCTGGGCCCGCGCGACGTTCGACGCATCCTCGATAATCGCGTGGCTCGGGGTCACGTGCACCCCCACGCGTTGCGTCACACCTACGCCACCCACCTACTCGAGGGTGGCGCGGACCTGCGAGTGGTCCAGGAACTCCTGGGCCACGAGAGTCTCACGACGACCCAGATCTACACCCACGTCTCCAAGTCCCGACTCCAAAAGGTGCATCGCCAGACTCATCCGAGGGCCTGAAACCACCGACTATCATGGTTTGGCCCTCCCACAACGGGTGGGCTCGATATGTCCCTGCGGTTTCGTACGGTCGCCTTCGGGTGCACCGCAGGGTCCTAGCAACCGAACGGAAGGAAAAGAACGTGGCGTTAGTCACTTTGCAGGAATTACTCGACTCGGGCGTGCACTTTGGGCACCAGACCCGACGTTGGAACCCGAAAATGCGTCGTTTCATCTTGGGCGAGCGCAACGGCATCTACCTCATCGATCTTCGAAAGACCCTTGCGGGCATCGAGTCGAGCTACGCCTACGTTCGCGACCTGGTCGCCGACGGCGGCATCATCTTGTTCGTGGGCACCAAGAAGCAGACCCAAGGACCCATTGCGGACTACGCGCAGGCCTGTGGCATGCCCTTCGTGAACCAGCGTTGGCTGGGCGGCCTGCTGACCA
>DKEO01000072.1:0-40910 GCA_002452255.1 Ferrimicrobium sp. UBA6820
GGTCAGTGCGAGGCGCCCGGTCGGTGCGTGGCGACCGCTCAGTGCGCTCAGAGCGTTCAGACCGCTCGGGGCGCGGTGAGGACGAGCGTTCCTTCGGACCAGAACGGCCTGCCGGACGTTTGGTGTTGTCACGCCGTGCGTCGCCGTCACGGTCGAAGTCGCGCCGGGCTCCTCGGCCCTTGGGGGCGTACGTCACCACGACATCGGGTCCCGTTTTGGCGGTCGGTATCAACTCGACGCGCTCGTTCTTCGGATCGAGCGGCGAAGCGGTCTTGGCCGGGAGCACGGCGAGGATCTCGATGCCCTCCATGTACTGCTCGATGTCGGCCCGATAGACCGAGCCCACGACGGGTCCGCCGGGCACCAGGGACGCGTTCAGTACACCCTTGGGCAACTTGGCTCCCGCGGCACGCCACGTGGCTTGTTCGCCGTTCAGGCTGGTGATTTCGATCTCAATGCGACGAGACATAGGGCTCCAATCTAGTCCACGGGCATCGGCCAAACATTCTGTCGACATTTAGGCCATTTTTAGAATTGGTGCCTAGCATGGCCACGTGACGAATGGCCCCACTGACTCGATCGAACCGAACGCCGCGCCTCCCGAGCTCGAGCATCCCCTTCCCGTCCCGGCGCCCCCGAGCGCACCGGTAACCGACGCAGCGCCACTGTCCTCCCAGGTCCGCTCGAGTCGTGCGCCCTGGTCGACGCGTATTTCACTCTTACTCGTTGCGGCCCTCGTTGGCGGACTCGCGGGACACTTCGCCTCGAACTCGTCGACGAACTCGAACGGCGTGACCATCAACGCCGTCACGAACTCGCCGGGCGCCGCGGTCTTGCCCAACGGCATGAGCATCCCCAAACTGGTCAACCGGGTCCAACCCTCCGTGGTCTCGATCGACGTGAAGGGCAACGGCCAGGAGGATCAGGGGACTGGCATGATCATCACCTCGAACGGACTGGTCGTCACGAATAACCACGTCATCGCGGCCGCGGTGCAGAGTGGCACGATCACGGTGACACGCACCGGCTCTACGAAGAGCATCCCGGCGGTGCTCGTGGGTACCAACCCGATTGACGACGTGGCGCTCATCAAAGTCCAAGGCGTCTCGAACCTGCCCACGGTCACCTTCGGCAACTCCAATGGTCTCGTCGTCGGTGACGCCGTCGTGGCTATCGGCAACGCACTCGGCCTCGCCGCGGGCACGCCCACGGTCACCTCAGGAATCGTCTCGGCGCTCGGTCGCACCGTCACGGCCGGTACGACCGCCGCGAGCGAGACCCTCGACAACATGATCCAGACCGACGCGGCGATCAACCCGGGCAACTCCGGGGGTCCACTGCTCGACAGCGCGGGCGACGTCGTGGGCATGAACACCGCGGTGGCGGGCACGCTGTCGGACGGTTCCAGCGCCCAGAACATCGGCTTCGCCATTCCCGCCGCGACTATTGAATCACTCCTCAAGACCCTGAAGGGGGGCGAGAGCGTCGTGAACCACGGAGCCTTCATCGGGGTCGAGATCANNGCCGAGTACGGCTTCACGGTCTCCAGTGGGGCGGTGGTGATGAGCGTCATCACCGGTACCGGTGCCGCCGCGGGGGGCGTGCATCAAGGTGACGTCATCGTGACCATCAACGGCACGGCGATCACCAGCGCGCAGGACGTCTCTTCGGTGGTCTCGGCACTGAAACCAGGCGACGTGATCACCCTTCGGGTCGTACGCGGCACCAAGCACCTGACCTTGCACGTGACCCTGGGCAGCGCGCCCAAATCCGGCTAGGCGAGCGTCGCGATTCCACCGTCCACGGGCAAGATAGCGCCCGTGATGTAACTCGCCGCCGGCGACGCGAGAAAGATGGCGGCCCCGGCCATGTCGCTGGGTTTACCGATCCGTTTCATCGGCGCCGTCGCGGCGATCCAGTCGCCGGCCGCCTCGAGGGTGGCCTTCATCATCTTGGATTCAAAGGGACCGGGCGCGATCGCGTTCACGGTCACCAGGGGTGCGAGATTCTTGGCCAAGTGACGCGTCAATTGATGCACCGCGGCCTTCGAGGCGGAGTACGCGTAGGTCTCGAGCGATGGCACGTGGATGGCGTCGATGGAACCGATATTGATGACCCGCGAAGGCTCTTCGGCACTGGCGGACGCTTCGAGCAGGGGACGCAGAAACTTGGTCAGATGAAAGACGCCCTTCACGTTCAGTGCGAGCACGCGTTCAAAGGCCTTCTCGTCGTACTCCGCCATCGGTGCACCCCACGTCGCGCCCGCGTTGTTCACGAGCACGTCAAGGTGGTCCTCTCGCGAGGCCAGCTCGCTGGCGAGTCGACGACACTCGTCCTCACTCGACAGGTCCGCAGGCAGCGAGACGCACGTGCCGTGTGCACTGAGCTCGTTCGCGAGCGCGTCGCCCACGTCAGCTTTGCGCGACGAGATATAGACCTTCGCGCCAGCGTCGACGAACCCGCGCGCGATCATCTCGCCAATGCCGCGACTTCCGCCCGTCACGAGTACGACCTTGCCCTGGACGTCAAAGAGTGCGTTCACGGAGCGAAGTGTAGGTGGCTGCTCGCGACAAGAAAAGCAGTGCGGGGGCGGGGCAACTCCGGACGCCGTTCGTGGGCGAGTACGAGCGCCTCGTCGACGTCAAAAGCCGCGACAATCTCCTGTTCGAGTCCCTTGGTGAAATCGCCCCAGAGCACCCGAAACTGGTGCGGCGGGGAAAGGGACAACTAGTTACCGACGCGTAGGTTGGCCGTAGCCATCGCGCTCACCGGATCTTTGTTCGAGTCGACGTAGTCGGCCTTGATGGTCCACACGCCACTCGCCGTGAAGTTAAAGGCGCACTCCACCTGGCTGTACTTCGAAATCGTCTGGTAGGCGCACACGAGGTTCGGTTCGTTGGCGTTCGCCGGCGCGACGGCGACCATGCGCACCAGGCCACCGATGTTCGCCGGCAAGACGTCGACGATGATGTTAAAGACGCCGTTGCCCGCCGAAGGAGGCGTGCTGTTGTCGCTGTAGTCGTAGAACAAGGTCGTACCCAAGGAACCGCCATTGCCCGGCGTCGTGTCCGCACCAGCCGGCAAGGCGATGAACCCCGCGGTGGCGGCTACCAACAACGCAGCACACAGAACCTTTCGCATGAATTCAAGTATAGCGCGAGTTTTGCACAACCTACGCCGATAATGTACGTTATGTAAAGTTAGCCACTGGGTCCCCGGCGAGCTGGTCCACCGGGTCCCGCTAGCATGCGCCCGCCCCCGCCGTGCTCGCGGGGTGATGACGACGTGCAGCGAGGTATCCGAGGCGTCGCTCGACGGGTCGCCCACGAGTGCCCCAGGTGCTCGCACGCGACTCGTACCTGCTCCAAGTGAACCAGACCCGTGTCGTACGTTCATGGCCACGTCGGGTCGCGCGGCATGTCGCAATATGGAGACATGGGTGTACCGCAGGCGGGGAAGTGACGAACCACCAACACCTCTCCGGACTTCGCTCTTCAAACTCGCCCAGTACCTTGCCCACCGATTCACGTGAGATCCTCGATGTTTCGCTTGGCGGCGTTCTTCTTCTTGCTCTTCTTTTTCTTCTTTTTCTTCTTCTTCGGTTTTTTCGATTCGAGCGGGCGTTCGACCTCGCTGTTCGGTAAGTGTTCGGCGGTGTTCGCGGGCTGGACCGGCGACTCCCCCACGATCGATCCCACGTCGGGGTTGAGCGCCCGAGGGGGTCCACTGGGCGCCACCGACGAGGCGCGTGGCACCTCGTGCGCTCGCTGGGCGCCACTCGCGCGTGCGAAGGCGGCGGCCAAGACCTCCTCGGGATACTCATTGGCGAGACGCTCGGCGAGGGTCGGTCCCAAGTATTGGACAGCTAGACGGCGTTGCTTGGGAAGTTGAAACAGGAAGATCAGCAACGGCGACGCAATCACGAGCGCCACGATCGTCCAGCCCAACCAGTGGAAGGAGACGAACTGCTTGACCGCGACCTGTCCATCCGAACCAATCCGGCCCGTGAGGATGATGCGTTGACCCGAGGCGACGAAGTCCTTGAATTGACCCTCGGTCGCACGAAACTGTGAGGGCAAGAGTCCGGTGTTCACGATCGTGAGGCGCTCGAGATTGTTCTTCAGCGACGTCGTCTGGACGACCGTGGCGCGGATGAGTGGTTTGAGCAGCCAAATGGGCACGACAACCATGATCACCACCATCAGGCGGTCAAACGCTCGTCGCACCCGCACGTCGAACGAACGGCGAAACAACAAGATGATCGCCATACCCGCCGCAAGGAACGGCAACGCCGAGCTAAGCCAGCCCAGTCCCCAGACCGTCGCCACGGTCACGCCCTTTAACTCCGAGGGTGCGACGAGCCAGGGGTCGATGATGTTGGCGGCGTCGCCTTTGGTCTGGAACGTGCCGTTGGCGAAGACCTTGACCACGCGGTGCGTGTAGGGCACGCTGAAACCGGGCGGGATGAACGTGACGGTCTCGCCCTTGTGCAACGTCGCACCCGACGCGAGAGGTCGGTCGATGACGAGCGCCCCCACGCATACCTGGGGACACATCGAGGAACTGTCAATGCGATAGAGCGATCCCCCACTGACGATCCAACCCACCTGCGCCAGCACCGCCAGTGCGATCAAAGTGAACAACACCCGTAGTTCCCAGGGAAGGCGAGCGTGCGGGTGTTCGTTCTTCTTCTCCGCGCGACGAGCGATCCTTCGAATCCGCCTCGTCGGCCCGAAGTTCAAATCCGTCGCCTGCGGCGAGGCCATCATGGAGGTGCTCACAGGATGATCACTCCCGACGGATACGAGAGTTGCGCCGAGAACGTGGAGTTCGCCTCGTAGAAGACGATCGGCAACATGACGTGCAGGCCCGCGACTCCGGCCGCGGGCGTCGAGGCCACCTTCATGGCGATGGTCACGGTCACCGGTACGCCTACCGCAGGCCCGGTCATGTGCCGGGTCGCGATCGTGCTCGCGAGCACCGTGGCCGTAGGCGCCGCGCACGCACCAGCCCCGGCGGGAGCGACGCAAGTGGTCGTCGAACCAGCCACCGTCTGGACGGTCACTTCGATCAGCGGACACGCCGGCGAGACGGTCGTGTCCTGGAGCGGCCAGTACGACACGGGGCTCAGCGCGAGTACTCGGCCCTCCTCGTCGTAGGGGCTCGTCGCACCGTAGAGAGTCGCCACTTGGGCCGAAGTGAGTTGGGTATTGTAGAGCGCCACCTGGGCCAGACTCCCGTTCAGGTTGTAGGCAGTCGGGTTGTTGGGCCACCCTGACGTATAGGCGTAACCGAGGTGCCAATAGTAGGTGTACGCCTGGCCCGCGGTCACCGAAGACTGCGTGGCCACGAGGGCGCCGTCGACGAAGAGCTCCTCCCCCGCCGGGCCGTAAGACGCCACGACGAAGTGCCAGGCGCCGTTGTCTTCGACACTCGGCGAAATGGCTTCGGTCAATGCCGAACCGGCGCCGAACACGAGGTCACCGGCGGCGTCAATGAACAGCACGCGGTCCCAGGAAGTCGGCGTGGTGTCCTTTTGCACGTTGCTCGCACCCATGATGGACCCCGCCGTGGACGTCTTGAACCATCCCGAGACGCTGAACTGCGCCGGATTCGAAAAAGTATTGGTCGTGTAGACGTCCGAGCCCGTCGCGCCCGTCTGGGAGATCGCGTAGCCTCCCAGCGTCGTCGGTCCCGTCGCGCCGACCGTGACCGTGCCCTCCGCATTGCCGGTATTGGCGTTGCCCGAGACGTCGGCGAACGTCTGGGTGGGGGCCGTCAGTGTGGGTAGCGCACCCGTAAAGGCCGTCGCGCCCGTATCGTCGAGTGGCCAATAATATGCATCGGTATCGGCGCTCACCTGGCTGTCGTAGGTGGCCTGGGTGGTCTCGCCGTTGAGGGTCGAAATCTTGGCGCTCGTCAACTGCGAGCCGAAGAGGGCCAAACCGTTGAGCGAACCATTGAAGTACGCGGACGTCGGTTTGTCGGCCCAGTTCGGCGTCCCGTCAAGTTCCGCGCCCCAACCAATATGCCAGAAGCCGTTGTAGTTATAGGCGGCGGTGACTCCTGAACTCGACGCCTGCAAGGTGCCGTTCACGTAGAGCTGGTCGCCCGACGTGGTACCGATGGTCACCGCAAAGAAGTTCCAGGCGCCGTTGTCGACGACCGAAGTGCTCGTCAGTTCGGTCATCGCGGTCGCGCTCGTCGCGGTCGCCCAGACCAGTTTGCCAGCGGAGTCGATCCAAAGACTGCGGTCGTTGTTGACCGTGTTCGTGGCGGCCTCAGTGTCCGAAAATGCGATCAACGTGCCCTGCGCGTGGGTGGTGTTGAACCACCCGGTGAAGGTGAAGTTCGCCGGCGCGGTCTCCTGGGTGTACGTCTCGACTTCCCCGGTCGAGCCGTTGAACGCCGCCGCCGTCGAAGAGAATTTGGACATCGTGGCCCCGTAGGTCACGCCGTAAAAGGGTAGTCCGTAGTTGTGGTTCACGCCTTCGTTGAAGTACTGCACGCCGCAGCTCGGTGAGGTCAACACCGCGTTGGTGCTGCTCAAGGATCCCGTCGCGCTCAGCGTACTGACCGCACTGGACGCCGTCGTCGTGAGCGCTGCGGTGGGGTACGGATCCCCCGAGCACGTCGTGGCGTTGGTATTGCTGATCGATCCGGTCGCCGGCGTGCAGACCACCGAGGTCGGCGTCGTCGCGGACATGACGATATTGCCGCTCGAAAACGTGTTCGTGATGTTCACGATCGTCGCCGTGAAGATCGCCGCTGAGGCCACGAACGCGGGAAGAAGGGTGTAGCCAAGCACGGCGATCGACACTCCCCCGAACACTCGAGAGCGCCGACGCTTGGCTGCTGTTTTCCTCATTTACGGCCTTCTCTGTGGAGCACAATTCACCTTGTCGAGAAGGTTCTCGCCCACGATAAACATTACGCCCGGTACCGCCCCAGAAACTTCGCTGCCTCGCGAACCGAGGTCCGCGAGGCAGCGAATCACATCAAAACGTCGTTACTAGGACTGGTTCCACGTCATCTGCATAGATGCCGCGAGTCCCTGGTCCGCATTCGTGGCACTCGAGTCGAGCATGACCGTGAAGGTGTACGCCTGCGTGGCGCCCGCAGCGAGGACCGTCATCCCGGGTGTGCTGGCCTGGGTGATGGAGCCGAGCGTCGCCGCACCCGATAGAGTCCCGGAACTCGTTGGTGTCGCCGGGCACGAGGCCGCGGCATTCGCCGGGTACAGACACTTACCCGAGATGCCGACAGAAAAGTCGACTTTGCCACAGAACCCGGCGGTATCGGAGCCCACGTACGCGTTGGCATCAGACGCCGCCGCCGCCGTACAGGAACCGAAGCCAAGGCTTTCCAGGGTCGCCGCGATGGTGCCGTTGTTCTTCATGGTGATGGTGGTCGTCAATGGCGAGCCTGCCGGGACCTGGTCGAGGGTGCCGACCAGTTTGTTGATCGTCGCGCACGTCGCCGAGTTCGTGCCCACCGTACCGCCCGAGCCGCTACCGGTCGAGTAGCAGTTGATCGCGCCCGATGTTTCCTGCAGCTGCATCGTCCCTGCTGAAAAGGTGTTATTACTGTTGACGATCTGAGCGCTGAAGCCAGCGAAGCTCACCGACGCCGTGGAGGTCAAAGCAAGAACGGCAGCGAGAGCTGCCACGAGACCCGCGAATCCCCCAGTCATTTTTCTTGAAATAGGCATTGTTCGGAAGCCCCCTTAATGGCAGTTCTCTACAAACTGTTCGGTAGTTTGGATAGTGCACAGTATACCTGGGAAAAGTCGCCTACACAAAAAATTTGTAGTTACAAATCTGTAACGCGATTTAACCTATCGCGGCATGGAAAATAGCAGTAACTCCCTGGTTTTCCAGGGCAGATCTCTGGAAAATACACCGTATCTTTGGTCTGCGACCTGAGATTCGGCGTCTTGAAATCCAGAAATTACCGTGTTGGGCTAGTTTAGGCTGCGTCATGGCGCCCAATACCTCGCTCTCGCCTGGGCAACTGGCCAAGGCGGTGGCGGTGGTGGCCCTCGGCGGCGCCCTGGGGACCCTTCTCCGCGATCTCCTCTTGCGTTCGAACTGGTTGGTCCCGAGCACCATGGCGCGCGGCACGGCGACCTACAGCTTCCCCTCCACGGTCTCCTGGACCAGCCAGATACCTTGGATGCTGCTCGTCATTAACTTCGTGGGCGTCCTGATCGCCACGGCCTGCCTGGTGGGACCCCTGCGCCACCACGACCCCAACGACCTCGCGCGCCTCGTGGTGGTCACCGGCTTCTTCGGCGGCTTCACCTCCTATTCGGGTCTTTTCGTCGACATCGCGAACGTCTGGCACCTGTCGGTCGCGGGCGGACTCGGCGTGCTGGTGAGCGCGGTCTTGAGTGGCGTATTGGCCGGATGGCTCGGGCTCAAGGTGCGTCTGCCGTGACGTTGCTGCTCGTGGTGGTCGCAGGAGCCGTGGGCTGTGTACTTCGCTACGTGGCCGAGTACCTCGTGCGCCGCCACCACCCCACGCGCCGACCATGGGCGACCGTGGGCGCGAACGCCGTGGGCACCGCAGTCGCCGCCTGGGCGGCGTATCGCCTGCTCGGCAGCGCCGACGCGCACGCTCGTTCGGTGATCCTGACCGGTTTCTGCGGTGGCCTCACCACCTTTTCCTCGGCGTTCGCGATTCCCGCCGTCCTCCAGCGCGAACACCACGTCGGTTTTTCACTTGCCCTCGTGCTGGCCACTCCCGCGCTCTGTGGCGCGGCGTTTTTCGTGGGGATGACCCTCGCCCACTGATTCGCCGTTGTACTGGCCCGCGCTTAACGCAGGCTGAGTCGGGCGAGGCAGCGTTCGACCAGCCACTGGAACGTCGGGTCGGGCGCTTCGAGCAGTTCGGGGTGCCACTGCACCCCGAGGACCTCGCCGTCGGGTGTCTCAAAGCCCTCGACCACCCCGTCGCTCGCGTGCGCGCTGACGACCAGGTCGTCGCCCAGGCGATCGAGGGTCTGGTGGTGGAGCGAGTTCACGCGGGCGTGTTCGCCCACCAACCGGGCGATCGTGGTCGCGGGCACACTGGTCACGTCGTGGGTCGCGGTGCGCCCGTCGACGTCCCACTGGGGGTGACCGGCGCCCTCGTCTAGCTCAACGTGTTGGTTGAGCGTCCCGCCGTGGGCGACGTTGACCAGTTGGAAACCGCGACAGATCGCCAGCACGGGCAGATCTCGTTCGCGCGCCGCATGGTAGAGCGCGAACTCCCACGCGTCACGATCGGTCTCGAGCGGGCCCAGCTGCTCTTCGGGTTCGGCCCCGTAACGCGCGGGTTCGACGTCGGCCCCGCCACTGAGCACCAGTCCGTCCAGGTGCTCGACCATCTCGTGGGGATCGGCGTCGCGCGTCAATTCCACCGGCAATCCCCCCGCGAGGGCGATGGAGCGCACGTAATCGGTGAAATGAAGATCGACCAGCAGTCCCGCCATGCCCTTGGGCACCAGCGGCCCCAACTGTGACGCGGGCCAGCGCCGTCCCGTGACGCCAATCAGAGGTCTCGTCATCACCCAATCCTAGGTGCGCGGTGCGAGCCGACGGGGTCGTCGCGGCCCTAGCGCGAGGCCGCGTCCTCGGTCGAAATGAGATGTCGTGCGGCGCGCGCTTCGTCGAGGCGCGAGACCGGCGTGGTCTGGGGCGCGCGGTGCAACGAGTCGGGGTCGTCCTTGGCGCGTTGCTCGATCCGCTCGATCGCCTGGGCGAGGGCCTCGAGCGTCTGGGGACTCTCGGTCTCGGTGGGCTCGAACATCAGGGCCTCGTCGACGATCAAGGGGAAATAGACCGTAGGAGAATGGAATCCCTCCTCCAGCAGGGCCTTTGCCACGTCGAGCCCGCGCACGCCGTAGGTGTCCTTGAGTCTGGTCGCACTCAACACGCACTCGTGCATGCAGAGTCGGTCGTAGGCGGCGGGCAGGGTCTTCTCGAGGCGCTGGCGCAGCCAGTTGGCGTTCAACACGGCGTGCTGGGCGACGCGCGTGAGGCCGTCGCCCCCGTGGACGTCGATGTAGGCGAGCGCGCGCGCGAGCACCATGGCGTTGCCGTGCCAGCCGTGCACGCGACCAATGGAACGAGCGGGCGAACGCCACTCGTAGGCGCCGTCGCTCGTGCGCGTGGCCTGGGGTCCGGGCAGGAACTCCTTGAGTCGCGCCGAGACGGCGACGGGGCCCGCACCCGGTCCCCCGCCGCCGTGCGGCGTCGCGAAGGTCTTGTGCAGGTTCATGTGCACGATGTCAAAGCCCATGTCACCGGGACGCACCGCGCCCAGGATCGCGTTCAGATTCGCCCCGTCGTAGTAGAGCAGGCCACCCACGTCGTGCACGGCGGTAGCGATCTCGATGATCTCCTCTTCGAAGAGCCCGACCGTGTTGGGGTTGGTGAGCATGATGCCCGCGACGTCGGGGCCGAGGGCGGCCTTCAAGGCCGCGAGGTCCACGAGCCCGCGCTCGTTCGAGGGGATCGTCGTCACCTCGTAGCCGCCTAGCGTGACCGAGGCGGGGTTGGTGCCGTGCGCCGAATCAGGGATCAGGACCCGACTGCGCACGTCGCCGTTGGCCAGGTGAAAGGCGCGCATCAGCAACAGTCCGGTCAACTCGCCCGCCGCGCCCGCTGCGGGTTGCAAGGTCGCGGCACTCATGCCGGTGATGACGCACAACTTTTCTTCCAGGGTCACCAGCAGCTCGAGCCAACCTTGGGCGAGTTCGCCGGGCACGCCCGGGTGCACGGTGTTAAGACCCGGATCGGCCGCGACCGCGTCACAGAACTTGGGGTTGTACTTCATCGTGCAACTCCCGAGCGGGTAGGCACCGAGGTCCACCGAAAACTGGCGGTGCGAGAGCCGGGTGAAGTGCGCGACCAGGTCGCGTTCAGAGAGTTCGGCGAGGTCGACGACGTCCTCGTTCAAGTGCTCGGGCGGCACTAGTTGATCGAGCGGCACCGCGGGCACGCCGGTGGTGCGCAGTTGGTAGGAATGACGCCCGGGTACCGACATCTCGAACATCGTCGGTTCGGTCTCGTGACCCAGCAACGGGGCCGACGCCGCGCGTCCTCCGGGGGCCGACGCGTGGGTCGTCATCAGCGAACCGCCTTTCGCAGCGTGTCGACGTAGTGGTCGATCTGTTCGCGCGTACGCCGCTCGGTGACCGTGACGAGCAGGACGTGCTCGACCTCGTCAATCGAAGGGTCCGCCCCGGCGCAGAGTTCGCCGACGCTCAACCCGCCGAGCACGCCGTCGTCGCACATCGACGACAGAACGTCCTTCGCGCGCTTGGGCACCCGCAACGCGAACTCGCGAAAGAACGGCGCTCGGGTCGCCGCCGAGACCCCGTCGATCTTGAGCGCCTCGTCGAACAGGTAGTGCGCACCCTGGGCGCACCTGGTCGCCACCTCACGCAGTCCCTGGGTGCCGAGCCAACCTAACTGGATCGCGGCCGTGACCGCCATGAGCGTCTGGTTCGTGCAGACGTTCGACGTGGCCTTCTCACGGCGGATGTCCTGCTCACGCGCTCGAAGGGTCGTGACGAAGGCTCGCCGGTCGTTCGAGTCGACGGTCTCACCCACGATGCGCCCGGGCAGCCGGCGCACCTGATCGGTACTGCAGGCGAAAAGACCCAGGTACGGACCGCCAAAGGCCAACGGCGTGCCAAAGGGCTGGCCTTCGGCGACGAACACGTCCGCTCCCCACTCCCCCGCGGTTCGCAGCACGCCCGCGGCGACCGGATCGGCCGCGACGACGAACAACGCGTCGTTCGCGACGGCCAAGCCCTTGGCGACGCCAAGGTCTTCGAGCACACCAAGGTAGTTCGGGTAGCTCGCCACGATCGCTGCCGCGCCCGTGAGGTCCACGTCCTGCCACTGGGTGCGACCCTCGAGCAACGGGACCTCGACGACGTCGTGACCGGTCCCGGCGGCGAAGGTGCGCACGACCGCGCGCCAGTGCGGGTGCACACCCGAGGACACGATCATCTTCTGACGCCCCGTCGCGCCCGAGGCCATGTTGAGCGCCTCGACGAGCGCGGTGGCGCCGTCATAGAGCGAGGCGTTGGCGATCGGCAGCCCGCTCAGACGCGAGACCATCGTCTGGTATTCGAAGATCGCCTGCAGGACGCCTTGGGCGACCTCGGGCTGGTAGGGCGTGTAGGCGGTGACGAACTCCGAACGCGAGCCGAGCATCTTCACGACCGCGGGGACCTCGTGGTCGTAGGCGCCCGCGCCCGCGAAACACGTGAGCGACGAACTCTGAGCACGATTGGCTCGGGTCAGTCGACTGAAGTAGTCCGCGACGTCCGGTTCACTCTGGCCCGGAGCGAGATCGAGCCCCGTGCTCAGTCGAACCGCGGCGGGTATGTGCTCGAAGAGTTGTTCGAGTGACGTCATGCCGAGAAAGTCGAGCATCGAATCGACTTCGTCCTTCGTGTGTGGTAGATAGTCGGCCATCACTTCACCTTTCGTACGAAGGGCAGCGCGGCGACGCTGGCCTTCACGTCGCGACCACGCAGTTCGAGTTCGAGCGGCGTGCCGACCTCGAGGGTCTCGTCGAGCAGACCCAGGCCGATGCCACGTTCGAGTACTGGTGAGAAGTTGCCCGACGAGAGGACCCCCACGTCGCGACCTTGAACGCGTACCAGCGCACCGTCGCGCAGAGGCTGGCGTCCTTCGGCGATCACCCCGGTGAGGTGCCGACGAGGCCCACGCTCTCGCTCGCGCTCGACGGCAGCGCGCCCACGAAAGGTGGGTTTCTGCCAACCGAGCACCCAGCCGAGTTTGGCCTCGAGGGTCGTCGAGTTCAACGTCAGTTCGTGGCCGTAGAGCGGCAACGCCGCCTCGAGACGCAAGGTGTCACGCGCGCCCAGGCCCGCGGGCGTGACACCCGCACCGACCAGTGCGCGCAAGAGTTCCTCGGCGACTTCATTGGGCGCGGCGATCTCGATGCCGTCCTCGCCGGTGTAGCCGGTGCCCGCGACGCGCACCTCGGTGCCGCGGTAGTTCACGCGAGCGACGTGAAAGCGACCCACGGCAGCGAAGGCGGGCTCGAGCGTGGCCACCTTCTCGCGCGCGTGGGGTCCCTGGATAGCGAGGACGCAGCGCTGCGCGGTGACGTCCAGACCCGGTAGCGCCGAGGTGACCCCCGACGTGTTCGAGGCGTTGGGCATGACGTCGAACTCTTGCTCGCCCACCCACCAGACGATGATGTCGTCAACGACGAACCCGTCGTCGTTCAACAGGTGCGTGTACTGCGCACGTCCTGGCGCGACCTTGCTGAGATCATTGGTGAGCGTCGCCTGGAGCGCGTCGAACATCCCGTCGCCGTCACAACGCACGGTGCCCAGGTGCGACACGTCAAAGACCACCGCGTCGCGTCGACAGGCCAGGTGCTCGGCCACCGTGCCCGATCCGTAGGCGAGGGGCATTTCCCATCCCCCGAAGGGCACGATTTTCGCACCGAGTTCGACGTGCGTGTCATAGAGGAAGGGGCGCCGGTCGCTCACGAGAGTCACACTAGGCCGCGAAGTCACCCAGGGTTCCCAGTTCGTGCTGGCGCAGCAGCTCGGCGAAGTCACGCTGGTAGACCACCAACAACTGCACTTCGGGATAGAGCGCACGGAACTCGCGGACCTTCTGATTCTTCTTGGTCACGAGGCGCTGCTCGAGCACCGTGAGTTCGATGAACAGCGACTGGGTCGGCAGATAGAAGTCGGGACGGAACCCTCGTACGGGACGTCCCGACTCGTTCCAGGCGAGAGGAAACTCCAGGGGCTCGTAGTGCCACTCGATGCCGTAGAGGTTGAGCAGGGTGGCGAAGAGCTGTTCGCTCGGGTGCGCGAAACAACTTTCGGCCGCCGCCTTCAAACTGGGGTGGCGCACGCGAGCGTCGCCACGTGATGACAGGGGCGTCACGCCGAGCGGTGCTCCCTCTCCGACGTCAAGAGTTGTTCCTTTTGAATCGTGGTGGAGAGTTCGGCCACCACGTTGGCCAAGGGCACGATGTTAAAGACGCCCTGGCCGCCGCGCAAGAGGTCCACCAGGTCGCCGTCGTCACGCGCGAGCACCGAACCCGCGTCGCTCATCACGAGGCTGCTCGACGCCAGGTCCGCACCCAAGGACCGGCGCAGGCATTCGACGGCTTGACGGGCGCGCGCGAGGTGCACGCCCGCGTTGAGCAGGGACTTGATGACCTTGACCTCGAGGACGTCGGCGTAGGAGTACGCACGCTTCGAGCCACTGCCGTGCGCGGCGCTGATCGAAGGCGTCACGAGGTCCGTGCGCGCCCAGTAGTCCAACTGACGGTACGTGACGCCCGCCAAGCGACACACCGTCGGGCCACTAAATCCCGAAGTTTGAGAATCTGCCATTCGAAGTCCCTCCCGACCGAGGCATTTTCAGACTATCCCGCTGGACTACACCAGTGTAGTTTCCCTGGTCCTACTCGACAAATAGGTCCGGGCGCCCCAGGGACGGCGACGACGCCTCGGCGTGCAACCGAGGCGGTATCCGTCCGGCCCGTCGGGCGAGAAAACCGGCCGAAACCGCCTCTTTGAGCGCTCGGGCCATCAGCACCGGTTCGAGGGCCCGGTTGATCGCCGAGGCGGCGAGGACCCCGTCACACCCCAGTTCCATCGCCAGGGCGGCGTCGGACGCGGTGCCCACCCCGGCGTCGAGCAGGACCGGCACGCTCAGGCGCTCGCAGATCAGGCTGATCGCGTGGGGATTTCGAACGCCGAGGCCCGAGCCAATGGGCGAACCGAGGGGCATCACCGCCACGCATCCGACCTGCTCGAGTCGTTGGGCCACGATCAGATCGTCCGAGGTGTAGGCCCAGACCTCGAATCCGTCGCGGACCAGTTTCTCGGCGCCGATGAGAGTCTCGGTGGTGTCGGGCAACAAGGTGACGTCGTCACCGATCACCTCGAGCTTGACGACGTCGGTGCCGAAGGCCTCGCGTGCCAGGTGGGCCACCTTGACGGCCTCGTCCGCGCTGTAACAGCCGGCGGTGTTGGGCAGCAGGTCAAAGCCCAGCCCCTTCAAAACGTCGTAGATCGAGCCTTCCACCGACGGGTCGACGCGACGAAGCGCCACCGTGGCGACCGAGGCTTCCGAGGCGACGAGCGAGGCTTCGAGCACGTCCAGGGACCGAAAGCCTCCGGTGCCCATGACGAGTCGCGACGACGAGGTGAGCGAACCAACGCGAAAGAGATCATCCACTCGTCTCATCGTACTAATCGTCAGTGACCGGCCCGCCGAGGGCCGTGAGGGCGAACCGTCGAGGTCCTACCTTCGGATCGCGCCCGGAGCTGAGCACGCCTGACCCATTACTAGGGTGGTCAAGGTGCAACCGGTCACCGTTCTCAGCATCGCCGGCTCCGATTCGGGCGGGGGCGCGGGGATCCAAGCGGACCTGCGAACCTTCGCCGCCTTTGGGGTACACGGCACGACGGCGATCACCGCGATCACGGCCCAGAACACGCAGGGCGTCCTCTCGGTCGCGAATGCCGAACCCCAAATGGTGATCGCCCAGTGCGAGGCCGTGCTCGAGGATTTCGACGTGCGCGCGGTGAAGACGGGCATGCTCGCCACGCCCCAGACCGTCGAAGCGGTCGGCGAACTCGCCCGTTCGGGGGTCCTCGCCAACCTCGTCGTGGACCCGGTGCTCGTCTCGTCCACGGGTCACTCACTCATGGTCGAGGGCGGCATCCAGGCGTACCGTGAGTCGCTGTTCGCCTTCGCGACGCTGGTGACGCCCAACATCCGCGAGGCGGCGGTGCTCTGTGATCTCGACGCACGCACGATCCGCGACTACGACGACATGGTGCGCGTGGCCCAACAGATCCTCACCTTCGGTCCGACGTACGTATTGGTCAAGGGTGGCCACTTCGCGAACCAACGCGACGCAAGATCGCACGCACCTGACGTACTGGTCGGACCCGAAGGCGTCACTGTCCTTGATGCCGAGCGTGTCGATTCGATGAACGACCATGGCACCGGCTGCTCGTTGTCCGCGGCCGTCGCGTGCGGTCTGGCGCTCGGTCGAACGTTGCCCGACGCGACGCGCGACGCGAAGTCCTTCGTGCTGGCGGCGATCAAGGGCGCGGCCTCCTGGCGACTGGGCCAGGGGCGCGGTCCGATTGACCATTTAGGCTGGCACGATGAGTGACCGTCCGAAACCCCCGTTGACGACGACCACCAGCATCTGGCCCGCGGCGGCGGTACTCATCCTGGGCGTCGTGATGCTCGCGGTCTTCCTGCTGATCAATGCCGTGTCGGATCAGGGCGTCACGACGCCGACGACGATTCCGGTGATAGTCGGCGGACTCAGCACCGCGAGCACCAATCTGCTCGCGGGATGCCGGCAGCCCGGGAACCCTCCCTCGAACGTCGCGCCCGCGCTGATCGTGCCCGAATCGACCTCCGCGGCTGGTCCGGTCTCGCTGCCCAACCAGGGTGCGGGCGACTTCGACTGCACGCGCTCGTTCGTCAGTGCCGTCAAGCCCGGCCAATTGCTCGGGTACTACCGCGCGCAACTGAAGGCGCGCGGCTGGAACCTCTTCTCCCAGGGGGCGAGCAACGGTTCGCCCGAAGACCTGTTCCAAAAGGCCGGTAGCGACACCTTCTATTGGGTCATCGGGGTCACCGTGACTGCGTCCAGCGCCACGTCCACGCACTGGACCTACCAGATCTACCAGAACTCCGAAACGATCTAGATCGTCACCGCTTCGAGTTCGGCGCCCTGTTCGTCACGACAGACCCAGGACCACAGGGCGAAGTTGATCGGGTAGATCACGTAGCCAATCCGAGTCGCCGACGCGACGCACATCAAGACGAGGAACACCAAGCTGAGTATCGCGAGCAATCGACTGAGCGTCAGCGGCCAGTGGCGTTTGGCGTACTTGGCGACGTAGTAGCCGCCCACGAGCAGCGCGAGCGGAGCGAGTACGTGACCGAGCGGTGGCCACCAGGTCGTGAGGATGTGACCAGGCAGGGCGCTCGCGGCGGGCGAGGCGACGTGCGCGAGTCCGAGTGGAAAGGCGAAGACGTTTGAGAAGAATGCCCACGGCGCCTTGAGGACGAACGGCGTGACCGTGACTACCACGATGCACGTGATCCACAGCGCCACTCGACGCCACGCGGGGCGATCCTTCTTGTCGCGCGCCACGAGCAACGCACCAAAGGCCATGGGCCAGGCGGTCAGTTTCATCGCCGCGGCGAGGCCGAGGCTGACGCCAGCGGTGGTCGCGGCTCTTCGTTGCAACGCCGCCACGCCCAACAGCAGCAACGCCAGTATCGGCATATCGTCGCCCCCCGTCGAGAGGAACAACGCTCCCGTCGGCAACGCGAGCAGCACCTGGGCGATGCGGATCTTCTTCTCGTGCGACGCGCGCAACATCACGAGCGCCGCCAGACTCACGAGCACGGTCATCAGTGACATGACGATGCGCGCGTCGGTGAGACCCGAACTCGCGTGGGTCTCCGCCGAAGGCAAGCCAAAGACGCTCATCAATGGAAAATACGGAAAGAAGGATTCGTAGGCGGGTACCCCGCGTAGTTCGTCGACCACGCGACCGTCGGTGTAGTACGAACGATACGGGTCCTTGCCCTGGCTGACGTAGGTAGCTGAACGTTCGATTACCGAGATCTCGGGTTGGGCGTAGCCCTGATTGGGATCCTGGTGTCGCCAGCGCGCCTCGAGGGCGAGCGGGATCACCACCGAGCCCATGATCACGAGCGCGAGCAAGGACAGACGAACCAACGTCGCGCGCCGAACGCGATAGCGACCGAGCCACACGCCGGCGACTGCGGCTACACCGTAAGGAGCCGCGGTGAGAAAGCCCCAATGCCACTGGGCGACCTGTCCGGACGTGAATCCAAGCAGCAGCGCGAACACCGCCGAGACCCCATAAAGCGCCCCGTCACTCGTCAGCCCGTTGAGCCTCCCCCACCAGTTCACCGACCGGGTCCGCGAAGCGGCGAGCTGGGTCATCATCGAGATAAGCCTAGTTGGGGCTCTCGACAAAGCCCCGCAAGGTCCTAGTCACTCACTGCCGGGCGGCGGATCGGCGCGAGGGTCTTGACCGGAAGCGACTGGGTGAGGAAGCGCTCGATCATCGACGCGCACAGTGCGCTTTGCTCTTTTAAGACGCCGTGCGACGCGCCGGGCACGATCGCCAACTGTGCGTCAGGAATCGACTCGAAGAACGCGCAGGTGTGCGAGAGCTTCGCGACGTCGTCATCGCCCGCCATCACCAGTACCGGTCGACTCACGCGAGCGAGGTCCTCGCGGTACAGCTTCGGTTCATGGGCGAACAAGCGCACGCTCTTGTGCAGGACCGTCGCGGCGTGTTCGATGCCGTCGGGCGAGAGCGCCGCGTACTTCTCGGACCAGGCTTGAAAGCCTGGCGAGTCAACGCGCAGGGGCTCGACCGGAACCAGGCCCCGGTGATTGAAGTTCCCCCCGACGACCACGCAACGTCGCACGAGATCGGGACGTCGCAGGGTCACCAGCAACGCCACGTTGGCACCGTCGCTGTGGCCGACGAGGTGCACCTTTCGGCCCAGGTGTTCGATGAAGGCAATGGCCTCCTCGGCCATGTCGGCGTAATGAAACGGTCGATCGTTGTCGGGGCTCTTGCCGTGCCCGCGGCGGTCGAAGGCGGCCAATCGAAACCTCTTCTTCAGGTGCGGGCCGATCGACGAGAGCAGACTGGCACTGCTGCTCATGCCCCCGTGCAACAAGAGCACGACCTCACCTTTCTTCTTGGGCACCAGGACCCAGGTGCGATGACCGTTGAGCTCAATGATGGGCATAGTCGTCATGGTACGACCTGGCACGTCGCGAGGCGAGTCCCCCCTAGAATTTTGCGATGCGTTGTTACGTCGTGCGCGAAGAGGACGGCGCGTTCAGCCGGGGCGTCGAGGACTTCGAGCCGATCGCGCGCGAGTCCGCGGACCTGCTCGTGCGCGTCGAGTACTCGGGGGTCAACTACAAGGACGCCCTGGTGGCGAGCCCTTCGAGTCGGGTGCGACGCGTGCCCGTGCTCGTCGGCGGCGTCGACGCCGCGGGCGTGGTGGTCACGTCGACCGACCCGGGTATCGCCGAGGGAACCCCGGTCTGCGTGCACGGTGGCGACCTGGGTGTGGCGCGCGACGGCGGCTTCGCTCCCCTGGTCTACGCGCCCTCTCGACTAGTCAGCGTGCTGCCCGCGGGCATCTCGACGCGCGACGCCATGGTGATCGGCACCGCGGGCTTCACCGCCATGGCGAGCGTCCTCGCCCTCGAAGAGCACGGTCTCGAACCCGGCGCCGAAGTCCTCGTCACCGGCGCCACGGGCGGTGTCGGTTCACTCGCCGTCTCGTTCCTGCACGCGCGCGATTACCAGCCAGTAGCGTCCACCGGCTCGCCACAGGAAGCGAACTGGCTNNCCAGCCAGTAGCGTCTACTGGTTCGCCCCAGGGATCGGCGTGGCTCTACGAGCGCGGCGCGACGCGCGTCATTGGTCGCGACGACATCGCCGACCGTCCCGACCGGGTCCTCGCGAGTGAGCGTTGGGCTGGAGCGATCGACTGCGTGGGCGGCGAGACGCTCCATCACATCTTGCGCTCGCTGCGCTACGGCGCGGGCGTCGCCGCGAGCGGACTCGTGGCGAGTCCCGATCTCAATACGAACGTCTATCCCTTCATCACCCGTGCGGTGGCGCTCTTGGGCATCGACGCGGTCGAGGCGTCGGCGAGGACCCGCGCCGAGGTGTGGCGCCAGTTGGGTGCGGTCGCCACGCGCGTCGACTTCGCCGGGCTCATTGACTCGACCATCACGCTCGAAGGCTTGGACGAGGCGCTCGAGACGATACGAAGTGGCAAGACCCGCGGACGTATCGTGGTGGACCCGACCGAGGCTTGAACGCCGCTCGTCCTCGGCGATGATCGATCCGAATCGATCCCCAATAGAGGGATTGCTCTTGACGAGCACCACGGCGTGGGCGGCGATCTCCACTTCGCCAACCGATGACGCACGTGCCGCTAGTAGAACGGACTGACCCAAATGGTGGCGGCGTTGCAGGGCTGAATCGGGTAGCTCGGCGTCACGGTCGTGGTCGAGCCATTCCTCTGGAACTGGACACTGATCGTCACGGCACTCGCGCAGACCTCGGTGCCCACCGGTACGTCCGAGTAGCCCAAGGAGAACGAGATCGAACCACCCTGGGTGACCGCAACCTTGGTGGCCGGTCTATTCGCCGCGGCATCGGGAAACTGTATGGGACTCGTCGTCGACGTCGTCGAGCTGAAGACCGCCCCGGTCTCGTCTTGGAGCGTGAGCGTCGGGTAGCCGTCGACCACGCAACTACCGGGCGCCTGTTTGGTGAGGGTCACGCTCGCGACAATCGTGCCCGCGGCACCCTCCCCCTCGTCGTACACGCCCTTGAACTCGCGACCTTGACACGTCGTAAGTGTGGCGAGTGACGTCGTCGTCGAGCTCGCGATGGTGGTGGTCGTCGAAGTGGTGGTGGTCGTCGCGGTGGTGGTGAGGTAGTGACGGCTGAAGACAAAGATGACGACAAAGGCAAAGAAGATCGCCAGCGACTTGAGCCCCCTCCTCACTGATTGAAGTCCTCGGGACGGATCGTCTCGAGGAAGTCGCGCAGTTCAGCGACCAATTCCGCCTCATTGGGCGTGCCTTCGTCTGGCCCGATCAGTTCGTCGACCTCGTCGTCAATCTCATCACTTTCGTCGAGGTGCATCACCTTACCCTGGTCGTTCATCAATTGGTCACTCACGAGTATGGGAGATCCGACTCGAAGCGCGATCGCTACGGCGTCGCTGGGACGAGCGCTCACGTTGATCTCGGTCCGGTCGCGCAGAAGTCGTAAGTTCGCGTAGTACGTGTTATCCACGAGTTCCGTTATCTCAACCGCGAAGAGCTGCGCACCGAGCGCCGCGATGACGTTGCCGAGCAGGTCGTGGGACATCGGACGCGGCGTGGCCACGTTTTGTAACGCGTAGGCGATCGCCGTCGCCTCGGGCGCTCCGACGAAGATCGGCAGGACTCGATCCCCCCCTACTTCTTCGAGTAACAAGAGCGGCGTCGACGATCCAACGTCAACACGGACTGCGCGTAGGACGACCTCAACCATGGCCACAGCCTAGACCGGACCAGATTCGTCTCGTCGGGCTAGTGACCGAGGTACTGGTGCAAGGCGCGAGCGAACAATTCGGCGCGAAGTGCCGCGATCTCCAAGGCCACCGACTTCGCGCTGTCGCGTGCTTCGCGAGCGCTCACGGTTTTCTTTGGGGGCCGCACGGGTTGGGTCACGTCGTTGAGTAGTCCGATCTCTCGTTCGACGTTTCGACGCAATGAACCCAGCAAACGAATGTCGATATTACGAGCGAGCAGTACTTTGATGGCTCGAGCGACCCGCAAATCCAACTCGTTGTACGTCGCTTGATTGGCCACCGTGGTGGGAGAGAGCAAACCCGAGGCGACGAGATGGTTCATCACGTGCGCGTCGAGCCCACTGACCGTGAGGAACTCCGAGGACGAATAGAACCGCTCCTCGTCATCCCAGTCGTCGAGTGCTGGCACGGCGGCGACGGTCGACGCGCGCGACGCACGCTCCTCGGGTGACCTCACGACGGGCGCCGTGGTGTCGGGCCCAGGTGTCGGTGCACTCGACGTCGCCGGTGCCTTCACGGGCGCCAGCGCAGCGAGCGGTGTCACGTCGGACTCGTCCGCGGCGGCGTCGACCGGCGCGGACGATGCCTCGCTGCTCACGTTCGGCGCGATCGCCACGACGCTCGTCGCAAGGGTGTCGACGGGCTCTTCGGTGGGTTCACTCACCGGCACCGGTACCGAGATGACGTTGGACGTGGTGCGCGCTACTTGACGGGTGGTGCCCGACGCGACGGGCGTGTCGTCCAGCAAGCCCTGCTCGATCAGGCGCAGCCGCACCACGCGCAGGGGCACGAATTCCTCGTGCGCCAGGCGAATCGCCTCGCGCAGACAGTCCACGTCGCGCTGGGAGTAGAGGCGATAGCCCTTGCGGCTTCGCGTGGGTTGGACCAGACCCTTGTCCTCGTAGTAGCGGATCTTGGACAACTCGATGTCTGGTACGTCGCGTCGAAGAATCGCGTGCACCTCTCCTATGCGCATGGTCCCCTGATTGGTCATCGCGTGGACTCCCAGAACACCAATTTGTATTTACCGATTTGCACCTCGTCACCCGAATGGAGCGTCGTCTCTTCGACGCGCTTCCCGTTGACGTAGGTGCCGTTGAGTGAGTTCAAGTCTCGCAGTGTGAGACGTCCGCTCGCGGTTCGCGTGAACAACGCGTGATGGCGCGACACCGACACGTCATCGAGCAGCAGGTCACTCTGCTCATGACGTCCGGCGCTGATGAATTCCTTGTCCAAGTCGAGACGTCCGCCGGCCTCCGGACCCGAAACGATCACGAGTTCGTCACCGTGCTCACCGACCGGTCCCTTGGACGCGTTCACGTACAGTGCGTCAGGCACACTCACGACCGGAACCGCGATGGTCTCAGGTGAAGTCGCCTTGTGTTGAGGTGCACCACACGACCAACAAAAATTTGCGTTGGCGTTCAGTATCTCCCCACAGCGACGGCAGTTCACGGGACTCACAATAGTTACGTTTGCGAAGGCTCGTCAGAGTTAATTGTTGGTGAGAGCTTGGTAACCTTGCTCGTCGAGTAACGCGTCGTACTCAGTGCTCGACGTTGTCGTGATTTCACAAATCCACCCGACACCGTAGGGGTCGGCGTTCACCGACTCGGGTGCGTTCGTGAGCGAATCGTTCACCGCCGTCACCGTACCCGATACCGGCGCGTAGATTTCTGAGACCGACTTCGTCGACTCAACTTCGCCCAGCGCTTCACCCGCGTTTAACGTGCTGCCGACCTTGGGCAGATCCACGAAGACGACGTCGCCCAAAGCATCTTGCGCGTAATCGGTGATACCTATTCGTACCACGGCGCCGTCGGCCTTCGCCCATTCGTGGTCATTCGAGTACCGGAGGTCGCTGGGGATCTGCATAACCAGAAAATCTACAAGATTCGCCGGCCCTGGCGCCCGGCGCGCAGCGCGGCGAGGGCGGGTCGCACGTAGCCCGCCAGCACCAGCCACGAAAGGCTGAGACCCATGATGCCGATCACCCACGTTACGTCGCGCGCCACGTGCTGCCACTGCGCGAGCGCGCCGTGATGGGGATTGGTCGTGAGCAAGAACCATGGATACGCCGTCATCAGGGCGAAGGTCGACACTTTCCCCCACCAGAGCACGTCGATTCGAGCGGCCCCGAGCCCGGCGAGCACGAGGGTGAGCACCGAGACGATCACCTCGCGCGCGAGCGTCGTAAGAGCGAACCACCACGGGACTCCCGAAGCGGCCGCCACGCTCAGCAGACCCACCACGACCAATAGCCGGTCCGCTACGGGGTCGATGATCTTGCCGACCGTGGAGACCTGGTGAAGCCTTCGTGCGAGGAACCCGTCGATCCAGTCCGTCGCCCCGAGGAACGCCAGCAACCACGCCGCGATGGCGCGGTGGTCGGTCGTGAAGAGGATCCACACGAAGACTGGCAACAGCAGGAGGCGCACCACGGTCACGAGGTTCGCCCACGTCAACCACCCCGCGTCCGCGTCGCTCGCCATGTCTGGACGGTACCTCAGGCGATGGTGATCGACTGGTCCAGGTAGACGTCCTGGACCGCGTGCACCAGCGCGGCGCCCTCGTCGATGGGGCGCTGGAAGGCCTTTCGACCCAGAATGAGACCCTGGCCACCCGCACGCTTGTTGATCACGGCCGTGCGCACGGCGCCCGCCAAGTCGTCGTTACCCTTCGCCTCGCCACCCGAGTTGATGAGCCCGATGCGTCCGGCGTAGCAGTTGACGACCTGCCAACGCGTGAGGTCAATGGGATTGTCCGTGGTCAAATTGCTATAGACCCGCGGATCGGTCTTGCCGAACTTGACGACGTTGTAGCCACCGTTGTTCTCGGGCTGCTTTTGCTTGATGATGTCGGTCTCGATAGTCACGCCGAGGTGGTTGGCCTGTCCCGTCAGGTCCGCGCTGAGGTGGTAGTCGACGTCCTTGGTCTTAAAGGCGTCGTTGCGCAGGTAGCACCACAGCACCGTGAACAGACCCAGGCGGTGCGCTTCGGCGAAGGCGGCCGTGACTTCCTCGAGTTGGCGAATCGAACCCTCGGAACCGAAGTAGACGGTCGCTCCCACGCCCACGGCACCCAGGTCCGCCGCTTGCTGCGCCGAAGCGAACATGTGCTGGTCAAAGGAGTTCGGGTAGCGCAAGAGGTCATTGTGGTTGAGCTTCACAATGAAGGGGATGCGGTGCACGTAGCGGCGCGACACCATACCCAGCGTCCCCAGGGTCGAGGCGATCGCGTTGCAGCCCGCCGCGATCGCGAGGTCGCAGAGTCGGGCGGGATCGAAATACTCCGGATTCGGTGCGAAACTCGCGGCGGCCGAATGTTCGATGCCCTGGTCCACTGGCAGGATCGACAAGTACCCGGTGCCCCCGAGGCGCCCGTTGCGGTAAAGAGTACCCAGGTTGCGCAGTACGGTCGGTGACCGGTCGCTCATCGTGAAGATGTCCTGGACGAAATTTGGTCCCGGAAGCGTCAACCAGTCCTTGGGGAACGCGGTCGCCTTATGGTCCAGCAGCGTCGGCGCCTCGGCGCCCAAGAGAGAGGCAATGTCCATACACGAATCCTACAAGAGATCGTGCGCGTGCTCTTTCAGTAAACGTGGTCAAACGCGTCGCTCGTTTGTGGGTCACTCGTGCATCGGACAGACTACCTAGGTGACACTCGACTATCGGTCCTCGCTGCTACGACGTCTGCGCGCGATGCATTCTCTCTACGACCAAGCGTGTTCGACGATGACATTGGATCAGGTGAACCACGTCGAACGCGAGGGTGTCTTGCCGATCGCGTTCTCACTCGTCCACCAAGTCCTGATAGAAGATGGCGGACTCGTCTTCGCGGGCGGTCCCCTGCCGCAGTTCAACGACGAGTGGTCCGAGAAGATGGGCCTGGCGATTCCCGACCACGGCAAAGCGAAGTCCGTTGCCGAGATGACGCTCCAACGCATTGGTCACTACGGCGAATTCCTCATCTTTCAGCGCCTGGTTTTTGACGCCACCGAGGGATTCGTCGCGTCGATCGACCCCGCGACCTTCGAGGACATCGTGGTGCCCTTCCCCTATGGTCCCGGCATCGACCACACGTTCTCGGCGCGCGTGGGCGGCGAACGGGGTATCTCACGTAGTGACGCCTTGGAGTGCTGGATCTACCAACACGGACTTCGTCACATGGGCGAGATCGAACACGCTCGCGCCCTCGTAGGCCTCGGCGGCATGACGTCCTAGGTCCCAAGATAGAGTCATCCCAACCAACACGGGGGGTGGCCATGGCCGAGGTGCGCGGAACGACGGACCCGAAGTTCGAGTCCGTACGTGAGCAACTCGTGAAGAACCTGGACGTCGGTGACGACGTGGGCGCCTCCGTTGCCGTCTATCACCGCGGTGAACTCGTCGTGGACATTTGGGGAGGATTCCAAGACGCCGAAAAGACCCTCGAGTGGCAGCGCGACACGCTGGTGAACGTCTGGTCCATCACCAAGACCATGACGTTCCTCGTTGCCTTGATGCTGGCGGATCGCGGCGAGCTGGATTTTCACGCGAAGGTCGCGACCTACTGGCCCGAATTCGCCGCGAACGGCAAATCCTCAATCGAGGTACGCCACGTGATGGGCCACACCGCCGGGCTCTCGGGCTTCGCGGAACCAATGGAACCCACCGATCTCGCGGACTGGGAGCGATGCGTGGGAATCCTGGCGCGCCAAGAGCCTTGGTGGACGCCGGGCACGGCCTCGGGCTACCACGCGGTGACCCAGGGCTACCTGATCGGTGAGATCGTCCGGCGAATCACCGGTACCACCATCGGACAGTTCTTCAAGACCGAGGTCGCTGATGTCCTGGGCGCTGACTTTCACATAGGCCTGCCCGAGAACGACGAGGACCGCGTCAGCGTCGTGATCGCCCCACCGCCTTTCGACTTCACCGACGTCGCGCACGATTCGATCACCTACCGCACGCTGAGCATGCTCCCGCTCGTGGTCACGATGCCCCAGCATCGTTGGTGGCGCGCGGCCGAGATCCCCGCCGCCAACGGCCACGGCAACGCTCGATCAGTCGCCCTGGTCCAACAAATCATTGCGAACCGCGGCGAGGCGAACGGTCACCGGTTCTACTCGGACAAGACCGGCGACGCGATCTTCGACACCCAGGCGAATGGCGTGGACCTGGCCCTCGGCACCGAGACGCACTTTGGTATGGGCTACGGACTCGCGAGCTCGACGGTGCCGATCGGCCCTCGCGCCTGCTACTGGGCGGGGCTAGGCGGGTCACTGGTCGTCATGGATCAAGACAGCGGTCTCACGGTTGCCTACATGATGAACTTGATGCGCGGCAGCCTGGGCGACGACATGCGCGGCGCCACGTTCGCGCTGTGCGCGGCGCTGTCTTCGCTCGGTTAGTCGAACTTCTTCTTCGATACCGGCGTGGTACGACGCTTACGATTCTTGCGCGGCGCACTCGCACCGAGTTCGCCGAGTCGGGTTTGGGCGTCGTAGGCGTCGGGTTCGGCGATCACCACGCGTGCGAAGAGCTCTCGCGCCGACACGGCGTCGCCCGCCCGGTCAAAGACGTCGCCCAACGCGTACCAAAGTCGAACGTGACGATAGGACGGATTACGCAATTGCTTCGTCGCACCGGCCCGGGTGAGCAGTTCGATCGCGTCTTCGTAGCGTTGCTGGTCGGCCCAGGCACCCGCCATCACGATGCGCCCCTCGACCAACACCTCGGCGGTCGGCTCACTGGCCTCGAGTTCGCCGAAGGTCTTTTCGACCGCCCGATAGCGATGACCCGCGCGTTCGCAGTCCATCACGAGCGGCAGGTGTTCGGGGTCGCCGGTGATCGCGAAGTGGGCGCGCAGGTGGATCTTGGCCATGCTCCAGCGCTCGGCGCGGTAGGCGGCGAGTCCGGTCAGTTCGCGCACGGGTGCCACCCCAGGTACCGCGTCGGCAACCGTGCGCCCGAGGCGGAGGGCTTCTTCGTATCGTTTGCGGTCGTAAGCCTCCGCGGCGCGCGTCAGGGTCATAACTGCCTTCTCGCGGGCGTAGGCCGTGCCGATGAACGCCTTGCGCACGTCGGACGCGACGTCACCCGGGAGCGCGTACTTGACCTTCGCCTTCGCCTTGGCGGGCGCCACGCCCTTGGCGGCACGCTCCTCTTGCACCCAGGGCTCAAGTGGGTCGGGCGTGCGACCGGCGCTCGGCGTGACGGCCATCGCCTGACCCGAGCTCTTGATATTGGCAGCGCCCTTGCGCGCGACGCCGCCCCATCCTTTCGCACGCGAGTGCGATTCGATCTTCTGGCGCTCGATCTCTTCGGGCGTAGGGCCGCGCGCGGTCCTCGTGTGCGGACGCGCCCCTGGGGGACGACGTCCCGCGGGCGCGGGTCCACGGCGACGGGGACCGGTTCGCGCGTCGAAGGATTCCTCGTTTCGTTCGCTTCTGCCGGTACCACCGCGAACGGGGCGAGCTGGTCCCTTCGCGCCGCCACGATCTGGGCCGCGACGAAAGTCCGAAGGTCTTTCTGGCCGCTCGCCTTCACGTCGCTCACGAACCTCGGGGCGCTGGTAGCGCGAGTCGTCGCGGGTCCCCCGCGAAGGCGCACCGTCACGAGGTACCGGCCGAGCGTCGCGGTCGCGCGGTCGCGGCGTTGACTTGGCGCCGCGTGCGCTCGCCGACGGTCGCGGTCGACGGGGGTCGTGCTCGTTGCGGGCCCCTCGTTCGTTCTCGGTCCGTTTGGACCCGCGGTCGTCTCGCCCGCGACCAAAGCCCGTCGGGCGTTCCGAACGACCATCGTCTTTGCGTTCGATGCGCCGCTCGGCGCCCTCGCGGGCGGGTCGGGCCCGATAAGTAGATTTTGACCCTCCGCTGCGAGCATCGCGTCCCGATGCCGCGCCGGTTCGCGGGCCGCTTCGAGGCGCCGGACGCCCCGTGCTCGAGGCGCGACGGGGTGCGGGTCGAGGAGAAGGCATGACTCAATCCTACTGAGTGCGCGAACCGGGTCCCCTAGCGAACGTTCCCTGAGGGACGACTCGAGCGAGTGGTTCCAGAACTGTAGGTAGCTGCGACGCCGGAAGGACCGTCACTCTTTTGGGGGACCCTCACTCACCCAATGGCCCACGGGGAGCAGTTCAGTATGGAATCGGTCGCGAACCGCACCCCAGATACCCCGAGGCTGCCACAACGCCACCAGGACCGCCACCGTGCCGAAAATGATCAGGTACCAGGCACCTTGCTGCTGGAGCGTCTGTTGTAACGAGAAGAAGATGATGCTGCCCACAATGGGGCCCTCGATGGTCCCGAGCCCGCCGATCATCGATACGAAGAGCATCTCCGCCGCCCACTGCAGGCTGAAGACACTGGTTGGTTGCACGAAGGGCTGGCTGATGGCCAGTACGGCGCCCGCCGCGCCACAGCCCGCCGCGGCGATGACGAAGACCAGTCGGCGCGCCGAACGCACGTGCGCGCCCGCGCTTCGTGCCGCGACCTCATCGTCCCTGATCGACGCCAGCACGAGCCCTACGCGACTTCGCAACAGCAGGTACGTGCCCACCACGACGATGAAGGCGACTATCCAGGTCGCCAGATACGAATAGTGCGCGGTCTGGGCGGGAGTCAGGCTCTGCAGCCCTGGCATCAAGCGGCCCGTCCCACCTCCGAGAAAGGCGATCGTGCCGATGATGAGCATCACGGTATCGGCCACGACCCAGGTCGCGATGGCGAAGTACCCGCCACGCAGGCGAAACAACAGATACGTCACCGGCACCGCGAGCACGGCGCAGACCAACGCGGCGAAGGGAATCGTCAAGAACGGGTTCATCCCCTTGAGAGCAAAGTACAGCGTGGCGTACGCGCCCAAGCCAACGAAGGCCTGCTGGCCAATGGACACCATCCCCGCGTAACCCGCCAGCAGGTTCCACATCGTGGCCATGATGACCAGAATGAAGAAGTTCATCAGCGTCGACGCGAACTGGGCCGGGAAGATCCACGGCGCCAGCGTCAACAAGACCACGACGACTGACGCGCCCACCAACGTAATGAGTGGCGAATGCGTCGAGCGGCGAACCGAGATCGTCGATCCGCTGGCGGACGGGTTAAGGAGTGACTCACTCACGCGAGTGCCGTCTTTCGCCCGAACAGTCCCTGCGGTCTGATCGCCAACACCGCTAAGAAGAGAATGTTGCCAGCGAGCACTTGATATTGCACGTTGATATGAGCCCCGAATTGTTGGGCGATGCCCAGGGCGATGCCCCCCACGAGCGTGCCCCACAGTGAACCGATGCCGCCGATCACCACCGCTTCGAACGCGAACAAGAGATTGACGCCGCCTGACGTGGGGGCGAATTGGGTCATCATGCCATAGGCAATGCCGGCGAGCGCCACCGTCGCGAAAGCGAGGGACGCGGCCACGCCGAAGATGTGACGATAGTTAGCGCCACTGAGCTGCGCCGCTTCACGGTCGTCCGCCACCGCGCGAATCAGGCGACCAGTGCCGGTCTTGGACAAGAACAACTGCAACAAGAAGAGAACCAACACGGCCACACCGAGCACCGCGAGCGAGACGTAGGACACGTAGATGATCGACGCCGGGTGCCACGACTTGGCGATAAGGTCCCCGATGTTCACCGTCTGGCCGTTGGCGGAGTAGATCTCGAGCAAGAGGTTCTCGATCACTACCGAAAGACCGAAGGTCACCAACAACGTGGTGAAGGGATCGCGATCGATGCTCTTTTGGATGAGCGTGCGCTGAAGGACGTAGCCAGCGAGCGTGAAGATCGGTACGACGATGAGAAAGGACCACACCTCAGGTAGACCGAGATGTGGCGTCAAGAAGACCGCGACGTAACCCGCCACGACCGCCATGTCACCGTGGGCGAGGTTGATGACCTTTAAGACGCCGAACATGAGTGACAGCCCGCAGGCGAAGAGCGCGTAGAAGCCCCCGATAAGGATGCCTTGCACTAGCACGTTCAACCAGACCATTACGACTCTCCTTCGCGCGAGTTCGTCGCCGCGAGACCAGCCCCGAAGTACGCACGCTCGACTTGTTCGGGTGTGAAGTCGGCGGGCACGCCCGTGAGCGAGGTCTTGCCTTCGAGCAGACAGTGCACGCGGTCGGCGACTGCCAAGCCCTGCGAAACGTCTTGTTCCACGACCAAGATGCTCACGCCCTGCGCAATGATCTCGGGGATCAACGCGTAGATCCGTTCGATGATGATGGGCGCGAGGCCAAGTGAGAGTTCGTCGAGTAGCAAGAGTCTTGGATTGGCGACCAAGGCACGACCAATGGCCACTGCCTGTTGCTCACCTCCCGACAATTGCCACACTCGTTGTCGACGTCGTGACGGCATCCAGTCGAACAACTCGTAGATGCGATCAATATTGAAAGGACCCTTCTTGGCGTGAAAGGCGCCGACCTGCAAATTCTCTTGAAGGGTCATCGACGAGAACAGGCGGCGACCTTCGGGGACGAGCGACACGCCCATCGAGACTCGACGATGAGGCGCGATGTTGGATATGTCCGCTCCCTCGAAGAACACCGAACCTGAGGTTTGACGATGCAGACCCGCAATCGTGCGCAGCAACGTCGACTTCCCCGCTCCATTGGCGCCGATCATGGCCAGCACCTCGCCGACGTTCAGACCGAAACTGACGTCGTCAATTGCCTTGAGTTGTCCGTGGTGAACGACGAGATTTTTCACTTCGAGAAGCGATTCGGTCATTGAGGCATCGCCTCGAGGATCGTCTTCCCGCCTAGGTACACCGAGCGCACCGCGTCTGATGCCAGTACGCTTTTAGGCTCACCGTCGGCGACAATCGCTCCACCCGCTAGACAGAGCAATCGATCGACCGTCGATAGCAGCGCGCGCACGACGTGTTCAATCCACACCACGGCGATTCCCTCAACCTTGAGGTCGCGAATGATGCCGGTGAGTTCGTTCACTTCAAGGTCAGTGAGACCTCCCGCGATTTCGTCGAGCAGCAGGACCCGAGGACCCACGGACAAGGCCCTCGCCAACTCGAGACGTTTTCGGTGCAACAGACTGAGCGAACCGGCGCTGCGGTTCGCGAAGTTGGCGAGGCCCGTGCGCTCGAGCGATTCGTAGGCAATGTCGTAACTGCGCTGGCCCCGAGCTCGATTGCCCTGCTGAGCGGCGACCAGCACGTTCTCGAACACCGTCATGTGTTCGAAGGGCCGAGGGACCTGGTACGTTCGTCCGATTCCCGCTCGGGCACGTTTACTCGGCGCCATCTTCACCACGTCGTCACCGTCGAGCAGTATCCGCCCCGAATTCGGGCGCACGTCGCCCGAGATCATTGCGAACAACGTCGTCTTGCCCGCTCCGTTCGGTCCAATCATTCCTACTGCGTCACCCTTGTCCAACTGGAAGGAGATCTCGTCCGCGACCACTACTTGGCCGAATCGTCTAGATACACCTTCCAGTTGGAGCAACGACATGAAAAAGCAATCTAGGCGTTGGTGGGCTCAAGGGTGCCATTGAGGGGAATGTGCGGGTTGAGTGAGTTGTCAACAATCCACTGCGACCAGGCGTACTTGCGGTGACCTACGAGGTCGGCCGAACCGGGCTTCCATTGCACGCCAAAGGGCTGGATCATCCCGATCCCCTTCGCGGGGCTCGCCAAGAAGGGGTTGGCGCTCTTGAGGTTCATGTTGATCGGTCCGCACATGCCGTCGTAGTTGACCACCTGCAGGGCAGAGGCGAGTTCGAGCCGGTTGTGTGGATTCTTCACGGCCTTAAATGCCTGAATCGCGATCTCGAACAGCGAGTAGGTCGAGCCCATTGACTGCACCCACTGGCCATGCCCCGCCGTCTGGTAGGCGGCCGCGAAGTTGTACGCCGATTGCCCGGTCAGCGACGACTTGTAGGGCGAGTAGGGCGTGAACCACGAGTCGGTCGCAACGTTGTTCGAAAGGTCACCCAGGGCGTAGGCGTCCGTCGGGAACAGCATGACCTTGGCCACGGTCGCCAACTTCGGGTTGTAGTCCTGCTGGGATGCCTGGGTCCAGAACGTCTGGAAGTCCGGGGGCAACGGTACGTTGACGAACAGGTCGCACGCCGCACCGTTCTTTCCACCAGTCTTGAACGTCTGGATCATCGCACTGTAGTCAGTCGACAAGTCGGTGTACGCGCCACCGTCAACGAAGTTGTAGCCCCCGTTGGGGTAGATGGCACCGACCGTCGGAGCGAAGGCCGCGCGAAAGGCGTTGCCGTCCGAGTCGTTCGGGAACATCTCGGCGACGTTCGTGTTGCAGTTGACCTTCTTTTGGATCTTCTCCCACATCGGCACGAAGCAACCGACGAAGTGCGGCACGCCGTAGAAGAACATCGAGTTGTACGTCGGTCCTGTTCCAGCCGCGCCGCCTTCGGGCGAAATCGTAGCGCCCGTGAAGCCACCCCACCACGCTTCCCACGGCACGACGGTCGAGACACAGGGAACCTTGTACTGCTCACACGTCGTCGCCACCGGGATCACTGTCTCCGGAGCTGAACTGGTCAGCACGAGGTCGACACCTGAGTTGATCAACTCCTGGGTTACTTGGACCGCCACGTTCGGCTGTGACTGCGTGTCCTTTTCGGTGATCTCGATGTGGTACGTCGTACCGCCGATCTTGATGCCCTTCGCGAAGTAACTCGACTTCTTGATCAGCGCCAACACGAACGCGTCGGGTCCGGCGAAGTCCGCCAAGGCTCCGGTCCGTGGTGAGACGTAACCAATCTTGATCGTGCCTGACTTCGCCGCCGCCTGGGCTGCCGATACGTCCGCGAGCGTCGCGACGGCGCCACTGGCCACCATGACTCCCAAGGCCTGAAGTCCTAGGCGACGCCCGAACTCGAATTCTCGCAGTGCATGCCCCGCGCGATCACCTTCGAAGATTTTCTCTTCACTCATATTGCCCCCCAACCAATAGTGTTGGTTGACTTCTTAACACACCGTTCCGTACATAGTGCGACAATTCGACAAGATTTTAGATTTCTGCCGCCAATAACGCACGCGACGCACCTCCCGGCCCCTCGAGTTTCACGTACGAACACGGTGCTCTGGTCCTTCCATACCCCGGCAATTCGCTTCGAATGTGCGGCTCCCAGCGTTGAACGCGTGCCTGTGATAAGAAATCGGTCACGTTTGTACTGGGAGGTACATATGACATTTCTTGATGATGCCGCCTGGCAGGACAATATCTTCTTGAGCGGTTGGCACCCCGGCGGCGCGGGCGCCGCACCCGTCGTCGAACCCGCGACCGGTGCGGTCCTGGCCCACTCGGGCAGGGCGAGCGTCGCCGACGTCAGCGAGGCTGCGCGAGCCGCGACCGACGCGCAGCGCGACTGGGCGGCGCTTCCCTTCAACCAACGGGCCGCGATCTTGCGCAAGGCTGGCGATCTCTTTGTTGAACACGCACCCGAACTGGCGCACTGGTTGATCCGCGAGTCGGGCAGCATTGGACCAAAAGCGGATCTGGAACTGCACATCGCTGCCGAGGAGTGCTTCGAGGCGGCCGCACTCGCCTCGCACCCCACGGGCGAGATTCTTCGCAGTGAGATGCCGCGACTCAGCTTTTCACGTCGCGTCCCGGCGGGCGTGGTGGGCGTCATCGCTCCCTTCAATTTTCCACTCATATTGTCAATCCGCTCCGTGGCGCCCGCACTCGCGCTGGGCAACGCCGTCATCTTGAAGCCCGACCCGCGTACTGCGGTGTGTGGTGGGGTCATTCTCGCGCGCGTGTTCGAAGAAGCCGGCGTGCCGGCCGGTGTCTTTTCAATGCTTCCGGGCGCGCACGACGTGGGAGAAGCACTCGTCACCGACCCGCTCGTGCACGTGATCGCCTTCACTGGTTCGACCCAAGCGGGCCGACGAGTGGGATCACTCGGGGCCGAGCACCTGAAGCGCGTCCACCTCGAGCTAGGTGGAAATTCGGCCCTGATCATCATGGGCGACGTCGACCTAGAAAAGGCCGTGTCGGTGGGCGCCTTCGGCTCGTTCATGCACCAAGGCCAGATTTGCATGACCACGGGACGACACCTGGTCGACGCAAAGATCGCCAAGGACTACGCCGCGCTGCTCGCCGAACACGCCAACCACTTGCCCGTGGGTGATCCCACGACCGGTCAAGTGGCGCTGGGACCGCTGATTGACGAACGCCAGCGAGACCGCGTGCACTCCATGGTCACCGAGTCCATTGGCGACGGCGCCACGCTGCTCGCCGGGGGCACGTTTGAGAATCTCTTCTATCGGCCAACGGTCTTGTCCGACGTGAGCGCCTCGTCGGTCGCCTACTGCGAAGAAGTCTTCGGTCCGGTAGCGCCAGTGATCGCGTTTCATTCTGACGACGAGGCGGTCGCCCTCGCGAGCGCGTCTCCCTACGGATTGTCCTTGGGAATCCTCTCGCGCGACGGGCTCCACGCGCTCGAACTGGCGAGTCGGATCCCTTCGGGAGCGATTCACGTCAACGACCAGACCGTGGGCGACGAAGCGGTCATCCCCTTCGGCGGCATCGGTGCCTCGGGCAATGGCTCACGAGTTGGTGGCCAGGCCAACCTCGACGCCTTCACCGAAACCCAGTGGGTCACCGCCCAGAGCGTGCTGCCGGACTATCCCTTCTAGGTACGCTCGGCAACCTGCGAGTGCGAGGTGCGTCGTGATGCCACGTTCATAGACCAAGCACGCCTCTGGCGTTGTCCTTCAGTATTCGTGTTCGGGCTTCGTCAGGGATCTCGAGGCCTTCGAAGTCGCGCAGCCACCGCTCGGGCGTGAGCACCGGAAAATCTGAACCGAAGAGCACCTTGTGACTCATGTAGCCTCCCACCGCTCGCACGAGTGGCGCGGGCAAGTATTTCGGCGACCAACCGGAGAGGTCGATGAACACGTTGGATTTGTGCGTGGCCATCGCCAAGGCGTTCTCGTACCACGGCATGCCCGCGTGCGCGAGCACCATGGTTAGACCCGGAAAATCCGCCGCGACCTCATCAAGCAACAGCGGGTCTGACAGGGCGAGCTTGATACCGCGTCCCCCGGGGAGATTGGCGCCAATACCCGTTTGTCCCGTGTGAAAGATCACCGGCACCGCGAGGTCTTCGAGGACCTCGTAGAGCGAGTAGTACTCGGAAGCGTTCGGACGGAACGCTTGCAGGCTCGGGTGAAATTTGAACCCCCGAATACCGCAATCCTGTACCAGGTGGCGCGCCTTGTCGAGTGCCCCTTTGCCATCGTGGGGATCGACCGAACCAAAAGGAATCAGGACATCGGCGAACGCTTGGGCCTCCTGGGCGATCTCCTCGCTCGAAATCGCGGCGTGACCCGTAGCGGTCGTCGCGTCAACGGTGAAGACCACCGCCGCCATGTTGAGCGAACGGTACCGCTCGGCGATTACCTCTAGTCTCGGCGCGCGGTCCTCGCCCGCCTTGAAGTACTTCGCCGAAGCGTCCATCAACTCTTGGTCGAGTGAAAAGTGTCCGTGCGCGTCCTGTTCGACGTGGACGTGCACGTCAATCGCGGTCAGTGTCTCAACGTTTAGCGTGTCGTTCGTCATGCTGTCTCCCATGGTGCTTTGTCGTCTTCAGTGCCGGGTAGGTCGCGCAAAGTTACCGATCGCTGATCCCCACTCTTCACGTCATCGAAGTCGTGTGACGCAGGCGTAATCGCGAGCGAGGACTTCATCGTCGAGAGCGCGTCGAGGTGAGCAAAGGGTGACGCCATCTCTACTCGTGGCGTTGGAGTTCGGAGAGGTAGCGTTCGGCCCGTTCGACGAACCAGTCAACGGATTCAGGGTTGGCCAGCGAACCGCGGTTGATCGCCGCGTCGGCGCGGTGTCCCGAGAAGAGCTTCTTTAGCGGCACCTCGATCTTCTTGTGCGCGTGGGTGACGGGGATGGCCGGGGCGATGATGATCTCGTCGGGCACGTGACGGGCCGAGGCCAGGTCGCGGATCGTGGACCGGATTCTCTGCTCGAGTTCTTCGCTGAGCTCGTCGCCGTCGGCGAGGACGACGAAGAGCGGCATGTAGTAGCCGCCATCAGGCTGTTCAAGGCCAATCACCAGTGACTCGCGAACGTCGGGAATGTGCTGGAGCGCGGCGTAGATGTCCGCGCTCCCGAGGCGGACCCCCGCTCGGTTCAGTGTCGCGTCCGAGCGCCCGTGCACGACGAACGCCCCGTCCTCGGTTTCGGTGATCCAGTCACCCTGAGTCCAGACGCCGGGAAACTTCTCGAAGTAGGAACTCAGATACCGTGACCCGTCGTCACCCCAGAAGAACACGGGCATCGAAGGCATCGGACGGGTGATCACCATCTCGCCCACCTCGCCAATGACCCGGCGTCCGCTCTCGGACCAGGCTTGGACCGCCACGCCGAGCAGTGGCCCCTGGATCTCGCCGACGTGCACCGGCTCGAGCGGATTAGAACCGATGAAGCCGCTACAGATGTCCGTACCACCGCTGTCGGATCCCAGGTGCACGTCGGACTTGACGTGCTGATGAAACCAGCGCCACGTAGAGCTGGGCAATGGCGATCCGGTCGACATGACGGCGACCAGCGCGGTGAGGTCGTGGGCGCGCCCCGGTTCGAGGCCGGATTTTTCGACCAGGGAGAGGTACGCCGCGCCGGTGGCGAACATCGTGGTTCGAGTGCGCGCGATGATGTCGAATTGACGGTCCGGGCTGGCGAAGAGCGGCGAGCCACTGTAGGTCACGACCGAGGCGCCGGACATGAGGTTATTGACGAGGGTGTTCCAGACCATCCAAGAGGTGTTCGCGGCGACGTAGTACCGGTCGCCCGCTCCCATGTTCTGATTGAGCGCGGTGCCCTTGAGCGCCTCTAAGGTCATCCCACCGTGCCCGTGGACGATGCCCTTGGGCGCACCGGTGGTGCCCGAGGAGAACAACACCCAGAGCGGGTGGTCGAAGGCCACGTGCTCGTAGTGCGGCTCGGCGCTGTCGGTGAGTAGCGCACCGAAGTCCAGCCGTCGCGCGCGTGCCCCTTCGGTGTTGGCGGCGTGGTGTGCCCGGTCGGGGTTGCGCACCAGGAGGGTGTGCGCCAGGGACGGCAGGCCGGCCTCGATCTCGGCGAGGTACTCGACGCGATCGACGTCGTGGCCGTTGAACTGGTAGCCATCCACGCCGATGAGAACGGTGGGTTCGAGTTGACGCAACCGCTCGAGTGTCGCGTTCGCCGACAGGTCCGGCGAATTGATGCTCCAGACTGCCCCGATACTGGCCGTCGCGAGCAGGCCGATGATGGCCTCAGGGATATTCGGAAGGACCGCCGCGACGCGGTCGCCCGGTTCGACGCCGAGCCCCCGCAGCCTCCCGGCGAGCGAAGCGACCCGGTCGCGGAGTTCGCGCCAGGTCAACTCGGAGGTGGAGTCGTCCTCGCGGATGTCGAATATGGCCGTCGTGTCGCACAACCCACGAGCATCGGCGTGGCGCAGCACATTCTCGGCAAAGTTCAGCCTCGCGCGCGGGTACCAGAGCGCCCCGGGCATCCGTTCCTCGCTCAACGCCGGTCCGTCAAAACCTTCGCCCAGCACGTCGAAGTACTCGCGTACCGCTTCCCAGAAACCTGAGAGATCGTCGACCGACCAGCGCCAGAGCTCGCGGTAGTCGGTCAAGTGCACGCGGCGGGTCGATTCGACCCAGCTCATGAAGTGCCCGATTCGACTCTGCTCACGTTGTTCGCTCGTCGGCTGCCACGTCACCTGTCGGGTATCGGCGGATGCGCTTGGACTGGACATCGGTGTCCCTTCCGTTGCGGCGTCCGTCGACGCGGCGTGGGTCGGGTTAGACGGCACGGGGTACGGAGGGCTCGGAAGCCAGCGAGAGGAGTTCGACGAATTCGGTCATGCTGTCGAGTACGGCATCGGGCTTCTGGTTGGTCGGCGCGGCCTCGGCGTCGGCCGCCGAGTTGGTGCCGGTCGTGACCAGGATGCCGAGGGCGCCGCTCGCGCGGGCCATGGAGCATTCCAAGATCAGGTCGTCACCGATGATCAGCACCTGTTCGGCGGTGACCCCGAGTCGCTGGACCAGGGTCTGCATCGCCTCTGGTGACGGTTTGCCCAACACTCGGTACGGGCGTCCCGTGACGTGCGAGAGCCCGGTGGCGATGAAGCCCGAGACCCCCACGTTGAGGTGGTGGACCGAGGCGAAGGACGGAGCGTCCGACGTGCAGTAAATCGCCGCACCGGCGAGCACCGCCTCGGCGGCGACCTGGAGCTTGTCCCGGCCAAAGTCGGTGTCCCAGCCAATCACGACGGCGACGGCGTTCGTCGGTTCACCGGCCACGACGCGGTCCAGGTCGATGACGTTGAGCCCGAGTTTCTCGAAGTCATGACGCAGTCCAACACCGCCGAAGACCAGGAGCGGCTGGTCCTGGTAGAGCGCCTGCATCGTCTCGGCGGCGACGACGGCCGGGGTGAGCACCTCGTGATCGCGGAGGTCCAGGCCCAGTGCGCGTAACGAATCGGCGATCTGGTGGGGGGTCTGTCCCGAGCCGTTGGTGAAGACGGCCAAACTTCGCCCGCTGCTGCGCACGAGATCGACCGCCTCGCGCGCACCGGGAAGCACGCTCCCGCCCAGTCCACTCGGTCCGTCAGAGAGGATCAGGCATCCGTCGATGTCGAACATGACCCCTCGAACACTCGCGAGCCTTCTGGTTAGTTCTTCGGGGTTCACGACGTTCCTTCGTTCTGGGCTCGGTGCAGCTCGACTCGTTCCCCCGCGAAGTTCACGGCGAGGTACTTCCAGTTCGGCAGCTCGTGGGCGGCACTGACGAACTCATCCCTCGACGTCACCACTTTGCGTGTTCGAGTCGCACCGCCGGCGCGCCAGTGCGGCGCCGGGCCGGCGGCGAGCATGGTCTCGACGAGTTCCTCGGGAAGCACGAGGCGCAACAGGAGCTCTTCTTCGGCCAATGAGCGCCCGAGCCGTGCCGCGTACTCCTCGTGAAGTTGCTCAAGCGACTTCACGGCTGCGGGCTCGGCGAGTTCTTTCGCGCGCGAAAGGCGCGAGACCTTCTCCAACACCTCTGGTGCGATCGCTCCCTCCGGCGTACCGAAGTGGCCGAGGACGAACCGCACGACCTCGTCGGGAATCCTGCTGTATCGTTCCTGACCGCCCTGGACGGCCAGCACGTTCATCAACGCCTGACTGCCGACGAACTGGCTGAAGGGCGTGACCATAATCGGATAGCCGAGGTCGGCGCGCACGCGACCCGACTCTTCGATCACGGCGGGCAACTTGTCGAGCAGGCGAAGTTCGATGAGCTGGCGTCTGAGGGTGCCCATCATGCCGCCGGGGACCTGATGCACGTGGGAACTCAAGTTGTATTCGGTGGGCACCCCGGCCGCGAGACCCTGCGACCTGGCGATCGAGTACAGAACGTCGGCCGCCGCGGCCGCGGCGTCGCGGTCGGCCTGGACCGGGATGCCCAGGGCATCCAAGTTCGTCACGAGGTTCTCGAAGCTCGGTTGGGCCGTGCCGTTCGATAGAGGACCGAGCCCCGTATGCAGCACGTCGACGCCGAGTTCCGCGGCGATCAAGTAGAGCTGCGACGCCGCGCCCGTGGTGGTGTGACTGTGCAGTTCGAGGGTCTTGGTACCCGCGGCCGCTCGAACACCGGGGATCAACTGGCGAGTACGTTCGGCCGTGAGTAGGCCGCCCGGATCTTTGACGTAGACCGAATCGACGTACTCGCTGGCGGCGTAGGCGGCGATGTTGTGGCTGTAGCGCGCGTCNNCGCAGTCCGTGGCGAGCCATCAGACGCAGCGCCATGCGCATGACCGGTTCACTGGCCCTCTC
This sequence comes from Ferrimicrobium sp. UBA6820, assembly GCA_002452255.1. Lineage (GTDB taxonomy): Bacteria > Actinomycetota > Acidimicrobiia > Acidimicrobiales > RAAP-2 > RAAP-2. The sequence continues at coordinate 39,997 of DKEO01000072.1, forward strand.
CCAGGACATGAAGCGCATGCCGGTGGTGATAGCCGAGAGTGGCGTGTTCGGCGTGACGTTACGCATACGTGAGATTCGTTCCCACGGATTCTCCTGGTACCACTTCACCCCCACTGAGAGGTTGGTGGAGCTCGTGAAGTCGATCGCTTCGAAGCCCACCCGGTCCAGATGGGGGCCGACCGCCTCCACCATGCCAGTCGTGAGCCCCGTGGCACCCCACAAACTCTGGTTGCCGTCGCGCAAACTGGTATCGACCAGGCGGATCGGCTGGCGCGGGGACGTCATCGAACGGACTCCATGCGTTGTTCGCTTCGGTGTTCCCAGGTGGGGCCGAACCACGAAGTGGTGACACCGCCTCGGATGAAGTCCGGGTGCGACAGCACGAACTCGTGCAGCGCCAGCGTGGTGGTCACCCCTTCGATCTCGACCGTCGCGGCCGCTGACCGGGCCGCCGCTACCGCGGCGTTGCGGCTGTGGGCGCGCACGATCAGTTTCGCCATGAGGCTGTCGTAGAACGGAGGGAAGCGGTAGCCGTCTTCGAGCTGGGTGTCCACGCGGATGCCGGGCCCGCTCGGCCAGCGCACCCGGCTGATCGTACCGGGGCTGGGCCGAAAATCGTTCTCTGGATCTTCGGCGTTGATCCTCAATTCGAGGACCGTGGCCGAGGGGACGGGAGGAACGTCGGGAAGTTCGGGGTCCCCACCGAGAGCCAGGCGCAGCTGCGCGGCCACCAGATCGATGCCGTAGGCCTCCTCAGTGANNACCTGGATGCGGGCGTTGACCTCCAGAAACACCACCGCCTCTGACTGGGTGTCGACGAGGAACTCCACCGTGCCGGCGCCGCGGTAGGCCAGCGCTTGGACGAGGGCACGCGAGGCGTCGTGCATCACGGCTCGGGTCGCCGCGGAGAGCCC
>DKEO01000028.1:0-16213 GCA_002452255.1 Ferrimicrobium sp. UBA6820
GCTCGGCCGACGTGCTCGAAGCCTTGGGCGTGCGCCTCGACGTCGAAGCATCCACCGTGCAGTGCTGCGTCGAGGAGGCGGGCATAGGATTCCTCTTCGCACCGAAGTTCCACCCGGCGCTCGGTCATCTCGCCCCAATTCGCCGAGAGTTGGGTTTTCGCACGATCTTCAACGTGCTCGGACCCCTGGCGAATCCGGCCCTCGTGGAGCGTTCACTCATCGGGGTCGCCCAACGTCACTTACTGGGTTCGATGGCCCAGGTCCTGCACGCACGCGGCATTCGCTACGCCATTCTCGTCAACGCCGACGACGGACTTGACGAGCTCTCGCTCGGCTCGGACTCGACCTTGCAGGTCATCACCCCCGAGGGGATCGACGTTCAGCGACTGGACGCCGCGGGCGTACTGGGGCGGCGCCACGACGTTACCGATCTTCGAGGGGGCGACGTGCACGACAACGTGGCCACCGTGCGTTCGTTCCTCGATGGTGCGCCCGGCCCCGTCTTTGACGTCGCGTGCGCCAACGCCGGGCTCGCGTTGATGGTGGCGGGGGTTGCGGGCGACCTGTCCGAGGGTTTCGATCTCGCCGCGAAAAACGTCCGCAACGGCAACGCCGCGAGTGCGCTGGCGAAACTCGTCGCGCTCTCGAACGCCTAGAGCAGTCGCAGCTCGGTACGATACCGCTTCGCGTTCCAGACGTAGAGTGCCGCTCCCTCGTCGATCGCTTCTTGGGAACTGGCCCCCTCTTTTATCTGGGCGGGCACGCCCACCGCGAGCGCTCCTTCGGGTACCTCCATGCGATTGCGTACGACCGCGCCGGCCGCGACCATCGCGCCGCTTCGCACGTGAGCGTGATGCAGAACCACCGAGCCACTTCCCACCAGCGCCCGATCGTGGATCACGCAACCCTCGAGATGCGCCAGGTGGCCCACGACGCAGTCGTCGCCCACGATGGTTGGAAACGCCTCGACCGCGTGCACCACCGTGCCGTCCTGGATGGACGTGCGCGCACCGATGATTATCGTGCCGTAGTCCCCGCGCAGCACCGCCCCCGGCCAGATCGACGATTCGGGGCCGATGCGTACGTCGCCGATCACCACCGCGTCGGGATGCACGAACGCGTCAGGATCAATGGTCGGAACTCGGTCACCGAGCGCGTAGATGGGCATCAGAACCTCCTGTGGGACAACCACGAAATTAACTGATAGATCCGCCAGCCGAGGTAGATCACGGACGAGACGATGAAGAAGCGCCAGAGCCAAGGCATCGGCTCTTTGGTGACCTCGGGGACCTCTTCACCGCACACCTCGCAGACTTCGCCCTCGACCGGCCGATCGCAGTTCTCGCACCACCGCGCCACTATTCCACCCGTACGCGCACGCGAAGCGGTGACGAACCGAGTTCGAAGCGCTCACGCAGCGAACGCTCGACGTAACGCATGTACGTCGCGGGCAGACGGCCCGCCACGAACAACGTGAACGTCGGCGGCTCGGTGGCTCCCTGGACCGCGTAGCGGATCTTTCCCGTCGGCGCGGGTTGCTTGATCTGCAGGTCGCGAATCGCTCGATTGAGTGCACCGGTGGGCACCCGCTTGACGTAATCGGCCGCGGCGATCGACAGTGCGGGCAAGATCCGGTGCACGCCCTTGCCGGTGGTGGCGGTCGTCTTCATCACCGGTGCGTCGCCCAGGAAGGCGAGTTTCTCGCCCACGCTCGCGAGCACGGCGTCGCGCTCGTCGACCGGGACGAGCTCCCATTTGTTGAGTACCACCAGCGCCGGACAACCCGCCGCGGAGATGCGCTCGGCGAGACGCTGGTCCTGACCAGTCGCACCGATCGTCGCGTCGATTACCAACACGGCGATGTCGGCGCGGTCCAGGGCGTCCAGACTGCGCAGGACGGCGTACGTCTCGAGTCCGGCCTCGGTCTTGGCGCGACGCCGCATACCGGCGGTATCGATGAAACGGATGAGTCCCACTTCGGTCGCGACGACCGTGTCGATGGCGTCACGGGTCGTGCCGGGCAGGTCGTGCACGACCGAGCGCTCCTCGCCAATGAGTTGATTGAACAGCGTGGACTTGCCCACGTTGGGCCGCCCCACGATCGCCACGCGCAGCGCACCGTCGTCGTCCGCGTCCGCCGTCTCTTCGACCTCGAGTTGTTCGCCCAATTCGTCGACGACGTAGTCCAATAGATCTCCCGAACCGCGACCGTGCAGGGCACTGACGGTGTGCGGGTCGCCCGCGCCCAACTGGAGGAATTCCCAACTATTGGCCTCGTGCTGTAGGTCGTCGACCTTGTTCACTACGAGCACCACCCGATGCCCGCTTCGAAGCGCCCAGCGCGCCGCGTGGGTATCCTCGTCGACGAGACCCGTCGTCACGTCCACGACGAGGAGCACCAGGTCAGCGTTCGCGAGCGCGGCGTTCGCCTGTTCGGAGACCTTTCCTTCGAGGTCGCTACCCGACTCGAGCCATCCGCCGGTGTCCACGACGTCGAAGGTGAGTCCCCGCCACTCGACCTCGACGGCCTTGCGATCACGGGTGACCCCGCGGTGCTCTTCGACGACCGTCACGCGTTTACCCGCGAGACGGTTCACTAGCGAACTTTTGCCGACGTTGGGTCGTCCTACGACGACCACTTGGGGGCGCCTCACGACGACACCAGTCGTTTCGCGCGCGCGGACTCGAGGGCGTGACGGAGGTCTTGGCCGGTCGTGCGCACCGCGCGCACGTCGTGGGCCAAATCTTCCAGACCTAGGCCGTCGAGGAACCGTCCCTCCGAGAGGCATACGTCGGGCACCAGACACGTCGTCGTGCTGGCCACGGTGGCCAACGCCTCGTCGATGTCGTGACCCGTGAGCAGGCCCGCGACCTTGATGTTGCCACCGAAGTACTTGTTCTTCACACTCAGAATCGCCACGTCGGCGTAGCCGTGGGCGTCGAAGAGCTCACGTAGCACCGGCGCGGCGTACTCGCCGGTCACGACCAACACGTCACTGGCGTCACCGTCGAACTCGCGCGCTTTGGCCCGAGCGCGGTAGCCCCAGGCGGGCGCGCCGTCCACGGACTGGAAGAAGCCCGTGCCGAGTTTCTCCATCTCGTAGGCGCCGGCGAAACTCTCGGCGAACGCCGCCACGAGTCCTATGCCGTTCTCCGCCTGGTCGAGCGACTCGAAGGTCGCCGCATTGGGCGGTGTCCTACCCGCCACCAGATAGAACTCGTCACTGGCGAAGACCGTGACGCGCCCGAGCAACTCGAGTGACAGGTCGTGGAAGCGCTCGGCGAGCGCGACCACGTCGCGAGCCTCTTCGCGCGTGTGGGCGCGCATCGATTCCTCGCCCGAGAAGTCGCTCACGCCCACCGGCACCAGGGCCACGCTCGCGAGTTCGGGGTACAGCGAGAGCACGTCGCCGAGCGTGCGTTCGAGTTCCGCGCCGTCATTGACGCCGGGACACACCACCACCTGGGCGTGCACTTCGACGCCACCGCGCAAGAGCTCTCGCAACCAGCGCAAGCTCGTCGCGCCACGAGGATTGCGCAACATCTCGGCGCGCAGCTCGGGGTTGGTCGAGTGCACGGACACGTAGAGCGGTGAGAGTCCCTCGTCGAGCACGCGCTCGAGGTCGAACTCGGTGAAGCGCGTGAGTGTCGTGTAGTTGCCGTAGAGAAAGGAGAGGCGAAAATCGTCGTCCTTCACGTAGAGCGACCGTCGCATGCCCTTGGGCAATTGGTAGATGAAGCAGAAGGAACAATGGTTGTCGCAGGTGCGGATCCGATCAAAGACCGCTGAGTCGATCGATAGGCCTAAGGGCTGGCCGACCTGCTTGTGGATGGTGATTGTGCGGTCGAGCGGCTCGCCCTCTCGGCGCACCACCAGGGCCACCACCTCACCGTCGATCAGCTGCTGGTACTCGATGATGTCGGTGGGCTCACGACCATTGACCGAGACCAGCTCGTCACCTTCGACGAGGTCCACCGCCGAAGCTGGTGAATTCTGGGTAATTGAGGAAATTCGAGCGCCCGACACGACAACAGCCTAAAGCGTGGGAAAAGGGGCGACTCACCTAGGCTGGCGTTGTGAAAGTCGATACCGTGGTCCTCGCGGCGCCCCGAGGGTTCTGCGCCGGGGTCGAAAAAGCCATCAAGGCCCTGGACTGGATGACCAGGGTCTTCGAGCCGCCGATCTACTGCTATCACGAGATTGTGCACAACCAGTTCGTCGTGCAACATTTTCGCACTCTCGGGGTCATCTTCGTCAACGACGTCGCCGACGTCCCCCAGGGATTCCCGGTGATGCTGAGCGCGCACGGCTCGCCGCCCCAGGTCATCGACGCGGCAAAGAAAGGTGGCGGCACGGTTGTCGACGCGGTCTGTCCCCTGGTCACCAAGGTCCACCACGAGTTGAAGGTTCGCGCGAAGAAGGGCTACACCGTGCTCTACGTGGGTCACGAGGGCCACGAGGAGGCAGTGGGCACCATGGCCGTCGCACCGCGTTCGGTGCACCTCATCGAGTCGACCGGGGACATCGACAGCCTCGCGCGAAAGAAGGAAGGACCGTTCGCCCTGTTGAGCCAGACCACGCTCAGTTTTGACGAATGGAAGCACCTGCGCGACTACGCCGAAGAGCGCTTTCCCGACATCTGGATGCCCAACCGTAGCGACCTATGCTTCGCCACCACCAACCGTCAGGCGGCGCTTCGCGCCATCGCCACCCACGCCGACGCCGTGATCGTCATTGGCTCCGCGAACTCCTCTAATACCGTGGCCCTCACCGAGACCGCCAAGGCCGTGGGATGTCCGCGCGTGCTGCGCGTGAACAGTGCCGCCGAACTGCCCGACGACCTCGAGGGCACCGTCGCGGTCACCGCGGGCGCGTCGGCCCCCGAATCACTGGTGAACGAAGTCCTCGAGGTCCTGGACCCAGTGAACGGCGTGACGATCAAGTCAGTCACGGTCGAGGACGAGTACTTCCCTCCCCCGCCCGAGCTGCGCGAGATTCTCAAGTCCCTCTCGGCCATGATCGAACTCATGTTGCTCACGTCGAAGGTCTCCACTTTCGACCCCCAGGCGGATCGCGAATTCACCGCGGCTCAGGTGCTCGCACCCAACTAAGCCAAAACCGGGTTTCTGGCTATTATTTACCAATGAGTTCTTTCTCGAGCATGGACGTCTCGACGCGCGAGCAGTGGATGACCATCGCCGAGGAGACCATCGCCGCCCAACCGCGCGTGGGACAACAACTCCTCTCGATGGTCAAAGGTCTCAGCGCGATCACTGACGGGTTCTCGGTCGATCAGATGGAGCACGCCCTGCAGACCGCGACGCGCGCCGAGCGCGATGGTGCCGACGAAGAGGTCATCGTCGCCTCCTTGTTGCACGACGTGGGCAAGTTGATCTCGGTCCCCAACCACCCCCGGATCGCCGCGGAGATTCTCAAGCCCTACGTTCGCCACGAGGTCTACTGCATGGTCGCCTACCACCAGGACTTCCAAGGTCGTTACTACTACGAGTACCTGGGTATGGACCCCACCCTTCGCGAGCAGCACGCGGCACAGACCTGGTACCCACTGGCCGAACGATTCGCCGACGCGTGGGACCAGAAGGCCTTTGACCCGACCTACCAATCCGAAAGCCTCGAACACTTTGAGCCCATGGTGCTTCGCGTGTTCGCGCAAGCGAAGTCCCTCTAAGGAGCGCCGTGGCCAGCGAGAACCTTGAGAAGCGTCGAAGCGTGCGGCTGCGCGCCTACGCCATCGATCAGGCGCTCGCTCGTCTGGGCACCGAGTACCCGGGGTTTCAGCCCGAGCAGATCGTCGCCTCGATCTGCGCCTACGAGGAAGAGGGCAACATCGGCGCGGTGCTCGAGAAGATGCCGACCTCCATCGACGGCATGGCCTACACGACGCTCGTGGTCGTCGACGGCGGCGAGGACCGCACCGCCGAGATCGCGCGCTCGTTCCCCGGGGTCATCGTGATCGAGTTTCCGGTCAACCTCGGTCACGGGGTCGCCCTGCAGGTCACCTATCGCTACTGCATCGACCACGGCGTCAAGTACATCGTCACCCTGGATGCCGACGGACAGAACGACCCGGCGGAGATTCCCCAAGTGCTCACCCCGCTCTTGAACGATAAGGCCGACTTCGTGGTGGCGAGCCGTCGATTAGGCGTGGACAAGACGACCGACCGATTCCGCAAGACCGGCGTCTTCTTCTTCTCGTTCATCATGAACCGCATGACCGGGGCCCGACTCACCGACACCTCTACCGGCTACCGGGGCCTGCGCGTGACGATGATGGCCGACGTCATCGACCGACTCACCCAAGAGCAGTACCAGACCGCCGAACTTCTCATCACGTGTCTTAAACGTGGTTGGCGCGCCGCCGAGGTGCCCACCATCTGGTACCCCCGCCACTCGGGTACCACCAAGAAGGGTAAGAACTGGCTCTTCGGGTTCCGCTACGCCCGAGTCGTCTTCGGCACCTGGTGGCGCGAGCGTTAATGAAGTCCCATGCTCTCGTGATAGAGACGCTCGAGGGCGACGCGTAGCTCCTCACTCTTGGCCGTGACCACTGATCGCGCGACGCGTCCTTCCGAAGAAGGCGGCGCAATGGGTTCGCCGACGATGATACGAATCTTGGTCGGCCGCGGGAACTTCGCCCCGTGGGGCATCGCCCGTTCGCTGCCGCCGATCCCGACGGGCACCACGGTCGCCCCGGTGCGCGCCGCCACGAACATCGCCCCGTCGTGCANNACCTCTTCGGCGGCGCTCATGGACTCGCGGTCCGCGGTGCCCCTGCGCACGGGAAAAGCACCCAGACGCACCAACAGCCCGCCGAGCACCGGCACGTGGAACAGCGAGTCCTTCGCCATGAAGAACACCTTGCGTGGTGAGATGAACAGCGTGAACGCGAAGTCCAAGTTCGAACGATGGATCGGCGCGATCAGCACGGGGCCAGAGAGCGGGATGTTTTCGCGACCCTGGACACTCGGTCGAAACAGAACTTTCGCGAGCACCCGCAACAAGATCGCCGCGACGTAGTAGATCGGCGTCTTCTTCGGGTTCAGTTCGAGGTGATGCTCTTCAGACACGCCACTATCTCCTCTACGACGTCCTCGACGAGCCGTCCCGTCGTGTCTAGCACGAGTGCGTCGGGCGCTTGGCGAAGCGGCGACGTCTCCCTGGTCGAATCAGCATGGTCGCGACGCTCTACCGACGCCCCGCCCTCGTCACCGCGACGGCGCGATCGTTCCTCGAGCGACGCGGTCAGGAACACCTTGAGCGTCGCGTTCGGAAACACGACGGTGGTGATGTCGCGGCCCTCGACGACCGTGCCGGTGTCCTGGGCGGCGGCGATCTCTCGTTGGCGCGCCACCATCGACTGGCGCACGAGTGGATTGGCCGCCACGATCGAAACCGCCACGTTCACCGGTTCACTGCGGATTTCGTCTTCGACGTCACGTCCATTGACGCTCACTCGCGGCAGCGTGGTGATGACGGCCGACGCCGCCAGATCGCCCATCGCTCCCTCGTCGGCGACGTCCACGCCGCGCGACAGCGCCTCACACGTGATTGCGCGATACATCGCCCCGGTATCGAGGAAGGTCCACCCGAGTGCCCGGGCGACCGCGCGCGCGACCGTGGATTTTCCCGAACCCGCCGGGCCGTCGATGGCGATGACCTCGTTACTCACGTTAGGGACGCGAGGTCTTCGAAGAAACCCGGGTAACTTGACGACACCGTCGCCGCGCCGCCGATAACGCAACCTTGACCCGCACTGCCCGCGACGGCCGCCGCCATCACCATGCGGTGATCGAGGTGCGCGTCGATCTCGAAGGGCGCGAACAGCCTCGCGCTGGCGAGACCCTCGACGAAGAAATCATCGCCCTCGTGCCAGACGCGACACCCAAGACTTCGCGCGAGTTGCATCGCGCCCTCGAACCGGTCCGACTCCTTCAGGCGCAACTCGCCCATGTCGCGAAAGACGCTGACGCCGCGAGCCGCCGCGGCCGCCACGACGAGCACCGGCACCTCATCTACCGACGGTACGTCACTCGAGAACACTTCGACGCCGACCAACGAGGAACTCCTCGCTCGCAACGAGAGACGAGAATCACGCTCCTCGCTCGAGAGGTCAGCTCCCATGCGAACCAGTACGCCGACGAAGCCCGTCCGTTCGGGTGTGGCGTCGACGTCCTCTATGACGACGTCGGCGTCATCGTGGATGACACCGAGCACACTGAAGAACGCTGCCTGTGAGGGGTCACCCGGCACGATCCATCTACTCGGTCGGGGACGCCCGGGACGCAGCGTGACCACCCGACCCGCGCCGAGGTCGACGCTGTCGATGTCGAGGCCCGACGTTCGAAACATGTCCTCGGTGGTGCGTCTCGTGCGTACGTCCTCGCGAACACTGCTCGGACCGTCGGCGTGCAACGCAGCGAACAGGATCGACGATTTCACCTGCGCGCTGGCGGTGGGTACGTGATAGTCAATCGCGCGCAGCTTCGCCCGGCCGTGTACGCGAAGTGGTGCGGTCACTCGTTCTCCCCCACCTTCGACGAGTGCACCCATGCTCGCGAGCGGTACCGCGACGCGGTCCATGGGACGAGTCGACAGCGAGGCGTCGCCCACGAGTTCGTGGATCCCCTCGACACCACTCACGAGGCCCGTGAGGAGCCGCATCGTGGTGCCCGAGTTGCCGCAGTCGAGCGCCGTCGTGCTGGGGCGCAGTCCGTCGGCGGGCCCGAGTACGTGGACGAGGTCATCGTGCTCTTCCAGTTGCGCACCGAGTTGGGTGATGATGAGCGCGGTCGAACGCACGTCCGCGCCCGTTGAGAGCCCTTCGATCACGCTCTCGCCGTTCGCCAACGCCGAGATGAGCAGCGTCCGGTGTGACGTGCTCTTGTCGCCGGGGACTCGAACGCCGCCTCGTAGGCGTGACGAAGCCTTCACCGGCCGTTCGTCGCTCACCGTTCCTTCACCACCTGGAAGCCGAGTTCGACCAGCGCCTCGTAGAACGTGGCCACCTGGGCGCTGTCGACCGCGAGCAGCAAGGTGCCGCCCACGCCCTCGATGCCGTGGGCGATCTCGATGTCGTAGATGTTCACCAGTAGTTCCGAGGCGGCGCGGGTGACCGCGGCCAGTACCCCGGGTTGGTCGCTGACCCTTACGCGCAGGTAAGCCAGGTTCTCCGACGACAGCGCTCGTCCGGGCAGACGGCGCCGCGCGTCGGCGGCATTGGTGAGACTCTCCTCGAGCACGTCGCGGCTGTCCTCGGCGAGCGCGATACGCAGGTTCTCGAGCCGCTTTTCGAGCCCGACCAGGGTGTCGGTGACCGCTTCGCGGTTCTCGAACAAGACGTCNNGGGCCAGATCGAGGGGTCGCCCGCTGCGATTCGCGTCATGTCGCGAAATCCTCCCGCCGCGAGCTGCAACAGGACCGCGTCCTGCTGGGCGACTTGGGCCGCTTCGTTCATCAAGGCGCCGGCGAGTAAGTGCGGCACGTGACTCGCCAGTGCCACCAGTCGGTCGTGGTCCTCGGCACTGACCGCCACGACGTTGGCCCCCAGCTCGCGCAGTACACCGTGCAACACGCTGTAGGTCTCGGGACTCGTCGCGTCGGTGGGGGTGAGGACCCAGTTGCAACCCTGGAACAGGTCCGCCTTGGCCCCGCGCAGGCCACGCAACTCGGATCCCGCCATCGGGTGGCCCCCGAGGAATCGCGAGTCCGTCACTTCGCTCACGATCGAACTCTTCACCCCGGCGACGTCGGTGAGAACGAGCGAGGGATTGGCAAAGTGCTCGCACAACGCGTTAGCGATCTCGCTCACCACCCCCGCGGGCGTCGCCACGAAGACGATCTCGTGCTCGTCGCTCAACGTCGTGCCCTCGACGATGCCCTCACTGAGGGCCAGTGCCAGGACGTCAGCGTCAGCGTCGTCGCCGGTTACCGACCAACCGCGCTCGCGAAGGGCGAGCGCCAGCGAGGCGCCGATGAGCCCGAGGCCCACGACGTGCGCTCGGCGACTAGGCGCGGAGGTCATCACGAAGCGACTGCGCCTTGCGCAGGTAGATATGGTGGATCTCTTCACGAGACCGGGTCGTGTACACGTGCATCATGATGCGAATGCAGTGCGCCATCGCGCCGGGAACGGCGATCTCGCTGGCGCAGATGAGTGGCACGTCGCCGAAACCGATCTCGCGCGCGGTAGTGGCGGGAAACGTCGACGTGAGGTCGGTCGAGGTGGTGAACAGCACGCTGATCACGTCGTCGTGTTCGAGCTCGTTTCGCTCCAACATCAGGAGGATCAACTCCTGCGTGGCGGCCGCGATCTCCTCGGGCGTATCGGCTTCACACGTGGTCGCACCACGCAACGCGCGCACCAGGGCAGGGGTCATGATGGCATCGTAGATGCGATTTCGTCGGTCATCCCTACAGCCTCCATCAATCGGCGTACTTCACTGAGTGACAACTGTCGCGACGAACCCGGGGACAGCGTGGCGTCCTGGATGGGTCCGATACGCGTGCGCACGAGCCGGGTCACGTCGTGGCCAATGGCCGAACACATCCGGCGGACCTGGCGATTTCGTCCCTCGTGGATCACGATTCGCAGCAATCCCTCACTGACTCGACTGACCTGGGCCGGACTGGTGATCCCGTCGTCAAGCTCGACGCCCTCGCGTAGACGTCGGATCGCGCTCGGCGAGGGATCACCCTCGACGCGCGCGAGGTACTCCTTGGAGATACCCGAGCTGGGATGGGTCAACAGGTGCGCGAGGCGACCGTCATTGGTGAGGATGATCAGTCCTTCGGTGTTCATGTCGAGACGTCCCACGGGAAAGATCCGCACCGCGGACTCGACGAGTTCGAGCACCGTCGTTCGACCCTGGGGGTCCGAAGCGGTCGTGACGACCCCGTCGGGCTTGTTCAAGAGGTAGTACACCATGTTTTGCGCCGTGGGCGCGAGGGCGCCGTCCACGCAGATCACCTGCACGTCGGGGTGCACGCGGTTGCCCAGTTCGGCCACCCTGCCGTCGACGGTCACGCGCCCCTCGGTGATCAGGATCTCACAGGAGCGACGCGACCCAAAGCCCGCACGGGCCAAGGTCTTTTGGAGCCGCTCGCCCTCGTCCAACTACGCGTCCTCGGCGAGTTCCAACGAACTCGCGAAGAGCTCATCGGCGAGTTCGTTCGCCGTCGCCACGGGCGGCATGAACTCCTCGATCGGCGGCAGGTCGTCGATCCCCGCCAGACCCATCCGGTCCAGGAAGAGTTCGGTCGTACCGTAGAGAATTGGCAGACCAGGACCCGAGGCCCTCCCCTGCTCTTCGATGTAACCGCGCTGTTCGAGTAGTCGCACGACGCCGTCGACGTTCACGCCGCGAAGCGCCGTAATCTGCGCGCGCGAGACCGGCTGTCGATAGGCGATGATCGCGAGTGTCTCGAGAGCGGCGGAGCTGAGCCGATGCGACACGTCACGGTTGGCGAACTTGGTGACCCAACCCGCCACGTCCGGGGCGGTCTGCATGACCCAGCCGCTGGCGAGTTCGGCCAGTTGGAACCCGCGGCGCTCTTCGACGAACTCCGCGCGCAGCGTGCGTAGTGTCGCGAGCACGAACTCGGCGTCCTCGTCGACGACGTCGGCGAGTTCTTCGGTGGTGATGGGCTCGAGCGCCACCGTCAACATCGCTTCGAGTTTCTGTTCGAGTGAACGTTCATCCCTCATAGCTGTCAACCCTTCCCAGGTCCAGTAACGACGTGGCATCGAGCCATTCGATCTGCACGTCGCCGAACGTGGTGCCTTGGCCCAGGTCGATCAAGCCGAGCTTGCAGAGTTCGAGGAGCGCGAGGAAGTGCACGATCACCTCAATGCGACTCTCGAGACCGTCGGTGAGGGCGCGAAACGTGAGTCGTCCCATCGCCGGCAGGCGCTGGGAAAGCGCGACCACGGTCTCGGCGACCGTGACCGCGTCCACGGTCACGTGATTGAGCCGCACCACCAGCACGGGCTTCTCCTCAATCCCGCGCAGGTACGCGCTCGCCAGCAACGCCGGGGTCACCCCAGCGAGCAAGTCCGGCGGGGTGACCTCGAAGCCGTCATCGATCCCGCGCAAGCGCGGAAAGGACTGGCTGGCGCGTTCGAACAGCGAGACGAAGGCATCCGAGAGCGCCGCGTAGGTACGAAGTTCGAGCAGGCGCGCGAGCAGCACGTCGCGCTCTTCCCAGCCCACGAACTCCTCGTCGGGTTCGGTGCTGTCACGTCCCGGCAAGAGTCGCTGACTCTTCATCTCGAGCAGGATCGAGGCGACGAGGAGGAATTCGGACAGTTGCTCGACGGGCATCGCCAGTGATTCGTCGCGCAGCACCGCGACGAACTCGTCGACCAGTGGCGCGAGGGGCACGTCCAAGATGTCCATCTCGTGGGTGCTGATCAGATGGAGCAGCAAGTCCACTGGGCCGCTGAAGGACGGCGTCGTCACGACGAAGGTCACGGCACAACTCTACTGGAACCCGCCCTCGGCCAAAAGGCGTCACCTAGAATCAAGCGATGCGAATCCTCTCGGGTATCCAACCTTCGGGCACCATGCACATTGGCAACTACCTGGGAGCGGTCAAGCAGTGGGTGGCGACACAGAATCCTGACGCCTACTACTGCGTGGTGGACCTGCACGCACTCACCTTGGAGATCGAACCCACCACCCTGCGCGAACAGACGCTGGACTGCGTCGCCACGCTGCTCGCCGCGGGCATCGACCCCGAGGTCGCCACACTCTTCGTGCAGAGCCGCGTGCCGGTGCACGCGCAGATGAGCTGGCTGCTCGAATGCGTCGCGACCTACGGCGAACTCGGCCGCATGACCCAGTTCAAGGAGAAGTCCAGTCGCCAGAAGGGCTATCGCGTGGGTCTGCTCACCTACCCGGTCTTGATGGCGGGCGACATCTTGCTCTACGACGCCGAGCAGGTACCCGTCGGCGACGATCAACGCCAGCACCTCGAACTCACCCGTGAACTGGCCGAACGTTTCAACAACCGCTACGGACCGACCTTCACGGTGCCCGTGGGCTACGTGCCGCACGCCGCCGCGCGGGTCATGGACCTCCAAGAGCCCTCACGCAAGATGTCCAAGTCGATCTCGAGCCCACTCGGGTCGATCTACTTGTTCGACGATCCCGACGAGATCAGCAAGAAGATCATGAAGGCGGTCACCGACACCGACGGCGAGGTGCGCTTCGACCCGAAGAAGAAACCCGGGCTCTCCAATTTGCTCGAGATCTTCTCGAGCTTCGATGGCGGGACACCCCAAGAAGTCGCCACGCGCTACGAGCGTTACGGAGACCTCAAAAAGGACCTCGCCGAACTGGTGATCGAGTCCCTCGCGCCCATCAAGGCGCGCTACCTCGGGCTACGCGCCGAACCCGCTCAACTCGAACAGGTGATTGCTCACGGCACGAAGAAGGCCACCGCGACCGCCGAACCCGTGTACCAACGCGCGGCCGCCGCGATGGGACTCATTTAAAGGCGAGGTTGATCCACCAGTTTTCGAGGCTGCCCAGGGCGTTCGTGCCCACGTGAAAGACCAGGAAGTCGGCCACCACGAGCACCATCACCACGGGCAGCGCCCTCGCGCGCATCTGGTAGTAGCGCGGGAGGTGTTTACGCGGGACGAAACGTTCGATGATGGCCGATCCGTCGAGGGGCGGGATAGGAATCAAGTTGAAGGCCGCCAGGACCAGGTTCGCGAGCCCCAGGTACTCGCCCACGTTGAACATCAACTGGCTCTGGGTGTCGTGGACCGCCAGGAAACACAGTCCCAAACCAATGCCCGAAAGGATGATGTTCACGAGCGGGCCGGCGAGCGAGACGTATAAGGACTGGGTGCGCGGGTTGCGCAGGCGCGACACGTTCACCGGCACTGGTTTGGCGTAACCGAAGGCCGGGAGTCCCGCGAGCACCATCATCAAGGGTAGGAGCACGGTCCCGAACGGATCGATGTGCGCGAGCGGATTGAGCGTGAGTCGCCCGTTGTCCTTGGCGGTCGAATCGCCAAAGAAATTCGCCACCCAGCCGTGGCTGACCTCGTGCAGGATCACCGAAGGCACGATGGCCAAGAAGAAGTACAGATTGCTCAACTGACCCTCATTCGTGTGCTCTCGGGTGCGCGTCCTGATACTCACGTTTCAAAGAACTCACCGACACCGCGGTATAGAGCTGGGTCGTCGCGATTGACGCGTGCCCTAAGAGTTCTTGGACCACTCGTATGTCGGCGCCGTGGGCCAGCATGTGCGTCGCACAACTATGGCGAAACACGTGCGCACTGATTCTGCGGGTGTCGAGTCCCGCCGCGAGGGCGCGTTTATGGATAATAAGGTCAACCCCTTGGCGCGACAGCGGCGCACCGCGAGCGTTCACAAACAGTCGCGCGGTCTTCTTCGCCCGGGCGAGTTCGCTTCGACCGCCGGGTCCCAAGTAGTCCTGGAGGGCGACGCGAAGGGTGGCGCCCATGGGGACCAGTCGTTGTTTGGAGCCTTTTCCCGTTACGAGGATGAGTTCCTCGTCGAAGTCGAGATCTTCTAGATTGATGCCGACCGCCTCGGAGACTCGAGCGCCGGTGCCGTAGAGAAGCTCGAGGAGCGCTCGATCGCGCGCGTCCAGCGCGGTGTCCNNCGCCAGGTGGGATCGTGGTCGATCTCGCCTTCGTCGAACATGAAGCCGAACCAGCCGCGTAGCGAGGACATGGCTCGCGCGACCGAACTGTCGGCGCGCTCGCTCGTTCGAAGCAACGCGAAGTAGTCCTCGAAGTCCTCCTCGCTGGCGTGGCGAGCGGAACGCTTTCGCTCGCGCATCCACTCACTGAATTCACCAATGTCGTGCCGATAGGCCTCGATCGTGGCGGGACTGCGACCTCGCTCGATCGTCAACCACTGCAGGAACTCCGTGGCCGGTGACTTAGTCGTCGTCAAAGAAGTTCCCAAAGACGCGGTGCAGGGCCACCATGAGCGTGTAGTCGTTGGTCGTTTCACGCGCGAGGGTCTCTTTGAGACGGCGAATCGGGACCCATTCGATCAGCGACGACCGCTCTTCGGGGCCCTCAGGCTGGCGTTGCACCATCGTGATGTCACGCGCCTCGAAGATCGTCATCACTTGATTCGTCCAACCCGGCGAGACCTTGAACCTTCCGAGAAGTCGCCAGGACATCGCGTCAGCACCGAGTTCCTCGCGCAATTCTCGTTTGGCCGCCGCGAGCGGTTCCTCATCCGTGACGTCCAGCGTGCCGGCGGGAATCTCGAGGACGTACTCGTCAAAGGGAGCCCGGTACTGACGCAGCAGTCCCACTTCATCACGCTCGTTGATCGCGAGGATCGACACCGCGCCCGCGTGGGTGACCACGTCACGTTCGAAGGTGGTGGCGTCGTGCTCGACCAGCCTTCGTTCGACGTCAAAGACGTAACTGTGCAACAGCGACGTGACCTGGGTGACGCGAAACGTTTCGCTCACTAGGCGACGTGCACCGAGGAAGGATCGATGATGTGAGGCTCGCGTCCTTCAGCGCGTGACGCAGCGGCCTTGATGAGACCCAGGAAGAGCGGATGGGGCCGGTCGGGCCGTGATTTGAACTCGGGGTGTGCTTGGGTGCCCACGAAGAACGAGTGTGAATCGATCTCGACGAACTCGACCAGCCGACCGTCGGGCGACGTACCCGAACAACGCATGCCGTGTTCTTCGAACTGTTCGCGATAGCGCGAATTAAATTCGTAGCGGTGCCGGTGACGCTCCGAGACCACGGTCGCGCCGTAGAGACCGGCGACCACCGATCCCTCTTCGAGCATCGCGGGACACGCACCCAGGCGCATGGTGCCGCCCTTGTCGACGACGTCCATTTGTTCGGCCATCAGCGCAATCACCGGCGCGGAGGTGCCGAGCGAGATCTCGGTCGAATGTGCGTCGCTGAGACCCAACACGTGACGAGCGAACTCGATGACCATCACCTGCATGCCCAGACAGATTCCCAAGTAGGGGATGTCGTGTTCTCGCGCGATGCGCGCGGCCGCGATCATGCCCTCGACGCCGCGTTCGCCGAAACCGCCGGGCACGATGATGCCGTCCAACTGGCGGATCCGGTCCGAGTCGATCTCGGTGGGCACTCGTTCGGCCTCGAGCCATTCAATGGTCGTGTCCGCCCCCACCGCGAAGCCAGCGTGGCGGATCGACTCG
>DKEO01000010.1:0-3926 GCA_002452255.1 Ferrimicrobium sp. UBA6820
CGCCTCACGCAGTGGTCGATCAAACGTGCCGACGAGAACGAGGGCAGGCGCAACCTCTGGCTACGACTCCTCGACGCGATAGGTCTGGGATTCGACTCCTGATCGCCGCCTCCGGTCAAGGACCGAAGGCGGCCAGGACGTCTTAGTCTTCGTCGCCCGAACCCATGAGGTCCGAGATCATGTTCACGACCGTCGGGTCCATCAACGTCGTCACGTCACCCAGTTGACGGTGCTCGGCCACGTCGCGCAAGAGGCGGCGCATGATCTTGCCCGAGCGGGTCTTGGGTAGTTCAGGCGTGAGGATGATCTGACGAGGTCGCGCGATCGGACTGATGACCTTGGCGACGTGCACGCGCAACTCCTCGATCACCGCCGACTGGTCCTTATCCTTGTCATCTGCGGAAAGCTTGAGAGTCACGAAGGCCACGATCGCCTGACCCGTGAGGTCGTCGCTCGCTCCCACCACGGCCGCCTCGGCGACGGCGGGGTGACCGACGAGGGCGTGTTCCACCTCGGTCGTCGAGAGACGGTGTCCCGAGATGTTCATGNNCCGTAGATCCCCCGGGTCATCGAGGGCCACGGCTTGGTGATCACCAGATAGCCGCCCTCCCCGTTGCCCACCGAATTGCCGTCATTATCGACGATGTCCACCGAGATCCCCGGCAGCGCCTTCATCGCGGCACCCGGCTTGGTGGCGGTGATGCCCGGCAACGGCGAGCACATGATGGCGCCGGTCTCGGTCNNGCCACCAGGTGTCCACGATCGGGCAGCGATTCCCGCCAATGTGTTCGCGGTACCACATCCACGCCTCGGGGTTGATGGGCTCGCCCACCGTGCCCAAGAGGCGCAGGCTCGACAGGTCGTGGCTCTTGGGGAACTCTTCGCCCCACTTCATCAGGGTGCGGATCGTCGTCGGGGCCGTGTAGAGGATCGTCGCCTTGAACTGCTCGATGATCTTCCACCAACGGTCCTTGCCGCCCGAGTCGGGCAGCCCCTCGTACATGACCTGGGTGACGCCGTTGATGAGCGGTCCGTAGACGATGTACGTGTGACCCGTGATCCAACCAATGTCCGCCGCGGTCCAGCAGATGTCCGAGTCCGCCTTTACGTCAAAGACGTTGTAGTGCGTATAGGCCGCTTGGGTGAGGTAACCCGCCGTCGTGTGAAAGATGCCCTTGGGCTTGGCGGTCGTGCCAGAGGTGTACATGATGAACATNNACGTTCGGACACGACTTGAGTGCCTCGTCGACCGCGGGCTTCAGTGGGCTCGCCGCACCACGCCGAAACGCGCCGTCGGCGGTGACGACGAACTGACAGTCCGAGTCGAGGATACGACTCGACAAGGCATCCGCGGAGAAGCCGCCGAAGACCACCGAGTGCACCGCTCCCAGTCGCACGATCGCGAGCATCGTCACGACCGCTTCGGGAATCATCGGCATGTAAACGGCGACGCGGTCGCCCTTCTTCACGCCGAGTTCGGTCAGCGCGTTCGCCGCTTGGGCGACGAGTTTTTGCAGGTCGGCGTAGGTGATCGTGCGCGACTCACCTTCCGCGTCGGCGACCCAGTGGTAGGCAACCTTGGCACCCTTGCCGGCGGCGACGTGACGGTCAACGCAGTTGACGCTGGCGTTCAACTCACCGTCGCTGAACCACTTGGCGAACGGGAGATCCCACTCGAGGGTCTTGGTCGGCTCCTTGTGCCACACCAGGCGGTCCGCTTGCTTGCGCCAGAAAGCGACCGGGTCGGCGTCGGCTTCGGCGTAGATCGATGGTTGCGCGTTCGCCTGCTTGGCGAACTCTGCGCTCGGTGCAAAGCTGCGAGTCTCTTCGAGCCACGCTTCGAGTTTTGCTTCGGTCATGTTTTCCCCCACGCTCTAACGTCGAGACGACGTCTGTCGCTTCGACGAACTTCCTTCTTGCGGTACTTCCCCCGTGGCGACATCGTCGTAACCGGTCGCTCACACTTCGTACTTGAGAGTACCTTGCGTACCCCCCAAAACGCCAACAGCGCCCTTGCACGAGGCAGGGGCGCTGTTGGCTTTTGGGTCCGAGGTTAAGACACCATTGTGTCTATATTAGCCTCGCGGGCCCACCGGTAGTACAACTCGCTTGTGGGTCTCGTTGATGACCCCGGCCGCCGAGGCGTACCAGGCCAGTAGCGCGGTCAAGAGACCGAGCCAGCCACCGATCCTCGTCATGTCCGTGTGACCCGCGCCCCAGGCGCCAATCGTCAGGAAAATGAACGTGAGCGACAGGGCGACGAAGACCAACAGGACGGCAGTGCTCGTCCTGAGGGCCGCCACGGTCATGTACAACGTGAAGATCGTCCAAGCAAGCAGATAGATCCCCGTGGTGTCCGTGCCACCCGCTACTGGACCACCGTGAATCAGTAGCCAGAGGCCGATCCAGAACGCGCCGTATGAGGTGAACGCGAGAGCACCGAAGGTGTTCTTGCGTGCAAACTCCCACATACCGGCCGCGAACTGCGCAGTGCCACCGTAGATGAGTGCCAAGGCGAGGGCCGCAGCCACTCCCGCACCGTGCCACAGGTTGGCGTTCGCGCTGCTCAGACAGAACGTGGTCATGGCGAATCCAGCGAGTCCTAATGGACCGGGATCCGCAACGCTATAGTCAGACATTTAATTCCCCCCAGTTATGGTTGTTAACAAGCCACCGGGTTGACGGCTCAGATATGATTTAACACCCCCGTAACGAGCCGTGCAGGGATTCGGACCATCTTTTTGTGAATGGAATCACAAATGAGACCGCTCTACCCGCCAGTAAGGCTGCTCCTGCATGGCGCAGGGTGTCTGAGAGAATTTTCAGTAGATAAAAGGGTTTTCAGGACTTAACCAGGAGACGTGTCAACGGCGCGTCGCATCGCTCCAATGAATTCTTCGATTTCGCGAGGGCCACCCCCGTCCAGGACGACCCGAACCAGTGCGGAACCCACGATCACCCCGTCACTCACGTTCGCCGCGTCTCGAGCCTGCTCGGGTGTGGAAATGCCGATGCCGACGTAGGTGGGAAGGTCACTTCGCTCGCGAATCATCGCGACCACACGCTCGGCGTCCCCGCCGTCACTGGTGCTGCCGGTCACGGCCATGCGCGACGAGGCGTAACAGAAACCTTCGCTGACGCTCGTCACGAGCGCCACGCGATCGCCTGGTGTCGAGGGGGCCACCAAGAAGACCGTCGCGACGTCCGCCGTTTCGGCGGCGCCTCGCCAAGGGCCTGACTCCTCGACCGTGAGGTCCGGAAGAATCGCACCGCTGATGCCACTCGCTCGCAGCGTGCCCGCGACTCGCTCGAGACCGTAGTGCAACAAGAGGTTGTAGTACGTCATCGCAATCAACGGAACTGACGTTGCGATGTTTGATAACTCCGCCGTGAGCGAATCGATCGTCGTACCTGCCTCGAGTGCCCGTAGCGATGCTTCTTGTATGACCACGCCGTCGAGCATGGGATCGGAAAAAGGTATGCCGATCTCCACGGCGTCCGCACCCGCGAGCACGGCAGCTTCGACGTGTCGCACCCAGTCGGCGGTCGCGCCCGCGACGAAGTAAGGCACGAGTGCCTTGCGGCCCGCGTCGCGAAGTCCGCGAAGCGTCTTCTCCAAACTCTTCACGACGGACCTCGAAGGATCTCGCGAACCTGCGCGACGTCCTTATCACCGCGACCCGACAAGTTGAGCAGCACCGTCGAACCGAGGGGGATCGAAGAGCCGGCTTCCTTCATGATCCAGGCCACGGCGTGCGCGGTTTCGAGCGCGGGGATGATGCCTTCGAGCNNAGGTGCGCATGCTCGGGACCGATGCCCGGGTAATCCAAGCCCGCCGAGATCGAGTGCGCCTCTTCGATCTGACCGAACTCGTCTTGGATGAGAAAGGACTTCATGCCGTGTAGCACCCCCGGTGAGCCCTTACC
>DKEO01000010.1:4032-4859 GCA_002452255.1 Ferrimicrobium sp. UBA6820
CCTCGCTGATCGCGTCCTTCAGCGTCTTCGATCCCGACGTGACGGGGACCACGCTGGCACCTAGAAGTTCCATGCGAAAGACGTTCAGTACCTGGCGAGCGGTGTCGACTGCACCCATGAACACCGTGCACGACAACCCGAAGCGGGCGGCAGCGGTGGCGGTCGCCACGCCGTGCTGTCCGGCGCCGGTTTCGGCGATCACTCGATGTTTGCCCATGCGCTTGGTGAGCAGCGTCTGGCCAATGACGTTGTTGATCTTGTGCGAGCCGGTGTGGGCGAGGTCCTCTCGCTTGGCGAACACGCGAACGCCGAGCGAGGCCGAGAGGCGTGGCAGCGGCGTGACCGGAGTCGGACGCCCTGCGAACTCGCGTAATACCAGTTCATATTCATAAATGAACGATTGGTCACTCCACGCCTCAAGGAACGCCGCCTCGAGTTCGAGACAGGCTGGCATGAGCGCTTCGGGCACGAAACGACCACCGAACACGCCGAAGTGACCGAGATCGTCGGGCGCCGCCATGAAATGCGCCGCGTCAGTCATGTCTCTCCTCCACGGCCCCAAGCACTCGCTGCCTTTTGGACGAACTTAGTCACTCGTGCGGGGTCCTTGACCCCAGGGGCGGACTCGACCCCGGTCGCCACGTCGACGCCCCAGGGTCGCACGCTCTTAATGACGTCGAACACGTTGTCAGGCTTGAGCCCGCCCGCCGCAATCACGGGAACGTCGAAGTGACGTTCACGCAACGCGTCCCACGAATGCTCGCGTCCGCTTCCTGGTTCGATCCCGTCGATCAGAATCGCGTCGACGCGCGTCTCGTCGAACTCGA
>DKEO01000001.1:0-21892 GCA_002452255.1 Ferrimicrobium sp. UBA6820
TGAAGGGCATGTCCTCTTCGGGCAGGATCTTGGAGATGACGCCCTTGTTGCCATGACGTCCGGCGAGCTTGTCGCCCTCGGAGATCTTGCGCTTCTGGGCCACGTAGACCTTGACCAGCTGGTTGACGCCGGGCTGCATCTCGTGATCTTCGTCGCGGCTGTAGACCTTGACGTCGATGACCTTGCCGGACTCGCCGTGGGGGACCTTCAGAGAGGTGTCGCGAACTTCGCGCGCCTTCTCACCGAAGATCGCCCGCAAGAGACGCTCTTCGGGCGACTGCTCGGTCTCACCCTTCGGGGTGACCTTACCGACGAGGATGTCACCGGGCTCGACTTCGGCACCGATGCGCACGATGCCGCGGTCGTCGAGGTCCGCGAGGATGTCGTCGGGCAGGTTCGGGATGTCGCGAGTGATCTCTTCGGCACCGAGTTTGGTGTCGCGAGCGTCGATCTCGTACTCCTTGACGTGGATCGACGTCAAGACGTCGTCACGTACGAGGCGCTCGTTCAAGATGATGGCGTCTTCGTAGTTGTAACCCTCCCAGGGCATGTACGCGACGAGCAGGTTCTTGCCGAGCGCCAGTTCACCGTTGCTGGTGCTGGTACCGTCGGCGAGCAGGTCGCCGGCCTTGACCGTCTCGCCACCAAAGACGAGAGGCTTCTGGTTGATCGACGTGTCCTGGTTCGAACGGCGGAATTTGTTCAGGTTGTACTGCTTCTTGCCGAGCGTCTTGCCGTAGCGGTCGCTCACGTCCTTCTCGTACTCGACGACGATGCGGTCGCCCGAGACCGAACGAACGACGCCGTCGCCTTCGGCGATGAGAACGTCACCCGAGTCGAGCGCGGCGCGCGCCTCCATGCCGGTGCCCACGAAAGGTGCCTCGGGCATGATGAGCGGTACGGCTTGCTTCTGCATGTTCGCACCCATCAGGGCGCGCTGGGCGTCGTCGTGCTCGACGAAGGGGATGAGCGAAGTCGCGACCGAGATGATCTGCTTGGTCGAGACGTCCATCAGTTCGACTTCGTCGGGCTTGACGAAGTCGATCTCGGACGTCGTCGAGGACGACTTGTTCGACGCACCGACGCGAAGGCCGGTACCGATCGGCCCACGGCGCACGAGGACGCGGTCAGCCTTGATCGTGCCACTCTCGTCGACCTCGGTGTTCGCCTGGGCGATGACGTAACGCTCCTCCTCGTCGGCCGTGAAGTAACGGACCTCGCCGGTCACCTTGCCACCGGTCACGACGCGATAGGGCGTCTCGATGAAGCCGTACTCGTTGATGCGCGCGTAGTTGGCCAGGTAGCCAATGAGGCCCACGTTGGGTCCCTCGGGCGTCTCGATCGGACACATGCGTCCGTAGTGCGAGGAGTGGACGTCACGGACCTCGAGGCCCGCGCGCTCACGCGACAGACCGCCCGGTCCCAGCGCCGAGAGACGGCGCTTGTGGGT
Organism: Ferrimicrobium sp. UBA6820; assembly: GCA_002452255.1. Classification (GTDB taxonomy): domain Bacteria; phylum Actinomycetota; class Acidimicrobiia; order Acidimicrobiales; family RAAP-2; genus RAAP-2. The sequence goes on from DKEO01000001.1 coordinate 1,451, forward strand.
CAGGCCTGACAGAGGGTTGTTCTGGTCCATGAACTGGCTGAGCTGGGAGGTCGCGAAGAACTCCTTGATCGCCGACATCACGGGACGGATGTTGATCAGGGTCTGGGGTGCGATGGCTTCCACGTCCTGGGTGTTCATGCGCTCGCGCACGACTCGCTCCATGCGCGACAAACCGGTGCGCAGGGCGTTCTGGATCAACTCGCCCACGCTGCGGATGCGGCGGTTGGCGAAGTGGTCCTGGTCGTCGATGTGGTACGTGGTCTCCTTGGCGGTGCGGTCGCGCGCCAAGTTGAGCAGGTAGGTCGCGGTCGCGAGGACCTCGGCCTTGGAGAGCACGTGCAGGCTCGGGTTCGGTCGTTCCAGGAGGTCGCCGAACAGTTCGAGGTTCTTGGCGACCTCGCTGCCGAGCTTGCGGTCGAGCTTGTAGCGGCCGACGCGGCTGAGGTCGTAACGCTTCTCGGAGAAGAACGCACCTTCGAAGTACTGACGAGCCGCCTCGACGGTCTGCACCTCACCGGGACGGGCTCGGCGGTAGATCTCGAGCCACGCGGTCTCCTGGCTGGCGCGCAGGTAGTTCTCGGGGGTGTCCTCGAAGTTGTACTTGTCCATGTGCTTGGTGATCTCGACGTGGGCCTTCTTCCAGTCGGCGTGGAACTGGTCCTCGAGGAAGTCAAAGTGCGCGACGAAACGCTGGAAGAAGCCCTCATCCATCGACGTGTCCAGTGCCCGCAGCAAGGTGAAGATCGAGATGCGACGCTTGCGCGCGATGCGCGCGCCGGCGTTGGCCGCCTTGTTCTTCTTCTCTTCGAGGTCGACCTGAAGCCACTCACCACGACTCGGGTGGATGGTGCCCTCGAACGCGACCTTCTCGTCCTTGCCGGGCTGGAACAACACGCCGGGTGAACGCACGAGTTGGGACACCACGACACGCTCGGTGCCGTTGATGATGAAGGTCCCCTGTTCGGTCATGATCGGGAAGTCACCCATGAAGACGGTCTGCTCTTTGATCTCGCCGGTCTCGGAGTTCAAGAAACGTGCACGAACGAAGATGGGCTGGGAATACGTGGTCGCGCGTTGGCGACATTCCTCAACCGTGAACTTCGGCGGACTCTTCAGGTCCGCGTCATCGGGGTCGAACTCGAGTTCGAGCGACAGACGACCGGTGAAGTCCGAGATGGGCGAGAGGGCTTCAAAAGCCTCACGCAAACCTTGCTTCATGAAAAGGTCGAAACTGTCTCGCTGGATTTCGAGAAGATTTGGCAGTGGGTAGGCTTCACCCAGCGCCGAGAAATTAAAGCGCTCCGGGCTAATGGACCGAGACGTCAACGGACAATCCTCCGTGTAAAAGGGCGGCTACTACAGGTTTTTCCCATGACCAGCGACAGGACGGCGTCAAGGGTTGACGAAGTAGAGCACAGGGGCACGGTCTTTCGATGCTAGTGGCTCCAACAGGCGATGCGCAAGTAGCGCTCCCAATCGAGGGGCGCAGCCGCTACAGCGGTTGAAGTCACCCTAGGCAGTTTACGCGCCGAGGTCAAGTCTTTGTCATAAAAAGCAATACGCCCCGGCGGGCGGACCAGCCGGGGCGTATTTCCTTGAAAACTATGGACTACTTGACTTCCACCGTGGCGCCAGCGGCCTCGAGGGCAGCCTTGGCCTTGTCGGCGTCGGCCTTCGAGACCTTCTCCAGCACGGGCTTGGGGGCACCGTCGACGAGGTCCTTGGCTTCCTTCAGACCCAGGTTGGTCAGTGAACGCACTTCCTTGATGACCTGGATCTTCTTGTCGCCACCCGCCGTCAGGATGACGTCGTAGTCGCTCTTCTCTTCGGCTGCGCCGCCGGCATCGCCGGCCCCGCCACTCGCGGCCGGAGCCGCCACCGCGACGGGTGCCGCCGCGGTCACGCCGAACTTCTCTTCGAACTCGCTGAGCAGTTGGCTCAGTTCGATCACGGAGAGCTCAGCGATGCCGTCGAGAATCTGTTCCTTGGTCAATGTTCCAGCCATGGTGATTCCTTTCTTTTCTACGTTTCGGTACTGCGTTGGTGTGGTTATTCGGCCGGTTCGCTCGCGGCGTCGTCAACTGGCGCCTCGGTGGTTTCGGCGTCGACCTCGACCACGGAGGCCTCGGTCTCATCCGCGACCTCCGCGACAGGTGCCGCGGCGTCGTCGCTCGCTGCGAGAGCAGCTTCCTCGACCCCGGCCGGAGTCTCGGCGACCTCTTCGACCTTCTCGACAACCGGGACGGCTGCGCCGCCCTTGCTCTCGAGAAGGGCCGACAGGCCGTAGGCGAAGTTTTGCGGGACGGCCTTTAAGAGACCGGCCATGGTGCGAAGAGGCGAAGCGAGCAGGCCCGCGAGTTGGGCGAGCAACACGTCACGGCTCGGTAGGTCCGCGAGGGCGGTCAACTCCTTAAAGGAGACGACCTGACCATCGACGACCCCGCCCTTGACGACGAGCATCGGGGAGTCCTTGGCGAAGTCACGCAACGCCTTGGCGACCGCCGAGACGTCACCGTCGACGAAGGCGATGGCAGTGGGACCCTGGAGGAACTGGCCAATGGGCTCGAAGGTCGTACCGGTGATGGCGCGCAACACGAGCGTGTTCTTGAAGACCTTGTAGTCAGCACCAAGGGTGCGCAACTGCTTGCGCAACGAGGAGATCTCGGCAACGGTGAGGCCGCGATACTCGGTCACGACGGCCGTCGAGGTGCCGTCGACCTTGGACTTGACCTCGTGCACGGTGGCGACCTTGTCGGGGCGAATCTTGCTCATGCTGCTCCTTCACCGGGTATTCCGGATCTGGCCTCGGACACCCGAGCACACGAGCCGCGTCAACGCGAACTCGAAATCCTCGTCAGGCTGACCTAGGTCACTTAAGTGGTTACCCACACCGGATGTCTTCGGCTTTCCTTTAAAACTGGTGCACCGACTTCGTGCGGGGTCCCATCGTAGCCAACGGGCACGAGGCCCGTCAAAACCTAGGCCGTGGTGAGCACGTCCTCTTCGTGACGGGTGCGCGCGGGGTCGATCTTGACCCCCGGGCCCATCGTGGAAGAGACCGTGATGCTCATGACGTAGCGACCCTTGGCGCTCGCGGGCTTGACGCGAATGATCTCGTCGACGACCGCTTGGACGTTCTTGACCAGGTCCTCGCGACTGAAGCTCACCTTGCCCACGCGCAACTGAACGTTTCCCACCTTGTCGGTGCGGTACTCGACCCGGCCACCCTTGAATTCGGCGACAGCCTTGGCGACGTCCATGGTGACGGTGCCGGTCTTGGGGTTCGGCATGAGACCGCGCGGACCGAGCACGCGCCCCAGTCCACCCACCTGGCCCATGAGGTCCGGTGTCGCGATGGCGATGTCGAAGTCGAGGAAACCGCCCGCCACCTTGGCCACCAGGTCGTCCGCGCCTACGACGTCCGCGCCCGCGTCACGAGCGGCCTGCGCCGCTTCGCCCGCGGCGAAGACCGCCACGCGATTGGTCTTGCCGGTGCCCGCGGGCAGCGAGAGCGTGCCGCGCACGATCTGCTCGGCCTTGCGAGGGTCGACGCCGAGACGGACTGCGAGTTCGACGGTCTCGTCGAACTTCGCGGTCGCGAGGGTCTTCACCTTCTCGACGGCCTCGGGAATTGTGAGTAGCTCCTCACGGTCCACCTGGGCGAGTGCGTTGACGTACTTCTTTCCGTGCTTCATGATTCTCTCCTAGCCCGCCACCGAGATGCCCATGGAACGGGCAGTGCCGGCGACTTGCAGTTTGGCCATCTCGAGGTCGTCGGTGTTGAGGTCCTTGAGTTTGGTCTTGGCGATCTCTTCGATTTGGTCCATCGATACCGTAGCGACGGTCTCACGGCCGGCGAGCTTGGCGCCCTTGGCGACGCCCGCCGCTTGGCGCAACAGCACTGGCGTCGGAGGGGTCTTGAGCACGAACGTGAACGAGCGGTCTTCGTAGATCGAGATGTCGACCGGGATGACGGTGCCCTTCATGGACTCGGTCGCGGCGTTGTACTGCTTGCAGAACTCCATGGTCTGGATACCGTGCGGTCCGAGCGCGGTACCGACCGGCGGCGCAGGGGTTGCCCCGCCCGCCTCGAGCTGGATCTTGACGATCGCGACGACTTTCTTTGCCATTGTTCTCTCCTTAAGCGTTCTTTAGAGCTTCGTGACCTGGGTGAAGTCGAGCTCGACGGGGGTCTCGCGACCAAAGATGTCAACCAGGACCTTTACCTTCAGTTGGTCCTCGTTGATCTCGGCGACGTGGCCCGAGAAGGTCGCGAACGGACCGGTCTTGATCTGGACCGTGTCGTTGACCTCGAACTCGTGGGTGGGCATACGACGCTTGGCGAGCGGCTGTTCGACACCCTCGACGTGGGGACGGATGATGTTGTCGACCTCACGGCGCGTGAGCGCGGTGGGCTTGGTCTTCTCGGCGCCCACGAAACCGGTCACGCCCGGCGTGGAGCCGATGACGTAGAAGATCTCCGGGTCTGGCTCGCAGCGGATCAGCAAGTAACTGGGGAACATGCGCTTCGAGACGGTGACCTTCTTGCCGGACTTGAACTCGGTCACGTCTTCTTCGGGCAGGTAGATCTCGTAGATGCTGTCGGTCAACTCACGACTCTTGATGATGTTGTTGAGCGCCCCGATGACCTTCTGCTCGTGGCCCGCGAACGTGTGCACGATGTACCAGCGACCGGGTCGGTCGTACGCGCTCTCGACCAACGGCTCCTCGTCGAGGCCGTCCTCGAGGATGGTGACGTCCAGGATCTCTTCGGCGTCGTGGATCTCGTGGTCGTGGTGGGTGATTTCGATGTCGCTCATGGTCGCTCTACTTCTGGAAGAGGAAGGTGACGAACTTCGAGAAGCCGTAGCCCAGGCCGAAGATCAGGGATGTCATGAAGATGAGGACGAAGAGCACGATGGTGGTGTAATTGATGACCTCGGGGCGCGTAGGCCAGGCGACCTGGCGCATCTCCTCGCGGATCTCACGGATGAACTGCGCGGGCTTGGTGCGCTGGCCCCGGCGACGCTGCACGTCCTGGGGCGTGGTGCGTCGCGAGTTGGAGGTGCCGTCGGCACCCGCCTGACCCTGTCGCTGCATCATGCGCTTTTGTTCGCGGTTCATGTCACTTCTCTCGTTGTTACGTCGGTACTACGTCATACTGTTCGCTACGAGCAGGGCAGGAGGGACTCGAACCCCCAACCCCCGGTTTTGGAGACCGGTGCTCTACCAATTGAGCCACTGCCCTCTGGACGAACCGCCATTTTACGACGGTGGCCGTAGGGAAGATAAATCTTACCACCCCCCACGACGGGTCTTCTAGCGAGTCTCCTTGTGCAGGGTGTGCTTGCGCTCCCACTGGCAGTACTTGGACATCTCAATGCGCTCGCGCTGGTTGACCTTATTCTTCATGGTGATGTAGTTGCGGCGCTTGCAGTCTTCGCAGGCCAAGATGACCTGCACGCGCTTCTCGTTCTTTGCCATCGTTCTCCTTTTCGATACTTCATTCACTGCACGGGCCACGGGCCCTGCCTGGTAGCGGCGGCGGGACTCGAACCCGCGACAACACGATTATGAGCCGTGTGCTCTGACCACCTGAGCTACGCCGCCTGGCGAGCCCTCTGTCGGGATTGAACCGACGACCCCTTCCTTACCATGGAAGTGCTCTACCACTGAGCTAAGAGGGCAATCGTGTCAAAGCGACACGGAGGCGAATTCTACTCGCCCTTTACGGTTCCTTTCCAACCCGACGAGAGTACCCTTGTCTCTCATGAGAACCCGCCTGGTCGAAGTCGACGACGCAGCGGCGCTCATGAACATCTACAACCCCGAAGTCGTTGAAACGACGGTGACTTTTGACCTGGTACCGCGCTCACTCGAAGAGCAGCGGGACTGGATCCGCAACCACCAGAACACCCACCCGTGCATCGTGGCGCTCAACGACGACGACGACCTGGGCGAGGTCGGCGCCCGGGGCGAGCGGATCCTCGGCTTCGCCCTCGTGTCGCCCTTTCGCGACCGGCCCGCCTACGCCACCACGGTCGAGAACTCGGTCTACGTGCTGCGCGCGGCGCGCGGACGCGGGGTGGGCGAGACCCTGCTGCGCGAACTGCTCGCGACCGCCGGTGAGTCGGGGTTCCACTCGTTGATCGCACGCATCGTCGGCGAGAACGAGGGGTCCATCCGACTCCACGAGAAGTGCGGCTTCACCCTCGTGGGCACCGAAATCGAAGTCGGCCGCAAGCACGGCCACTGGCTCGACGTGGTCGAGTACCAGTACGTCGTGCGCGCCCGCCAGGCCTAGGCCGCGACTTCGATCTCCTGCTCGGGCCAGGACCACTGAGTCCAACGACCCATCGGCAGCACGAGCACGCCCCCGAGCACCGCGACCGCCAACGCAATGAGCAGTGGATTCGAATGCACGAGGCCGGCGAGAAGTTGTCGCCCACCCGGGATGCCAATGAAGGGTCCGGTGATCGACAAGGCCAGGAGCCAGAAGTGTTCGCGGCCCTGATAGCTCGCCGCGAGCAGTACCAGTCCCCAGGCGAGGTACCACGGCTGGACGACGGGACCGAGTTCGACGAACAACAGCAACGCCACCGCGAGCGAACGCACCCATCCCCGGCGTTCGCTGTTCAACAGCAACCAAACGGTGAAGATCACTGCGACCATCAAGCCAATGAACCTCGTGACCGAGAGCACCGAAGCGAGGCCCAGCGAGTGGAGCCCGATTGCGTGCATCGTGTTGGTGATCGCCATGCCCACGCCGGTCGCGGGAGCGGCCCACGAGCGCACCGTGCCGTTGGAGAGCAAGTTGCGCACCCAGCCGAATCCAAAGCCGGCGAGCAACGTCCAGAACCCGAGCGTCACGCTCGCCACGATCACCGCGATGCCGACCGGCCTCAGTCGTTGACGCAGGCTCGCGCGCGGTCCGAGCCAGGACCACGCGACAAAGGCGATACCCAGGGCGGCGGGCGCCTTGATCGCGGCGGCGCACGAACAAAAGACGAGAGCCCAGACCGGATGTCGCTGGACCGCGAGCGCGATGCCGACCACGAGGAACCCAGCCATGATCGCGTCGTTGTGCGCACCACCAATGAGCGTGAGCAGTACGAGTGGGTTCATCGCGCTGAGCACGAACGCCTCACCCGGGTCACGGCCCATGCCCCTCGCGAGCATCACCACGCCATAACCAATCATGGCGACGGCCGCCACTTCGAGTAGACGCAGTCCCACGACGATTGCGAGTTCGTGATGGCGCATGATCTTGTCGACGGTGCCGTCAAGGAACAAGAAGAACGGACCGTAAGGCGCGGGCGTGTTGCCCCAGAGCGGGTCGACCGGCGCGACCCAGGGACCGGCGCCCAGTGAGAAGGGTCCGTACAGATAAGGACTGATGGCGTGACTGGTCATCTCACCCTGGGCCGCGTAGCTAAAGACGTCGCGAGAGAAGAGCGGCGGCGCGATGATCATCGGCGAAGCCCACAGCAACAGCATCCACCAGAGTGACTTAAGCGATGCGCCGGGGTGCAACTTCATCACCTCGGCGAGTCGGAGCCACACGCGCATGAGCAGGAGCAATCCTCCGTAGACCAGCACGATGGAGACCAGATACTTCGTCTCGCTCGTGACGCCCGCGACCGTCGATGACGGTTCCCCGAAGAACCAGGTTCCCGGGTAGTTGAACTTGAAGGGCGAATTCGTGAACGAACTTCCCGAAAGGATCAATACCATCGCCACGAAGCCGAGCACGGCGGGTTGCCAGAGGAACGACCACCCTTCGAAGGGCCCGGGGGTGAAGCGGCCGAGCGGGGTGTAGCGGTGCTCAAGCAGTTGGACGCCGGTCTCGAAGCGACTCGTGACCCGCTCGTAGTTGCGCCGAAACGCGCTCGCCCACGACTTGAGTCGATCCACGCCGCTCCTTTCGCCCTCGTTTGAGAAACCGTAGTCCCCGATTGCGAATCGAGGCACGGTCAATTCAGCTCGTCGCTGAATTGACCGTGGTGGGCCGGGAGGGATTTGAACCCCCGTAGGCAAAGCCGTCTGGTTTACAGCCAGATCCCATTGGCCGCTCGGGCACCGACCCGTCGGNNCGTGCCAAGTTTCGACATCGTCTCCGAGATCGACCTGCAAGAGGTCCGCAACGCCGTGGACCAAGCGAACCGCGAGGCATCGACTCGTTTTGACTTCAAGGGCACCGACGCCAAGATCGAGTTCAGCGAGAAGGAACTCACGCTGTCAGCCTCGAGCGAGGACCGGTTGCGCGCGTTGTACCAACTACTCGAGGAGAAGATGGTCAAGCGCTCGGTATCGCTCAAGACCCTCGACGCGGGAAAGATTGAAGAGGCGAGTCACAACGCCGCGCGCCAGAAGGTCTCGCTGAAGGCTGGTATCTCCCAAGAAGTCGGTAAGCAGATCAACAAGATGGTCAAGGAGCTCGGGCTAAAGAACCTGAGTTCGTCGATCCAGGGTGATCAGGTCCGAGTCACGGGTAAGCAGCGCGACGACTTGCAACAGGCAATCGCCTTCTTCAAGGAGTCCGATCTTCCGGTGCCCTTGCAATTCACGAACTTTCGCGACTAACCCGCCGAACTTTCCTCGGCGGCGAGATGCGCGTCGATGTCGTGCAGTTTGTCGGTGTGGAAGATCCGGTTGAAGACCAACATCTTGAGCACCCAGAAGATCGCGAAACTCAGCACGTTCACGCCGCCGACTAGGGCCGTGTTGGCGAGGTGGCCCCAGTGGTGCGTATGCACGAGGTGCTTGGTATAGGTGGCACCGATGAGTGAGAAGGCGATACCCAAGAACGCCATCACCCAGTACGGGATGACCTCGTTGCGGAAATGGCTGCGCCCGCGCTTGCCCCAGGCCCACATCCGGTTCAAGTAGTAGGACGGAATGACCGCGATCACGTTGCCGAACAGCGTCGCCTCGATGATGCCGTGGATGATCTTGAAACCGTAGGTGATCAGAATCGCGGCGAGGGACACACCCGTCGTGATTAGTGAACTCAATGTATAGCGAATGAGTTTCTTGCCCTCGTGCGATTTCGACCACGCCACGAGGTCACTCAATCGTTTCGACACGGTCACCACCCTACTTGGCACCCTTGGAGAGCACCGAAGGATGACACAATGTAGACATGTCCGAATCCTTAGAGTTCCTTGTGAATCTTCTTGACGTCGAGACCATCGAGGTCAACATCTTCCGAGGAAAGCACCCCGCAGAGGAGCGCCAGCGTACCTTTGGCGGCCAGGTCGCGGCCCAAGCCCTGATGTCGGCGGGGCGCACGGTCGAGCGCGGTCGGGTCCACTCATTGCACTCGTACTTCTTGCGTCCCGGCGATCCGCGCACCCCCATCCTCTACGAGGTCGACCGAATCCGCGACGGGCGCAGTTTCACGACCCGTCGCGTGGTCGCCATCCAGCACGGCAAGGCCATCTACAACATGCAGGCGAGCTTTCACAGCGAGGAGACGAGCCTCGAGCACCAGTTCGTGATGCCCGACGTCCCCGGTCCCGAGACCATCCGGCCACTCGCCGAGCGGGTCGCCGACGAATTCGGCGACATCGACGAGTGGTTCAAGCGCCAACACCCAATCGACCAACGATTCATTGGCGAACTGCCCTGGAGCCCACTGCGTTCCAAAGAACCTCGCCAGCAGATCTGGATTAAGGCCGACGGCGTACTGCCCGACGATCCCCTGCTGCACGCTTGTGTCGTCACGTACGCCAGCGACATGAGCCTCTTTGACGCCATCCTCGCGCCGCACTCCGTTCGATGGGACGACGGAACATTCATGGGCGCGAGCCTCGACCACTGCATGTGGTTCCACCGCGACTTTCGCGCTGACGAATGGCTGCTCTACGACACCGACTCGCCCATCGCCCACGGGGGCCGCGGACTCGCCCGGGGGTTCCTCTTCGACCAAGCGGGCGAATTGAAGGTCTCGATGGTCCAAGAGGGCCTTACCCGGGTTCTCCAGCCCCCCGGCGAAGTGAGCGGACCTACAATCGTCTGATGAGTATCGAGACCATGGCTCACGACTACGAGGCGGCAACCAACGAGTTCCTGATCGCGGTGGCGAGCATCTCGCCCCCCCAGTACGACCGGCGCGTCGAGGGTGGTTGGTCGCCCCGACAGGTGATCCATCACGTGGCCGACAGCGAGGCCCAGTCCTACGCGCGCCTGCGTCGTTTGGTCGCCGAACCCGCGGGTGTCGTCATCCAGGGCTACGACGAAGCCCTGTGGGCTGCGTCACCTCGGCTCGGCTACGAAGAGCTACCGTTCGAGCACTCCCTCGCGGTGTTCAGCGCGGTTCGCCAGGCGTCGCTTGACGTCCTGCGTCGACTCGACGAGAACGACCTCGAGCGCGAGGGCGTGCACACCGAGTCCGGTCCCTACAACATTCGTACCTGGGTCGACACCTACGTTCGCCATCCCAGGGAGCACGCGGCCCAACTACTGGAAGCGGCGAACTCCTAGGACTAGTTGCGTTGGGCCATCGGCACGTAGTCGCGCACTTCGGCGCCGATATAGAGCTGACGAGGTCGAGCGATCTTCATGTCCTGGGCCAGCAGCTCCTGGAAGTGCGCGAGCCAACCCGACGTACGCGGAATCGCGAAGAGCACCGTGAACATCTCGACCGGGAATCCCATCGCCTGGTAGATCAGCCCCGAGTAGAAGTCCACGTTCGGGTAGAGCTTGCGTGAGATGAAGTAGTCGTCCTTCAGGGCGATCTCCTCGAGCTTGAGGGCGATGTCGAGCATTGGGTTCTTGCCCGTCACCTTGAAGACGTCGTCGGCGGTCTTCTTGATGATCGTCGCACGTGGGTCGAAGTTCTTGTAGACGCGATGACCAAATCCTTCGAGCTTGGTCTTACCTTCCTTCACCGTGGTAATGAAGGCGGGGATGTTCTCGATGCTGCCGATCTTGCTCAACATCTTCAAGACCGCCTCGTTGGCGCCGCCGTGACGCGGCCCGTAGAGCGCGGCGGTGGCGGCGGCGGTGGCGACGTAAGGGTCGCCGTGGGACGATCCCACCACGCGCATCGCGGTGGTGCCGCAGTTCTGCTCGTGGTCGGCGTGCAGGATGAACAGGATGTCGAGCGCCCGTGCGAGGATCGGATCCGGCTCGTAGCGCGGCTCGGCCACCTTCCACATCATCGACAAGAAGTTCTGGGTGTAGCCGAGCGAGTTGTCCGGGTACACGAAGGGCATGCCGACCGAAAAACGATGTGCCGCAGCGGCGAGGGTCGGCATCTTGGCGATGAGTCGTACGACCTGCTTGTGCAGGATCTCCGGGTCGTCGAGGATCTTGGCGTCTTTGTAGTACGTCGACAGGGCGGCGATCGCCGAGACGAGCATGCCCATGGGGTGCGCGTCGTAGTTGAANNAGGTACGCCACCTCGACGTAGGTGGATTTCTCAGCCAACTGCTCGATGGGATAGCCGCGGTAGCGCAGGATGCCGGCCTCACCGTCGAGATACGTGATGGCGGATTCGCACGCGGCGGTGACCATGAACGCCGGGTCGTAGAACCACACACCGGGCACGACCTTGGAGAAGTCCTTGGCGGCAATGCCCCCGTTCTGGATCGGAATCTCGAGCGTCTCACCAGTGCGGTTGTCGGTCACGGTAATGGACTCGGTCACGGTTCCTCGGTTCAACTAGGGGGCAGGACTATCGTATTCCAACTCGCCGGTAAGCCTAGAAATTAAGAGTTCCCCGAGGGCGAAACGATGACCAAATAGTGACGCGACGTTGACATTTTCGGTCCCGCCGGCGCGCCTCTCGCCACAATCGTCAACTGCGACCGCAGTCCCGAAGCGACCTTCAAAAGTTTGGGGACGAAGGCGAAGGAGCCGAGCGGACCCAAGGTCGCGGTCAGGGTCTGACTCTGGCTAAGGCGAGCGCCGTTGATCTCGACGAAGGTGCACGTGACCGCGACGTTCTGGCGGACGTAACTCGCGTTGGTCACGGTGATCCCCAGTCGTATCGAACCAGACGGAGGCAACAGGAGTTCACCCGCGGGCGAAGGTAACGGCGAAGGGCTCACCAGAACCGCGGTGATGCCGATTCCTTTGGTGACCTCAAGCGAGGGGGCGGCCGCGAGATTAGCGAGCGCGGTCGAAAGGTTCAAGGTGCCGACGTGGTCGCTCGTCGCGGGCAACTTCACGCGGCCGGGTTCTCGCACCAGGGACCAGCGGTCCACACCCCACGCCGCACTCGAGGAGCTCAACGACGCCTGGGCGCTCTGTGCACTGAGGGCGACTTCGACGGTACTCGTCACCGACCACGGCAACTGAAGCGAGTTGGCCACGTAGCCCAAGAGCGCCTGGTAGTCGTTCACGCGCACGTCAGTGAGCGAAGCGAGGGAACTGTTGACGTGATGAGCGAGTTCGGGCGAGCTAAGCAGCGACGCTTGGGTCAACCAGGCGGGTAGCTGCTGTTCGAGTTGCTCGAGCCGAGCCTCGAAGCGAGGGCGAGTGAGTGACTGGCCCGTTGTCAATAGATAGGAGAGGTGATTGTCGAATTGATTCTCCTGGGTGATGAGCACGTTCGCGAGTGCGGCAAAATCACGATTCTCCGCGCGTCGCGGACTCACGGCACCGTGGGCGGACCGGTTCACGTCGCGCACGAAGAGCGATCCCAGGAGCAGCACCACGATCGTCACCGTCCATATGACGTAACGCCGGCGTCGTTGAGCGCGAGTGGTGGGCACGAAATAAGAACTTACTCACTGTTCAATTCGTCTCGCCCCACGTACGACGTCACTCCTCGTCGTCGTACTCCTCAATGTCGATGATCTCGGAGGCTCCTTCGAGCAGCGGGGTGTCCGGACCGGTGCCCCATTTCGCTTCGTTCATCGCCACCGCACCCTCATTCACGCTCTGAAGTTCCGGCACGACCTTGGCGTGCTGGGCACCGCCCAAGCGTCGAATGTTGCGTGCCGACACGATGAGGCGTGATTCGACTGACTTGACCATCTGGTTGTAATTCTCCACCGAGTTATTGAGCGACTTGCCCAACTTGGTGATGGGCTCGGCGACGAGACGGATCTGATTGACGATCTTCTCGGCGGCGTCGAGGATCTCCTTCGCGTTGACCTGGGCCTCGTGGGTTTGGAGGACCAGCGCCACCGACCACAGCAACGACAAGAGGTTCGTGGGTCCCACGACGAGCACCCGTTCTTTGCTCGCGTACGAATGCAACGACGAATCCGCGTCGAACGCCGCGGTGATCGCGGCGTCACTGGGCACGAAGCAGACTGTGAACTCGGGAGCGGGACTCAGCACTTCCCAGTAGGACTTGTCCTTCAGGGCCTTGACGTGTCCGCGCAGCTTCTTGGCGAACTGTTCGAGGTGCGCGCGGCGTTCGTTGACGTCTTCACTAGCGATGGCCTTCTCGAAGTCGTCGAAGGGGAACTTCGCGTCGACCGCAATGCTCACGCCATTGGGCATGCGCACAATGCAGTCCGGACGCTGGGTCTTACCCAGGTCACTCACCCCCGAGACCTGCAAGTCGTAGTCAATGCCTTGTCGCAGTCCCGAGGCCTCCATGACGTTGGCGAGTTGGATCTCGCCCCAGTGACCGCGCTGATCGCCGCGTCCGAGCAACTGATTAAGACGCCGAGTCTCCTCTTGGGTCTTTTGCTGGGCCTCCAGCAATTCGTTCGCGCGGCTCTTCACGTCCGACAAGGCGCCCACGTGTTCCTTGTTGAAATCCGCGAGGTTGCGTTTGTACTCGTCGAGCAGGTCCTCCAGGGGTTTGAGAGTGTGGGTCAATTTCGAATCTCTCTCTTTGACCACTTGCTCCTGCGAAGCGCCAAACTCCTGGACGGTGCGGGTGAGCACGCGGTTCGAGAGGTTCTCGAAGAGCACGCCCAACTTCTCGCCGTCCAACTGATGCTCCTCGCGCTCACGCTCGAGCGTCTCGTTGGCGCTCGCCAACTGCGCGTCGCGCACCGCGAGGTCCTGGAGGGCGCTGGACTTCTCCTCGCGAAGCCTTCGCGAGCGCGCAGCGCCAAGCGCGACTGCGACGAGGGCGCCGACGAGGAAACCTCCAACTCCGCTGAGAATGCCCACCATCGTTCGGCCCTTTCACTCGACCCCCTCACCCTAGAGAATCGGTGTCACGTACCGGTAGCCTTGCACCATGTACCGCCTGTTCGGCTCCAATTCCGAGTCCCGAGAACCTTCGGTTCCCGAGGAGAGCATCACGCCCGAGTTCCGCCAAAAAGTCGTCCAGGTGTTCGCACTCGTGGGCGANNCGATCGCCGAGGCGACCCACGCGCTCTTGGCGGGAGACCGCGAACTCGCCAAGCAGGTGGTCGACCAGGACGTGGTGATCGACAACCTGGTCAACGAGATGGTGATGGCCGCCGAAGAACGCCTCTTCACCCAGGATTCGCTCAGCGCCGAGGTACGTCGCGAACTGCTCACCTTGTTGAGAATTCTTCCCGAAGTCGAACGCAACGGTGACCTGGCCGAACACATCGCGCGGCGCGCGGCGAGGGGACTGGGCACCGAGATGTCGCCGCGCAGTCGTGGTCTGATCGAACGAATGGGAGAAGTCGCCTCAACGATCTGGCGCGAGGCGACCGACATCATCATCGACGGTAAGACCGAGGCGGTGGGGGCGATCGAGGACATCGACGACGAGCTCGACGATCTGCACGTGTCGCTCACCGCGGAACTCACCTCGGGCTCGATGACGCTGCCCGTCGCGGTGGAGTTGGCGTTGCTGGCGCGCTTCTACGAACGATTCGGTGACCACTGCGTCAACCTGGCCCGCCGTCAGGTCGGTCGCGACGGGGCTGACTAGCGAAGCTTCATCCAGGCTTCGGCGATCTGAATCGCGTTGAGCGCGGCACCCTTGCGCAGGTTGTCACCGGTCAAGAAGAGCGATAGTCCGTTCGGGACCGTCTCGGCGCGACGTATGCGTCCCACGTAGGTCGGATCCTTGCCCGCCGCCAGACGAGGCGTCGGTAACTCGTCGACGACCACACCCGGTGCGTCGAGCAGGACTTTCGTCGCCTCCTCGGGCGAGAGCGGACGCTCGAAGCTGGCCGTGATCGACAGGGAATGCCCGGTGAAGACTGGTACGCGTACGCACGTGCCGTCGACGAGAAGTCCGGGGATCTCGAGGATCTTGCGGCTCTCGTCGCGCAGTTTCTGCTCCTCATTCGTTTCAAGAGAACCATCGTCGACGATGGAGCCGGCGAGCGGTACCACGTTGTAGGCAATGGTGGCGGGAAACTTCACACCCAGGTCGATCGGAAATGCCGTGCCGTCAAAGGTCAGCACACGCACGTCGACGTCGCGCAACGCGTCGAGTTGCGAGGCGAGTTCGTCAACGCCCTCGCGACCCGACCCGCTCACCGCCTGATACGTGGCGACCACCATCGATCGCAGACCTGCGGCGACGTGCAGCGGCTTGAGTATTGGCATCGCCGCCATCGTGGTGCAATTGGGATTGGCGATGATCCCTTTGGGGATGGACTGAAGCGCGTGCGCGTTGACCTCGGGCACCACCAGGGGCACGTCGGGGTCCAGGCGAAACGCCGACGAGTTGTCGATCACCATCGCACCGGCACTCGCGAGACGCGGCGAGAGCACCTTCGAGGACGTCGCACCCGATGACGCGAGCGCGAGGTCGATGCCGTTGAAGTCAGCGATCGCGGCGTCTTCGATTTCGATGGACTGACCATTCCAGTCCAGCTTTTGGCCCGCCGAACGTGAAGATCCGAAGAATCGAATCTCATCGACTGGGAAGTTCCGCTCGCGCAGAATCGCCCGCATCACCGTTCCCACTTGGCCCGAGGCCCCGATAATCGCTACACGCATGAGTCGAGTCTAGGACTACGCCGCGTCAAGTCCAAACGCCGTGTGCAGATGACGCACGGCGTCATTTACCTTGTCGGCTCGAATTACGCACGAGATTCGAATCGAACTCGTCGAGATCATTTCGATATTGATGCCGTGTTCGGAGAGCGTCTCGAACATGAGTGCGGTAACCCCCGGATTGGACTTCATGCCCGCACCCACGATTGACACGCGACCGATGCTGTCGTCGGTGGTGACCTCGGCGGCGCCGATCTCACGCTTGACTTGATTGCAACACGTGCTCGCGGCTTCGAGGTCCGTCTTGGCGACCGTGAAGGAAATGTCCGTGAGGCCGTTGGCGCCGGTGTTCTGGACGATCATGTCCACGTTGATACCCGCGTTCGCGAGTTCACGAAACAACTTCGCGGCGATACCCGGCTTGTCGGGAACGCCTCCGACGGTGACCTTGGCCTCTGACTTGTCATCGGTGATTGCCGACACGACGGCTTCTTCCATAGTGGGGTCCTCCTCCACAATCCAAGTCCCTGGTTCCCAGGTGAAACTTGATCGAACGTGCAGCGGCACACCGTGACGACGAGCGAATTCGACCGAACGCAGCATCAAGACGCGACCGCCGGTCGCCGCCATCTCCATCATCTCGTCAAAGGACACCTTCGCCAATCGACGAGCCTTGGCGACCACTCGCGGGTCCGCCGAGAAGACGCCGGTCACGTCGGTGTAGATCTCACACACGTCCGCCTTTAGCGCCGCCGCCAGCGCGACCGCGGTGACGTCGGAACCACCGCGACCCAGCGTGGTGATGTCCTTTTCGGTCGATACTCCTTGAAAGCCGGCGACGACGGGCACGAGTCCCGAGTCCAGCGCCTCACGAATGCGATCGGGTCGCATCTCGAGGATCTTGGCTCGCGTGTGATCGGTGTCTGTGATGATGCCGGCCTGGGACCCGGTGAAGGAAGCCGACTCGACGCCTCGAGCGCCCAGCGCCATGCTCACGAGCGCCATCGAGATCCGCTCGCCCGCCGTGAGCAACATGTCGAGTTCACGCGGGGGTCGAGTGGGCGAAACGTCATCGGCGAGACGGATGAGGTCGTCGGTGAACTTGCCCATCGCCGAGACCACGANNAACATGTCGAGTTCACGGGGCAGTCGCGTGGGTGAGACGTCATCGGCCAGACGAATCAAGTCATCGGTGAACTTGCCCATGGCCGAGACCACGACGACCACGTCATTGCCTGCTTCGCGCGTACGCGCGACGTGATCGGCAACGGCCCGAATACGTTCGGCGTCACCGACCGAGGTTCCTCCGTACTTTTGCACCACGAGTGCCATAGGCACCAAGAATACTTGAGCGCAACAAGGCCCTTGCCATGGCCTAGTAAAGTCGCGCCCATGGCTACTTCCAAACGTCAACGTCAGAAAGCGGCTCGCCGCGCGAAGATCGAGCAGATGCAGCGCGAGGCGAAGCGGCGCAAGAACTTCCGCCGCGCCGCGATCGTAATCGTCGTGGCGGCCGTGGTGATCTTCACCGGCGCCTACCTCTTCGCCGGCAAGTCCACGAACAACTCGACCACGACCACGACCGCCGCGGCGAGCGCCACGACGACCACGGCCGCACCCACCACGACGACCACGGTCAGTTCAAGCACGACGTCGTCGACGACGACGACCGTCGCCACCACCACCACGACCGCCGGTTCGACCGCGGGCGAGAGCGCCGTGTCGGGCTTTCCCTCAATCGCTGATCCCTCGCCCGCCGGCAAGACAGGCGTCGCACCCACCGTCATCGTGCCCACCACCGCGCCGCCCAAGATCCTTGAGGCCGAGGACCTGTTCAAGGGCACCGGCGCCGAAGCAGTCAACGGAAGAACCCTGGAAGTCCAGTACGTGCTCGCCACCTATTCGACTCATAAGGTCATTCAGTCTTCGTGGACGAGCTCGCCATTCAGTTTCGTCCTGGGAGCGAACACCGTCATCAAGGGATGGGAACAGGGAATGGTCGGCATGCGCGCCGGAGGACGCCGTGAGCTCATCATCCCGCCCTCGCTCGGTTACGGTTCCCAAAACCCCGGCGGGGGCATTTCCGCCAACGACACGCTCGTCTTCGTGGTCGACCTCTTAAAGGTGAGCTAACGCCAATAATCGCGAACACGGCCTACGTCGAATCCTGGAACTCCATCGAAGCACGTCACGAAACGAGGAAATCATGAGTAGTCCAGTCCCCAATCCCGATGGTTCGAGCGAGCAGCGTCAGAAGTTCGACGCCGCGCCACCCATGATCATCGATCCCGCCAAGACGTACGCGGCGACCATGGTCACCTCCCACGGGACGCTCGAGATCGTGCTCGACCCACTGGCCGCCCCGGTGACGGTGAACAGTTTTGTCTACCTCGCACGTTTCCACTACTACGACGGCGTCATCTTTCATCGCATCATTCCCGGCTTCGTGCTCCAGGGTGGCGACCCCGGCGGCACCGGTACGGGTGGACCCGGCTACCGTTTCGACGACGAATTGCCCAAGGCCGGGCGCTACGAAGTCGGCAGCCTCGCCATGGCCAACGCCGGACCGCACACCAACGGTTCACAGTTCTTCATTATCTCGGGACCCGACGGCGTTCGCCTTCCACCGCTCTACGCGCTGTTCGGCAAAGTCGTGAAGGGACTCGACGTCGTCGCGAAAGTAAATGACTTGGGTACATCCTCAGGCAAGCCTCGCGAAGATGTCGTCATCGAGTCGGTCACCATCACCGAGTCCTGAACTCAACGTTTACAGCGTCGTCAACGTCGTGCCGCGACTCACGATCACGTCCTGATCGACGACGATTCGCCACACGCCGCTCTCGCAGGCCACGACACCGCGAGCTCCGAGCACCACGAGTGCCGTCTCCTCGCCGAGCAACGACCTGGTGCGAGCGAGCTGGTCGTCATTCGCAGGCGCACTGAACGCCACGCCCGTACTGAGCCCGAGTCCCGTCGTCGGGGCACCACCTCGCGGATCGATCATGACTTCACCCAGCACCGACGCCGAAGCACCCACGGCGACCAGTGAACGCGCGCGCGCCAGCGCTTCACCGACCGGCGTGTCACGCCAGACCGACCTCGCGTGCAGGGCCGAGCCGTCACACAAGACCACCAGGGAGGCTTCGACGATGCGCGTGGCGAAGTGACTTTCCCCGGCTGAAACTCGATCGACCACCATCAACGCCTCGAGTTGGAGGTCCAAACCCTCGACGGACGTGGCGACCTCGACGGCCGCCTGCGCGGCGCCGCGAAAGGCTGCCGCGGTCGGCACCACCACCACGTCGGCTCCAGGGCCCAGAGCGCACAAGGATTTGTCACCGAGGTAGCCCGCTAACGCGCCGAGGGAACCCACGGCGACCAGGGAACGCTCCACTTCTGAAGTCTCGCACTTCGTCCGCACTTTTACTGGCCAGTAATGTTCGCACCATGACCTTTCAAAAAGTGGGCGTTCTTGGTTCGGGCATCATGGGCAGCGGCATCGCCGAAGTCGCGGCAGCGGCGGGGGCCCAGGTGCTCGTGCGTACCCGCTCCCAGGCCACCGCCGACGCAATGCTCGCCGGACTCGAGAAGTCTCTCGCCAAGCAGGTGGAGAAGGAAAAGCGAACCCGCGACGAAGCAGACCAACTGCGCGCACGAGTCAGCGCGACGACGTCAATTGCCGATCTGCACGACTGCGACCTGGTCATCGAGTCGGTCGTCGAGGACCTCAACGTCAAGCGCGCCCTCTTCAATGAACTGGACCGCGCCGTCAACCACCAGGCCGTACTCGCGACCAACACCTCCACCCTGTCGGTGATCGAGCTGGCGATGGAGACCTCGCGACCCGAGTTGGTCTGTGGCGTGCACTTCTTCAATCCGGCTCCGGCGATGTCGCTCGTCGAGGTCGTTCGCCCGTTGTGCGCGAGCGACTCGACGATCCAGGCCGTCATCGAATTCGCCCAGGCCTGCGGTAAGGAGCCCGTCGAGGTAAAGGACCAAGCGGGCTTCGTCGTGAATGCCCTTCTCTTCCCCTACCTCAACAACGCGATTCGACTACTCGAACAAGGTGTCGCGAGCAAGGACGGCATCGACGTCGCCATGAAGGGCGGTTGTGGCTTTCCGATGGGACCGTTCGCCCTGCTCGACCTGGTCGGACTGGATACCTCCCTCGCCATCCTCGAAGCGCTCTACGCAGAGTTCGCTGACCCTAATTTCGCGCCCGTGCCGTTACTTCGTCGCATGGTGAGCGCGGGACAACTAGGACGCAAATCAGGTACGGGCTTCTACGACTACCGTCGCTAGGTAGATCGAGAAAGAGGAACCATGCCAGAGCGCTCGAAGCCTTGGGTGATGCGGACCTACTCGGGCCACTCCACCGCCGTGAAGTCCAACGAGCTCTACCGCAGCAATCTCGAAAAGGGTCAGACGGGTCTGTCGATCGCCTTTGATCTGCCGACCCAGACGGGCTACGACCCCGACGCCCGCGAAGCGCAAGGGGAGGTTGGCAAGGTCGGGGTTCCCGTAGCGCACCTCGGACACATGCGCCAGCTCTTCGACGGTATTCCCCTCGCCGAGATGAACACCTCGATGACGATCAAC
>DKEO01000048.1:0-8967 GCA_002452255.1 Ferrimicrobium sp. UBA6820
CTTGTTAATACGTAAAGAACAGTTAATCCCCGAGGCGCTTTTCAAGGATTTTCAAGGCAAGTCCTAGGGCCCGCGGACGGCGGGCGCGAAGCGCCAAGACGTCCGTACGGGCCAACTGTGTGATCATCAAAATCTGAATACGAAAGAAAAATAAGGAATTTCGATCTTATTGCAAAAAGTCGTGTCCCGAAAATCGCGAAAAGAGTGGCTACCTAAGTAGAGGGCGAAAATTTCGCTCCTCTGCGAAGGAGCACTATGCGACTACCCATTGACACCGGATCCGTGAAATTTGCGGCAGCTGGTCCGGCTGAACCGGTCCTCGATTACGAGACACGAGCACCGAAGTTAGATGAGAACGGCGTCGCGCTGTTCGCCGTCCCCCTGTTCGCCCTCGGCTCTGGCGTCAGGGACAACATCACCGTGAAGGTCGCGGGCGACGTGAAGGGCCTTGGGGAGTTCACGCTTGTCAAGGTGACGAACCTTCTCGCAACCACTTGGGAAGTGGGCAACAATCACGGCGTCAGCTTTCGAGCGGACCGCATCGAAGTGATGAAGGCCGTCGCCTAATGGCCCGGCTCCTCATCTTCCTTGCCATCGTCGCGCTGATCCAGTTCGTCCTGGTTTGGGCATTGACCCACTTCGGGCTGATCCTGCTCGGTGCTGCCAGTTGGTGGATGTGGAGTCTCTGGAACGGACGTCGCCATGTCTAGTGCACCGTCGTCCAACGCCCCGCGTCGCCCCTGGATGGCTACGGCCATCTGGGGGTGGCGGGTCGAACTCGCCCTCGCAATAGGGACACTCTTCGTACTGTCGATTTCGACCCGCATTGGCTCTATCGGTCCCGTGCTTGCGGTGGTCACAGCACTAGTCGTTCTCAAGCAACGACCCGCCATTCGCCAGAATCTCAATCGCCAAATGCAAACCAACCGTGAACACCGATGGCTGCACGCCGCCCTGTGGCAATGNNATCATTGGCCGCAACGGCTCGACGCCGAAAGTACTTCGTTCCGCATCGATGCCAGTCGGTCGACGTTACCTGCTGCGACTCCCCATTGGACTTCATGCCGAGTTGCTGCAGCGCTCATGTCTAGAGCTCGCCGCGGCACTCGGTGTTCGTGAGGTGCGTGTGAAGGCATCACCCGTGAATACAAGCTACGTCGAGCTGGTCGTCATCCGCACGAGTGCGTTCCCGCAATCGCTACAGTCCGGCCTCGTCAACCAGCGTCAGATCTCGCTGTGGGAACCGCTCGTTCTTGGCGTTGGCAACGACGGACTCGCTGTCACCATTGGCCTACCCGAACACAATCTGCTCATTGGTGGTGAACCTGGATCGGGAAAGTCCGTCGCTCTCTCAACGATCGTGGCCGCAGCCGCACTCGATCCCTCGGTAAACCTCACGTTGATCGATGGTAAGTACGTCGAACTCATGGCGTGGATGGACGTAGCCGACGAGTTCGTGGGTGCCAGCCAGGAAGACGCGGTGCGCGTTCTAGAGACCTTACGAGGTGTTATGGACTCTCGCTACGAGGTACTCGCGAATAATCGTCGCCGAAAGATGACCCAAGACGATCCAGAGGGTCTGCACGTCCTTGTCATCGACGAATTGGCCTTCTTTCTTCGAGGTGGCGACAAGCAACTGCGGGAACGCTTCGCTGAACTTCTTCGTGACTTGGTTTCACGTGGTCGGGCGGCTGGCATCATTGTCGTCGCCACGACGCAAAAGCCAAGTCACGAGATCGTACCTACGTGGATCCGAGACCTGTTCTCGTACCGACTCGCGATGCGCTGCACGAGTTCGGATTCGTCAGACACGATTCTCGGCCAGGGTTGGGCGTCACAGGGATTCTCGGCGGCGACCATCGATCCCTCCACTCGAGGTGTTGGATACCTCCTAGCTGAGGGCAGCGTGCCAGCGCTGATCATGACGCCATTTCTCAGCGACGAGGAAATCGAACTCATAGCTCTCCGCGCGTTCGAATTGCGGTTCTGGCAATGAACGCAGAGGAAGCAAGGATTCTGATGCGCGAGCTCGAGTCGTCGGGCAACTGTTCGCACCCCATACGACTCAGCGGTGAAATGGTCAACCTCGCGACAGGCGAAGTTGGTTCGCGATCGCTGCGCATCTCGTGCAAGGATCGGCGCCGCGTGGTGTGCCCCTCGTGTTCATATACATACCAGACCGACGCGTGGATTCTGGTCTCGTCGGGTCTGGTCGGCGGTAAAGGGACGCCGGACGAGGTTGGATCCCATCCCCGTCTTTTCGTGACTCTTACCGCGCCGTCCTTTGGCGCGGTCCACACCATTCGAGCCGGTGGCGAATGTGTCGTTCGTGCTTCTACTCCTAAGACTGGTTCCAATCAACGCTCGTGTGCGCATGGTCGCGTCCTGCTGTGTCGGGTACGCCACGCAGAGGATAGTCCTGAACTTGGTCGGCCACTTTGTGCGGAGTGCTTCGATTACGAGGGTGCGATTTTGTGGAACGCGCATGCCTCGCGTCTATGGAATAAGACCATCCAATCGATTCGTCGATCGCTCGCCGAAGCAGGTGGACTGCGACAAAAGCGCTTGAAATCAGAGGCTCAAGTTCATTACTTGAAGGTCGCCGAGTTGCAGCGGCGTGGGCTCGTGCACTTTCATGTACTCGTGCGGGCGGACGGGCCCGATAACGTCGGCGATGCCGCTCCAACGTGGCTCACCACGGAACTGCTGCAACAAGTCATGACCAAATCGATTCGATTGTCCTCGGTAGTCAGTTTTGATGGCGTCGAGTATCGCTGGGGACAACTACTCGACGTCCAAGACCTTGGAGCAACAGCTCAGGATGCGAACACCGTTGCGTCCTACCTCGCGAAATACGTGACTAAGACGGCCGATGGATCGAAAGATCTCGCCCGCCAATTCAAGAGCCGCCGCCAAATACAGATGCTCGTCGACGATCCCCATGCCCGTCGGCTCGCCCTCACCTCCTGGACCATGAATTTGCGGCCGGAATTTCGGGCGCTACGGCTCCGCGAGCACGCCCACACGTTCGGTTTCACTGGTCAATTGATCACCAAGTCGCGGAACTTCTCGACCACGTTCAAGGCATTGCGTTCGACGCGCGCGGACTACATGGCCGCACAGAACGTGCTCGACCCGGTTGAAGGGTCGTTTCGTTATGAGGGTCGCGGGTACGACAATCCCAAGGCGACCCAACTAGCCGAACTGTTCTTCGCCATGCATCGAGACCTGCGCGCCGAGAGTGCAGAAGCTCGTCGCAACACCGCAACCATCAAACCGGAGCCGTCGTGATCGCCCGGTATGAACTCATAATTAGAGACCGCGGTCATGAATGCGGCGCGACAGAGAGCAGTGATTTTCCGGATTATGAGTTCACATGACAATTTCTAGGTGCGTTCTCATGAATTCATATTGGTCCTCTGGGGACATGAAACCAACCAATGTACCCATGTCCCTCCTAACTCTCGACCTCAAGGCCCGATCTTCGGGCTCGCGCGGGCGAGATCTCATTGCGAATCTTGAGACGTACCTCGTCAATCTTCTCGGCGCCGAAGATCCACTGGCATACGCTCTTCTGCTTCAGAGTGACGAACCTTCGAACCGTCAGGCCCTCGAAGAGTTCCTCGAGTGGACTGCAATAGACGATGATTTCGCTCTAATTGCGCTCGTGGCGCTTAGTCCGCAGTTAGAAAGGATCGCGAGTCGATTGTCCTGGGGCTCTCCGAGTGAGGACACGGTCGCCGAAGTGCTTGCCCAAGGGACGTCGGCTTTACGTTGGACGAATGAGCTGGTCGAAGGGGAGCGAGTTGAGTTCGTCCTCGCCCAGGCGCTGTCCAAGACGCGCTCCGAACAGCGACGGATGGCACGTCACAATGTCCCAACGACCCGCCTCCCAGTTGATTACGACGAAGTAGAACAAGAGTATCTTTACGACAATCTTGCCGTCGCCTTTCTTCGCGGGGCTGTCGAGCAGTCCGTCATTAGTAAAGATGAATCGGAATTAATCGAACGCTCGCGGGGTGACGGCGTTGCCCTTAACACAATCGCCGCAGACTTGGGCGTCACGTATGAGACAGTGAAGAAACGCCGCCATCGGGCGGAAAGAAAGCTTCGTGGTTACGTCGTGACTTCGAAAGTGACTCCATGACCCGGCTAACCCTGAGCGCGAGTCCGCAACGCAGTGACGTCGACGTCGTGCAACAGCGACGAAGCGGACCGCCAATGCAGCTCCAGCAGACTCTGGTCGGCCGACTCCAGCAGCACGTCGGTCAAGTCCTCCCACAACGTCAGGCATGCGGGGTCAGTAAGCAACCCCTGGCGCAAGACTTGCTCAGCGGTGGCAAGATCGCCCGCCAACACGAAGTGCGTACCAAGTTCGTGGGCGAGCGCCGTCACGGCTTCAACGATCTTGTAGACAATCGAGGACGTAAAGGTCCAAGTGAAGTAACGCGACGTGTCGGCAGTGAACGGTGGACCTTTCGCCAGGTCAAGTGCTTGACGCCGCAGGATCAGCGCGTCAGCCTTCGAGCTCTTCGTCGCTTGGTCGCACCGACCCTGGAACTGCGACCAGTCGGTTGTGAAGCCCACCAACTGGTAGCCAGCACGTCCCGAGGCCGTAGGCAAGTGGCGCCCGCCGATGGTCTTACGGACGTCGACCATGTAGTTGCGCATCGCCGGCTTTTTGATGTCGGTGCCATTGGACGTGAGTGGCCAGATGGCCGTTTGGATTTCGTCGAGCGTGAGGAGTCGATCATTGTTCATGGCGAGAAACGCCACGATGGCGCGCACCGGATCGCTCGCCGGCGCAAAAGTTGGCGAAATGGTGAGCGGTCCCAACACGTCAACACGCAAACTCGACGGCTGTACGTCGGGGTGTGTCGTTGGCAACGTGATGGGTGGTTGAGTCGGCACAGGAGATTGAAAAACAGTTTTCGTACCAGAGTTGGGCGGACGCGGAGCAGGAGTTGGCGCCACAAAGTAGTCGGGTCGGGGACGGTTGTGGTTCCTTTTGCGGCGTCGCGCAAGAACTGCCAAGACTGCAAGCAGAGCGGCAAGGATCGTCGCCATGAGGTCGAGTCCACTCGCGAATGTCGAGTACGTTGTCGGTTCCCCATTTCGCGGCGTCGACGTAACGACGGTCAGGCGTATCGGAAACGAAAGTGTTACGCGGGTGGGCCCACTTACGCTCAAGGAGACCAGGACATCACTGCCTACGAAGCCTTGAAATTCCATGCCAGTTGTGCGAGTGGGCGAGATAATTACGGTGCCTCGCCGATTCGAGAGAGGGACAGTGAAGTAGTAGACGGCGTTGACGAGTCCGTCGCCGTAGACACCGACATTGTTAGCCTGACTAATGGGGTCTGCTCGCACCACCGAATAGCTGTGACCCGACTTAGCCACGTACCGAATCGCCGAAGCGGAAATGGGTGTCATCGAAGAGAAGTACGATCCCCAGTTCGGGTCCGGGTATTCGAGTTCCGGCGGGTTCGAAGTCATTTGCAGGGAGAGGTACTTCATCCCCTTAGGGGCTTCACGCCCACGGTCAACTGGATTCGTCGTGCTGAGTGTCGCCGAAGTAACCAACAGCACGCTCGCAAAAGTGTGACCGTCGACGGGATTGGTGATCGGAATCTGATGACTCTGTGCCAAGTAGTCGACCGCATTCAATACGGGGGTGCTCGCACCAACGGGAGTGGACCATGCGAATGAGAGGACACAGGCGAACCAAATGGAGAATGCGATGGTGCGCTTACGGGCGCGCTGGGGGCGAGATTGAGATGGCAGGTCATTGCGGACCTGAGCCTCAGTTAGGCGGTTCTGATGAATGACAAGACGCGCGTCTCGCCACTCCTGCAGTCTCACAGTGCTGCCATTCCCAAGAGCGGAGCTGGTCCCTTGTTAGACATTGGTGCTGCCGCAGCTCGATTGGGATGCTCTGAGCGTTATGTCAGCCGGCTCATCCAAGAACGACGTATTCCATTCATTCGACTGGGTGGCACTCGGATCAGGTTCGTAGCAGAGGATCTCGATCAGTGGATTGCCGATCAGCGCGTACCGGTGAGGGACCGATAAGTGATTGGGAGGCAATTCAGAGTTCCGATTCTCAGTGGCGCGAATGCTGGCCATGTGGTCCAACGGTCGTTGAAACACCAACCTTTTGGAAGTTTGGAATTTATCGCAGTTCAAGGAGTGAATTGAGACCGTTGTAAATCACGTCTAGAAGATGGAGCGGAGTCGATGGCAGGTCGGAGACACTTTGGGACCGTTCGAAAGCGCTCGTCGGGTCGCTGGCAAGGTGTCTATTTTCACGAGGGGCGATATCATTCGGCGGGCATCTTCTTGACCCGAGCGGACGCCTTGGCGAGCCTTGCTTCAATTGAGATCGACGTTCGGCGTGGTGCCTGGATCGATCCAAGATCTGGCGATGTGGCACTCAGGATTTACGGAAATGAGTGGCTTAACAATCGTCCGGACTTAGCCGTTCGGACGAGAGAGCTCTACCGCTTCGTCTTGGATAAGCACATCTATCCAAACTTCGGTGATATGAAGTTGACTGAGTTGGCTCCATCGAAAATTCGAGGCTGGCATGCGAAGATCGCGGGTGACCATCCTGCGACTGCTGCGAAGGCCTATCGCCTGGTTTCGTCCATCATGCGTACGGCGGTTGATGACGGCTTGCTCTTGACTTCGCCATGCAAGGTGAAGGGTGCAGCGACGGAGCGAGCGGCGGAGAGACCGATTGCAACGGTGTCCGAGATTGACAAACTCACGTTGGCTATGCCGGATCATCTCAAAGTCGTTATTCCGTTGGCCGCGTGGTGTCAACTCCGGAGAGGTGAGATTCTCGGCCTTCGTCGAAAGGACGTCGACCTGCTGCACGCCGTACTCAGTATCGAGCAGAGTCGAACTTTTGCCATGGACGGTACGTCGATCACTAAGTTGCCTAAGACGTCCGCGGGCCGAAGGAAACTTGCAATCCCAGCGCCCCTCGTCGCTGTGCTCGTCGACCACATGAGCAACTTCACGGATGTTGCTCCTGATGCGCTTGTCTTCCGGGGAAGGGCCGGAAAGGATCTATCCAGGGACGCGCTGCAGGGCTCCTGGGAGAAAGCCAGAATTGCCGTTGGAAGGCCAGATTTGCGGCTCCACGACCTTCGCCACACAGGATTGACCTTGGCGGCGGCAACGGGGGCCACGACCGCCGAATTGATGCACCGGGCGGGCCACGCCTCCGCCCCCGCTGCTCTTCGTTACCAGCACGCCACTCAGGATCGAGATCGGGTCCTCGCTGACGCGCTCGGGGAAATGATTAAACCCGCCCCGGTAATTCCCATTGCGAGAAAATCCAAGGGCAAGAAGTAGACGACTTATCCGGCCGCTTTGCCCTGTCGTTCAGAATTGTCTCACAAGGCGGCGAATGACCTGCCCACGATTTCTCTACTTGTTTCAGTCGTCTTGAAATCAGGCGGTTTCTTTGGAGCGGATCGACGGCAGTCCCGCTCTCACGTCGTGTGACAGTTCGCTACTACGATCACTGGTGACGTTGATGCACGAGGTCGTCGGTCCACCTACGAAGGTGACAGATTCTTCACCTTAAGGCAGCGAACTCAAGATTCCCGCACAACTTCGATCACAGTCGGAGTGTCAAGCGCAGCCTCACTTCCGGTGAATGTCCAATCCTGACTCAGATTCGAGACGTCGCAACTCCCTGCTCGCCTTTAAAAGCTCGAAGTTAGCTTCTAGTCGAGCGTCATCGTCGATGAAAACTGCTTCACCGACCGCTGTCCAAGCATCTGACACTGCCTGCCACTGATCCGCGAAGCGGAGTTTGCTCTTCTTGAGAGCATCGAGTTTTTGAAGACGAACCTTCTCTTGGTTGACTAGCCACTCATGGAATTCTTGTCACAAGTCCGCATATCTATAGCGACCGAGAGAGATCTCATGAATGATTTCGTCTAAATTCCATGTTGCCAGCGAACCATATCGTGCGAGATATATCGAACACTTCTCAAGGTTGTACTCGCCCTTCGCATCCAGAAGTGCGTAGGTGATGACTTGACGCACTGCACTACCGCTGAAACCGGGAGTTTCACACTTCACTTCAATCAGATTGTCGTTGATGATGAGGTCACCGTCGGCACCACCCACAAATTCGCCGTCGCNNGCTAAAAACAGGGCCAACTACGATTCGCTGATCAGCAAGTGGAGCGAACAACTCAAGCGCGGGTACCACGAGATTTTGCAGGATTCCAATGTCCCAACTTGAAACTCGGTTCAGGTGAGCGCGCCATCCAGCCCCGACCTTTAGGCTCTTTAGGGGAGAGTTCGACCACACAGCGGAAGAGCCTCGAGCTACTGATTCATACATCGCCATGACGTAGCAAATTTGAAGGAGATGGGTTTCCTCATCCTGCGAAAGATGTCCAAGAGGACCCTTGTGATTAGTTTGCATGGTATTTAATTCCCTTGCAACGGATCGAATGGTGGACTGGAACGGAATCCATGCTGCTGAATTATGAATCCATACCTGAGAGAGCATCATTCGAATGCGGTAGTCGATCGCCCAGCCGATAAGGCTCCACGATGCGTCTCCAGCGACAAGAATCCCACCCGACTGAGCCGAGTGCCAACCTGCCCGGGCGGGGCGAAAATCAACCAACCGCTCATCTAAGAAGGCCCTAATTGGATCGCTCTTTCGATGGAGATGGTCGGTAAGGGGCATTCCGGAAACACTATTTCTCGATGTCGACAACTGCTGCGCGATGGAGGTTCGGTGTAATCACCACGTTCAAGATGGCATTTAGGTGTCCAGGGCTGCCGATGACTCGACATCGTGTCTGCGCCGGTCCAAGTAGGAAGCCAAACCATCGACAAGGTCGTTATGGCTTTCTGATTTTTTATGCATCCTTAGTTTGAACTTGGGCTCGTCTTTTTGGGCATTAGTTGGGCATTAGTTGGGCATTAACT
>DKEO01000046.1:0-2910 GCA_002452255.1 Ferrimicrobium sp. UBA6820
CCGTCACCGGCGACGTCGTCGGTCTTCTTGGCGACCTCCTTGACGAGCTCGGCGCCAATCTTCTCGAAGGGGTCCTCGAGATCGATGTCCTTGGCGATCGAGACGCCGTCATTCGTAATGGTGGGTGCGCCCCACTTCTTGTCCAGCACGACGTTGCGGCCCTTGGGTCCAAGGGTGACCCGCACGGCGTCGGCCAACTTGTTCATACCGCGCTCGAGAGCCCGGCGGGCCTCTTCGTCAAAAGCGATCAGTTTCGCCACTGTGAATCCTCCTAGTTGCGACTCCGCACCCGTATCGGTGCAAAGTCAATATTAGCAGTCTAGGGGGGCGAGTGCTAACGCGGTCTACCCGCCGGCGACCGCAGGAACCAGTGAGACCGTTTGGCCCGCCTCGAGTCGGGTATCGAGGCCGTCGAGGAATCGCACGTCCTCATCGGCGACGAAGACGTTCACGAAACGCCGCAAGGCACCTCGGTCGTCCAGCACCCGAAAGGCGATCCCGGGGTAGGCCTCGTCGACCGCGATTATCGCGTCACGTACCGTGCTGGCTTCGACGGGTACTTCACCGGCGCCGCCCACGAGAGCGCGCAATTGGCTGGGCAGGCGCACGATGACGCTCACGAGGCCGACGTCACTAACTGGTGGAAGCGCAGCGCCTCTTCGGCGTCGGCGAGCGAAGGACTGATCGTCGAACTGACGGTCGCCGTCTCGACCACGGCGTCGAGGGTCTTGAGTCCATGACCCGAGATGATGGCAACTACGGACTTATTGGGATCAATGGTGCCACGTTGGATCATCTGGCGCAGCGACGCGATGGTGACGCCACCAGCCGTCTCGGCGAAGACACCCTCGCTCTGGGCGAGCAGGCCAATGCACTCGAGGATCTCCTCATCGGGCACCGAACCGCAGTCGCCCCCGTTGGCGCGCAGCTCGTCGAGCACGTAGGGACCATCGGCCGGATTACCTATCGCGAGTGATCGTGCAATCGTGTTGGGTCGCTGGGGCGTCACGACCTCGGCCCCGTCGTGAAAGGCCGTCGCCACCGGCGAGCACCCCGTCGCCTGCGCACCGAAGAGCACCGGCGCGCGACCCTCGACCAGACCGAGGTCGAGGAATTGGTGGAATCCCTTGGCGATCTTGGTGAACTGACTTCCCGACGCAATGGGCACGACGACCTGGTCAGGCGTGCGCCAGCCGAGTTGTTCGCAGATCTCAAAGGCCAGGGTCTTCGAGCCCTCGGCATAATAAGGACGCAGGTTCACGTTGGCGAACGCCCAGTCGGGGTGTTCGGCCACGAGTTCGACGCAGAGGCGGTTCACGTCGTCGTAGTTGCCCTTCACGCCAAGGACGGTGCCACCGAAGATCGCGGTCATGGCGATCTTGGACTTCTCCAGGTCCGCGGGGATGATCGTGACGCTCGGCCAGCCAATGAAGGCGGCGTGGGCGGCGACCGAGGTCGCGAGGTTGCCCGTCGACGCGCACGCGGCGGTCGTGAATCCCAGGCGACGCGCACTCGAAAGGGCGACCGACACCACGCGGTCCTTGAACGAACCCGTCGGGTTGCGGGTGTCGTCCTTCAGCCAGAGTTCCTTCAAGCCGAGAATCTCGCCAAGGCGCGAGGCGCGACGCAGTGGCGTCCAGCCCGCCCCAAGGTCAACGGCTTCGTCGCCCGGGTCGGGCAACAGGGCCCCGTAGCGCCAAATGGAACTGGGCCCGTCCTTGATCGACGCCCGGGTGACTTTGCCCCGGGCGGCCTCGAGGTCGTAAGCGACCTCGAGTGGACCAAAGCAGATATCACAGGAGTAGCGAGCCTCACCAGGGTAGGCGGTACCGCACTCTCGACATAGAAGACCTGTAGCGAAACTCATAACTCCCTTTTCATCGATCGGGCTTTGGCACCTGGTGTGCTGAGGGTTACTCGACTGCACACTGGTTGTCGCGACTTCAAAGGGCCCGCCCCTCAGTCGCTCTTGATGACCCCTCAATTCTTGCGGACCACGACGCTCGTGTCAAGTGACGATCACGCGCGCCTCGCTCTAGCCTGTAGCCAATGGCCGCTAGTGACGCTCCTTGGACTATCAATCGCGAAGAGTTCGACCTGGGTCGGGTCGCCTTGCTCAAGGCGAAGACCTCGGTCGCAGTCGTGATCCCCGCGAAGAACGAAGCGGACACCATTGGTGCCGTGCTCGAAGCGGTGCGCCACCATGAGGACTTTGTCGACGAGCTTGTGGTCGTCGACGACCACTCCAACGACGACACCGCGACGGTGGCTGAGCACCACGGCGCCAAAGTGCTGCACCTCGAGGGCCGAGGGGGCAAGGGCGAAGCAATGAAGGCAGGAATCACGGCGACCTCATCCGAGATCGTCGTTTTCCTTGACGCCGACGTGCTGAACACCACGACCGAATTCGTGCCTCGTCTCGTGGCGCCACTGCTCGAGCGGCGCGACATCGAACTGGTGAAGGGCTACTACGAACGACCCTTGCACAACATGCCCACGGGCGGTGGTCGGGTGAACGAGCTCGCCGCGCGCCCGATCCTCGCTCTGCTCTACCCAGGCCTCGGTGAGATTCGCCAGCCCCTCGCCGGCGAGACCGCGTCTCGGCGCACCGCCCTCGAATCAATCACGCTCGAGTCCGCATACGGCGTCGAAATCGCCCTGCTCATCGACATCGCACGTCAGTACGGTGTACACAGCCTCGCGCAGGTGGATCTCGGCGTGCGCCGACACCGTAATCGTCCACTCGAAGAGCTACGACCAATGGCCGTTGACGTCTTGCGCGCGGCGCTCGGCAGATTCAAGGTGGCCCTACCACCCCAGGCGTGATCAGTTCTTGATCGCGACGTCCGGGCCCAGGATCACAATCACGTCGTCACCCGAGGCACCGGGAACCGGATTCAGTCCATTGAG
>DKEO01000034.1:0-11339 GCA_002452255.1 Ferrimicrobium sp. UBA6820
CACGGCAACAAGGGCGTCATCTCCAAGATCCTGCCCGAAGAGGACATGCCCTTCATGGCCGACGGGACCCCCGTCGACATCATCTTGAGCCCCCTGGGCGTGCCGAGCCGCATGAACGTGGGTCAGGTGCTCGAAAGTCACCTGGGCTACGCCGCTCGTTACGGCTGGGAAGGCATCACGGTCAACCCGGCGGTGGGAACGTCCGGTCACCTCGACCAGCAAGACGCCGCCAGTCGCCCGTACCGCAAGACGCGTCCGCGCACCGAGCCCGCGGTCTACGTCGCCACGCCGTCGTTCGACGGTGCGCACTGGGACGAGACCGAGCGCGCCAAGGACAAGCCGACGATCCAGCACACCTTCGCGACGCTCAACGTCGACGGAGCGAACGGCAAGCGTCTGCTCGCCGGCGACAACGACGGCAAGGTGACCTTGTACAACGGTCGCACCGGTGAGCCCTACGACAACCCGATCTCGGTGGGCTTCGCCTACATCTTGAAGCTCGCGCACATGGTCGACGACAAGATCCACGCCCGTTCGACCGGCCCGTACTCGATGATCACCGCCCAGCCGCTCGGCGGCAAGGCGCAGTTCGGTGGCCAGCGATTCGGTGAGATGGAAGTCTGGGCCCTCGAGGCCTACGGCGCCGCCTACGCGCTCCAGGAACTGTTGACGGTCAAGTCCGACGACATGAAGGGCCGCGAGCGCGCGTACGAGGCCATCGTCAAGGGCCAGAACCTGCCCGAGCCGGGTATCCCCGAATCGTTCAAGGTGCTCATCAAGGAAATGCAATCACTCTGTTTGAACGTGGAAGTGCGCGACAAGGTCGGCGCCCACGTGGATCTTGCGGACACCGAAGAGGACTTCTTCTCGGTCACGCGCGAACTCGGCATCGACATCAGTCGACCCGAACGCGGCAGTGACGAAGAGGACGCCCGTCGTGCCGCCGAAAGGAAGTTGTCATGAGCCCGCTCGACGTCAATCAGTTCGACGAGCTGAGCATTGGCCTCGCCACTGCTCAGAACATCCGCAGCTGGTCATCGGGAGAAGTGAAGAAGCCCGAGACGATCAACTACCGGACTCTGCGCCCCGAGAAGGACGGACTCTTCTGCGAGAAGATCTTCGGGCCTCAGAAGGCCTGGGAGTGCGCGTGCGGTAAGTACAAGCGCGTACGTTTCAAGGGCATCGTCTGTGAGCGCTGTGGCGTCGAGGTCACCAGTGACAAGGTCCGTCGCGACCGCATGGGCCACATCGCCCTGTCGGCGCCGGTGGTGCATATCTGGTACCTGCGCGGCACGCGTTCGTGGTTGGCCTACCTGCTCATGGGCACCGCGCCCAAGGAGGAACTGAAGGCCAAGCAGTTGGAGAAGGTCATCTACTTCGCCGCCCATATGGTCACCTTCGTCGACGTCGACAAGCGTCACGCGGACCTGGGCGACCTACGCGTCGCCCTGGCCGAAGAGCAGGTCGAGATCGGCGAGCGCGAGGTCAAGGCGCTCGACAACAAACTCAAGGAGATCGAGGCCCGGGCCGTCAAGCTCGAAGCCGACGGGGCCAAAGAATCCGAACTTCGCGCCCTCCAGCGCGGCACCGAGAAGGAACTCGACGGCGTGCGTTCGCGCTTCGCCGAAGAGCGTGACCTCGCCAAGCAGGCCTTTGACACCTTCGAAGGCTTGCACTCACGCCAGATCATCGAAGACGAGGTGCTGTACCGCGAGATGGAGTTCCGCTACGGCGACTACTTCGAAGGCGGTATGGGCGCTGACGCCATTCTCCAATTGATCGACCGCATGGACCTCGACGAGGAAGAGCGCATGATGCGCGAGATGATCGACGCGAAGGACGGCCGCAAGCCTCTCTCCGCGCAGCGTCACGCGAAGTTCTTGAAGCGCCTCGCGATCGTGCAGTCCTTCAACCGCCGCGACGACCAGGGACGCCGTCTTAACGACCCGCGCGCCATGATCCTCGAAGCCGTGCCGGTGATCCCTCCGGACCTTCGTCCGATGGTCCAGCTCGACGGTGGCCGTTTCGCCACGAGTGACCTCAACGACCTCTATCGACGCGTGATCAACCGCAACAACCGCTTGAAGCGGCTGCTCGACCTCGGGGCGCCGGACATCATCGTCAATAACGAGAAGCGCATGCTCCAAGAGGCCGTGGACGCGCTGTTCGACAACGGTCGCCGTGGTCGCCCCGTCGCGGGTCAGAGCGGTCGGCCCCTCAAGAGCCTTTCGGACATGTTGAAGGGCAAGCAGGGTCGGTTCCGTCAGAACCTGCTCGNNTTCGGTCATCGTGGTCGGCCCCCAACTCAAGTTGCACCAGTGCGGACTGCCAAAGATGATGGCTCTCGAGCTCTTCAAGCCCTTCGTGATGAAGCGGCTCATCGAGACCCAGATGGCCCAGAACATCAAGAGCGCCAAGCGCATGGTCGAGCGTCGTAAGGCCATTGTCTGGGACGTGCTCGAAGAGGTCATCCGCGAGCACCCCGTGTTGCTCAACCGCGCCCCGACCTTGCACCGCCTGGGTATCCAGGCCTTCGAGCCCGTGCTCGTGGACGGCAAGGCCATCCAGATCCACCCGCTCGTCTGCAAGGCGTTCAACGCCGACTTCGACNNGACCAGATGGCCGTGCACGTGCCGTTGTCCGCCGAGGCGCAGGCCGAAGCACGCATCTTGATGTTGTCGACCAACAACATCTTCACGCCGGCCACGGGTCGTCCCATCACCGAGCCCGCCCAGGACATGGTCTTTGGTGCGTACTACCTGACCCTGCCCGCCGAGGAGAAGGTGGAACACCCCTTCGTGTTCCGCCACGTCTACGAGATCGAGAACGCGCTCGCGGACAAGACCATTGGTCTTCGTACGCCTATCGAGATCCGGCCCCTGGACGGTTCGTCGCTCGACACCCGTCTAGAAGCTTCGGGCATCGAGGTCAAGGGCGCCAGTCGTTCACTGGTCACGACACCCGGGCGCGTCTTCTTCAACGAGGCGCTGCCCTTCGGGTTCCGCTACGTGAACGAGCTGATCGGCAAGAACGCCCTGCCCATCGGGGTCATCGTCGAGGAGATCTCGGGAGGCTTCAGCCGCCAAGAGGTCGCCGAGTCGCTCGACGCCATCAAGTCGTTGGGTTTCCGTTACGCCACCAAGTCGGGCCTGACGATCTCGATCGACGACGTCGTCACGACCTCGGAGAAGGCGGAGATCCTCAACAAGTACGAGGAGCAGGCCGCCAAGGTCGAGACCAACTACCGCCGAGGCGTCATCGTCGACGACGAGCGCCGCCAGCAGGAGATCGAGATCTGGACCAACGCGAACAAGGAGGTCGGTGACGCCACCGACCGCGCCATGAACGCGATCGCCAACAACCCGATTCGCATGATGGTCGACTCGGGGGCTCGTGGTAACAGCCAGCAGATCCGCCAGATCGCTGCGATGAAGGGCCTCGTGTCCAACCCGCGTGGTGAGATGATCCCTCGTCCGATCAAGTCCTCGTTCCGCGAGGGNNGTGCTCGAGTACTTCATCTCGACTCACGGCACCCGCAAGGGTCTCGGTGACACCGCGCTTCGCACCGCGGACTCGGGCTACCTGACCCGTCGACTCGTCGACGTCGCCCAGGAGCTGATCGTCAAGGAGTTCGACTGTGGCACCCAGCGTGGCATGTGGATCGAGCACGTCGCCGCGGACACCCGCGCCGTTCGCGCTCACCTCGAGACCAAGCTCTGGGGTCGCGTCGTATCCGAGGACGTGACGTTGTCCGATGGTTCGACGATCCCCGCGGGCACGATGCTGCTCCAAGACGACGTGGACCGACTGCGTGACGACGCCGCGGTGAACCGCGTGCGAGTTCGCACGACGCTCACCTGTGACGCCATCCAGGGTGTCTGCGCCGCCTGTTACGGACTTTCACTCGCCACCCACCAGCTCGTCGAGCTCGGTGAGGCGGTGGGCGTCATCGCCGCNNGTGACCGAGAGCGACATCACCCACGGCCTGCCGCGCGTGGTCGAGCTCTTCGAGGCGCGTACCCCCAAGGGTGCCGCCAAGGTCGCCGAGCACTCGGGCGTCGTTCGCGTCGAACTGGTCGGGCGTGAGCGCAAGGTCACCGTCGTGAGCAACGAGGGCGAAGTCCAGGAGGAGTCGATCTCGATTGCGCGCCACCTGCTCGTCGAGGACGGCCAAGAGGTCGAAGTCGGCATGCCCCTGCACGACGGACCGCTCGACCCCAAGTTGATGATGAAGTTCCGTGGTACCCGTGAGACCCAGCAGTACCTGGTCGAAGAGGTCCAGAACGTCTATCGCGACCAGGGCGTGTCGATCCACGACAAGCACATCGAATTGATCGTTCGTCAGATGACCCGCCGCGTGCAGATCGTCGACGCCGGCGAGTCCCCGTGGCTGCCCGGCGCGATGGTCGACGTCAAGTTGTTCAACGACACCAACGACCAGCTCGAGGCGATCTCCAAGGAGGCGGCCGACGGCCGCGCCCAGTTGATGGGTATCACCAAGGCGTCGCTCGCGACCGATTCGTGGCTGTCCGCGGCGTCGTTCCAAGAGACGACCCGCGTGCTCACCGAAGCGGCTATCGAGGGTAAGCGTGACCACCTGGTGGGCCTCAAGGAGAACATCATCATCGGCAAGCTGATCCCCGCCGGTTCCGGGCTGGAGTACTACAACAAGAAGGAACTGCGCCTGGACATGCCCGACGCCGAGTTGCTGCCCGCCTGGGCCCAGGTGTCCGACGACGACCTCGACCTCGCCAGTCTGTTGGGCGAGATCACGGGTGACGACACCTTCAGCGCTGATCTGACGGCTTTCCAGAACATCGGTACCGCCACCTACGACGAGTCGGCCCTACCCGAGAACGACGACGTTCGACCCGAGGACGAGCTCGGTGGTCAGGCGCTCTAGGCGTCCTGACCACTGGGCCCGTCGCGGGCTTGCTGTTGGAAGCGAAAGTGCCCTAGGATAGAAAGTCCGCGTGCGCAGTTCTCGCACGCTCCAGCCGAAGTACAACTAGAAGAGGTTCCGCGTGCCCACAATCGCACAGTTGGTCCGAAAGGGCCGACAGGACAAAGTATCCAAGACCAAGACGCCGGCCCTGAAGGGGGCCCCGCAGCGTCGTGGTGTGTGCACGCGCGTTCACACGGTCACGCCCAAGAAGCCGAACTCGGCGCTTCGCAAGGTGGCGCGCGTGCGCCTCACCTCGGGCGTGGAGATCACGGCCTACATCCCCGGTGTCGGCCACAACCTCCAGGAGCACTCGATCGTCCTCGTGCGNNCGTGTGAAGGACCTGCCCGGTGTGCGTTACAAGATCATTCGCGGCGCCCTGGACACTTCGGGCGTTCGTGACCGCAAACAAGCCCGTAGTCGCTACGGCGCGAAGAAGGAAAGCTAATGCCTCGCAAAGGTCCCGCCGTCCGTCGTGAAGTTCCCACCGACCCGATCTACAAGTCGGTCCTGGTAACCCAATTGACCAACAAGATCCTCGAGCGCGGCAAGCGCACCATCGCCGAGCGCATCGTCTACACCGCCCTCGAGCTCGTCGAGCAAAAGACGAGCAGTGACCCGGTCGCCACCTTGAAGCGCGCCCTGGAGAACGTACGACCCGAGCTCGAAGTCAAGAGCCGGCGCGTAGGTGGGACCACCTACCAGGTCCCCATGGAAGTACGTCCCCGTCGCGCGACGACCCTGGCGATCCGCTGGCTCACCGACTTCGCCAAGAAGCGCCGTGAGAAGACCATGGCCGAGCGCCTGGCCAACGAGATCATCGACGCCAGCAATGGCGTCGGCGCCGCCGTGAAGCGCCGCGAGGACATGGCCAAGATGGCCGAATCCAACAAAGCCTTCGCGCACTACCGCTGGTAATCAAAGAGAGATTTAGAAATGACCGCACGCGAATACCCCCTCGACAAGGTTCGCAACATTGGCATCATGGCGCACATCGACGCCGGCAAGACCACGACGACCGAACGCATCCTTTTCTACACGGGAAAGAACTACAAGATCGGCGAGGTGCACGAAGGTGCCGCCACCATGGACTGGATGGTCCAAGAGCAAGAGCGTGGCATCACCATCACCTCGGCCGCGACCACCTGTTACTGGAAGGGCAACCGCATCAACATCATCGACACCCCGGGACACGTCGACTTCACGGTCGAGGTGGAGCGCTCACTGCGCGTGCTCGACGGCGCGGTCGCGGTCTTTGACGCCGTAGCGGGCGTCGAGCCCCAGACCGAGACGGTCTGGCGCCAGGCGAACAAGTACCACGTGCCCCGGATCTGTTTCGTGAACAAGATGGACCGGATCGGCGCGGACTTCTTTCGCTGCGTGGAGATGATCGAGGACCGCCTCGACTGCACCGCCGCCGTGATCCAGTTGCCCATCGGCGCCGAGGGCGACTACAAGGGCATCATCGACGTGGTCGCGATGAACGCCACGATCTACCACGACGACAAGGGCGAGCAGCTCGAGGTCATTGCGATTCCCGCCGAGTACCAGGCCCAGGCCGAGGAATACCACGCCAAGTTGCTCGACGTGCTCACCCGTTTCGACGACGCCTTGATGGAAAAGGTGCTCGGCGACGAGACGCCCACCTCCGAGGACTTTCACGCCGCTCTTCGAAAGGGCACGTTGGAGAACCATTGCGTGCCGATCCTGAACGGCAGCGCCTTTAAGAACAAGGGCGTCCAGCCCATGCTCGACGCGGTCGTGGATTACCTGCCCTCGCCCGTGGACCTTCCGCCCACCCAGGGCACCAAGCCCGGCAAGGAAGACGTCATCGAGCGCAAGCCCAGCGACGACGAGCCCTTCTCGGCGTTGGCCTTCAAGATCATGACCGACCCCTACGTCGGCAAGTTGACGTACCTACGCGTCTACTCGGGCACCCTCGAAAAGGGCGACACCGTGGTGAACACGACCAAGGGCATGAAGAAGGAACGTCTCGGACGTCTCTTGTTGATGCACGCGAACAACCGCGAGGACCTCGATACCATCCGCACCGGTGA
Source organism: Ferrimicrobium sp. UBA6820 (assembly GCA_002452255.1). GTDB lineage: Bacteria > Actinomycetota > Acidimicrobiia > Acidimicrobiales > RAAP-2 > RAAP-2. Next base: position 7,001 of record DKEO01000034.1, read on the forward strand.
CATCGTCGCCGCGGTGGGCCTCAAGCAGGTCACCACCGGCGACACGCTCTCGGCCGTCGACCAGCCCATCCAGCTCGAGACGCTCACCTTCCCCGAGCCGGTCATCCACGTCGCGGTCGAGCCCAAGACCAAGGCGGACCAGGAGAAGTTGAGCAAGGCCCTCTACGCATTGTCCGAAGAGGACCCGACGTTTCGNNGACCGCATGCTGCGTGAGTTCAGCGTGGACGCCAACGTCGGTAAGCCCCAGGTGGCCTATCGCGAGACGGTTCGCAAAAAGGTCGAGAAGGTCGAAGAGAAGTACGTGCGCCAGACCGGCGGTAAGGGTCAGTACGGCCACGTCGTGATCACCCTCGAGCCCACGGGCCCCGGCGGCGGCTACGAGTTCCTCGACGAGATCACCGGTGGCGTTATTCCCAAGGAGTACATCAACCCGGTCAACCAGGGCATCACCGAGGCGCTGACCTCGGGCGTGCTCGCGGGCTACCCCGTCGTGGACGTACGCGTGCGCCTCACCTACGGTAGCTACCACGACGTCGACTCCTCGGAGATGGCGTTCAAGATCGCCGGTTCGATCGCCGTCAANNCCCGAGGACTACATGGGTGACGTGATCGGTGACTTGTCGTCGCGTCGTGGACGCGTCGAGGGCATGGAACAGAAGGGCAATAGTCAAGCAATTAAGGCACTTGTGCCGCTGGCTGACATGTTCGGCTACGCTACTGACCTGCGTTCTCGCACCCAAGGGCGCGCGACGTACACCATGCAGTTCCATTCGTACGCAGAAGTTCCCGAGGCGATCTCCAAGGAGATCGTGGCCAAGGCAACGGGCGCGTAAGAAGCCGGGCAACCGGCACCAACAAGGTCCAAACCGTGGTCGGGGAGGGCCGAAACAAACCAGACGGGTTCATATCGAACCGGTCACTAGACAGAAAGTAAGTCCCCGACAATGGCAAAGCAGAAGTTCGAGCGCACTAAGCCGCACGTCAACATTGGAACCATGGGTCACATCGACCACGGCAAGACCACTCTTACCGCGGCGATCACCAAGGTTCTCTCAGAACGCATCCCCGGCAGCGCCTTCACGCCCTTCGACCAGATCGACAAGGCCCCCGAAGAGCGCCAGCGCGGTATCACGATCTCGATTGCCCACGTGGAATACGAGACGGCCAANNCAGGTCGACGGCGCGATCCTGGTCGTGTCCGCGACCGACGGTCCCATGCCCCAGACCCGTGAGCACGTGCTGCTCGCTCGCCAGGTGGGCGTGCCCTACATCGTGGTGGCCCTCAACAAGGCCGACATGGTCGACGACGAGGAACTGCTCGAGCTCGTCGAGCTCGAAGTGCGTGAGTTGCTCACGAGCTACGACTTCCCCGGCGACGACACCCCGATCGTGCGCGTCTCGGCCCTCAAGGCCCTCGAAGGCGACAAGGAGTGGGGCGACAAGATCATGGAGCTCATGGACGCCGTCGACACCTTCATTCCCGAGCCCGTACGCTCCACCGAGAAGCCGTTCCTGATGTCGATCGAGGACGTNNATGTTCCGCAAGCTCCTCGACGAGGGACGCGCGGGCGACAACCTCGGCGCGCTGCTGCGCGGTACGAAGAAGGAAGAGGTCGAGCGCGGTCAGGTGCTGTGCAAGCCCGGTTCGATCACGCCGCACACCGTCTTCGAGGCCTCGGTCTACGTTTTGACCAAGGACGAGGGTGGCCGGCACAAGCCGTTCTTCGCGAACTACCGCCCCCAGTTCTACTTCCGCACCANNGGGCACCGAGATGGTCATGCCGGGTGACAACACCGAGATGACCGTGACCCTGGGTAAGCCGATCGCCATGGAAGAGGGTCTCACTTTCTCCATCCGCGAAGGTGGCCGCACCGTGGGTTCGGGCCGCGTCGTCAAGATCCTGAAGTAGTCGTCATGGCCGATAACCGTCAGATGATCAGAATCCGCCTCAAGGCCTTCGACCACGGGGTCCTAGACCAGTCCACGGCGAAGATCGTCCAAACGGTCGAACGGACCAACGCGCGCGTGCAGGGTCCCGTGCCGCTGCCCACCGAGAAGCACCGCTACACGGTGGTTCGCGGGCCGCACAAGCACAAGGACAGCCGCGAGCACTTCGAGATGAGGGTGCACAAGCGCCTGCTTGACATCGTGGACCACTCCGCCAAGACCGTCGACTCGCTCCAGCGTCTCGACCTGCCCGCCGGCGTGGACATCGAGATCAAGATTCGTCAGAACTAGGCAGTATTCACCGGGCCCCTCGGCGCCTTTGCGTGCGAAGGGCCCGGTGATGTACTCTTGAAAGCCCCTCCTTTCGAGGTGGGCAAACACAAAAGATGTGTTCAGTTGCCCTTGCGGGAACGCTGAACCGAACCAGTCGAGCGCTCCGTTCGGGTTTATTGGCCCGGCGGAGCGTCTGTGTGTCGGAGGATCCGATACGCAGTTTTATGAAGAGAGGCACACGTGGCGACCAAAGCGATCGTCGGCGAGAAGGTGGGCATGACCCAGGTCTGGGATGACCAGAACCGGGCCATACCGGTGACGGTGGTACGCGTCAGCCCAGCTCGCGTCGTCCAGGTAAAGACTCCCGAGAAAGAGGGCTACGCCGCGGTGCAGGTCACGTGGGGCGTGCGACGCACCTCAACGTTGACCAAGGCCGAGCTCGGACACTTCGAGAAGGCGGGCGTCACCCCGGGCAAGAAGCTCGTCGAACTTCGTCTCGACGACGTCTCGGGCTACGAGATCGGCCAGGAGATCCTCGCCGACACGCTCGAAAAGGGCGAGATGATCGACGCGACGGCCGTTTCGAAGGGCAAGGGCTTCTCCGGCGCCATGAAGCGCCACAACTTCTCCGGTCAGGGCGCCGCGCACGGTAACCACAAGCACCACCGCGCCCCCGGATCGATCGGCGCCTGTGCGACGCCCGGTCGTGTCTTCAAGGGCACCAAGATGTCCGGTCGCTACGGCGGCGGTCAGGTCACCACCACCAACCTCGAAGTCGTCGGCGTCGACGTCGAGCGCCACCTCGTGCTCGTCAAGGGTGCCGTACCGGGTCCGCGCGGCGGGGTCGTCGTGTTGCGCACCTCGGTCAAGAACCCCATGAAGGCCGGAGGTAAGCGATGAGCGACGTGTTCACGTTACGTGGTCCGATCAAGAAGGACCGTCCCGAGCCCGCGAAGCGATCAGCCACGCGCCACTCGATCGACGGTGCCGCACTGGGCACGGTCGCGCTCGAACCGACGATCTTTGGCATCGAGCCCAACATGGCCGTGTTGCACCAGGTCATCAAGGCCCAGCTCGCCGCCAAGCGCCAGGGTACCCAGTCCACCAAGACCCGCAAGGAAGTTCGCGGCGGTGGCAAGAAGCCGTTCAACCAAAAGGGCACCGGTAACGCGCGCCAGGGAACCATCCGCGCGCCGCACTACCCGGGCGGTGGCATCGCGCTCGGCCCCAAGCCGCGCAAGTACGACCAGAAGACGCCCAAGAAGATGATCCGCCTGGCGCTCTATTCGGCGCTGTCGGACCGCGCGAGTCTCGAGCGCGTCGCAGTGCTCGACAGCTTCGCCGCCTGGGAGACCCCCAAGACCAAAGAGGCGATCGCGGCCCTTTCCGCCCTCGGGCTCGAGGGCAAGGTCCTCGTGGTCCTCGGCAACGACGACGCCACGGCGTTGCGCGCTTTTCGCAACCTCGCCCACGTCAAGACCATCGACGCCGGTGAGATCAACGCCTACGACGTCTTGGACTGTGACTGGATCCTGTTCACTGACGCCACCCTGCCCACCGCGAAAGAGGTCGAGTAATGCGCGACGCCATGAGCATCCTGATCCGTCCGGTCGTCTCGGAAAAGACCTACGCGCTGATGGACCGCGGCACCTACGTCTTCGTGGTCGACCCTCGGGCGACCAAGATCGACGTGCGTAACGCCGTCGAGCAGGCCTTCAACGTGAAGGTCGTCAACGTCAACACTCTCAACCGCAAGGGCAAGTCGACGCGCAACCGTCGCACCGGAGTCGTGGGCACGCGCCCCGACTCGAAGCGGGCCATCGTCACCCTCCAGCAGGGCGACACGATCAATCTCTTCGAGAACTAAGGACTGTCGTGGCACTACGTCATCGCAAACCAACCAGCCCCGGTCGTCGATTCCAGACGGTCTCGGACTTCGCTGACATCACCAAGTCGACCCCGGAGAAGTCGCTGCTCGACCCCAAGCCCCGTACGGGCGGTCGTAACAGCTACGGACGCAAGACCTCGCGCCACCGCGGCGGTGGTCACAAGCAGCAGTACCGCATCATCGACTTCAAGCGCAACAAGGACGGCGTGCCCGCCAAGGTCGCGGCGAT
>DKEO01000033.1:0-23947 GCA_002452255.1 Ferrimicrobium sp. UBA6820
TTCGACGCGCCGATCAATCTCGTCTTCGATTGTTTTACGAAGCCTGAACATCTCAGCAAGACCTTCGCTCCCTTCGGGGAGGAGGTGACCGTGTGTTCGATCGACCTGCGCGTGGGTGGGGACTACCACATCGTCATGGTGACCAACGACGGCGTCGAGTGCTCGTTTCGTGGAACGTACTTGGAAGTCGAACCGCCGACCAGAACGGTCGAAACCTGGAGGTTCGAAGGCTGGTCCGACGTAGAGGCCGTCGAGTCGATAGAGCTACGGGCGACCAAAACCGGAACTGAACTTACGTGGAAGTTGACGTTCCGCGACCAGTATGGCCGCGATCACATGAGAAACTTCAACGGCGTCGAATCTAATTTCGACAATGTCGAGAATTACCTGAGGTCACTGCTCGACTAAGAGGACACGGACTCTGGTTAGCCGGAGGTCGCGAATGCATTGAATCCTTCGGAGTGACCGAAAGATTCCCTCAACTCGAGTGCCGCAACACTGCGTTACTTCGGACCCTTACAAAGGTGGGGACGTTGATTCGCGTCGATGTCCGCGTCGGGTGTGCGGTCGGGAATGCGTCCACGGCCGGCGTCGTTGTCGTGACTGGGCGGCAGGGTCGTGCTTGACGAANNGAGAATCCGGCGATGACGATCGCTGCGACGATCGCCGTACGAAACCGAACCTTGCGGCGACGTACGGTCGCAATCTCACTTCCTACGGGGTCGTGGGTCGGATGGAGTGCGCTACTCATAAGCCGACTCCTTTGAGCACTTCTTTTTGATCCTGGGTTGAACCCGACAATGCAGGCACGTTACTGAAGGCGGGCTCGGCACCGTGGTGTTCGTCCTCCGGGGTCGAAACTCCGGTCGACCNNGTACTGACGAACAAGACACAAAAGAACACCATCGCGACCATGGGAAGGACGACGCTCATTGCGGACCTCCATCAATCGACGCTCTCTTTGCTTCAACTTTCGCGTCCTGTTCTGAACTGGCTTCTTTCAGGGACTCCCAATGCTCGATTCTCATCATCTGCTCCTTATTCCCCCTTTTCAATAGTGTATGATTAAGTCGTACACTAATCAATAGGGTAGACTGTATTTAGAGTAGAATCAAGGTATTGGGACCGTGAAGTCAAGAGAAATGGGCCCGAAGGCGAGCCCTACCATGACGGAGATGGCGGACGTGGAAGAACATTCGATCGACGGGCAGATTTCGGCGCAGGGTTCGAGTTCGGCCGCGAGCGGCGGCGACCAGATCGCAACGCCGTTGGACCCGCTCGCCCTCGAGCGCCAGGTCTGCTTTGCCCTCGTCGTGGCCGCTCGAAGTGTCTTGTCGGTCTATCGACCCCTGCTCGAACCCATGGGACTCACTCACCCTCAGTACCTCGTCATGCTCGCGCTTTGGGAGCATTCACCTCTTTCAGTGGGGGAGATCGGCGCCTTGCTGCAACTCGATTCGCCCACGCTCTCGCCTCTGCTCAAACGATTGGCAACCGCTGGTCTCGTAACGAGGACCCGAAGTGATGACGACGAACGTCGCCTAGTGATTGAGCTGACGCAAAAGGGACGTGAGCTTNNACGTGAGCTCCGTGAACGCGCCACGCTGATTCCTCCCGCCGTCGTGGCCCGTCTCGGTATCGAAATTTCCGAACTGGAGTTACTTCGAACGGCCTTAACGAAAGTGATCAAAGCCGCCCTCGAGGTTGACGCACCTACCTAGTGACGACCTCGGCGTTCGAGTGTCCTCGTTGGACACTCACAGTGTCGGTCAACCACACCGCTGGACGAACGCTGTGCTTCCAGGTTGGAGTGCTTGGCCAGAGTTCGCGTTCACCTTCAGACACGATTCGTCGACTGCGACGAACTGGGAGGCGGGGATCTGCTTGAGTTGATCCACCTCTGCGTAGGTCCAGCGTCGATCCGCAGTGCCCTGGAAGTACCAGTTGCTCCCGTTATCGGCCAGGATCAGACCGTAGGTCTTCATGGTCGTGACGACCGTCTGGCAAAACCTGTTGCAACTCGACGTCGGCAACGTGAACGAAGCGTTCAAGCGAAACCGTGCTCCCATGGGGGGACATTGCGTGTTGGCTTGACCAGCTTCGTGACGCGCGGGCCACACGAACGATTCCTGCGTGCATTGCGCGGTGAAGCGAAGTGCGTGATTCATCGATCCCGACGCCACCTCGTCATAATTGACAAGCCCGGGCAGAATCGGCAGACCTGCCGCGTCGGCCGACGTGAAACCGCTGGGTCGAAGGGCGTTGGAGTTCAGATTCCAGATCGCGCCCGAGCCGGCAACGGAACGTCCGCTTGTCCTATACGTCGTGTCGTAGGTCTCGAACAACGTACAAGCGTGCGACGTCGGCGACGCGTTTGGATCAACCATCAACGCGTGACGGTCCGAACCCCCCTCGATACGCGTGGTGCGAGTCAACGGATACGGCCCGGGGCTGCTTTCGGCGCCGTATTGGAACATGATCCTCGTAAATACCGTGCGAGGCGCCACGATATTCCAGGGAATCCCATAAGGGGCCGACGGATTGCCCGAGGGCCCGAAGTCAGGGTGAAGTGAAGTCGTTGACGCGTCCATCGTCGCGAGCCAGGTCGCGCTGCTCGAATTGATCGGTAAATCCGTGATTGGCGTATTCCACACGTTGTCACGAGGAAACACCGAACACGGCGTGCCCGGTAAGACCACACCCAATGACGAGGAACTCGAACGAGGCAGCGGTGATGCGCGCGCATCAAGCGTCCACGACGATACGACACTGGCGTTCATGACGACCGACAGCAGCGCCACGCTTGCCTTCAGCGCTCGGTTGGAACGCTGCAGCGGGGCGCAGCTCTTGGTTCTCAAAAGTGTCCAATCCTCCGACGGAAAGTCGAAGCGACCTTTGGCTCGCGGTACTCGATGAACTTCCTAGGGCGGATGGTATCAGCGAACCAGAAGTTGGCCGCCTGTCCTCGTCGTGGCCGGTCAATCGTCGGACACTTCCTACGGGGGCGCAAAGGGAATTCACCATTCTCGGACTGCTCGGAGCAACGTCTCGCTCACCTCAGCTCTTAGACGTGGGATAAGTGGTGTTGCCGTGTCCTCGCCGGCGTAGAAGCGGTCGTTGGGAGCTCGGACGAGGCGCAACTTTTCGTCGCCGTCCGCCGGGTATTTGTGGAAGCATGAGTCGGGTGCGCGTGGTTGAATTCGTCTTCGCCATCGGATGGGCTGGGTTCTGGATCTATTGGATCGTGGCGGCTCTCCATATGAAGAAGGGCCACGTCTCGTGGTCTCGCGATCTACGTGTCAGGGCGGTGATCGCCATCTTTGTGCTTCTCCTGATTCGGGTAGGAGCATTTCGAAACGGCAGTTTCCACTCCAACCCGTGGCGCGCAGGCGTGGGGCTCGTCCTCTTCGCCTTCGGCCTGGGGTTCGCGATTTGGGCCCGCCTGCATATCGGGCGTAACTGGGGTACCCCGATGTCACAGAAGGATGAACCGGAGTTGGTGACGAGCGGCCCTTATCGGTGGGTGCGCCACCCGATCTACTTCGGCTTCTTGCTCGCGGGTGTCGGCACCGCGGTAGCGCTGCGTTGGATGTGGCTCATTGCGGTGGTCCTGGTCGGTATGTACTTCGTCTACAGCGCGACCGTCGAAGAGCGCTACCTGACCGAGCAGTTCCCCGACGCATACCCGACGTACAAACGGGCCACCAAGATGCTCGTGCCCTTCGTCTTTTGAAATGGTTTTGACGGCTTTCGCGATAAGGACCGAGTTAGGCGCAGGCCCTGATGGATGCGGCCAGTGCCTTAACGTTCGCCTCAAATGACGCATGATGAGCTGCCTCGTACGCCCCAAGCTTCGACAGGCTCGTGTAGTTCCCGTAGGCCTTCAGGACCACGACGATGTCGTTCAGCTCCGTCTTGGTCTTGGCGTTAGGTGCCGCTGCGGCCATCTTTTCAAAGTACGGTGCGAGTGCCTTCGCCCAAGCGTGGTAACTGGCGAGCGTTAACGTCGTCGGCGCCGGAGGTTGGTGTTGGACCCAACTGAACAAGGCCGTGCAGAAGGGACCCGAACCGAGCGCACCCGCCTCGGGAGCCGACAGTCCTAACGGGACAATCAGGGCCGTCGCGAACACCGATCCCGCGATCAGCATACGAGCTCGCGACGCCAGTCGGTTGGTACGAGTGATCATGGCATTTCCTTCTTTCTGGAAGATCGCAAGTCCAAACTGCAACTTCCGGGTCCCCAATGTCAGCCAGCACTCCTGTGACGGCACACCTCACTCTTAGCAGGTTCGACCCATCAGCGTGGACCTTTCGCGACGCAGATTGTCGTTAACGTCACTTGATGCGATGTCGCCACTGCGCTGAACACTTCGTACGTGGACCCTTCTACAAGAACGCCTTGGGGCAAGCTTGCCGTGAGGCCTCGCTGACGTCAACGATCCCGATCAACTGCAGTACGTCGTAGTTGGAGCGCCAAGCTCGGAACGACGAAGGACGCGAGGAAGATCGGCAGAAAACTCTTACCGGTGCATCGAAAGGCGACCGTCTGGCCCTCGGCGGCGTCGAAGTTCTGAGTTCGGCTGGAGTTTCGGCCACTGCGGACTTGAAGGTCGTGCCGTCCAGGTTCAATTGGTATCTCAATCGTGTCGTTCATCGCAATTGATCCAGCACGTTGACCGTCAACTTCGATATCGTACGTTCCTCGTCGGACCTCGACTCCGATAGCTTTATGCGTCAGTTTCAGCGTTGTGGCCATTGTTGATCACCACCTTTTTGAGGACGATGCCTCTGTTGAGAACTTGACCTGCTCTAGCCCCAATCTCTATCACCGTACACGGGTGACCCGTGGGTGGTCGTCCGACTCAGACCCGCACGGGTCGAGGGTCCATGCTCCTTGGCACCTATCAGATCTCAACTACTGGATCGGCGTCGATTCTCCGGAAATCCCTCGACCTCTTGCACCACCCGCAAGCGGTTCGATGTCTTTCGCCTGCCTTGTGGCCCCGAGGCATACGGCCGTGGGTCGGTCATGACCTTCAGGTCAGCAGCACGTGCAGCAACGACCTCTCGTACCAATCCGGCACGGAACTGCGGTGGGAGCCATCGAGCCAGTTCTGGCTCGATTAATTAGAAGACCTCCAAGATCTCGATGCGCGAGTGGCCGCTGACGCCGCCATTCTTCATCGCTTCGGCGAGGGCAGGGTTTGCGGCAAAGGCGCGATCGTCCTCCGGCGTGTCGAAGTAGTGCAAGACGATCACCGTGTTCTTGTTGTCGGCATCACGTAGGACTTGGAGGTGACGGACGCCGGCCGAGTCTTGCAAGGAGCGCGTTGTCCAAGCCCGCCTTCCACTCGTCGTCGTCCTTCACGTCGGCTCGCACGATCATTTCTACGGCCATACGGCCTCCTCTCATGATTGTTGAAGTGAGAAGGGGTATTTTTCAAGCGCGTTCCTATTCAAATGATTCTGTTGGCGCAACGGTTTTGGGCCGAATGAAGAATTCTTGATCGGTCGGCGCCCTGTCGTACCTGCTGCAGGGTCGTGCCCGTGGGCCGACCTGATGGCACCTCAATCGAGCAACGCCGTTGCCTTAGGCGGCGTAGCAACCGGTGCGCGGAGAGTTGGTGCCAATCGAGTCCGTGGACGAAGGACCGTATCGGGGGATGATGCTGAGTACCGTGCCATTCCAATCGAACGTGAAGTATGGCGCTCCTGAAGGCCACGAGTGCATGATGGGCTCGCCGTAAGGATTTGAGGTCGCCCAGGTTGTGCCGGGGCCCGGCGACTTTCCATTATCTGAAAAATAGGTCACAATCGCAGTTTCGATGGACGAGAAATCAGCCTCACATGCCGAGACCTGTGCCTGGGTGATGATGGCGCCGGCACCCGTGGAGTCCGACAACGTGGTGGATGATCCACCGGTTCCCGAACTTGGTAGGCCCGTATTGTTCAAACTACTGATGGCGAGAGCCATCATGACGCCGAGGATTATTACCACCAGGAGAAGTGAGATGAGGGAAAATCCCTGTTCATCGGGGGGAGTTCGTGAGAAGTTGCGAGACATGGACACGCCTCTAGTCGTTGTCGTCAATGCTACCTCTTCACTTTTCGCCCGCGAGGAATGGCAACACTGGCCGCCGCGGCGTGAGGTTTGTCGCGTGCCCTTGGATTAAATCAGTAGGTTCAGACCTTCGGAACATCCTCCGGAGATGGGGATCATCTCTCGTGGCGCAGGACGCACGCTCGTATCGAAATGCGGATTCAGGCGCCTGTCCGACAGTTTGCGCCCCCTTTGTTCACGCGAGCGCAAAGCAGAGAGGCGCACGAGAAATTGACAATTTATGAACGTTGGTCTTGCAAGTGAGGCAGGTTAAGGTGAATTCAAAGAAGCGGTGGCCGGTCAAAACCTTGATCGTCGCGTTCACGTCTTCGAGGAGAACCCATCATGACTTTGCTAGAGCGGTCTCGACGTGTTGGACAAGTACCGATGGCCGCAGCGGCCATGGCGATGGTGATCCTGGTCTCGCTGGTGGTGGTGGGCCCTCTGGGAGTTGGTATCGCCGGCGCGCAAGGTACGTTGAGCGTTAGCGGACTACAAGCGGACGCTCTTGTGAATCCGATCGGGATCAACGACCTGACGCCCGCTCTTAGTTGGAACGACGTCGACTCGGTGAACGCGACGACGCAGACGGGTTACGAGATCCAAGCCGCATCGAGTGCGGCAGCGCTCGCCGCGGGTACCCCCTTGCTCTGGGATTCTGGACAGGTGTCGTCGTCTTCGCAGCAGGCCGCGTACGCCGGTCTCGCTCTGGCGTCGCGCTCGACGGTGGCCTGGCAGGTAAGGGTGTGGGATTCGGACGGTCAAGAGAGTGCGTGGAGCGCCGTGAACACGTTCGTCATTGGCCTCACGAAGCCCAGTGATTGGACCGCGCAGTGGATAACCAATCCGAACTGGACTGGCGCGAATGCGGGCACCGGTTCGGGCAACAACACACCGGTTACCGTGAACTTCAGCTCGGTACAGGCGCAGTACCTTCAGCTCAACATCACCCAACTTGGGCAAGCCGTGACCAGCGCGTCAACGTTCTACGCACAACTGGCTGAGATCGAGGTCTTCGGACCCTCAAATCCATCGGTCAATCTCGCCAAGGGCGCAAAGGTCACCTCCTCGAGCAGTATCGAGGGTTGGGGCTGGAGCGTCAATTACCTAACTGACGGCGTCACGAACACGCTCAATTCGAGCGCTCACGGGTGGTCGTCGAACTCGTACAGTTCAGCGAAGTTGTCGACACCCATCACGGTGACGATCAATCTCGGCTCGGTCCAGTCGGTGTCGAGTGTGCAGTTGTTCAAACGAGATGACGTCACGTCCACGTCGGGCGGCACACCGTCGTTTCCAGTGAACTACTCGATTCTCACGAGCACCACCAGCGCCACGTCGGGCTTTGCGACCCGTGCGACCATCACGAACCAGGCGAACCCACCGGTGCAGAGTTCGACGTACGCGTCGCTGCCACTCTTGGCCAAGCAGTTCGTCACGACCGGAGCGCCGGTGAGCGCCAACCTCTACATCAGCGGCGAGGGGATCGTGGTCCCGAGCCTGAACGGCCAGAACATCGGCACTGAAGTACTCGAGCCGGGCGACAGCAATTCGGCGGACCAAATCGGCTACCAGGAGTACAACGTCACGTCGATGTTGAACGCCAGTGGCTCAAACGTCATTGGCATCGCGCTCGGCTTGGGTAGTCGCTACATTCAGCCCACTTCGAGCGCACAAGGAAATCGTTACGACAAGTACTCGCTGACCCCGACGTCGGGCTTGCCCCGAGCGATCGCGCAACTCGAGATCACGTACGCCGACGGCACCACGCAAACCATCGCCACCGATGGCACGTGGACTTCCGCACTCGGACCAACGACGGTCACTGCCTGGTTCGGTGGTGAGTCCTACGACGCCCGTCTAGAGATTCCCAATTGGAACATGCCTGGTGGCCCTTCAGCCTCGTGGTCACCGGCGGTCGTGACTACGGCGCCCGCGACGACGACGGTACTCGCGGGACTCACCGCGCCTCCGCTCCAGGTCGTGGGACAGAACGCCGGCGTGTACATGGGTGCACCGGTATCTGGCTCGCAACTCTACAATTTCGGCGTGAACCAGTCGGGATGGGAGCAGTTCACGATTAGCGCGCCCGCTGGTACGACGCTGACCTTCACGCCCGCCCAAGAGCTCAAGAGTGGACAGGCGTATCAGGACGCCCNNGGACGCCGGCACTACCGGTAGTCCGGTCTACGACACCTTCACGAGTAACGGCACGACCGAAACGTGGCACCCGACTTTCGACTATCACGCCTTCCAGTACGTCCAAGTGTCAGGGATCGTCACCGGGGTGACGCTGAGCAATCCTGAGCAGCTCTTGATCCGTGCGTCGAACCAGTCCGCGGGCAGCATCACGACGTCGAGTTCGATGATCAACTCGATCAACAGTCTCGTGGGCAACGCACTTTCGAGCAACATGTACAGCATCCTGACCGACACGCCCAGCCGAGAGAAGTTGGGTTGGAACGAGGAAGTGTGGTTGCTCTTTCCGATGATCGCGCGCTTGTACAACGTCGACGCGTACGGTCGATCACTCGAGGCCAACTTGGCCCAGGCCCAGGCCTCGAGCGGCGTCGTACCCGACACCGCGCCGTATTACACATCCCTGGCGTTCACGGGCGGTTTCTACGACGACGTCAACTGGGGTTCGGCCATCATCCAGTTGCCGTGGGAGTTGTACCAGAACTACGGCGACACCCAGACAATGGCCACCTATTACTCGAACATGCAGGCCTACCTCGCGTACCTCAAGACTCAATCGAGCGGCAACCTCGTGAACTATCCGAACGGCTTGGGTGACTGGGGTGAGTCCTCGGTCACCTCGGTCATGACGCCCGTCAATCTGGTGGAGAACTGGGCGTACTACCGCGACGAGAGCGCCATGGCCAGCATGGCCACAGCGCTGGGCAAGACCTCGGACGCGTCGACCTACAGTGCGGCCGCCGCGGCGACGCTCGCCGCCTTCACGGCTTCGTGGTACAACGCCTCGAGCAAGACGGTCGCGAATGGTACCCAGTGCGCAATCGCCATGGCTCTGAACATCGGCGCAGTACCCGCGAGTGCCGTCGCGACCGTCACGGCTGAGCTCGTGAGCGCCATTAACTCCAACGGTGGGTTCGCGGTGGGAGAAATCGGACTGGTGCCACTCTTTCAAGTGCTCAGTGCGGCGGGTGACGACTCACTGATCTACCAGGACATCACCGCCGACAAGATCGGTTCGTACGGCTACTTCGTCGATCAGGGACTGACCTCATTGCCCGAGTACTGGAACATCACGTCGGGCTCCCTCGACCAATGGATGCTCGGTGAGGTTGATCTCTGGTTGAACAATGACCTGGTCGGCATCCAGCAGACGTCGAGTTCGAATGATTTCAACAGCATCGTCATTAAGCCTTCCGTGGTGGGGGGCTTGACCAGTGCGAGTGGCACGTTACAGACGAACCACGGTCTTATCTCGGCGTCGTGGTCGGCGACTACGTCAAGTGCGACCATGGCGGTCACTATTCCGACCGGCAGTGTCGCGACGGTGTACGTACCGATCGTCGGAACCGCGGCACCCACGGCGACCGCGGGCGCGGTCTACGTGGGTACGGCCAATGGCTACGCGCAGTACACCGTCGGCTCGGGAACCTGGAACTTCACGACGTAGTCATCCTTGGGCGACAAAGGACCCATGCGCCAGGTGGACGACGGGCCTTGCGGCGTGAGGCAGTCCTTTGGCGACGATTAGTCACGCCCGGCGAGTACCGAGACGCCGTCGCCGCTCAGATCAGCCAGTGCCCCCTTCCTGCCGGTCATGGCGAGCACGAGTGACTGCAGCGGCCCCGACACGACGGGTCCCGTCCCGTGTGACCAACTGGCGTCGGTTGCTCGAAGTTGCACGCCGGTGATTCGACGTTTGGAACCAATGAGCAGATTGCTGTTCTTCCAATTGTCGGCTACCGCAAGGAGCGCCGCCTCGGGCGACTTGTGGGTGATGCCCAAGGGACGTCGGATGTCGTCCCCGTGAACCACGATTTCGCCGAGCATCGCAATGATCGGGGCGGGGGGATGGTTGGTCGTGGTGGTCCTTGACTGGAGACGTCGAATCAATTCAGAGGGTTCAAGCGCCGCAAGTTTCTTCGCCTCACGGTCAGCGAAGACGTCAAATTTGAAGCCAGCGCTGGCGAGCTCTTTATAGAAGTTAAATGTGGTCTGCTCCGCCGCGGAAAGAACGTGGCCCACGACTTCCTTCACGTTCCACGCACCGCACCAGGTGGGCGCCGACCATTGCTCGGGTGAGAGTGATCGCAGCGTTTCGACGAGTTGTTCACGTTCGCCATGTATGTTGGACCAGATTTCTTGCTTGTTCATCATGCCTCCTTGTTGTCAAGAATGGACTTCATTCGAGAATTGACCGAACCAAACTGAGTTCGACGATTGTGACTGGCTGTCACGATGCCCCCTTGACGGCACGCTCCGACGAGATGTCATCGAGTCGCTGCTGAAGAAAACTGCGCTCAACCGCATTGTCAGTCAGGAGCAGGGCCAGCTCGTACGAGGCGATTGCCCGCTCGCAATGCCCTAAGCGAAAGAGAAAATCTGCGCGAGCACTTTCGTAGTAGGTGTAATGAGCGAGGAATGGATCGCTCGAGAGTTCGTCGAGCGCCGAGAGACCCGCGAGAGGCCCCTCCGCGAAGCCGATCGCCACTGCTCGATTTAGTGCCACCACGGGTGATGGCCAGGTGAGAAGAAGAAGGTCGTAGATCGAAACGATCTCTCCCCAGTCGGTCTCGGAAAACGACGGCGCCTCGGCGTGCACCGCCGCTATCGCCGCCATGAGGGAGAACCGCGTCGGTGGCCGGTGTTTCAGGGATTCTCGCACGAGACCAATGCCTTCGAGTATCGATTCATGATCCCACTTGGACCGGTCCTGGTCCTCCAGCAGGACTAAGGCACCTGATTCTGACGTCCGTGAAGTTCGTCGTGCGTCTGAGAGAAGGATCAGGGCCAGAAGTCCGGCCACGCCGGGATCGCTCGGCAGGAGTTCACGCAGCATCCTCGCTAGTTGAAGGGCGCGACTCGTCAGATCGTCGCGGACGAGACTGGAACCGGATGGTGCCGTGTGGCCGGTCGTAAACACCAGGTGCACGACGTCCAGCACCGCCTCGATTCGATCGGGTAGCTCGTCGGCGTTCGGCACGTGGTAAGGGATGTGGGAGACGGCGATCTTCTTCTTCGCTCGGGTCAGTCGTGCCGCCATCGCCGATTCTTTGATGAGAAATGCTTTCGCCACTTCCGCCGTGGTGAGTCCACAAACGAAGCGCAAGGTCAGAGCAATCTGGGATTCCAGGTCCAGTGCCGGATGACAGCACGTAAAGATCAGTCGGAGGCGGTCATCATCGGCATCGTCGCTGCGCGCATCAACCGGTCCGTCGTCGACGTCCGCTACCAGCAGGGGAAGGAGTCGGGCGTGTGTCGCGTGGCGGCGCTGTTGGTCGAGGGCGAGACGACGGGCCACGGTGGTGAGCCATGCGCCGGGCTTGTTCGGGATACCGTTCGCCGTCCAGTCGGTGAGGGCCCGCGCGAACGCATCCTGCACGCACTCTTCGGCGGCATCGATGTCGCGCGTGACCCTCACCGTGGCGGCGAGTACGTACGCCCACTCATTGCGGTGCGCCTCGGCCACCGCCACCTCGGCGTCGGTTCGAGTCGTACTCAGGTCGGCATGATGGGACGTACTTCGACCCCTCCGGTAGGCGCAGGAACGTCCTTGGCGATTGCGAGCGCCGCGTCAAGGTCTGGCGCCTCGATGAGGTAGTAGCCGCCCAGTGCTTCCTTCGTCTCGACGAAGGCACCATCAGTGACGGTGACCTTGCCACTCTTGTCGTGGCGCAGACTCGTAGCGCTGTTGGTGTAGTGCAGTGCGTTCCCTCCGCGAAGGCTCGCGCCGTGCTTTTCGCCAAACGCCATATGGCCCTTCATCACTTTTTCGCCGGTGGCCGGATCGCTCCATGAAGGATCGGACTCATCCTGGTAAATCAATATCAAATACTCTGACATCGCAGCTCCTTTGTTCGACTCGGGAAATCCCCGCACATCAACGACGAATGAACAGTGGCTGAATCGACAACGCTGGCCAATTATGGCAAAGAATCTTTGCTGTGGTGGGAGATTTTCACCGAAATTCAGGATTTGCCACTCTATGCTCGGGCCAAGTCGCGAAGCGACAGACGCCTCGACCGGGGAGGGAACGATGAGCGGACCAAGCTTCACTTCAAGTTTTTTGGTTGATAAGAGTCCCGAGGAAGTATTCGCAGCCATCAACAACGTTCGTGGCTGGTGGTCGGGCAACATCGAAGGCGAGACGGACAAACTCGGTGACGAGTTCACGTACCGGTATGAGGATGTCCATTATTCAAAGCAGAAGATCACTGAGTTCGTTCCCAACAAAAAGGTCGTCTGGCTCGTTGAAGACAGTTTTTTGAGTTTCGTAGAGGACAAGACCGAATGGAATGGCACGTCGATCTCTTTCGAAGTCACGAAGAAGGGTGACGAGACCGAGGTGCGTTTCACCCACCAGGGATTGGTGCCCGAGTACGAATGTTTTGAAGCCTGCTCAGGAGCCTGGAGCTATTACATGAATGAGAGTCTCCGGGAGTACATCGTTTCTGGCCACGGTGCGCCGAACAAGATTGAATGAAATAGCCGAACGAGGAGCAGTTAACTTCCAAGGACCAGTACATCCAGTTTCCTGGTTGAGGCGGGTTGCCTCGCGCATCAGAGCGGGCTGGCGTCGCGTTGACGGTATAAGCCGTCGAGAAAAATACCTAACTGCCTAATTTCTCCCGTGCCCAGCACGTGCTTTAAGTGGCGATACTCGCTGGCGAGCATTGGAGGAGAGATGTACGTATTCGTGATGCCCGACCAGTTGACGGGCCTCTTTATGACCTGCGACTGGTGTTTCCTAGAATTATGAAAGTGCTGGTGGGATCCATGGAGGATCAGACGGGCAACTTTTGCCAGTCGGTCCATGTTGCATAATCAGAGGTAGCACGGACTGCTCGTCCCAGGGACTGGGCCGGGCCAGGGGTGGCAACTATCGCCTCGATTGTGGGCAGATTGGAAGGCTCCAGTGAGAAACCAGCCGGACGATAAAGATGGCGCGCCCGTAGCGAGCACGAAGCAAGGTGATGTGCCCGGTGAGTCCGGAGCCGAGCCTCGTACTACTTCTGAGCGGATCACATCGACGCGAACGTCGAGGGCGTGGATTCGACTACTTCCGGCACTGTTGGTCTTGGTCGTCATACTGGTGTTTGTCTTTCAGAATCCAAAGGACGTAAAAGTGAGCCTCTTCACTTTTTCTGGCGCGCTGCCCCTCTCGGTCGCCCTTCTTGGTGCGGTGATACTCGGAGCTCTGATGGCGCTGGCGCTGGGCTCGTTGCGTATTCTTCAGCTACGCCGACAGGTCCATCGAAAGTCGGGAAACGCCACCGACGACAGTCTTCGTACTCGATGAAGATGGATTTCATTCGAGTGGTCGACGGGGGATGAACAACCTACCCGCCTTGGCGTGAATGCATAATCCTTCGCGAACCCTGCGAAGAGACTGACGGCATGGACAGTAAGTAGTTTGGATTGATGGGGAGCACGACTGACGCCGTACTTTATGTACTTGTCATGGTGGCGGTCGTCGTCGGCGTGGATGTCCTCGTCTTGAGACACCATTTCATGGGCCGGCTCGTAGCCAATGTCGGCATTGTCTTGGTGTTCGCGGCGTTCTATCTGACGTTCCTGAGGCAACGTTGAGTGCAGTCGCCGGAAGTAGATTGTCACCAAGTTGGAAATTGGGAGTCATGAAATGCCTAGGTACTTGATTTCGTTCGATGACGGTG
Organism: Ferrimicrobium sp. UBA6820; assembly: GCA_002452255.1. Taxonomy (GTDB): domain Bacteria; phylum Actinomycetota; class Acidimicrobiia; order Acidimicrobiales; family RAAP-2; genus RAAP-2. Next base: position 13,972 of record DKEO01000033.1, read on the forward strand.
CAATGACCTTCGCCGAGGAAGATTTGCCAGCGGTGGGCGATGCCGCGCACTCGGTGGTCCTCGCAGCCCAGGAGGCTGGCGTGNNGGGCTGCCAAATTTGCCGTCGCCTGCCGCTGCGCGCAAGAAGTCCGGGAGATAATGTTCGACCCGCGCGTCTGATCCGATGAGATTCGCGCCGACCTACATCAGTATGACAGGACTCTGTGACGCGGCAATTGCGCTGGCATCGCCGAGTGACCATCCGAGTGCTTAGAATCGAGCCGCCCCGAACGCGGTGCAGCTGGAAGGAAAGTTGGGCGCAGTTTGGGTCTCGGCACGAGGCTCCGTTCGACGTAAGTGAAACGCGATGACCGACCAGGAGCCGTTTTCTACCCGTGAGTCCAAAGGGATGCTGTCTTCGCGCCCCATCACACTGCTCGTCGTCGCCATTGTGGCCTGCGTTGTTCTAGTCAACGTTTGGAGCGCCTACCGAGCGGCAAACCGCATTCAGTCCAGTCCGAATTGGGCTGGCTACGTGTGGCCCAACGCCCGACCGGTGCAATTCGTGAGCGCCAACGTGACGGTGCCCACGCTTGATTGCCACTCGACGGCGAACGCCCGCTCGAGTGCCTGGGTTGGTGTCGGGGGCTATGGGGCCAACTCGATCTGGCCCTTCCCCCAAACGGGCATCAATATGGACTGTCTGCACGGAAAGCAAGTGGACTTCACCTGGTGCAGCCATTCAAGTTTTCGGCAGGATTACGTCGAACCGGGAGATTTGATCGCTGAGTCGGTCTATCGCAAGGGAGGTCAATGGTTCTGTGAAGTTCAGGACGTGACGGCCGGGAGCGACCAAGTCCATGGGTTGAATTACTCGTACAAGGGGACCCTTGCCACGTCGGAGTGGATTGTCGAGGATCCAACGCTGAATCTAAAGCGAAAGAACCTCGCCAAGTTGGCCAACTTCCGATCGGTTTCCTTTCAAGATCTAAAGACCGGACCTGGGAAGGTTGTTCTGGGAACCGGGAACCTGCAGCACGAGATTCAGATTGAGGGATCGTCGGGAAAGGTTGAGGCCAAGCCGACGTGGACTGGACCTGAGTTGCAAGTTACCTTTCGATAAGTCATGGACGTCAGTACGAAGCGAGAGCACGCCTTTTTCGCGGACCGCAGCACCCTCCTATTTCCCTCGAATCGAACGAGATGAACCAGGAACCTACCATCCTTACAACTGACAAAAAGTAAGGAAAACGAGCTTGGACGTCGCCGCGCCAGAACATCGCAGTCGCGATGCGATCCCTACTGGCCATGGATTCAATTTCGTACGTCGACGTCTCCTTGTTGCTTCGCTCGATCGAGGTGTACGAGACCAAAGGAATTGATTTCGCCAAGGCCTACTTGGTGGCGTGCGCGGAAACGACCGGCGTTGGATCAATCACTTCGTTTGACAAGTCAATCGACCGAGTGGGGACCGTAACTCGGATCGAACCCTAGCCAGGTCGAGTGCAATCCGCGAGGCGACGTGGCGAGTGGTCTTCGACCACCTATGGCGTGGCGATAACCAGCAAGCCGGTCGAAACCGGGTGTTCGGTTCCTCGCGACGGCTTGTTCAGCACACGTCCCTCGGCAAAGAAAGTGGTGGAATTACCTCCATCCAGGTCGAGCGCGGTCACGACGCCCAGTGACTCGACTAGATGGTCCAACTGGAACGCCGTTGCCCCCGACACCGCGTCCTTGCCGTCGACGGTCATGAGGACCGTCACGCCCGTTCCCGTCCAGCCGATCAGGGTTCGCGCGTAGGGCTTGACCATGTAGGTGTCCGCGGGAGCGATCGGCGCTACGACGCCTTGATTGATGAGGATCGGATGGCCGCCAATGTTGTCGCAACCCGCCGTGGAGGTAGTCGTCAAAGTGACGGTCTCGCCCGGTTCCAGGGATGTCAGCGCCGTGCCGGCAGGAGCGGAGATGTCGACGCCCCCGGCGCCCACCCGAACGGGTTGTGTCGTCTGGCCCACGTACGACAATTGTGCCGTCGTATTGATGGTGGTGGGACTCGCAGTTCCACCAACCTGGGTGAACTCGTAGGTGGTGCGGCCCCCCGCGGACGGGATGTCGAGCGCGTAAGGGGCGCTATAGAGCAGCGTGCCCGTGAGTGGGAGACTTATGGTGCTGTACGACAACGGCAGCTCCTGGTTGATCGCGGTGATCGGGACGCTGGCGCCGTTGACCGATAGGGTGCTGCTCCAATTGAGCCCGTTGCTCACTGAATGCCCGTCCAGGTTGGCCTGCTGGTGTGAGATCTCGGGACTGTGCAGTAGGACACAGTTCTGGATGATGCCACCCACCTCATCGCCCGGGTCGGACACGTTTGGTGGCGTCAGATCGAAGAAGTCAGCGTTGACCGCGGCGACACATCCCGGCGTGTTCTGGCACATCGCACTCGGCGTTTGGATCCCGCCGTCTAGCGCGTCATGAGCCAGACCGATGGCGATTGAGTACTGGGAGCCGTTGAAAGTGAGAACGTGGATCTGTGTGGTCACACCGAAGTGGCGACCGTTGATGGAAAAGATGTGCAGACCGCTTTGGCTGACTGTCACGTTGACTGGCGGCGGGCCGCTCGCGCCGGCGCTTCCCGTAAGCACCATCACGAATGATGCCGTCATCACGAAGGTCGCCATAAGGAAGCGGGCGGCACTGGCGACTCGACGCGTCGTAGCGTCACGAAGAATCTCGCGGGTCTGTTTCATTGAGGTTCTTCGAGGAGAAGAAAGGCAGTCGCCACGGTACGTCAATTCTAGGTTGCTACTCAATGACACTGAATTCTCGACTGCTCGCAAAGTGCGATGGCGTGAGGCGTGAGGCTAGTCATCCCTAGTGTCGTTTCGACCCTTGAGCTTCGAGACAGGAGCTTCGACCTTCTCGGCCGACGGACATGAATTGTTGAAACCACCCACCGGACGAAGCACACCGCCAGGTCACCGGATAGTGGCCGGTGGTCGGTGGTCATCGCGAGGTGTGGCGGAAGGATTGGTAGAACTTGGATGTCGCGTAGTCATGCCACTCGAGTACCGGCGAATCCGACGAGTCAACCTGGGGCTAGGAATTGGGTGTTCTCGAGTGTCGATGGTCCAGTCAGGTGTCGGCGTCCTGGAGTATCCAAGTGGCACGTGACGAGGCGAAATCCCCGTATTTTCATGGAGAAGCGAAGGTTTTAGAAACTGCTTGACAGGCAACCATTTGGTTGCCTATACTGGGGTATCCGAATAAGTGCGGGCGTTGTTCTCGTGTCGAAGTCGGCAAGCTTGGAAAGGAGCTTCAAATGCCAGACATCAGGCATCGTGTGGTCATATCGGCCCCATTGGCCAATGTGTACGAGGCCGTTGCCACGGCCGAAGGAATTTCCGACTGGTGGACCCGTGACGGCGTCAAGGGGGAGTCGAAAGTGGGGGGCACGCTTGCGTTCTACTTTGGCCACACCGACCCGGCTGCCGTCATGGAAATCACCCGTCTAGATCCCCAAGGGCACGTGAACTGGACGTGCGTGCAAGGCGCCGACGAGTGGGTCGGAACGAAGGTCTCCTTCGACCTGAAGAGCAACGGCGACGACACGGTCGTGATGTTCGCGCACGCAGACTGGAAAGAGCCCGGCGAGTTCATGTCCCATTGCAGTGCCCGATGGGCCTACTTTCTTCTGAGCCTCAAGAGCTTAGAAGAGACTGGTAAGGGAACTCCCTTCCCAGATGACTTGAAGTTCTAACGCTCGACGTGGAGCCGATCGCGGGTGACGTCTTCAAGGCTTTGGCCGATCCGAGTCGACGTCACCTGTTGGACCGCTTGAACGCTCGTAACGGGCAGAGTCTCCTTGAGCTCACCGCTGGCTTGGAAATGACCCGTCAATCGGTCAGCAAGCACCTCGCGATTCTTGAAGCGGCCAATCTCGTCACCGCCGTCCGGCGAGGTCGAGAAAGGCTCCACTACCTCAACCCTGTCCCGATCAATGAGATTGCTGAACGATGGATCAATCAGTACGACCACACCCGAGTCCGAGCACTTTCGGACCTTAAGCATGCCCTGGAGGANNTCTATGGCAGGCGCTGACCGAACCATCATTCACGGGGCGCTGGTGGGAGACCACGTTTCAGACAGACTGGAAAGTTGGCTCGCCGATGATCTGGGATAACCATGGCGTCATTATCGTTGACCCTGAGCAAATCGTGCTGCAAGCAGACCCCTACTCGAAACTCGCCTACACCTGGCACTCCTTCACGCCAGAGATGCTGGCCAAGATGAAGGTCGATGATGAGGTCGGCGCCAAGCTCGCGAGCGAGCAGCGCTCGCGAGTCACCTTCGAGCTAGAGCCGGTCGGTGAGAAGGTAAAACTCACAGTCGTCCACGACAACTTCGAGATGGGAAGTATCGCCGCCACGATGGTACGCAACGGCTGGCCCTCAGTTCTCTCCAGCCTCAAGACCTTCCTCGAAACGGGTGAGCCCCTGGTGTGAAAGCAAAGTGACGTGCCGCAGGAGTAGAACTGCAAGGTGGCGAACAAAGGGGGGACACATGAAGAACTGGCTTTGCGTCCTGGTGGCGCCCAGACCGACTTTTCAATTTGACATGACCGATGAAGAGCGTGAACTCATGCGAGAGCACGTGCGATATTGGCGGGCTCAGGTGTCGAGCGCTAAGGCCTTGGTATTCGGACCGGTCATCCATCCGAAGGCGGAATTCGGTGGCATCGCGATCCTCGCCCTTGAAGACGACGAGGATCCCAACGATTACAGTCTCGGCGATCCAGTGATTCGCGCCGACGCGGGTTTCCGTTTCGAGGCCTTCTGGATGCCCCAACTCGTACAATCGGAGTCATCGTGAGTTGAACTGGATCAGCGACCTGGCGCACGCCAACTCGAGCCGCCGATGGTCGTCACCAAGGCGTCGCCGAAGGAACTGACGATGCGCGGGTGAAGCCTTAGAAGCCCGGGAACGCCGTCCCGAGGTCATTCAGGGCAGGATTGCTGGCATCAGCCGCTGTCTTGGCGGCGTCCAATCTCCCGTAGACGAGTCGGACGAAGGCCTCGGCTGGTAACTCAAGATCGATCACACCCGAGTGTGAAGCGGTGATCAGACTGACCGAATCACCGGCGAACACAATCGTGAAATCGCGCGCAGGTTCGGTCGTACGAACGCGCACTTCTTTGGCCTCGCCGTTCGCCTTGCCCGAGAAGCCGACGATCCTGCCAATACCCTCCAAGACCACCGTCGCGACGTCGCTCGATAACGTCGCCGTTGGATCAAGTGCCACCTCGACGTCCCACGCGTGCATCGCCTGTTCACCTAGACGCAGCGCGACAAATCCATTGAAGTCCAGATCGAAGGGCCCCATCACGAGGTGAAAGGTGGCGCGCTTCGCATCGGGCAGAGCTTCGAGTGCGAGAAGCAGTGCCTCGTCAGCCACGAGAGCGTCCGCGACTTGGTCAGCCGGCGCCTTGGCGTTCCATTCGTCCCACACGGACTGGTTGAAACCTGCGTCACTCTCAGTTCCAGCAACGACGTCGTCGAAACGCTGCTTCAAGATGACCGCTCCCGATCCGATGTGGGACATCGTGTCGGCGATGCTCCACTCGGTGGGGTAGGCAGATGTCTCGGGATCCAGGTTGGTGGTGCCGTCGATGACGGCGCGAAGATGCTCGATCGAGGTTCGTAATAAAGGCAGCGGTTCGGTCATGGTGTCCTTTTTCTTGAGTTCAGTGAGGCGGGTCCTTGGGAAAACGCACGCTGGCCCACGAGGTCAGGGCGTGCATAACTGGAATCAGTGTTTTGCCAGGCCAGCAAGTGGTAGCCCTATTACATTACGTTTTCAAGACATAGGTTCAATCGCGAAGCAGTGATCCTTACGTTCGTGGCCAACAGATTGGTCAGCAGTGGGCCTCTTGGTTGGCTTTAGGTAACGAATTCCTGTCCACAGCGATTTGAAGTTACGCAACGAAATTGGAAAGGGCATTCCCACACCGAATTCTGTGCTGTAAGGGTTACAAATCGGTTTTTCTGTACAAGATGTCGCTTCAGATACATGCTTTGCACCGCCGTCTCCAAGACGGTTCACAATTTTCCCTAGAAGACTTGGGGTTATCCGAGGTCAACTTGGATGAAGTGCAATGAAGGGAAACGGCATGAAAATGACCAAGAAGAACGCAGCAATACGATTAACCGTCGCGACCGTGCTCAGCCTGGGCCTATCTGCGGGGGTCATGGGCGTTGGCTCAGCTTCGGCTCACGGAACTCACGAGGCACAAGGTTCCTCGTGGACCGAAGGGAACGCCGTAAAGGGCGTCGTCAGTGGTTACGTCGCCGGTAGCTTGATCTCAATCGAAGCCCATGGCACGACGCCCGCTACGACGTACGCACTGACGTCAGCCACGACCATCACCGGTCTAGCGACCGGTGCCTCGTTGCTCAACGACAAGGTCGTCTTGACGTTGTCAACCACCACACCCGCCACCGTTTTGTCTATCAAAGTTGAGACGAACCATTCAAAATGTCACGGTGACAAGGACGGCGACGGTTCCAGTATTCGCAATTCATTCAGCCACGGTTCTTCTGGCCAAGACCATGATCATGGCAACTTCTCGAAGCACGGGAGCTTCCGTAGGTAGTCAGAGCCTTTACCATTAGGTTGAAGTGAGTGCCTGATGACGCCAGATTTGGTGTCGTCAGGCACTGATCACGTACGTCATGCCTCGCAATTGACGTTGATGCTTTGCTCAGCGTTCCGTGGAGCCTGGTTTGCCGTCATTTGGCGAGGGTGATTGGTGGAACCCACTCTCAGCGCACGTGGCATTCGATGAACTGCGCTCTCGACAGGTGCTGTGGAAGGCTACAAACCGTGACTGCATCGAGTGGCGACTCGCCAGTAGGTATTGAGCAAGGCGCTGGAATGCGCTGTCGTAGTCGCTTGGCTCGCGAAGGTTTTTGGTTCGCCGCATTGGTTTCTGGCATCGTGGTCTTGGCGGCGATGCCGTGGTATCACTACATCGGTGTCACGACGACCTCACGGGGTTGTACCACTTTTGGCGAAGGTTTTATCTGCCAGTCCAATTATTTTCCAGAGGGTTTCTTCGGTATCGGACTTGGATCATCTACTCCAGGATTTCTTGGAAATTCCAGTCCTTGGGCAACCACGTACTGGGTGATCAGTCTTTTCTTGGGTCTCTGCGCGGTGGTTGGCTTCTACTGGTGGCGTTCGCGCAAGCTCGAAAATGCTCGATGGATCTGGCCAATTGTGACCGTCGGACTCGGAGCGATCGTGCTCGGTGTGGCCAGCAGGAATTGGTTCTCAATAGTCCCTTCCCGGCTAACAATTTGGGGCATGCAGGCGCTGCTTCTCATCGGTCTCGGGCTGATCGTGCTTGCGGTCATCAATCGTGGCTGGGCTTTTTCATTCTTCGTCGCCGGATTCTTGTGTCTTGCTTTCGTGTCGTGTCTCTATAACGTCATCAATCTGTTCCAGCGCCTGGACATTGGTAGACATTGGCCCGTAAGTGATTGGACGCTACCCAATCTCATCTTGCCTGGTAGCTATCTTCTCCTCGGGGCGGCAGCGTTCTGGGTTTTCCCTCGCTGGAGAGTTCGTTTTCGGCGCCACTGAAGTGTCTCAACATTCTTTGACCTGGGGATCCGAGAGTTAACGGTTGAGCCTTCGGAAGCTACTCATCACGGAGAGTGCTGATGAGCAAGAACTGTTTCCTTTCTCATTGGTCCCTTGGTGTCTCGGCAATAGTGATTCTTATTGCCAGAAGATCTCCTCCGCAATCGTGGCCGGAGCAATGCAGACATTAGTGTGAAGGCCTGGATGCAAAAGTGGCCTTCTAAGTTGTTAGAATTTGGCCATGCTTGCGGCCGACATCTTTAGGCCTGGGCAATGGACTGATTTCTTTCTTCTCGTTGGAACGGGCGCTGTCACGCTCACGGGCTTGGTCTTTGTAGCAATGTCACTCAACCTCAAAGAAATGGCTGTCGACGCAACACATCGAAATCGTGCCATAAACACACTTACGGGTCTGGCGCTGGTTTTCATGCGTTGTGCACTGGTACTTATGGGAGCGCAAAACCATCAGTCAATTGGTGCAGAGCTATTTGTAGTCTCTGGCGTTTCGGCGGCCGTCTTTATAAAAGGTTACGCACGAGCTCTTAAAATGGGTAATGGTCTACGACTCTCTCGGATTATTGGCGGAACTCTCGTGCACGTAGCTGAGATGATCGGTGCAGCAATATTCTTCTTTGGGCACTTACCCGGCCTTTACATTGCGGCGGTAGCTATTGTGGCCAATACTTGTTACATGATCACGGCCGCTTGGTTACTAGTAATGGGCGCATTCGTTCAAGAGACCAAGTAGTCCTCCTGCGGCTCTATCGCGACCAGCATCAATTGGTGCGGGCGCCGAGACGACCGTTGATTACCTCTCGCTAAGCAATAAATCGCGCACCATATTCCGCACAATCGGGTTACCAATTGCAGATGTAGCAAATGTCCCGGCGGGAACGCAACGCTTCACAACTCAGCGTGAAGTGTCCGATCGTTGCAGGTGGTCGTCGCCGCAAGGTCAGCGCTCGAGTGAGATTCAGACGGTTCCCGGAGCGTCGACAGACTCGTAGACCGTGATAGTGGGTGGACCACTCATCCCGATGGATCCCATGACGTCACCAATCTTCGGATGCGCAGCAAAGAAACTGTGAAACTGCTCGGCTGTCTCCCACTCGTCAATGACCATGAGCTCGCCTTCGCCGGCAACAAACCGGTGGCTGATTATGCCTCCGCTTTTTGTATCTGCTGTCGTTTGCTCAAAAAATGACGCATTGGCGTGGAGGCCCTCGATTGCTTTCGCAACATCGTCCACTGGAAACTGCACTGTGACAATGACACTCATAACGGGTTCCTCTCTGTGTGGATTGAAGCACCGCCCAAGGCGACTTTCGGCAGAATACAACAAAACAAAAACATTTTCATCCAGTTTTGTGGGCTATTCAGAGATCGCCCGGACCGAACGGCACGTCAACCGCGTGCTCACGCAGAGCTTCGAGGGGCACGATCTCAAGAGCGCGCTCGTGCGTCGAGGCCAGGACCACGTAGGCGGCCGATCCGTCGCGGTGGGCGCGGAGCCAGTTGGCTGCGGTCACACACCAACGGTCGCCGGGCATCAATCCCGGGAACCCGTAGGCGGGCATCGGTGTGGTCAGGTCGTTGCCGATGGCCCGTTGGTGATCGAGAAACTCAGCCGTGACCACGGCACAGATGGTGTGACTTCCAAGGTCCTCAGGGCCTGACGTACAACACCCGTCACGATAGAACCCGGTGACCGGATCGGTGCCACACGGCTCCAGCGGCCCGCCCAATACGTTTCGATCGGCCATGGGCCATTATCGCCCATGGAACTGACTTGGTGCACCGTCGGTCGTTAGTTCGACATCGGACCGAAGGAGACGCCTTGGCACGATCACCTTGATCGATCGAAGTCCGTTACGACGCAGGCCCGTATAAGTCTGCCGTAGCCCAGAGTTGCTTGAGACGACGTCGCACCATGAGTGCTGTTGCCTCCTTTTGGGGTGCTTAGCGCTCCAACCGTCAGGGCGTGACACGGCACGAGGACAACGTGACTACTTGTCCAGTTCAGCTAAGACTTCACCAATGATCTTGGTCATCTTGTGGGCGGGGAGTGGTTCGCCACCTTCGGCATCTGCCACCTCTTGGGAGAAGGCCTCAACTGAATGGGTTCCCCCAATTAGCACGAGTCGCAGCGCCTCTCCACTCGCTTCAGCGTCGCGAACGTCTTTGAGTGCAAAGGCTACGTCGTGGTCGGGCGACTCGGCGAGGGCGTGCACGATGTTCATCGCTTCTTCGCGCCCACTTGCGGTCGAGACAGCGGGGGCTCGATCGGGATTTTGTTGGAGGTCCCATTCAGCGAGAGCCTCGCTGTAGCCTCCTTCACCAGGATGCAACAACCGA
>DKEO01000030.1:0-20102 GCA_002452255.1 Ferrimicrobium sp. UBA6820
GCTGGCCCTTCTCGTCGAGGACGAACACGACGTGCAACGACTCGGCGGGGACCTTGGAGGTGCGAATGGCCTCGAGAGCATCGTCCACGGTCGCGGTGGCGTGCACGAAGACGAAGTCGGGGTTCATCAGTCCACCCGCACTCTCGGCGTTGTACGAGAGCAACTGGCGGACCTTGGTCTGCTGGTCAGACGGCAGGTGTTCGAGGATGGGTAGGCGGCGGTCTTGTTCGACCTCGTTGATCAGGTCGGCGGCGTTGTCGGGCTCCATGCGCGACAAGAGTCGCGCCGCTTCGCTGTCGCTGCGCGACTCGATGAACTCCAACTGATGCTCGGTATCGAGTTCTTCGAAGACGTCCGCCTCGAGTTCTCGATCGAGACCGACCGCTTCGATGATCTCCTCGCCCTCTTCGTGGCTCGCCTGCTCGACGAGGTCGGCGATCTGGGCCGGGTGAAGTTTGGCGAGCTTTCGATAGGGGATGCGCAGGCGCGCCGACGGCACGTGAGCGACGAACGGNNCACCAGGTTGATCAGGTGTCGCGCCAACAGGTCCTCGGCGAGCAGGAGTTCGCCCGGACGTCGTTCGAATCGACGCAAGTCCACGCGGCGCCCTTCGAAAGTCATCCGGCCCGCTGCGAGGCCACCGATCTTGCGTATCGGCACGAAGAGGTTGCGCCCTTCGATCTTGATCACCGCGCCGACGATCGGCGGGTGCGGATCGTCGCCGAGTCGCGCGACCAGGTCCTGGACGCGTCCAATCCGGTCGCCGTCCGAGTCGAAGATGGGACGGTGCAGGAACGTGGAGAGGTGGAGAATGTCTGGCATAGTGAGCCTTTAAGCCCCTTAAGGCTACCCGTTGACCACGCGGGGCCACCAGTGGCGACGTGTGAAATCCGTGCAAACGAACGGCGAACGACGCCTTCGCCTACCTCGTCGCGCTCGCCAACCCTTTCATCGCCTCAGCCACGTAGGCCACGTCGTCGTCACCGACCCCGGCGTGGGTGACCAGGCGGACCCTTCGCGGCGCGACCGTTCCCGCGAGCACGCCCCGGTCGGCGAGCTCGGCCACGATTTCTCGGGCCCGAGGGTGGTCGAAGGCGACGATGTTCGTGCGACACGACGCCGGGTCGTAGTCCGACTCGCCAAACGTCGCGCCCACGACCTCGGCGAGGACCCGCGCGCGCACGTGGTCGTCATCCAGACGGTCAATCATGGTCTCGAGCGCCACGAGACCCGCCGCCGCCAAGAAACCGGCTTGACGCATCGTGCCGCCGAGGCGCTTTCGTTCGATCAGGGCTTGGGTCATCAGATCAGTTGGTCCCGCGAGCAGCGAACCGACCGGTGCACAGAGACCCTTGGAGAGACACGCCATGACCATGGTCGCCGGTTCGCAGTACTCCGCGGCCGACGTACCCGTCGCGACCACGGCGTTGAACAGTCGTGCACCGTCGAGGTAGAGCGGCGTGGTGGCGAGCGAACTGCCCAACAAACGTACGTCTTCGAGTGCCCAGGGGACACCGCCCGCAACCATGTGGGTGTTCTCGATCGCCACCATGGCGACGTGAGGCTGATGATCGTGCTCGGCGTCAAGAATTTCCAGAACGTCGCTCGCGCGCAGCACGCCCGTACGGTCATCAACCAGAGCGAACTGCACGCCCGAGTTCCTCGCCGAGGCGCCCATCTCGAAACTGACGACGTGTTGATCGCGGCCCGCGATGATGAGATCGCCGGGACTGGTGAGCACGCGCACCGCGATCTGGTTCGCCATGACGCCCGACGGGACGAAGACCGCCTTGGGTTTGGCGACGAGTGCAGCGAATCGTTGCTCGAGTTCGTTGACGGTCGGATCCTCGTCGTAACCAACGTCGCCGACCTTCGCACGCATCATCGCTTCGCGCATCGCGAGCGTTGGTTGGGTGACGGTGTCACTGCGCAGATCGACCAGTCGGGACATACCGAGAGGCTACCGTCGCGCATTTAGTATGTCGGAATGACCGAAGAGACCACCAACCGTTTTTCACAGATGCCGGGCATCCACGAGCTACTCGACATCGAATTCGTGCTCGTCACTCCCGAGAAGGTCATCTTGCGCCTCGAAGTCGGACCCAAGGTCCACCAGCCTTACGGGATCTTGCACGGCGGTGTCTCGGCGTTGCTCGCCGAGGGCGCCGCGTCGATCGGGGGTGGGGTCAGCGTCAGCCCGGACCAGATCGTGGTGGGTACCGAGCTGAACTGCTCGCACCTGCGTTCGATGACCAAGGGCACCCTCACCGCCACCGCCACCCCGATCCGCAAGGGCCGCACGGTGCACGTCTGGGGCATCGACCTCACCGACGACCAGGACCGTCTGATCTGCGTCGCGCGCTGTTCTTTGCAGGTTCTACCAGCACCTGAGGCGCCCAGCGCCTAGCGCGTAGACTTTCGCCAGGACTTTCCAGAAGGGTTGACTATGGGCGTTCGCTTCAAGGGTTGGGGCATTGCCGTGCCCGACCGGGTGGTCACCAACGAAGAGCTTTCCAAGACCCTCGACACCTCGGACGACTGGATCACCGAACGCACGGGGATCCGTGAGCGTCGAATCGGTGGCTCGGCGAGAACGCTGGGCGCCCTCGCGGGAAAGCGTGCGATGGACGACGCCTTCGTCGAACCATCGGACATTGACTTTCTGGTACTCGCCACGACGACACCTGACCGCATCGCTCCCGCCACCGCACCCATGGTCGCCAACGACTTGGGTCTCACGTGCCCCGCGATGGACGTCAACGCCGCGTGCAGCGGCTTCATGTACGCCATCCGCACCGCCCAGGGTCTTCTCGAGACGGGCAACAAGCGGATCCTGGTGATCGGTTCCGAGCACCTCTCGCGATGGGTCGATTGGAGCGACCGCAACATGGCGGTCCTGCTCGCCGACGGCGCGGGTGCCACGGTGCTCGAATACGATCCGAACGACACCGACGTGCTGTCGTTCTGCCTGGGCGCCGACGGTTCGGCCGCGGACCTGTTGACCTGCGAACACGGCGGGTACTTCGAGATGGACGGCAAAGAGGTCTTTCGCCGTGCCGTGCGCGTGGTGGTCGATTCGGCCGAGAAGGCGCTCGAGATCGCGGGCATCAGCGCCGACGATCTGAGCNNGACCGCTACGGCAACACCTCGAGCGCGTCGATCCCGCTCGCCTTTGACGACGCCCGCCAGAACGGTCGGATCAAGCCCGGTGAGTACGCGCTCATGACTGGTTTCGGCGCTGGCATGACCTGGGCCTCGGCGATCGTGCGCTGGTCGTAATGCCCAAACCCTCTCTCGTCATCCTCGCCGCGGGTCGCGCTCGACGCTACGGCGGCCTCAAGCAGCTCGCGCCCATTGGCGTGCACGGCGAGGCCGTGATCGACCTCATCGCCTCGGACGCCTTCGCCGCCGGCTTCGAGCACGTGGTCATCGTCGTCAACCCCGACACCGGTCCCCAGATCGAAGAGCACGTGCGTCGGGTCTGGCCCCTTGACCGTAAAATCTCCTTCGCCGTCCAGGAAAGGGCGCAGGGCACCGTACCGGCCGTCCTCGCCGCCGAGGATCACCTGGACCCGTCAGTCCCCTTTGGCATCTCGAACGCCGACGACCTCTACGGTCGACACGCCCTGGCCCAACTGGGCAATCACCTCGCGACCAAATCGACGTGCTGTCTGATCGGTTTCCAACTCGACCGGGCCCTCGTGGGCGACCTGCCGGTGTCGCGAGGCGTTTGTCACGTCGTGAACGGCCACCTCACCGACATCTGGGAGCGCCGTCAGGTCCATTCCTCGACGGACGGTTTCGTTGCCGACGACGGGGAGTCGCCAGTCTTCCTCGCCCCCGACACCACCGTCTCGATGAACCTGTGGGGATTCCAGCCCGCCATGTGGCCCCTGCTGCATCAAGAGATGGACACCCACGACTTCGAGCGCGAACCCGAGGCCCAGTTGCCGGTCATGGTGGGAAAGATCTTGCACCACGTTCCGCTTCGCTTCGACGTGCTCGCGACCGAGTCCAAGTGCGTGGGCGTCACCCACGCCGACGACCTCGCCCTCGTACAGGCCGACGTACGTCTCCAGGTGAGTCTCGGGGAACGCCCCGAACACGCGTTTCGCTGACCAAACGGTCGTCAAGCCCGGCCTCGTGCGAACGCCACCGAGCCCTCGCGGCGTCGACGTGCCTCTACGNNGCCTCTACAGTGTTCACGATGAACCCGCCCGCCGCGACGCACCGAACCCACCGCGCACTTCGTCAAAGTTCTATCGACGCGACGCGCCCCACGCCGACGCCGCGATGAGCAACGAAGCCCCGAGTGAGGTACCCAGCGTCATGGGTCCGGGCCGACTCGAGGCGTTCAGCGATGGGGTCATCGCCGTCATCATCACGATCATGGCCTTCGAACTGAAGACGCCGGCCGCGGCGAACCTGCACGCGCTCGCGCACGAGCTACCCCTGTTGCTCGTCTACGTGTTGAGCTTCACCTTCGTCGCCATCTATTGGGTCAATCACCATCACTTGTTGCGCGTGATCAAGCGAATCGACGCCGCGGTGATGTGGGCCAACCTGTACCTGCTCTTCTGGCTCTCGTTGATCCCCTTCGTCACCTCGTGGGTCGGCACCCAGCACGGACGGCCGCTACCCGCCGCTTGTTACGGCGTCGTGGGAATCGGAGCGGGCTCGGCCTACAACCTGCTCGGATTCGCGATCCACCGCGCCAATCCGCGTAACGCCGCCATCGTGCGAGCGACCCATCACGACATCAAGGGAATGTTCTCGATCCTCGCCTACAGCGCCTCGATCCCCCTGGCCTTCGTCTCGCCCTACATCGCGTACGCGTGTTTCGCTGCGGTCGCGATTGCCTGGTTCGTACCCGATCGGCGCCTCAGCGTGGGCGGCGAGGCAGCCTCGTAGCGCCGTTCTTCGCTCGCCTTACGCCCGAAGGGTCACGATCTTGTCGCGCGTGGCGATCGCGACCGCTTCGAGCTTCGAGTGCGCACCGAGTTTGGTCAGGATCTTGCTCACGTGATTTCGCACGGTGTGGATCGAGATGAACAACGCGGCGGCGATCCGTTCGGTGGCGTAGCCCTCGGCGAGCAGTTGGAGGACCTCGATCTCACGACGGGTGAGAAAATCAGCGTCGGGGTTGACAGGCTTTCGAAGATGCTCGAGCAGCGTGTTCATCTCTTCGACTCGAAACACCAATTCGCCGCGCGACGCAGACCTAATCGCGCTCAAGAGCTCGTCCATGGGTCGATTCTTGGCGAGCATGCCCACGCAGCCGGCCTCGATGGCGTGGGCCATGAGGTCCTGGGGGGCGTCACCCGACAGCATCAAGACGTGGGTCTCGGGCCATTGCTCGAGGATCTCCTTCACGGCGGCGATGCCGTCGCCGTCGGGCAACCGGTAATCCATCAACACGACGTCGGGTCGCTCGCTCGCCACCAGCGAGATTGCTTCGCCGACACCGTGGGCGGTGCCCGCGAGGTGCATGTCCGACTCTCGCTCAATCATCATGGCGAACATCTCGGCCACCATCAGGTGGTCCTCCACGATCGCGACGGTGATTGGCTTAGTGATGATCTTCTCCTACGTGCGGCGTTGCGATAAGTAAGTCATCCCATGCGGGGGCGTTGGTACGCCTTGGCCACGATTCTAGATATCCGTCCACGCGGTCACTGGTCTTCACCGAAGTCGCCCGCAGTCTCGCGGTAGAGCTCGGGACGACGCAACGCCACGACGTCGATCTCGCGACGACGTCGAGTCACCTCGTCGAGGTCGATGGCGGCGAACACCACTTCGGGCTGGTCGGTGCTGGACTCAGCCAACACCACGCCCCAGGGATCGATGATCATGGCGTGCCCGTAGGTGGCGAGACCTTCCTCAGTCGTGCCCGCCTGGGTCGCCGCCACGACGAAGGCGTGGTTCTCGATGGCCCGCGCGCGCAACAGCACGTGCCAGTGCGCGGGCCCGGTCACCGCCGAGAACGCCGAGGGTACCGCGAACATCGTGGCGCCGCGCAACGCCAGCGCTCGGTAGAGCTCGGCGAATCGCAGGTCGAAGCAGATCGTCAGACCCAGGACCACGTCGCCGAGTGGGGCGACCACCAACTCCGATCCGGACGCGATGGCGGCGGACTCTTGGTAGGTGACCTCGCCGGGCACGTCGATGTCAAAGAGGTGCACCTTTCGGTAGGTGGCACGTATCTCACCGTGCGCGTCGATCAACACGCTCGTGTTGTAGGAGTGGCGCGCGAGTGGCGACGTCTCTAAGACGCTGCCCAGGTGTACCGTGACGCCTCGTTCGCGCGCGACGTCGGCGAAGCGACGGGTGGTCGGACCCGGAACGGTCTCGCTCACGTCCTCGAAGTGCCGCGCCGACCCGTAGAAATTGAAGTACTCCGGCAGCTGGATGTACGACGCGCCCCGGTCGGCGGCGGCGTGGACCAGTTCGATGGCCGTGGCGACGTTCTTCTCCTTGTCGGTACCCGAACGCATCTGCAGCGCGGCGACGTGGAACGTCTCAGCCACGGTCGCCTTCTTGAGACGCTGCGCGCGCTGGACGAAGCAGCCACGTCGAGACCAGCGTCCAGAACACGACGAGGAGAAGCCAGATCACCAGGCGCACCCACGGGTGCAGTCCGACGTTGGCCAAGCGAAAGGCGTTGTTCTGCAGCGGCGCGTAGCCAACCCAGCCCGTGAGACCGCCGTCGAGGTTCGTGATCCAGGCCCCGAGCACGTAGCAGGCGAGACCGAGCCCCACGACGAGGATCATTCGTTGGGTGCGGTCGAGGCGTGGTCGCATGCGCCAGTCTCGCATGCGCCAGTCTGATCAGTGCCAATCCCTCGAGGGCACCGTCGCGCCCAGGTCGAGCGCTTCGACGTGCTCGGCGCTGAGCGCCATGGTGCCCTGACCGCGCTCGAGCGAGCCGCGGATCACCAGCGCACGCGACGAACGCGCCACCACCGACCACCGCGCCCAGGCCCCCTTGGAGAAGATGACGTTGACGTGACCCGTCTCGTCCTCGAGGTTCAAGAAGACCGCCCCGTTGGCCGTCTCGGGGTGCTGGCGATGGGTGACCACGCCCGCGACGCTCACCCGCGAACCCTCGGCGGCGAGCAACGCGTGCGCGCGGGTGACGCCTCGTTCGTTCAGTTGCTCGCGCACCAGGGAGATCGCCGTCGCCTCGGTGGTGAGGCCCATCGCCCACAGGTCGTCGGCGACGCGTTCCATCTCGGTCGTCGCCGGCAACTCGGGCGCCACCAGACCGGTCACCACGCCCGCCAGGCGTTCGGGCGTGCTCTGGGCGGCCGCGCCCGCGGCCCAGACCTGGGCGCGACGACTCGTGCCAAAGCAGTCCAGGGCCCCGGCGGCGGCGAGCGACTCGAGGTGGTGCTGTTGGACCCCGGCGCGACGCACGAGATCCTCGGAGCCCTCCCACGGGGCTCCCGCGACGATGCGCGTGGCCAACTCGGTGCCGATGGCGCGCAACGCCCCCAGACCCAGACGCGCCCGGGGCGCGAGCACGTCACCCTCGAGCGTGGCGCCCACGCCCGAGCGATTGACGTCAGGACGCTCGACGATCACGCCGTGACGCTTCGCATCGGCGACCAGGCTCTGGGGGGACCAGAACCCGAGGGGCTGGGCGTTCAACAACGACACGAGGAACGCCGCCGGGTAGTGCAGTTTGATCCACGCCGAGCAGTAGACGAGGTGCGCGAAGGACACCGAGTGGCTCTCGGGGAACCCGAAGTTCGCGAACGCGGCGAGTGCGTCAAAGAGTTGGTCGGCGTCACGCCCCGTGATGCCGTTCTCGGCCATGCCCGCGTAGAAGCGACTCTTCAACTTGAGCATCCGGATCTCGGAACGCTTGGCGGCCATGGCCTGGCGTAGTTCGTCCGCCTCGGCGGGCGAGAAGCCCGCGACCGCGACCGCCATCTCCATGAGCTGCTCTTGGAACAGCGGCACCCCGAGCGTGCGCGACAGGATCGGCTCGAGACGCGGGTGCAGGTACGTCACGGCCTCGTCGCCGCGACGACGCCGGATGTAGGGGTTGACGGCGTTGCCCTGGATGGGCCCCGGGCGGATCAGCGCCACCTCGATCACCAGGTCGTAGAAGCAGCGCGGTTGCACGCGCGGCAGCGTCGCCATCTGGGCGCGTGACTCGACCTGGAAGACCCCCACGGTGTCCGCCTCGCAGAGCAGGTCGTAGACCGCGTCCTCTTGGGCCAGCGCGCCCAGGTCGATCGTCGTCTCGTGGAACTGGGCCACCTGGTCAACGGCGCGGTGCAGCGCGTCGAGCATGCCCAGTCCCAAGAGGTCGAACTTCACCAGACCGATCGCCGCGCAGTCGTCCTTGTCCCACTGCAGCACGGTGCGCCCGGGCATGCGGCCCCACTCGATCGGACAGACCTCGAGGACCGGCCGGTCACAGAGCACCATGCCCGCCGAGTGGATCCCGAGGTGACGCGGCCGGTCGAGCAACTCGTTGGCCATGCTCACCACGAGTGGCGAGACCTCGGCGCTCGCCGCGGTCATGCTGTGACGGTCGACGCTGTCGCGTAGCGTGTTCGCCTCCTGCTCGCTGAACCCGAAGGCGCGCGCCACGTCGCGCAACGCCGAGCGCGCACGGTACGTGATCACGGCCGCCACCTGGGCCGCGTGACGACGTCCGTAACGCGAAAAGACGTACTGGATCACCTCTTCGCGCCGGCCCGACTCGATGTCCACGTCGATGTCGGGGGGGCCGTCGCGCGCGGGCGAGAGGAAGCGCTCAAAGAAGAGGTTCAACTTGACCGCGTCGGCGTTGGTGATCCCGAGCGAGAAGCACACCGCCGAGTTCGCCGCCGAACCGCGACCCTGGCAGTAGATGTTCTCGCGCCGGCAGAACTCGGTGATGTCCCAGACGGTGAGGAAGTACCCGGCGAACCCGAGCCCGCCGATGACCCCGAGCTCGTGGTCGATCTGACGCCACGCGCCCGGTACGCGTTCGCACCCACGTTCCCCGTAGCGCTCGGTCGCGCCCTTTTCGACGAGGGCCTCGAGGTAGGACTGCTCGTCCATCCCCGTCGGGGTGGGGAACCTCGGCAGGTTCGGCGCCACGAGGCGCAGGTCGAAACTGAGCGAGGCGCCGATCTCGCCCGCGCGGTCCACCACCCCGGGCCAACGCGCGAACCGGCGCCGCTGCTCGGCGTCGCTTCGCAGATGCGCGAGCGGGGACGCGTTGAGCCAACCCTGGACCTCCTCGAGACTCTGGCGCGCGCGTATCGCCGAGAGCACGTTGGCCCGCGCGAACGCGTCGGGGGTGGCGTAGTGCACGTTGCCCGTCGCCACCAGGTCCACGTTCGAGGTGACGGCGAGCTGGGCGAGCACGTCGTTGCGCGCCACGTCGTCGCTCGAGCCGTGATCCCAGAGTTCGACCACGAGCGACTCGCGACCAAAAGCGTCCGCGAGCACGTCGAGTTCGCGGCGCGCGGCGCGCGGGCCCTCATCCATCAACGCCCGGGTGAGTGGACCCTTGCGGCACCCCGTGAGGACCAGCCACTCCTTGGCGGCGCGCGCGACGTCCTCTAGACAAAAACGCGGGCTCCCCTTCTCCCCCCTCGCCAGGTGCGCCTCACCGAGCATCGTCGCCAGGCGGCGATAGCCCTCGGGCGAACGCGCGAGCAGCACCAGGTGCGTGCCCGAAGGGTCGGGCACGCCCGTGCGGTCGTCGGTGCCGTCCAGGGTCACCTCGCACCCGAAGACCGTCGCGAGACCGCACGCCCTCGCCGCCTCGGCGAAACGCACCACGCCGTAGAAACCGTGGTGATCGGTGAGGGCCAGTGCGCCTAGTCCGAGGCGCGCCGCCTCGCCCACGAGCTCCTCGGGGTCGCTCGCCCCGTCGAGGAAACTGAAGCCCGAGTGCGCGTGCAGTTCGGCGTAGGTGGCCATCAGTCGTAGATCCCCACGAGCCACCAGCGGCCCGACTCGGCGCTGAGCAGCACCGCCTCGCCGAGGCTGAGCACCACCTGCAGGTACGCGCGCCGACGCCCGAGCACCCACCACCGCTCGACCAGGGGCCAGGGCCCGGCGTACCAGCACACCGTGCGACGCGCGTAGGACGTGAGCAACAACGTCGCGGGTTCGTCGCTCAACGTGCCGCGCGCGCTCATCAGCACCGGCGCGTCGTGCTGGTCGTGCAGGCGAACCGCGACCGGATGAGCCAGGCTCGTCACCGGCGAGGGGGACCGGATCTGTCCGGGCCAGGGGGCCTTCGCGTCCGGTTCGACCAGCGGCGAGCCCCAGGGCACGAGGGTGGCCCGGTCCTCGGGCGCGCGCCCCCCGCGCGGGGACGCCACGAGCAACGCGTCCGCCCCGAGGCGCCGGCGCACGCGATGGGCCGCGGCGAAGGCCCGCTCGTCACCGGCGCCGCGCTGGCCAAAAAGCCCGAGCTGCTCGTGCTTGGAGGACGGCTCACCAGCGAGGTGCCCCAGACGCGCGCCCAGGCGTAGGTCGCGCTGGCCCACCAACTCGTCGAGTTCGCCGCGCGCGACGCGGTGAAGCTCGAGGGCGTGTTTGTTGAAACGCTCACTCACCCGCGCCACCTCGAGGTCGGCGAAGGAACCGAGCGTGTACAGGCCCAGACGTCGACACGTCGTCGCCAGGTCCTTTCGCCCGAGCACCTCAATCGGTTGGGCGCGACGAAAAGCGTCCGTCGCGCCCGGGGCCACCACTCGCTGCTCGCGCGCCGCCAGTTCCGCGCAGAACACGCCGTCGGCGACACCGAGCAACGCCTCGTGACCCGTGACGTCACGCACGGTCTCGCGCGCCATCTTCAGCACCGCCTCCTCGCCACCGAAGAAACGACTCGGCCCGCGCAGGGGAAGGACGTAGAAGCCGAGTCGCACGAGTTCGCTGAAGGGGCACAGCAGACTCAGCGCGTCAAGCAGCGCGAGCGAGTCGCGCAGCGTCGAGCCGTCCGGCTCTTCGGTCGACAACGCCTCGACCCACAGCGCGAGAAGACGCTCCATCTACGTGGCCGCCGCTTGCCCTCTTCGATTCGGCAACATCACCACGTGCTCGCTCGCGCGTCCCGCTTCACCGCGTCCCGCGACGCGCACACTGAGATAGCGCGCGTCGAGTCGCGACGACGTGGCCCAGCGCGACTCGGTGACGACGAAGGAGAGCTCCGCGGGAAGCGGCCACGCGGCCCCGGGTTCGCTCAACACGATCAGCACGGTCCCACGCTCGCGCACGCGGTCCATCAATTTGCGCGCGACCCCGTGCGCGGCTCGCGAGGGCGGACGCACGACCAGCAGATCGACCCCGTCGAGCAGGTCCGCGGCGGACTCGGCCCACGCGCCGCGCGGACGCGGCACGAAGAGCACCCGACGAAGGTCGACCCCGAGTTCGGCCATCGCCACGACCCCGGGATCATCCACGCCCACGACGCCCGCCCAGTGGCCGTTCGCGCTCGAGGCGGTGAGCAGGCTGAGCGCCAGGCTGAGCCCGCCCAGACCCGGCGCGGCCTCGACCACGACCGTCGAGCCACGACGTAGCCCCCCGCCAGGCACCAGGGCCTTCCAGGGCTCGCCAAGGGGCATCATGCGGCTCTTGGCGAGGGCGAGGGGGCGTAGGGAAGCCGCCAGATCACTGGGCAGCGTAGGACGGGTGGAGGAAAAAGCGAACATATGTTCGTAAGAGTAGCCACTCACGGTGACAGACGCAAAGGGCCTCGAGCCCGTATCGTGATGGGGATAAAGGAGGTCCCATGTGCGGTCGTGTCGCCCTCTTCACCCCACCCGTGCGCCTCGCCAAGCTCCTCGACGCCACCCTGGCGGCGGGCGTCGACCCCGAGGGTCACCCCAGTTGGAATGTCGGACCCCAGCGTCGGCTCTTCGGACTCACCGAACCCGACGGCGTGAGGACCCTCGACTCGTACCGATGGGGTTTGCTACCCAGTTGGGCCAAGGACCCCGCGATCGCGAATCGACTCTTTAACGCGCGCGGCGAGACCGTCGCCGAGAAGCCGTCGTTTCGCAGCGCCTTCGCCAAACGTCCGTGCGTGATTCCCGTCGACGGTTTCTACGAGTGGGATCACCGACCCGGGCGCAACAAGCAGCCCAACTACTTCACGCGCAGTGACGGTCAACTCATGCTCTTCGCGGGACTCTACGAACAGTGGCGCGATCCCAACGCCGAAGACCCCGCGCCGCTGAAGACCTGCACGATCATCACGACGACCCCGAGCAAGGACATGGACGAGATCCACGACCGCATGCCCGTGGTGCTGAGCGCGGCGGACGTCGAGACCTGGCTCAACGTCAAGGACTACGGAGCCGACGAGCGCGCACAGTTGCTGTGTCCCGCGCCCGTGGGCACGCTTGTGCACTACGGCGTGGACAACGCGGTGGGATCAGTGCGCAACGACGGACCAGAACTCATCGAGCGCACCGAGACGCAGTCACTCTTTTAGACGCCGACGAACTCTTCGGCAAAAGCCGAAAACCCCGAGTGACCAGTGAGCAAGCTCGCCAGCCCCTCGGGGTTCCCGAAGGCACATCTCTCGTTGACCCGTGTCGGACAGGCCACCGCTAGACGGCAGGCACTTCACGTCATTCGCCTCTACGGACCGCGGACCGAACTCCGCTGCCCGCCGAAAGGTTCCGTCCCCCTTGCGGGGTCCCTCCCCTCTCCGCCTACCTCCCCTTTCGGTTCAGTCGACTGCGACAGGTGCTACGTGAACTACGAGGGTTACTGTGCCAGATTGCGCGACGCCACGTCGGCAGAATTCAGGAATCAGAAACTTTTACCCAGTCCTTTTGCCACTTATCCACTAGATTTTTCTCTTCGAGCGCGATAATCAACGAGAAACGCGCAACTTTTCCACAGAATAAGGAGGCGCGAAAAACCCCATGAAACCTTGCCGGTCGTCGCGGTCGCTGAAATACGGCGTCGGTCAGGGGCGATGAGTCGGCGCCCGCTCCGAGCGTTCGACGCGGTCGCCCTCTACGGAGCCATGGACGAACAGCGTCGAACGCGCGAACTCTCCTGGGCCGGCGTCGCCCGTGAAATATGGGCACTTTCGGCCGATTTGAACGCCCGACGGGACGACCATCCGATCAGCTCGTCCACCCTCCAACACCTCGGCGCGCGCGGGGCCGTGTCGTGTCAGCACGCCTTGTTCATACTGCGCTGGCTCGGTCGCACTCCCGAAAGCTTTCTGGTGGGCGCGAGCCCCCAGGCCGGCGTCGCGCTGGCGAACGCCGACGCGAATCAGCGCCCGCGCTGGGACCTCGCGAAGCTCTACGGGGCCCTCGACCTCGCGCGTCGCGAGAAAGGTCTCACCTGGCCCGAGACGGCCGAGGAGATCAGGTGTCGGTCCACGCAACTCACGGGACTACGCACCGTAAAGTTCGCGATCGACATGGACCTCGCCATGCGAAGTGTGCAGTGGCTCGAGCGCAACGCATCAGACTTCATCGACGCGGCCGATTGGTAGCCGTCGGTGCGCGTCGGGGGCTCTAGTAGTAGTGGCGCCGTCCGCCCACGGCACGACCCATCATGCCAAGCAGCCAGAGCACCGCGCCGACGAGCAAGATCAGCACGCCGATTGACCACAGGATGGGTATACCGGTGACGATGCCGATCAACATGAGAATGACGCCGAAAATCATCATGAGTGTTGCTCCGGGCGAAATCCGTGACTCTCAACGATGCTCGACGTCCGAGCCGCGATCGCCCCATCCGTTATCACTGCGGCGACTGGCGCGAATGCGCTCCTCACCATTCCAGGTAATCCCATAAGTACGTCTCCCCGCTCGATCCCGGACCAACGGTCCGGTACGTCGTCTGCGGGGTCTGGGCGTGGCGCTACGGCCACTGTACCGCCCGGCGGGTTTTTCGAAATCTCGAATTCGCGCCAACGAGTAACGGACCGCGCTAGCGAACTGCCCCTGGCACCAGACGTCTTCTCGCCCTAGGGCAGCTGTCTCACGAGTGACGCGGGCGCGATCAAGCGATACGCGAGGTCGAGCAGGTCCATGAGTTCGGACACGTCAAGCGTGGAATCGAGTCGAACGGCGATCCAACCTCGATGAGCCACGTAGGCCGGCAGGAAGAACTGGCGCGGACGTTCCTCGATGAGGAGCGCACGAAGCTCGGTGTCACACGCGCACCACAAGTGTGCGAAGTCAACGTGATGATGACCATCAAGCCAGACGGTGACGAAGCTTCGCTTGTCGCGAATAAAGAACGTCGGCGCACCGTGACTCAGTCGTTCGTTGACCTCTGGCAGCGCCAGGCAGTGCGAGCGTATCGCGGTCATTAGCGACGCCGTTGGTCGGGCCATGGCACCATGTTGGCACGCTCGCGTCGGAAGTCGACAAACTTCCTGGCATTTCCGCGGGATCTACTACGCCAGAGCGAGCCGCCGTGACCGGCCGACCGCGGGGCCACACGCTGCGTTGTCTCTGAATCGAACGAGTACTTATGGTTCAGACTATTTGTGGGGTGGTTTTACGGCCACGGGTGGCAACTTGTCCACGAACCCTTCACCTGCAACGGCGTCTTGGCGCCACTGGCCAAAGTGCCCGAAGGGGTCTTGGCGGGATCGAAAGTCGCACTGAAGTTGCCGCTTTGTCCATTTGCCTTAGTCGTGATCGTTCCCGAGACACTCTCCCATACGTAGGAAAGTTTGCCAACCGCAAAAGAAAATGCCAGGGCATCGCTGGTAGCGGTGAGAGCCACGGTCTTACCACTGGTCGGCACGCTGAACGAGATACCGGTGGCCTTGGTCGACTTTCCGTTCACGACGAGCTTGCCATCGGGGATGTTGATGACATCCGAGTTGGTGCCAGATTGACCGACCTGGCAACCGTACTCGGGAGTCGAGACGACGGTGCCACCGAGGTCCGAGGAATGATTGAACTCGGTTGAGGTCTTCAGCGAGGCGACCACTTGGCCGGTCAACGAAAACTTTCCAATCGACGATCCGCTCGCTCCCGCGGGTGCGCCAATGATCGTCGCGCCGATCAGGGCACCAAGTGCGGCCACGCTCGCGAGCCGGGTCGCCATACCGATCGTTCGACGGCGGACGTGGTGAAGCGGGGACGTCGCAACAAATTTCTGCACCAACAACACCATCGTGACCCACTTTCGCACCAACAGAATGGGACACTAGGTGTGCCCGGGCTTTGCTGGGCAACCTAGCAGCGGCCCCGTCCACGGTCAAGGCTCTGGTGAAGCGAATCTCCTCGTCGCAAGTCCCTTGCCGCAAGCCCTCCGGTGGCGTTGCGGCAAGGGACTTGTTCGACTCAGGACCCCGCAGTGAAGACCGTGCTCGACGGCGACACGAGACCAAATTCGCCGCGTGCTCTCGCGTGACCAGTTACAAGCTGGCCAGGTACGCGTCCATCTTGACGAAGCTGGTCTCAAGTCCGGCTTGCGCCTCGGGGCTCATGAACATCGGCGGCACGTTGGTCTGGTGCGTGACCGTTTCAGTACGTCCATCGCCCAGGTCGTTAAAGACGATCGAGGTCGTCATGCCACCACCGAAATCAGCTTCGGTGAACGAGAACGCCCGTGGAGGGTCGAAATCAATGAAGACTCCGCGCATCGGGTACTCCTCACCATTTTGGTCGTTGACCATCAACGTTTCGAAGCGTCCACCGGGCCGTGGCTCGACCGTGATGCCCTCGAGTGGCGTACTGACACCAATCGGTCCCCAGAAATGGGTGAGGTGCGACGGTGTCGTCATGCACTCGAAGACCACTTCGGGCCGGGCATTAAAGATCCGGGTGATGGTCAACTCACCCAACTCGGTTGGCATTTCACTCATGATTCATTCTCCTTTTTCTTGTCGTTGGTGATGCGAACGAGATGCTGCTCGAGTTGGTCGTATCGTTCAGTCCAGATCTCTCGGTTTCTCACGATCCAGTCGGCGGCGACCTGCATTGGTGCGGGCTCCAAACGACAGGGCCGGTACTGGGCGTCTCGTCCCCGCGAGATCAGTCCGGCCGCCTCGAGAACTTTGAGGTGCTTTGATACCGCCTGCAAGCTCATGACAAAGGGCTCGGCGAGTTCGTTCACGGTCGCTTGACTTTCAGCCAGGCGGCCCAAGATGGCGCGTCGGGTCGGGTCGGCGAGGGCGGCGAAGGTGAGACTCAGTGAATCATCTGACATTTGTATTCAACCAATTCGTTAATAAACTAATAAGTTGAATATAGAACCGTTCGAGCCCCGTGTCAAGTGAAAACCGGGCGCTCGAATTCAGGAACTAGCCTCCACTCCGTTCGCCTCGCACCCAGGAGAGGGGCGGGCCCACGCAGGCGCCGGTACCTCTCGAATTCGCGCGAAACGCGCTGATGTCAGCCTCGACACCACGCTGGTGTCGAGGCGATGCGTAAACACCACGCATCCACGCGGCGCCTGTCGTCCAGTTTCCCCCTGGGGCAACGTGCCACGAACGGTAGAGGACTTGACCGCCGCGCTGGACGACGCTTGAAGCGACGACCGATCGACCATCGCCGCAGCATTCCCCGTTGGCCGACCTTTGACCGGGGCTCGGCCATCGAAACGCACCGAGGCGCCGATCCACTGGAAGTTAGCGCCGCCAGAAAAAAAGGTGCGTCACGCCACTGGGGCTCGGTATCTTCTCCAAGAAGAATCGGTCAACCAGATCCTCGGGACTGTCCCACAGTCTTTCGCCTCGACCAAGCTCGATGGGCGATACCGCGAAATGCATCTGGTCAACGAGATCAGCGTCGAGAAACTCGCGCACCGTGGCGACGCCGCCACCGAGGCGCACGTCCTTGCCATCGGCCGCCTCGAACGCCTGCGCGAGCGCGTCCTGCGGCGACGCATCGAGAAAATGGAACGTGGTGTCTCCCAAGATTATGGAAGGGCGCACGTGATGCGTGAGCACGAACACCGGCGTATGGAACGGCGTGTCGTCGCCCCACCACCCTTCCCAGTCGAGGTTTTCCCACGGTCCGCGCTGGGGTCCGAACTTATTGCGCCCCATGATTTCGGCGCCGATGTTACGGGCGAAGTCGCGAGTGCAGTAGTCGTCAAACCCGTACGTTCCCCCCGGATCGGTGCGATTGACCCAGTGCGCGGTGGCTCCCGCCCAGGAAAAGAGATCGGCCGGATTCGCGTGGCCGAACGGGTGCTCGAGACTTTGGCCCACCCCCGAGCCGTAGCCATCGCTCGACACCATGAAATTATGCACACGAACCACCTGCGTCATGAGATGCCCTCCAGTTTGCGCGACAGATTGTGAAGTCTCAACACATTCTAAGTAGAGCAGCCCGACTAATAGGAAATTCGACTGGTGGACCTAGTGACACACACTGAGAACCAACTCGCTGCGCACGGACCGGTCACTCTGGAGTAACCACTGAAAGCGACGCCGCGCGCGCCGCGTCGAGCAATCGCTCGTCATAGGCGATGAAGGCTTCAAGGTCGTCGCCAATTTCCAATGCGGTGGCTAAGTGCAACGCGTCAAGCGATCGAAGCGACATCGGCGCCAATCGGCCGGCCGCGAAGAATGTCGCAACGCTGGGTAGGACCATCGACACCGATTCCAACGCATCCTCCACGACATCGATGTCGATCCCCAACCGAACGCCTGCTCGAAGGGCTTCTGTGTGCAAGACCTGCGACGACCAGATTGGCTGGTGAGATGAGAACCACTCTCGCATTGCCGATGACTCGTCTTCTGCAATGATCAACTTGAGAAAGGCCGACGTGTCCAGATACCAGACCACGTGTCTTAGTTTTCGTCCCGCAACTCATCAAGTACTTCCGAGGTGTTCCGCGTCGAAGGAACGGGCGCGGGTAGTTCGTTGGATCGACGTCGGGCAAGTTGAACGCGACCCGAGGCCAACAGACTCGACGCACCCGTCGCGGTCGACGGAGCACTGAGTACCGCCACCAAACGACCCCGGTCCGTTACACCAAGAGTTTCTCCGCGCGCCACTCGTCGGAGCGCCGCTGAGGCGTGCTGCTGCAGTTCTCGGACTCCAATCGTTTCCATATGCGTCAAATGTAGCACTTTGGCCGAGCCGAGGACTGAACTGAACCCAAAGCGTGGCCCACCAACGAATTTAGAGAGTTGCATTTGACCCTAAACCAGGCCCAACTTTCATAAGCGTGGCCCAGCAAACGGGGTTCAGGTCTGTCGGTGGACCTTGGGTCACACAAGAAGAACCAGAAGCTCACTTCGATCAAAACACGCTATAATTCTGTACATGACCACACTGCCCATCGCCGATGCTCGAGCTCAGTTGTCCAAATTGGTCGACGAAGC
This sequence comes from Ferrimicrobium sp. UBA6820, assembly GCA_002452255.1. Classification (GTDB taxonomy): domain Bacteria; phylum Actinomycetota; class Acidimicrobiia; order Acidimicrobiales; family RAAP-2; genus RAAP-2. The sequence continues at coordinate 18,290 of DKEO01000030.1, forward strand.
GAGTTCAACGCACGAGCGTTTCGAGATCACTAAGAACGGACACCGAGCCGCCGTGCTCATGGGGGCCGATGACTACGACGCCATGCGCGAGACGATTGCCGTGCTGTCCGACCCTGCGCTGCTGCTTGAGCACCAGGTGGGCGCGCAAGCGATTGTGGAAGGTGATGTCCTCAACGGCGATCAACTTGCCGAAGTGATGAGGAATGCCGGGCGCAGTGTCGACACCAAGTAGGGAACGATACAACTTTCTCATCGCCCGATCGGCCGCAAAGTCGCTATCTGACGTACTCCCGGAGAAAATCGCACACGCGGTGTACGAGTTCATAACCGGGCCGTTGCTCGACAACCCTCAGCGCGTTGGAAAACCGCTCGGGCCACCCTTGGCTCCGGTGTACTCAGCGCGTCGCGGTGACTATCGAGTGTTGTACTTCATTGATGACGACACGCACACGGTGCTGGTGACCGCGATTAGACATCGTGCAGACGTCTATCGGTCGTGAACAACGAAGATCGACCACTAGTACTTCCGGGGACGGTGCGCGCAATCTGATTTTGTGGACCTTGGGTCACACAATAAGAACCCGCGCAGCACCATCCAAATCGCGCCATTTGCAATGGGTGCAGGGATCAAGTTGCCGAAATGACGAGATAAAAGTCTGTAGATATGCGAACTGAAGTGACCCAAGCCGCGACCGTTGGAATGCAAATGGGACACAAATACCGCAAGTCTCCCGAATCACTGCTTATAGACAATCAGTACTATTATAGGCGCATGGGGAATCGGGAGGACAACGCAACTGGAAAGCTCCTTCGCCAGGCTCGCCTCGGCGCCCAACTATCGCAGACCGAAGTCGCCCGTCGTGCTCATGTTGCTCAAAGCGTTATCAGCGCCTACGAGTCCGGCCGCAGAGAACCCTCGGTCTCAACGCTCGAGCGTCTCATCCGCGCGACGGGACACCGCCTAGTTCTCGATCTCGAGCGTTCGAGCGATTGCCCACCCGGCCTCCCCGACACCCCCCTTGGTCGCCAACTCCGCCATCACCGACGCGCAATACTCGCCTGTGCCGAGCTCCATGGCGCGAAAAACGTCCGCGTCTTTGGCAGTACGGCGAGGGGTGAAGACCGGCCTAATAGCGACGTCGATTTCGTGATCGACCTGGCCAAGGGTACGGGACTGTTTAATTTAGAAGCACTACGCAGGGAGCTTTCGCAAATCCTCGGCGTGCCGGTTGACGTCGCCCCGTCAGACAGCCTTCGGCCTCGAGTTCGAGAAGAGGTCGAACGTGAGGCCATCCCACTTTGAACGCACGCCGCGACGAAGAGCGCCTCGCCGACATCATTGACGCGATTGCAGCAATCAAGAGCCACCTCACTCGCGGTGAACTCTCCGACGGACTCATCTTCGACGCCGTTCGGGTGCGTCTGATCGAAATTGGAGAGTCTGTAAAACTGTTAGATCCCAAACTCGTCGGGAGCGAATCGGATGTCCAGTGGTCGGACGCGGCCGGAATGCGCGACTGGCTTACCCATCACTATTTCGATACCTCGCGAGCAGCTGCCNNAGGATCTTCCGCCACTTGAAGAAGCCGTTCTACGGCTTCAGGCGCGCCTAGAACTCGCCAAACAGCGCGCTCGCAATATCCCAAGTCACGAGCGGAACGACGATCGTGGACTCGGACGATAGTGCTCGGATGAAACCAGCGACGATGACCGAAGGGATTGCAGTGCAGCAGGCGGTCTTACGATTTCGATCCAATTAAGGGGGCCGACAAATGCGTTCCATATCTCGGAGTGGAGGTGATGGGATTCGAAC
>DKEO01000038.1:0-6372 GCA_002452255.1 Ferrimicrobium sp. UBA6820
ACCTTTCGGGGGAAGGTCTTGGACCAGCGATCTAGCAGTCTCGTGCCTCGCCAGCGCCAGAATCGAGATTGGTCGCCCAGTCCGATCTCGCGAGTGTCACCTTCGAGTCGCTCTAACTCGACGTCTTCGAGGGTGGCACCGCCAGGAACTCGCGCGCCGCCAGACGACCCGCCGCCGGACGAACCACCGCCCACCGGGACCGAGCCGCCACCGCCAAACGCGACACCGCCCCCGAGGCCCGACGCCACGGCGGCCGCGGCGGCGGTGACGCCGGCAGTGGCGGCGAGCACGATCGTGCGGTGCGAACTCGGCACGAACTGGATGTCACCCGCGAGCGGTGCGGGTGGCACCCAACCAATGGATCCGAGCCGTTCGCCCTTTACGACCGTGAAGACTTCCGCTTCGCTGAATGGTCCGCCGTCAGCGTTGGTGCCGCTCACAATCACGTGGTGTACGCCGATCGCCAAGTTCTTCGGGAGTGAGGCCGCGACGTCGAAGCTTCCGTCGGGCTGCACGGTGGTCGACCCGACCTGCGTAGGGGTCGAGTGCACGACAACGATCACGTCCGTATCGGGCTCGAGGCCCTGACCCTGAATAGTGAGTTGACAGTTCGCAATCGGCACACCCGGCGATCCGCAAAATGCAATGTTCGCGTTGGTCACTGGCGGAGGCGCTGCGGTCGTCGATGTGGTTGTTGATGTCGGAGCACTGACAAATGGCGGTGACGTGTTTATCGAGTCCGTAGTCGTCGGCGATGTCGTCGTGGTCGTCGGGCCAACGTTTCCCGAAGGGCCCGGGGACGTTGAGGTCGTGGTTGCGGATGGCGACGTCGTGGTCGTCGTCGCCGGTGCCAACGTGGTGGTGGTCGTAGGCACGGTCGTGGTGGTTGTTGACGTCGTGGAGGTCGTCGACGTCGTTGTCGTCACCACTGGACGCGCGAACGTCGTGGTCGTCGGGGGAGGTGGAGGTGGCCCAATCGTCGTGGTCGTAGTCGTAGTTGTGGGCACGGTGGTCGTAGTCGTGGGCACGGTGGTCGTAGTAGTCGACGTGGTGGAGGTCGTCGACGTGGTAGTGGTCNNGGTCGTCGACGTGGTGGAGGTCGTGGGCACGGTGGTGGTGGTCGTGGGCACGTTAGGGACCACTGTCGGAGAGGGAGCCGAAGCCGCTCCCGTACCGTTGCCTGCTGACCAATCGTAATTAGCAGCCACGTAGAACTGGTAGGTATCGCCGTTGGTGAGATTTGAGACAGTCTCCGTCCCATTTGAAGTCGTCAGATTTGAGTCACCTGCCAACGGAAAGTACTCAGGCGTGGCGGGCGCGTTACTTGGATTGGACACGTCCTGCACGTATACGGTGTAACCCTGAATCGATGGGTCCGGAGATACGGTCCAAGACACTGATGCCTGACTATCGCCGCCCGTCACTGAAGTGACCGATGGACACGCGAGTGCCTCTTGAACCTGGGAGTACGTTGGATTCAATTGGTCCACCGTGAGTGTCAGACTTCGTTCGCCAACCGACAGGTTCGAGAACGGTGATGTGCCGAGAATCGTGCCGTTACCGCCGCCGGGCCACGGACCCGCAAAGAAGATGTAGCCGTCACCCAGAGCAGGAACGGTCCCGGTGTCATCGATTACTTGGGGAGAAGTAGAACCAGAGTTGTAGAGCACGAGTTGATAGGACCCGGTGCTCCCAAGAGGCTCCAGACTGTAGTAATTCGGATCAGAGGCACTGTAATTATCCGGCGTGTAGAAGTAGTCCGCTGGAGTGAGGTGTGACCAGGCACCGTAATTGGAATCATCGCCGAATGTACTGCCATAGGTGATATCCGTCAACGGGTAACCATCGATCAGACTTATTTGTAGAGGCGGCGACAGCGATGGCGGTGAGTATGAGGATTCATTCCAGTTCGTGTCGTACGCCGCGTTGGTGGAGATTGGGCACACTGAGGTGCTGTGCGCGACCGGTCCGGTACTGGTGATACCGACTGGAAGAATATGGTGAGCGCCTGATGATGATGTCGAAGCGCTAATGGACAACACGGCCGCAAAGAGGCTGACCGCCAGCAGCAATTTAGTCGGCCGGTTCACGTCACCTCACCTTGCGCCTTCTCCAAGGCTGAAACTGACGNNGCGAGGACCGCGATCCTTCAACAAAAGTTGACCGTGGCGACGCGTCAATGGCAAGCCGTTGGCACCGTGCTTCTTTTGCAGACGAATCGCTCCTTTGGACCCCATCGAGCGAATCCTCCCCGTCACGCGTCCTGAAACGCTCCGCCTCGCTGAAACTGATGAACCTTAGTTTTAGTAGAGAATAAGCGAAAAGTATTTAAGTATTCATTCAAAAAAAGCGTTCCGTCAACGTGTCGATCGAAGTCGACGCCCGGACAGAAGTTCACGACGGCCGAATACCCATGCCCCACGCGTCGCGAAGTTCGTCGGTGATCTGAAAGCTCGGTCGCCCGCCGCCACGTTCGGCGTCTTCAAAACCGGACACGATTCGCCGTCCCATGGCGGCAGAGATCGAGTGGTTGCCCGGCAGCCACGAGAACAGTCGATCGGTGACGACGTCGAATCGTCGCATCACGGGAAAGAGCCAACGCGTCCAGTTGGCGTCAGGAACCTGCAACATGTCAGCCGTGTGATCGCCGATGTAATAGCGAATACCTGACGCGGGTAAGCCCTTGAAGAGTTTGAGCTTCAAGAGGTCCTGCATCGCCACAACCGCGGTTGCGGTCAGTTCGGTTCCCGCTTCGCTCGGCGCCGACGCCNNAGAATCCGATCGGCCACCTCCGACGCGTCCGCGAAGTCAAGTGGAAGTAGGTCATCGCGTATCCCGAGTTGGTGTCCCACCACGTTCCACACGTGTACGTACGCCTCGGCATCGTGACTGCTCAAGGTGACGCCCGCGCGATTCAACGATCGCAGTCCCATCACGTTAAAGGCGAAGAGACATCCGAGCAGGTCCTCCTGGTTGAGTGGAATGCCCAACGACATGTCCCAGGGTCCCGGCGCCACGCCGACGTGCTCGGGAACGATCTCGGGGTGCAGAAGGGTGTAGCGAACGGCGGCATGGATAAGTCGCACGTGTCGCACCGCGCGATAGCCCACGGCTCCTGGCACAATCGCCCTGGGCGTCATGGCGTCGATGATCATCTGACCGGTCTCCAAGTAACGCCGCTTGGGATTGGACGTGAGACGAGCCGTGCGAACCAGAGGCTCGGCGCCCTTGGCACAGGCGTAACTCATGGGTAGCGACGCCATGAAGAGCCCCGACGACAGCTGGAGTCCCCAATCGCCAAAGACCCCCTGTCCTCGCTTCACGAGGGACTCGTCAACCCACGAAGGCCACGCTTCGACCTCGCGTGCATACGGACCGACACCCGGCGCCTCCTCGTCGCTCAAGTTGGTGTGCGTGGTGCGAACGAGTAAGGGGAACAACGGGCCGTCGGTAGGGTCGACCTGTTCGAAGAACGACGCCACCGCAGCGTCCGCCGGAGCGTCACCCACCATTCGCAAGTCCTCGAGGTACCCGTCGGTAAAGTGCCCCGCACCGATGCTCGGAGCGTGAAACGGCGACTGTTTCACTGGCCCGAACCTCGAACGGGCGGCGGTGGCTTCGTGTCCGCCAGCAGCGAATCGACGATCGCCTGATCGAACGGCTGGGCGAACATGTCGGGCACGTGGTGGCGTGAGACGAAGAGGTTCGTGATGAAATTCATCCGATCATCAAAGTTGGCCCAGTTGCGAGCGAGACTCCTCTTACCGTCTTGCTCCGCCCGATTGAAGCGCGCCAGTAATACTTGGAGTTCACTCACTCGCACGTCGGCCAGATCCTGCGGCACGAAACGTTGATCCGCCGGCAGGGGGACGTCGTGGTCGAGGCGCATCGTCCCCTCGGGACTCTGCAGGGTTCCCAGCGTCATGGTCATGAGGTCATCCCACGTGTCCGCGATCCAACGCGCGGCGGGGCTGAGCGCCTTGTCGACGTCCTCTTCGATCCTCTCGATCTGCGCGGCACGTCTGATCACCTTCTGCCTCAGTCGGGCCGCGGCCTGGTTGACACCCATGTCCATGCTCGAGACGATCACCGGCTGGAGGTGATTCTGTTCGTGGATCGCCAACTGCAGCGATCCGGCCAGGATCTTCTGGCTCTTCAGCACCGGATCGGCCTCGTCGAGCGCCTCACAGTAGAGGGAGTAGCCGGCGTGCAGTCGATTCACGCCGTCGAACGGCGGCGCGCCCTCGCACGACGAGAGCACACGGTCTCGACCGCCCGGTGCCATCGCACCGCCGGCGAAGGCCTCGATGAACACAGCGGCCGGAGGCGTGATCTCGGCGAAGACTTCAGTGTTGCCGTCCGAAAGGTTGATGGCCATCTCGCCGAGCAGACTGCGCGTCACGTCCATCAAATGCTCAGGGGTCACGTCGTTTAGCACGTGACGCACGTGGTGCCATCGTGGCGACTCCTGTACGGCACTGGCGAGTCCCATCAGTCCGTCGGGCATGAGGACCCGATCGTGAAGCCACTCGGGCAGCGCTTCACCGCGCATATTGGCACCCACGGTGCGCGAGGCCCAGGTACCAAAGGTGCACCAGTTCGCGGTGTTGGGTTCGAGGAGCGCGGTCAACGCCGAAGAGAAGTCGGCATAGGACTGGGTCACCCAGTAGTTACGCAGCACCCGATCGTCTATCGCAAGAACATCGTCGATATGTCCTTGGGTCACCCCCCGCTTCATGACAAGGTCCCCACTAACTCTTGCGCGTCAAGGTGTATTTTGGTTGCTCCCGCTTCGACGGCGACTTCCAGGGCCAGTCGCGCCAACTCCTTGGCCCGAGCGACGTCGTCGCGTCGGGCGAGCGAACGAGCCCACGCGACCTGCGAAATGGCCGTCATCAGAGGGGCACCAATCCGATCGAGCAGCGCGATAGATGATCCGAAGTGCCCGTCCGCTTCGTGATAGTCGCCGGTGGCGTCGGCCATCAGTGCGAGGAAGTGATGGCCTGGCTGATCGGGTGCTAACTGATTAAAGAGCCGGTCCGCGAATGGGGTCAGGCGCTCGCGAACGTCGTCACGCACGCTGAGTCCCGGATCGATCACCGAAGCCATGTACGCCCACGAATTGAGCAGGAGCCCCGCTTGGACGCCGATCTCGAATTGTGTGTTCAGACCCATCGTGAGTGATCGCTCCCACCACTGCGCGGCCTCGTCGTGGCGACCGGCTTCGTAGAGCATCCGCGCCACCCACGCGCTTAGGGGCCCGGTGATCTGCGAAGGCGTCAGCTCGAGGAAGGTGTCCATAACGAGCGGTAGTCGCCCGCGCAGATAGTTGAGCTGCATCAACTGCGCGCCGGTAAAGACGTAGGCGTCGGCCTGACCCGCTTCGCCGCCGAGGGCGAACGCTTCCTTTATGAATGACGCCGCCTCCTTCAACTGTCCTCCCAGCAGTGCCCGGCTCGCACGCACCGAGGCGAGTTCCCAGCGCGTCACGACGAGGTCGACCTCCTCGTTCAACTCACTCAATCGAACCAGGGAGCGGTCGACTTGCTCAACGTCGGCAATTTCGGTTGCCGCGGCACACATGAGTCGACAACTGTGGATCTCCAACTCCCGGTCGCCCATGGCCCGTGCGATCTCGATCATCTCTTGGACTTCGGTGACTCGAAGGTCACAGTACTGCGGGGCGCCAAGGACGTACTGACGATCGCGCAGCACGCTGGCGAGAATGGGCGGGTCGTCGAGTGCGCGCGCGATTCCTAACGCCTCGTCGACCATGTCGACATTGCGGCGACCCGTTACGTCAAAGGTGAACTCGATCTGGAGTTGCGAGAGCAACTTCGCCCTCGTCGCACGGTCGTCGGGCTCGCACAGCGCCAACGCCGACTCCAGGGCGTGGATCCGCTCCTCGTCCGTGCTGCCAAAGTTACTGAAGTAGCCCCGCGAGTTCGCCAGCGCGGCGCGCGCGAGCAGCGCCGGGTCGCCGAGTTGTTCGGCCATCGCCACTGCCTTCAGTTGGATCTCGCGCACGTCAGGTTCTGAGCGAAGACTCTTCGCCTCCGCCCAGAGGACCGCTATTTCGGTGTCGCGCCGCTGGTCAGGCGCGAAGACGCGCAGCACTTCGACGCGGCGAAGTTGCTCGAACGCGTCGGCGATGGCGAGTTGTCGTATTGAGAGTTCCGCCGCGTCGCACCCGAGGATGACGCCCTTGACGGGGTCGCCGAGTTCGCCCGCCTCGTAGAGGTGCATCGCCAGACGCCGCAACCGGTCATCGGGCGACAGCGAAGGCGTCACTTCGAGCGTCTCGGCGATACTCGCGTGGACCTCGCAACGTCGCGCCGCGTTGAACTGATTCTCAATGGTGCGCTGGACCAA
>DKEO01000021.1:0-13448 GCA_002452255.1 Ferrimicrobium sp. UBA6820
CCACTCGCCATTCGCCACCGTGCTTGACGAGCAGTCCGTTGTTGGCGGCAGTTGGTCCCTTGCCCTTCACCAGTGCACGCACGTACACCTCGGTGACGTCGTCTAACAGCGCTTGGGCAAGTGCGAGCTGGTCCAGGTCGACGCTGCGAGTGCGCGTCACCAGGCGTGGTGCGACCTCGGGTTCGTCGCCCAGGTCGGCGATGATCCGCTGCACTTGCGCCGACGCGCTCGCAAAGTCGAGTTGAGCATTGCGGCGCCAGGGTGGTGCGCTGGCTTCGAGGAACCCGCGCCGCAGGATCTTCTCTGGATCGGCGAAGAGCACCACGCCGTCGACTTCGTCACCCAGTGACGCGACGACCCGACGCACGTAGCGGTGCACGCGAGGGGCGACCCAGGGCAGCAGCCACGCCTCGAGTCCCAGCCACGCCGGCCAGGCTTCGCCGACCATCGCCACGCTGACGCGCAGTCCCAGGGACTTCGCGTATCGAATGACCTCGAGGTAGCGCGCCATGGCCATGTCGTCGAACTGATCGCGGTGCGGCTCGAGGCGAGCCCACTCGAGCCCGAGGCGCACCCCGTCGAGTCCCAGCGGGGCGGCCAGGTCGAGCACACGTTCGTAGTCGCGCCAGAGTCCGTCCGCGTCGCCCGGACCGGCGTGTCGACCCAGGGAAACCGTAGGCGAGAAACACGTCGCGGGTTCGTACGGCCGATCAAATCCGCCCTCGACGCTGTAACCCTCGAGCGTGGCGAGGACGAAGGGTCGAGAGGTCACGGCGCCAGTTTCGCACGTTCGAATCGCTCTCAACTAGCGTCACTCTCGGCGCCCCAGGGCGCGAACGAAGGAGATCCCATGGCGAATGAACTACTGCGCGAACGNNCAACGACGACATCTGGGTCGTGGTGCTGACCGGCGCGGACAACAAGGCCTTCTCGGCCGGCATGGATCTGAAGGCCTACGCGACCGGTGAGTTCCCCATCACCGAGAAGGGTTTCGGGGGCCTCACCAAGCGTGACTTCCCCAAGCCCCTCATCGCCGCGGTGAACGGTTCGGCGCTCGCGGGCGGTTTCGAGATGATGATCAGCTGTGACATGGTGATCGCGGCGGACCACGCCAAGTTCGGCATACCCGAGGCCCAGCGAGGACTCATCGCGGGCGCGGGCGGGCTCATCCGTCTGCCCAAGCGCGTGCCGCTCGCGGTCGCCTACGAGATGGCGCTGACGGCGGACCCCATCGACGCGCAGCGCGCCTACGAACTCGGGCTCGTCAATCGTGTCGTGCCCGGCGACCAGGTGCTCGACGCCGCGATCGCGCTCGCCGAGCGCATCGCCAAGAACGCGCCGCTCGCCGTGCGNNGTCATCGGCTCGAGCGCCGACGCCCTCGAAGGGGCGATCGCCTTCGCCGAGAAACGCGAACCCAACTGGCAGGCCAAGTAGATGGGCCGGGTCTTGCTCGCCGCGGGAGAACAGCTGCAACTCGCTTCGGGCCTCAGCATCGTTCGACTCACCTTGCACGTGCTCGCCGCCTCGGTGTGGGTGGGGGGTCAGTTCGTCGTGCTCGGACTGCTGCCGACCGTTCGCGAGTTCGGTGAAGGTGCCCCGCGAAAGATCGCCCAAGCCTTCGGTCGTCTGAGTTGGCCGGCCTTTTGGCTCCTCGTCGCCACCGGGGTCTGGAACTACCTAGCGATCAACCACGCCGACGCCTCTTCGAGTTGGAACGCGGTCTTCGGCATCAAGATGGTCTGCGTCGTCGTCGCGGGCGCGGGTACCTACATGCACACCAAGGCCACGAGCCCGAAGAGTCGTGGGATCTACGCGGGCGTGGGCGCGTTGGCCTCGATCGCGGCACTCGTGCTCGGCGTGGCGATCGCCGGTTAGTGCAAGTGATACACGAGCGCTGAGCTAACGGCCGCCGCGACCACCACTACCGGGAACGGCGCCTTGGCGAAGAGCGCCGCGAGTGCCACCGACAGTCCCGCGAGACGGTGGTCGATCACGACGTGGGTCTTCGTCACGAGCCCTTCGGCGATCACCAGGGCGCTCAGCAAGGCAATCGGGATGAGCGCGTTGATGCGCTGGAGCCGGGCGTTGGCGAGCCACCGGTCGGGCACGCTGTGGCCGACGAGTTTTATGGCGAAACAGAGTGCACTGGTGGCGATCAACACCACCCAGAGCATGGTGGCGCTCATCGCTCGCGCCACCCGAACGTCACGGCCACCAGGGCCGAGGCGATGATCGGTAGCCCCGCGGGCAGCCAGGGTGTCACCAGCAGCGCGAAGACCATGGCACTCGCGGCGACGATGCGAAGAAACGTCGTCTCGAGCCTCGGCCACACCAGTCCGAGGAACGCCGCGGGAACGGCGGCGTCGAGTCCCCACGACGCCGGGTTGCCGAGCGACTTGGCACCGTAAGCGCCGAAGAAGGTGAACACGTTCCAGAAGATGAACACGCCGGTGCCCGTGAGCCAAAAGCCGTAACGCATCGCCTCGGTACCGCGCGACGCCTGGGCGAGGGCGACCCCGGTTGACTCGTCGATCGTGATCTGAGCGGCGGCGGCGCGCTTTAGCCCCTTCACCTTTAACAGCGGGGCCATCTGAATCCCGTAGAGGGCGTTGCGCGTGCCGAGCATCGCCGCCGCGGCGATGGCGCTGAGACCCGCGCCGCCCGAGGCGACCACGCCCACGGCGGCGAACTGACTCGCGCCCGTGAACGTGAGCAACGAGAACAGACAACTCTGCAAGACCGAGAACCCCGCCGCCACGCTCGCCGCACCAAAGGCCACCCCGTAGAAACCAACGGTCAATGAGACGCTGAGCGCGTCACGAACGGTGGCCGAGGGTGCTCTGGTCATCGAAGCATTCTGGCCCAAAGCGCCGTCAAAGCCCAGTCCGGGCCTGGCTGTACTGCTTCTCGCTCCACGGAGTACTGTGTCGATACGTGCGGTAAAGGAGAAGACAGTGTTCTTAGGCGAGATTTTTGGGCCCGACTTGCTCATCGTGGTCATCGTGGTCGCGGTACTGGTCTTTGGCGGTGCCGCTATACCGAAATTGGCCCGTAACCTCGGCTCGGCGAAGACCGAGTTCGAAAAAGGGCTGAAGGCCGGCAAGAACGGTACCGACGCGACCAACGCGTCTGACGAATCGGCGGCCAAGGCCAGCGAGACCAAGCCCGAGGCCGACAAGTAGTTCTTCATGGACGTCGTTGAACTCGCCGATCGCCTCTGGCGCGGCGAGGCCTCGATCAAGGATCATCATCCGATCATCTTCGGGGGCGCTCTCGCCGAGATAACCGACGGTGTCGCCTTTCTTCCCACCTTCGCCAACTGTTCGGCCTTCGCCACCGATGACGGACTGTTCATGGTCGACACCGGCTCGTCGTTCACCGCACCCACGATGCACGCCGAGTTGCGGCGCTGGTCGAACGAGCCCCTGCACACCGCCGTCTTTTCACACGGCCACATCGACCACGTCTTTGGCGTCGGGCTCTTCGAGGCCGAGGCCGAGAAGAACGGCTGGCGAGCGCCGCACGTCATTGCCCACGAGCACTTGCCACGACGCTTCGACCGCTACGTGATGACCGCGGGCTACAACCAGACGGTGAACCGGCGCCAGTTCGGCTTGAAGGACCTGATCTGGCCCACGACCTACCGCTACCCCGACGAGACCTACGTCCACCAGCACCAGCTCCACGTCGGTTCACTCGAAGTTCATCTGCGCCACGAGAAGGGCGAGACCGACGACGCGACCGTCACGTGGCTTCCCCAGAAGAGGGTGCTCTGCACTGGGGACCTCTTCGTCTGGTCGAGCCCGAACGCCGGGAACCCCCAAAAGGTCCAGCGCTATCCACGTGAGTGGGCCCAGGCCCTTCGACGCATGGCCGAACTCGACGCACATTTTCTCCTACCCGGCCACGGCCTGCCCATCATCGGACCAGCTCGCATCCACCAGGCGCTGACCGAGACCGCCGAATTCCTCGAGAGCATCGTCGACCAGACGCTCGCGATGATGAACGCCGGTGCACGTCTGAGCGACGTCGTGAGCGACGTCGTCGTACCCGCCCACCTGTCGGACCGGCCCTTCCTCCAGCCCGTCTACGACGAGCCGGAATTCATCGTGCACAACATCTGGCGCCTCTACGGCGGATGGTGGGACGGTAATCCCGCCACCCTCAAGCCGGCCAACGACCGCGCACTCGCGCGCGAGGTCACCGAACTTTCGGGCGGGGCCGGGCGACTGGCCGATCGGGCCCTGTCGCTCATGCAGAGCGGCTCGTCCGACGATGAGCGGCTCGCGGGACACCTGATCGAGATGGCCTGGCTCGCCGCGCCCGACGACCCGGGCATCGCCGCCGCGCGCCAGCGCATCTTCAGTGACCGGGCCGAGCGGGCGAGTTCGACCATGGCCAAAGGCGTCTTCAACTGGGCCGCACGCGAGAGCACGGGCGACGAGTACTAGGGCGCTATCGCCAACGGGGATAAGGCGTTTCACAATTATGTGAGGTCTGCGACTTAAAAAACTGGCTAGTGTCGTGGTGTGCAAACACCCGCCCTGCCCCCACAGGGTGCAACGGTCCGTGCGCGCCGGTGGCGCCGTCTACGGCGTACCGTTGCACTCCCATTGGCCGCACTCGCCCTGTCGGGTTGTACCGTGCCCTCCTTTGGCGCGAGCGCCGGCGCGTCGACCAGCTCCAAGTCGGTCTTTCACCTCTGGCAGTGGTTCTCGATTCTCGCGGTCGTCATCGGTGGCTTCGTCTGCTTGTTGATCCTCTTTGCGGTACTTCGCTACCGGCGCAAGGGTGACAACATCCCCAAGCAGAGTCAGTACCACATCCCCCTGGAACTCGCCTACACCGTGGTTCCCATCCTCATCGTCTTTGGCCTGTTCGCCGCCACGCTGGTGGTGGAGAATAAGGAGACGGCCAACCCCACGACCAACGTGACGATCAACGTGAACGCCTTCCAGTGGGGCTGGAAGTTCACGTATCCCGGCACGAATGCCTTCGTCTACGGCCAGACCACGCAGAACCCCGAAATGGTGATGCCCGTGGGCGAGAACGTGCACTTCAACTTGACGTCGTCGGACGTGATCCACGGCTTTTACGTCAAGGCCTTCAACTTCTCTCGTTACGCGCTGCCCGGGGTGAAGAACGAGTTCACGATCATGGCCCAGAACACCGGCACCTACTTTGGTCAGTGCACCCAGTTGTGCGGGCTCTACCACTCGCTCATGTGGTTTCGCGTGAAGGTCGTCAGCCAGAGCGAGTACGCGGCCTGGATCGCGACGTTCAACAACCCCGCTGACGCCGCCGCCGCCAAGGCCGCCGCCAAGACGACTTACCAGCAGACCTCCGCCATCGTCCCCGCCAAGGGCTCAACCACGAAGTTCGGGAGATAACGAGATGACCGACCTACTCGATCCGCCAGTCCAACTGCCTCCCGTTCCTCCCGCCCACGAGGCCATCGAAGAGCACGGCCACGACGAGCATCACGGTCCGACGGGCATCCTCAAGTGGATCACCACGACCGACCACAAGGTGATCGGCCTTTCCTACACCATCACCTCGGTGATCATGCTCGTGATCGGCGGCGCGTTCGCCGAGATCATCCGCGCCCAACTCGCCACGCCCAACGGCACGCTCGTCTCGTTCGCCCAGTACAACGAGCTGTTCACGATGCACGGCTCAGTCATGATCTACCTGTTCGCCGGCCCCTTCGCTTTCGGCGCCCTGGCGAACATCATGGTGCCCATCCAGATCGGCGCGCCCGACATGGCGTTCCCACGTCTGAACGCGTTGTCCTATTGGCTCTACTTGACCGGCGCCATCACCATGTTGTCGGGCTTCTTCACCGCCGGAGGCGCCGCCAACTTCGGCTGGGTCGCCTACGCGCCGCTCTCGAACTCGGTGAACACGCCCGGTGCGGGAGCGGACCTGTGGATAGGTGGCCTGCTCCTGACGGGATTCTCGGCCATCTTCACCGGGGTCAACCTCTGTGCGACGATCTTCTACCTTCGCGCACCGGGCATGACGATGTTCCGCATGCCCATCTTCACCTGGAACATGCTCGTGACCGCGATCCTGATTCTGTTGGCCTTTCCGGTCCTGACGGCCGGTCTGATCATGCTCTACTGCGACCGCCACTTCGGCACGCACATCTTCTCGGTCCAGGGAGGTGGTGTCCCGGTGCTCTGGCAGCACATCTTCTGGTTCTGGGGCCATCCCGAGGTCTATATCCTCGCCCTGCCGTTCTTCGGCATGGCGACCGAGATCCTCGCGGTGTTCTCGCGCAAGCCCGTTTTCGGGTACAAGGGCATGGTCTTCGCGACGCTGTCGATCGCGGCCTTGTCGCTGGGCGTCTGGGCGCACCACATGTTCACGACCGGCGTCGTGCTCTTACCGTTCTTCTCGATCATGAGTCTCTTGATCGCGGTACCGACGGGAATAAAGATATTCAACTGGATAGGAACGATGTGGCGAGGAGAGATATGGTTCTCCACGGCCATGCTGATGGCCATCGGCTTCGTCGTCACGTTCCTGATCGGTGGACTGACGGGCATCTACCTGGCGAGCCCACCGCTCGACTTCTTCACCCACGACACGTACTTCGTGGTCGCGCACTTCCACTCGGTCGTGATGGCACTCGTGCTCGCGGGCATGGGCGCGCTCTACTACTGGGGTCCCAAGATCACGGGCTACCTGCTCAACGAGCGCATCGGCAAGCTCCAGTTCTGGTTCTTGTTCATTGGCACGCAGGTCTTCACCTTCCCTCTCTACATCCTGGGACTCGAGGGCATGCCCCGGCGCGTCGCGGTCTACCCGCACGACCCGCAGTGGAAGTTCCTTAACGACCTGAGCACCTTCGGTGCCGTGCTCATCGGCGTCTCGACGATCCTGTTCGTCGTGAACGTCGCCGTGAGCTGGAAGCGCTACCCCGCGGGTGACAACCCCTGGGACGCCCAGACCCTCGAGTGGTTCACCACGTCGCCGCCGCCGCACCACAACTTCTACCGTCTGCCCCAGATTCGTTCCGAGCGGCCGACCTGGGACTACAACCACCCCGAGCATCGCTCGCTGGGTCACGGCACCCACCCCGAAGAGCACCGCGACGAGGTGTCCACCTCATGAGGGTAGAAGCCAAGGTCCTGCTCGGGCTGGGACTGTTCTTCGGACTCATGTGCGCGGTCTACTGGAACTGGAGCCTCGAGAACGCGGGCGGCGTGATGATGTTCGCGGGCATGCTGCTCTGCTTTCTTCCCGGTAGCTACTACTACTGGTGGAGTCGGCGCATGAGGGCGCGCCCCGAGGACGACCCCAACGCCACCCAGGCCCAGGGAGCCGGTTTCGTGGGCACGTTCCCCGGCACCTCGATCTGGCCCTTCACCTTGGGAATGGGCGCGTTCTTCGTCGTCCTGGCCCTCGTCTTTGGGATCTGGTTCCTCGTCCCGGGACTCGGACTCGTGGTCTGGGCCTTGCTGGGCGGCACCGCCGAAGGGCGCCGCGGCGGTAAGTACTAAGAAGACCGCGTCGCACGCGAGTGGCCCGCGCTCGCCGGGCCGGACAGAACCTTAGAAAACAGTGAGAATCCCCCCACATTGCTTGACTCACGTCTTATTACTACTTATTCTAGAGAAATACTAGTAAATACCCGACAAAGGAGCCAACGTGTCACTCAGCTTTGTAGAACGCATCAGTGAGGCACCAGACGAACGAGCCGAGGAACTCCACGCGGTGCTCGCGACGTTGAACCTGCCCGACGCGCGGCTCAGCCCCGAGCAACTCGAACTCGTCGTGAACACCCTCGCCGCGCGTCCCGACCTCTGGCAGGACCTGATCGTCGCCGACCACCAGAGTCGGTGGTGGCTACTTCTCTATCGCACGCCCGGCTACGAGGTGAAGCTACTCACGTGGGAGAACGACCAGGAATCGGACTGGCACGACCACGGCGGATCCGCGGGGGCCTTTCGCGTGACCCAGGGGTCACTGCGCGAACACCACCGCGCGAAGGACAGCATCGGCGTCGACTCGGCGATCTTCGGTCCCGGCGGTTACGGTTCCTTCGGCACCGACTACGTGCACGACGTCGTGCACGAGACCGGCGACCCGGCGGTGAGCATCCACGCCTACTCACCACCGCTCAGCGGGCTCACCTACTACGAGCGCACGCGCTTTGGTTTCGTCGCACGCGAGTTCATCGAAGAGGAGCGTCGTTCGACCTTTCGCACCACGCCACCGCACTTCGCCGACTAGCGAGCACCACCCCTCGTTGGTCATCGCGTGACCAACGAGCGGCCCGCGAGAACGCCATTAAAAACCACCCTTGGTTCGAGCGCCAAGGGTGGTTTTGGCGCCGGCCCGGTCTCGTCGTCGCGCTGCGCGCTCTCCAAAGACCAATGAACAAAGCAAAACAAGGACTTTCGTCTACGGGGGGCCTTGGAGCGATTGCCTAGTATGGGGAACGTTGCTGTGACGCGGCTGGTGAGCGTCACCACCGTACGAAGGAGTGGTTGTGGCGGTCATGGAGAGCTCGACGAAGGTGGTNNCCCGTGGTGACGATGTCGGTACTGACCGCCTTCGTCATCTACTCGACCTGGGCGGCCTTCCAGAACCGCTACTACTACGTCGGTGCGAACGTGCACCGCGACCTGATCAGCCCCTTTTACTCGCCGTGCCTCTCAGACCACTGCGTGGCCGGTTCCAAGGTCGGCTTCGCCTTTGGCGTCGGGTCGCTCTCGCCGGCGCTGCTGATCCTGATCTTCCCCCTGGGCTTTCGACTCACCTGCTACTACTACCGTCGCAGCTACTACCGAGCCTTCTGGTGGTCGCCCCCGTCGTGCGCGGTCGCCGACGCCCACGGGACTTACACCGGCGAGACGCGCTTTCCGCTCATCATGCAGAACCTGCACCGCTACTTCTTCTTCGCCGGCCTGATCTTTAACGTGCTGCTCACCTACGACGCCGTGCGAGCCTTTCAACAGCCCGGTCTCGGGCTGGGCGTCACCGTCGGCACGGTCGTGCTCTGCGTGAACGCCGTCCTGCTCTGGGCGTATTCGCTCAGTTGTCACGCCTGTCGGCACCTGTGCGGCGGGGGGCTGCGGAGTTTCTCCAAGCATCCGCTGCGCTACCGCTTCTGGAAGTTGCTCACCCCGCTCAACGCCAAGCACATGAACCTCGCCTGGACGTCGCTCATCTTCGTGGCGCTCACCGACGTGTACGTGCGCCTAGTCGCCTCGGGTGCGCTCACCGACTACAAGATCTTCTAGGACCGAGGAAACTATCGTGACCGACTACGAACACCACGAGTACGACGTACTGATCATCGGCGCCGGCGGCGCCGGGTTGCGCGCCGCCATCGAAGCCAAGCAGCGCGGCCTCAGCGTGGGCATCGTCACCAAGTCCCTGCTCGGCAAGGCCCACACGGTCATGGCCGAGGGTGGCATGGCGGCCGCCATGGGCAACGTCTATCCCGAGGACAACTGGAAGGTGCACTTTCGTGACACCATGCGCGGGGGCAAGTACCTGAACAACTACCGCATGGCCGAACTGCACGCCAAGGAATCGCCCGATCGGGTCTGGGAACTCGAACAGTGGGGCGCCCTCTTTGACCGGACCAAGGACGGCAAGATCCTCCAGCGCGACTTCGGCGGTCACCGCTACGCGCGACTCGCGCACGTGGGCGACCGCACCGGGCTCGAGCTGATCCGCACCCTCCAGCAAAAGGTCGTCTCCATGGGCACCGACGTGTACATGGAGTGCAAGGTCCTCAAGCTCGTCCACGACGGCAGCGGCCGGGTGGCGGGCTGTGTCGCGTACTGGCGACCGAGCGGCGACTTCGTGACCTTCGGGGCCAAGTCGGTGATCCTCGCCACGGGCGGGACCGGCAAGTCCTGGAAGTTCACGTCGAACTCCTGGGAGGGAACCGGCGACGGCCACGCGATGGCCCTGTGGGCGGGCGCCCAGTTGATCGACATGGAATGCATCCAGTTCCATCCCACGGGCATGGTCTGGCCGCACAGCGTGCGCGGCCTGCTCGTGACCGAGGGCGTGCGTGGCGACGGCGGCGTGCTGCGCAACTCCGAGGGCGAGCGCTTCATGTTCAACTACGTCGCCGACATGTTCCGCGCCGAGACGGCCGAGACCGAGGAGGAAGCGGACAAGTGGTACGACGACCACTCCGCGGGGCGCCGTCCGCCCGAACTGCTGCCCCGTGACGAGGTCGCGCGCGCGATCAACACCGAGGTGAAGGCCGGACGCGGCAGCCCCCACGGCGGGGTGTTCTTGGACATCGCCTCGCGGCGCAGCCCCGAGTTCATCCGTCGTCGCTTGCCGTCGATGTACCACCAGTTCATGGAACTCGCCGGCGTCGACATCACGACCGACCCCATGGAGATCGGCCCCACGTGTCACTACATCATGGGCGGCGTCAAGGTCGACGCCGAGACCGCCGCGACCCTGGCGCCGGGACTCTTTGCCGCGGGCGAGGTCGCCGGCGGCATGCACGGGGCCAACCGGCTCGGCGGCAACTCGCTCAGCGACCTCGTCGTCTTCGGTAAGCGCGCGGGCATGGGTGCCGCGGACTACGTGGAGTCCGGCCAGGCCGCGACGACACTGGACATGGGCGAAGTGGAAGAAGCCGTGAAGGAGGCGTTAGCGCCCTTTGATCGCACGAGCGGTGAGAACCCTTACGACATCCAACGCGACCTCCAAGAGATGATGCAAGTGAACGTCGGCATCATCCGCACCGCGAGCGAACTCGAATTCGCCGCGACCGAACTCGATAAGTTCACCGAACGTGTGAAGAACATCGCCGTGAAGGGTGGCCGGGCCTACAACCCCGGCTGGAACCTTACGACGGACCTGCCTGCGATGTTGACGGTCTGTCGCACCGTCACCCGGGGCGCCACGCTGCGTAAGGAGTCGCGTGGCGGTCACACGCGAGAAGACTTCCCCGCGGCCGACCCGGCGTTCGCCAAGTTCAATTTCGCCCATTCGACCAACGGTGGCAATTGGGACAGCCCGATCGACACCGTCGAGTCGCCGCTGCTCGAGATGCCCGACGATCTCAAGGCACTGCTCGAGGAGGACCACTAATGGCCGACGTCACGATGAAGGTTTGGCGCGGGGACGCGAACGGCGGCGACTTCGAGAGTTACACGTTGACCCAGAATGAGGGCGAGGTCGTCCTGGACGTCATCCACCGGATCCAGGCGACCGAGGCACCCGACCTGGCGTGCCGCTGGAACTGCAAGGCCGGCAAGTGCGGCTCGTGTTCAGCCGAGATAAACGGCAAGCCTCGACTCATGTGCATGACGCGTATGGACCAGTTGCCCGAGGGCGAGGTGACGGTGACCCCCATGAAGACGTTCCCGATCATCCGCGACCTGGTGACCGACGTCTCGTTCAACTACGTCCAGGCCCAGAAGGTCCCGGCGTTGTTGCCCCCGCCCATGCCCGAGGGGGGCTATCGCATGTTCCAAGAGGACGTCGAGCGCGGCCAGGAGTTCCGCAAGTGCATCGAATGCTTCCTCTGCCAGGACGTCTGTCACGTGATCCGCGACCACGAGGACAACAAGGCCTCCTACTCGGGTCCTCGGTTCTTCATCCGTTACGCCGAACTCGAGATGCACCCGCTGGACCAGAACGACCGTCGCCACCTCGTTCGTGAGGAGATGGGTCTTGGCTACTGCAATATCACCAAGTGCTGCACGGAAGTCTGCCCCGAACACATCCACATCACGGACAACGCGATCATCCCCTTAAAGGAACGCGTCGTCGACGTCGCGTACGACCCCGTGGCGTGGCTCGGTCGAAAGATCCTACGAAGGACGAACCGTTCGGCCGCCGACGCCGACGTGCAGCCCGCACCGTAGATTGTGGCCGACTTTCTCAGCGATTCCTGGTTCGATCGGCTCAACGAGACCCTGGCGAAGGCCGGGCCGGTCCCGGTCAAGCGCGACGTCGTCTTTCGCATCGTGATCGAGATGACCGACGCCCCCGGCGGTGCGCCGCACGCGCTGACCCTGACCATTCGCGAACGCGAGGCGAAGGCTGACCCTGGTGACAACCTGCTGGCCGACACGCTGCTGCGACTGAGTTACGCCGACGCGCGGGCTCTCTTTCGAGGGGACATCGACAGCGCCGGTGCACTGCGCGAAGGACGCATCAAAGTGCGTGGCAACATCAACGCGCTGGTCCCCTTGCTCGAATGGATGCTCGGTGCTCACCCGCTGGCCACTGACGAACCGTCTACTCTCGACGCCACCCAGGACTAGGTCGACATCTCTCGAAACATCGAGGTCCATCGCGCGAATCGGCAACCGCGCAGTGATGTGCTCGCCGATCAGCTGGTGAGCACCGCCACTCGATCACGCGTGTAGGGCTTGTTCTTGAGGACCCCGCCGCTACGCCTACCGATCGTCACTGCACCGTCGCCCAGCGACACCAATCGCTGGTGCAGGTAGGCGGCGACGGCATTGGCCCGGGCCACACCTATCGCGTTCGCGGCCACGCCTTGGCTCAATGGGTCCGAATAACCAACGACGCTCAGCGCGCCGAAACGCTCGTTCCTCACTGCTCGCGCGATGGATCCGAGCTGGGACTTTTGCGCGGCGCTGAGGGCCGTCACGTCCAGAGCGAAGTAGAAGTTCGCGCGTATCGGTGGCCGAGGCGCGAGTGTCGTCGTAGTCGTGGTCGGCGTAGTCGTGGTCGTAGTCGTGGTCGACGTCGTGGTGGTTGAAGTCGTCGTGGTCGCTTCTCTGATCGGCGGTGCGCGGTACGTCGTGGTGGTCACGGCGATCTCGCCGCCGTCGAAGGTACGCACCGTGTTGATTGGCGCGTCGGCCAGCACGACCGCGCCATTCACGTTGTCGATGGCGAGAAAGTTCGCTCCCGCACTGTTATTCCAAACCCCCAAATAGGCCGACGTGGGTGACCCGTGCTCGCCGTAGGTGCCCGGGTTCGACGTGGCACCTCCGGCGAGGAGATAGATATCGCCTTGGGTGATGGTGGCGAGTCCGTAGGGGCAGTCACTCGAGCAACTGGACATCGCGAGCATGTCGATCACCTGGTACTGGTTATTGGCGAACAGGAGGTTGCCCTGGCCGTCGAAGATGTTCCCCGACGGGAAGAAGACTCCCGTATCCGTGCCCAGGCTGGGTGACCCGGCTGACGGCGAGGTTCCCGAGTTATGGGAATCAGCAGTCAAGACAAAGATGTCACCGGGCGTCCAGGCGCACGCGGTAGATCCGGTCCCGCAGTCGTTCTCTAATTGGTAGCCGGGATTCGTGGCGGACTCGGCGAGCACGACCAGCAGATTGTTGTCCGAGTCTGCGATGACGACGTTGCCACTCGAATCGACCGCGACACCTCGAGATTCGCAGAAGTTCCAGTCAAAACCGGCCTGGCCGTCGCTACCACTTCCACAGCCGCTCCACGATCCGGCCAGCGTGAAGACGTC
>DKEO01000005.1:0-23980 GCA_002452255.1 Ferrimicrobium sp. UBA6820
AGTGCCCATGGAGTGCCCAGCATTGAATTGTCGGCCAATCTTCTCTGTAGAACTACCAGTTGATCAGGCATTGAGTCAAAGACTTTGGAGTTTGATTATCTGCTTCGCAAGCTGAGATCGCGAGTTCGATTTTCACCGCCCGCTTCAACTGCGCTTTAGCGAGCGCTCGATCCGTGCCGATTTTATCGCTCCAACCCCGGTGCGCCGCCCTTCCACGGTTCGATGCGATTACGCGGATGGCTTGTCGAAGTAGTGACCTTGGTCGAGATCGTCAATGAGCCCGGGCTGGGTCGGATGCCATCCCAGCATCTCGCGAGTTCGCGCGCTCGAGGCCGGACTATCGGCTGCGAGGAAGCGGGCTAGCCAGTTGAAATGCTCGTCTACGTCGTCGGGTGAGATCGAGACTACGGCAAGGCCAAGGTGTCGACCGATGACTTCGGCGACGTCGCGAATTGGAACACCTTCTTCGGCGACGGCGTGCAACGTCGATCCCGTCGGTGCCCCCTTCAACGCCAGACGAAAGAGACGTGCGGAATCGAGTCGGTGCACGGCTGGCCAGCGATTTAAACCGTCACCGATGTAACCAGAGACGCCCTTGTCGCGTGCGATGGCGACCATTGTCGCGATAAAACCATGGTCGCCGTCGCCGTGATTGGTTGGAGGCAGACGCATGACAGACGAACGAACACCTTGTGAAGCGAGGGAGAGTACGTACTCGGCTGTGGCCCATCGAATACTCGGGCCCTCGTCGAAAATAGGCGCCGACGGATTGTCATAGTGTCCATCAAGTTCGGTTGCTACCCGACCTGGTGCGAGCCCGAGGGTTCCCGAGGCGATAACGAGCGGACGATCCGAACCCGCGAGAGCTTCGCCTAAGACTTCGACGGCGCGCCGATCGGCATCAGCAGCCGCCTGGAAGTTACCGGTGAAGGCGAGGTCGTGCTTAAAGGCGAGGTGGATCACACCATCTGACGCATCAGCGGCACTACGCAGACTGTCGAGGTCGTCCAAGGAGCCACGATGCACCTCGGCACCGGCGGCGAAGAGAGCGACGGCCGAGTCATCCGAACGAGCGAGCCCGATGACCTGATGGCCCGCGCCAAGAAGTTCTGGCACCACCGCAGAGCCGATCCAGCCAGACGCTCCGGTAACGAAAACACGCATAGGTAACCTCCAAGCGATTGCCCCTTCGCCCACGATTAAGCGACCAGGGGTGATGTCATTTACTGACATCACCCTACCACATTATGTCACTTACTGTCATCAGATACCATCATGTCATGAGCCGGTGGGAGCCAAACGCACGCGGTCGGCTCATGCAAGCGGCACTCGAGCTTTATGTCGGCCAAGGTTTTGATCAAACGACGGTGGCCGAGATCGCCGAATTGGCGGGGCTGACGGAGCGAACGTTCTTCCGTTACTTTGCCGACAAGCGCGAGGTGCTGTTCTGGGGTGCTGGCGCATTGCAGGAACTCCTCGTGAGTACCGTCGCCGATGCCCCGGAATCCGATGCGCCGATCGTGGCGATCAATGCGGCCATTCTGGCCGCCGGGGCCGTATTCCAGGAACAGCGCGAAGGCGTCCTGTTGCGACAGACCGTCATCGCTACCAACGCCGAGCTCCAGGAGCGAGAACTCATCAAGCTCGCGTCGCTCGCCTCAGCGATGGCCGAAGCATTGCGTCAGCGCGGTGTCGCCGAGCCCAGTGCGAGTCTGAGCGCTGAAGCGGGGATCGCAGTTCTAAAGATTGCCTTTGCACGCTGGATCGGTGAATCCAACGCGCAAGATCTAGCGCAAATCATCCGAGCATTATTCGTCGAACTTAAGACCGTGACCGCGAGCTAAGTACGTAGGTTCGATCGTCGTCACCTGGCCCCAACGACATCAGAGGTTCGTCGGGATCTGAAGATCTCTACGCCAGGTCGGTACACTTTCAAAATGACCGAACCCGAAAATTCCTCTGCAAGAGTGGACGTGCGCGGAACCTCCGGTGCGACTTTTTCGAACCCCGGACGTGACGTGCAACGCGTCGGCACTGCCAACTTTTTGGGTCAGGATGTCGCCAAGATCCACGGACCGGTGTGGGCCGTACTTGGCAACCTGGGCGACAGCCAGTGTTACCTGGGAGTCCAGGAAAAGGTGAATGCGGTGCAGGCTTCGATGTCGCGTCGAATCAAACGAGACGACCGAGCGAATCGGCTCATTCCTCCGGCCTTCACCATTGGTGTGTCCGACGGCCAACTCAACGGCACACCCGAGATGCGCTTTTCGCTCATCGGACGAGAACTCGTGAACGACGCAGCCTCCACGCACCTTGCGGCGAATCAAATTGAAGGAATGATTGCGGTCGTCGCCTGCGACAAGCCGCCGGTCGGCACGGTGGCGGCGCTACTTGAGCACAATGTTCCCGCGGTGATCTTTTCTGATGGATCAATCAAGCCCGGTATCAATCCGCGAACTGGTGAACGTATCGACCTGGTGACGGCTTTTCAGTTCGCCACGAACCCCGACGAACAAGCCCGGGCCGAGGTCACGCTTCACGCGTGTCCGGGCCAAGGCAGCTGTGGGGGCATGTTCACCTACAACACCATGCAGACATTCATTGGTGTTGTGGGTCTCGAGCCACTCCACATGATCGCCCCACCCTCGGACGATCCCCGTCGTCTCGAGCAGTTCCCAGATGAACTCGTCGACTGTCTGGTGACGATGACCATCCGCGACATTCGCCCACGAGATATCGTCACGCCCACTTCCCTTCGCAACGCTCTTATCGTCACGATGGCCATGGGTGGTTCGACCAACGTCATGCTGCACAGTGTTGAGATCGCCCGTGCCGCTGGAATCGATTTATGGAAGGACGTCCTCAACCAGGACGAATTCAATGCTTTGTCACACCTTTTGCCCGTCATTGTCAACATGCGCCCGTTCGGGACGTACTCCATGGTCGACGTTGACGGCGCCGGCGGACTTCCCACGGTCGTGAATGAGTTAATGAAAGCCGGTTTCCTCGACGGCAGCGCCATCACCTGTACCGGTGAGACACTCGCTCAGCAGATCGATCGCTTGGCTCCCCCGCCCGCTGATCACGAAGTGATCTACTCAGTCGCCCATCCGTTCAAGAGCACCGGTGGGCTTCGATTGCTGCGCGGGAATCTGGCCCCGGACGGCGGCGCGATTTTGAAGCTCGCCGGTATCGAAGGCGGAATCGCTGACGGGGTTTTCACTGGGAGGGCACGCGTGTTCAACGGAGAGCGGTCATTGATAGACGCACTCGACGAACGGCCCGATGAGTTCCATGACAACGACATGGTGGTGATTCGCTACGAAGGACCACGTGGTGCGCCCGGAATGCCTGAGATGCTCGACCCTACGTCGAAGATCACCTCCTTGTGCCGTAAACGCGGCATCACAATTGCCTTGATGACGGACGCTCGGTTCTCGGGTGGTTCCGTTGGATTGGTCATCGGACACGTCGCACCTGAAGCACTACTCGGAGGACCCATCGCCCTCATAGAAGACGGTGACACCATTACGGTCGACATCAACGAGGACCGACTCGATTGCCTTCAACTTGACGACGCGAAGACCGCCGAACACCGTGCTGCCGCGTGGGAGTCACGAGTTCGTTCCAACGGTGGACTGCACCCCGACGCCGTCAAGGTCACGCATCGGGTTCTTATGCGAATGCGCAACACCGGTCTTCCGGCCCTGCTTGGCGGAGGCATGTCGGCAAGCTAATGGACCAAGGTCCACGATGCAATTATTCGAAATCATCGGCGGAACGCCCGCTTTCTTGGCTGGGCACGCAGATTCGAATCTCGTTGTTCGAGGCATTTAGCCTCTAATCAACGTCAGAAGCGTGAACAAGACATGTCGCTGCGCTCGAACGGGGCTTCGAAAATGCGACGACCTCGCCGTCGAAGCGCGACCATGCGACAGGCGAGATTCCGTCACCCTTGTCCGTTTGTCCTGCGTGATGAACCAACCTGGATGGTCAGCATCAGAACTCGGAATGCACCTTCTTTTCCATCGCCCGCACGAATAAAGTAGGCCAGTCGCGTTCAGACGCACGGATTTCGCCCTACTTGCTGGTCTCGTCCTCAAAGCCGATCAGCCAGTGGAGCCCGAAACGATCAATGACTTGGCCGTCGGACGCTCCCCACGCTCGATGCTGAAGGTCGTCAACGACCTCGCCACCTTCAGTCAGACGCGCGAACCATTGACGAAGTGTCGCGGGCTCGGCAGTTCCGAGAAGGGACAGCATGAGTCCCTCAGCATGAAACGCCGGCTCCTCGCCGCCCACGTCTGCGGCGTAGAGGGAAACTGGCGAATTTACCAAGTAGCCGTGTGCGATGGCGTCAGCCGGGCCATCAATACGGCTGAATTCAGCGAATGAATGCAATTGGGTCGCACCCCCGAACACGCTGGCGTAAAACGTCAACGCATCGCGCGCCTGTCCTTGGAAGTGAATGTACGGCGTTGGACCCGTCACGCGACCAATCCTATAGGGCGACTCTCAACCTGACCTGATTAAAGGTCGAGGTTGCCGACAGTGTCCCCGCTCGCCGGAGCTGAACCTCGGATAGATCGTGGCCACACGAAATTGCTTGGTCGACCGTAACATGAGTCATTCCAGTCGCGACTTTGCTTTTGTTCTTTGGAGTTTTCCGCGCCTGAAACTTTTCCGCGAATGCCCGCAAAATATCGGTATGTTGTCGATGCGGGAAGGCAGCGCCGTAGAAGGGGGATTCTCATGACTGATCGCGTTCCACTCAATCCGTTCGAGGAGCGTTCTCTCGACGAAGAGCGGCGGCACCGAAAGCAACGCCTGGCAGCAGCGTTTCGTATCTTCGGCAGGCTTGGCTTTGATGAGGGAGTTGCAGGACACATCACCGCTCGCGATCCGGAGCATTCTGATCGCTTCTGGGTCAACCCATTCGGTATGAGTTTCAAGCAGATTCGCGTGCGCGACCTTATCCTGGTCGACCACGCGGGAACCGTGCTGGAGGGTTCATGGCCAGTGAATCCCGCTGCCTTCGCCATTCACTCACAAGTTCACGCGGCTCGTCCTGACGTAATTGCGGCTGCTCACTCGCACTCCGTGCACGGCAAAGCATTTGCCTCCCTGCATCGATCACTGCGGCCTTTGACCCAGGATGCGTGCATCTTCTTCGAAGACCACGGCGTGTACTTCGATTTTGGTGGCGTGGCCAATGATCCCGAAGAGGGCAAACGAATTGCCGCCGCACTCGGAGACTACAAAGCCGCAATCCTTGCGAACCACGGGTTAATCACGGTGGGCCAATCGGTCGACGAGGCAGTGTTCTGGTTCACCACTATGGAGCGAACGTGCCAAGCGGAGTTACTCGCCATGGCCGCTGGTAATCCCGTCGAAATCCCCGATCAAATCGCCCGCGACGTCCATGCAGAAATTGGCTCAACTCTGGCTGGTTGGTACAGCGGCCAGCCGTTGTTCGCGTGGATCATGGCGACGGAGCCCGATTGTCTCGAAGAACGATAAGCGGAACAAGCCTCGAGGTCCTGAAATGGACATTGAAGATTTAGACAACATACTGTTCCATCGGCTCCGTTGCTTTTTTTGAACTTCCGCGTCAGCGACGGTGGCGTGTAGATCCCTATCGAATTAGTGATAGAGATTGTTTTGCAACACTACGATTGTGCAACATTGGCGCCCACGCACGCGGTCGACGCAGTCGTGTCGGTGGTCGCCGACGGCTGTGTAAACCAAATATTGCTTCGGGCAGCCCGCAGCGGCCGTGCTCTTGACGACCTAGCACTCGAAGCGTCACCTCAGTGGGTTTTTCCGAGCGACCCGACGCAGAGCCAACGCCACGGCAAGTAGTACGACCGCAAGAGCGCCCAGAACAAAGTACGCCGTGAGTGAAGTCCTTGAAGTCTTGACCGCATCAGCTAATTCAATCGAATTGTGGTGTGAAGGGTCTGCGAAGCAGTGTACTGAAGTGCCCGACGATACAAAAGTGCCCATCGATCCAATCACTTCGCGGTACGTGACTCCATCGACGGAGTAGGAGCCATGACAAGTGAAGCCGGCGCCATTACTCCCGCTACCCCCGATATTTCCGAAACAACCCGTGACCCGAACGACTACAGGGATTCCACGTGATTTCATGCGGCTGATTCGGGCGTTGCTGCTGGAGGCGGACACGACGCCCGCGACGAGGACAGCCGCACAAAGAACTACAAGAACAGTCCCGGCTACCCGAATTGACCTCTCCCCGATTTTTACCGCTTCGGCACCGCGCAGTGACGCAACATGACGATCGATTGAAGTATTCTCAACGCCTGCGCTCACCTCGGGGACGTCCTGATTCAGCGGAGCTCCCTTTTTCGATCCTTTGGTCATAGGGATTCCAATGAGTTAGTGGTTGATGGATCACTCCCGGTATTAGCGAGGAGCATCGCTTGGCTATCGCGGTTCTAGCCAACGATAACGGCGACCGCTCCTCATTGACGCGAGTCACCGGCAGAGTCCACAAAAGTTCGGTTTTGGCACGAATGAGAAGACAAATTCACCTCCGAATTCTTCACGAACCTTGCAAGGGGGGACAAGACGATTTTCTCATATGTCACTCGAGTTCAAATTCTCGCGTCTAGTCAACGACTCGGTCCAGCGACATCGTCGACGAGTCGCACCAAAATGTAGTGGGCGAGTTGCCCCGCGACCGCGGAACGACAGAAATCGCACGGTGGTACAATCGTGTTCGGACGTCTGAACCTCGCTTCCACGCGCACCGACAACCGGTCGGTGCGGTCGATATGCGGGTGATCTGGTGAGAAGCGTTCGGTACAGTCGCAGACTCTCTGGCGTTCTCGTCACTCATTCTGGACTCAAACTTGAGGGCCGGTTTCGCAATTGAACTCGCACCTCAACCCCCACTCGGACGATTCTGTCGCAAGTGAGCGTCACTACATGCTTAAGCGCAGCTCTGGGGCGCAACGCGAAGTTCAGGCCGCGTCGTTGATAGGCAGCAATGGAGGCAGGCCGTGTTTCGACGAGTCGTACTCTTGAGCGCGGGCGGCGTCGTGATTATCGCGTCGGTGCTGGCTTTTACCAAACTGGGCCCGTGGCATCCATTCGATCGAAAAATGGTCCCGACGCCCGTCTCTGGTTTCTATCTCGATATGGGTGCTTCGGCGTCGCTCGGTTTCCAACCCACGGGAATCGTGGGGCACAACGGTCACCGCACCAACGATGGTTATTCGAACGATCTCGTGACCTTCGAAGCAACCAAGGACGTGACACTCAAGCTTCGTGAGATTGGTTGTCCCGGTGAAACGGTCCGGTCAATCCTTGGACAGTTCAAGGACGCCTGCTACACGCTGCCCAACACCCAACTCTCGATTGCCAAAGCCTTTCTTCGAGTGAACGAAGGTCGCATTGGCTTGGTCACGATTGACCTTGGATTTAACGACATTCGACCGTGCATGTTGGTCACAGTATTCGAACCGTCGTGTGCGACTTCGGGCGTTAACCTCGTTCACGAATATTTGCCCTCGATCCTTCGACAAATCAAGTCGGCGGCGGGTCCGAAAGTCCACTACGTCGGTCTCGAATACAGCGATCCGTTCCTCGGTGACTACTTAAACGGTGCTCAGGGAAGACTGAACGCCAGTGAAACGCTCGTCGCCTTCAATCAATTGAACGCCGTCCTCGTCAATGATTACCGCGCGGCCGGAATACCGGTTGCGGACGTGGCGATGACCTACAAGTCCGCAGTCACCGCATCTTCAAACCTAATTGCCGTCGGTCCCGTCCCGACGAACGTCGCCGAAGCATGTTCGCTCACGTGGGAATGCAACAAGCCGCCCTTTGGTCCCGACGACCATCCCAACAATGCTGGCTATCGATCCATTGCTAGCACCATAGAAGCCCAATTGCCGAGGAAGTGGTAGATGATGACGAGCATCGCCGGAGTCGTTCAAACCGACACAAGAGAAGAAACGCTTCGCAACATTGTCGACGAGTACGCCGGCACTCTGAAGGACGCACCATGGATCCTTGCCTTGCGTTCGAGCTCAATGGTGTCTTTCGTACAACTCAAGGAACAGATGGATGAATGGCGTCTCGCCAACACCTCACTCGGTCTTGAGCGTGGCGATCGCGTTGGACTGTTGATCTTCGACCCCCTGGTGTTCGCGGCGACGTTTGTATCGCTAATCTGCTCGGGCATATGGGTGGCACCACTCGATCCCAACCTTTCGTACGCGAGTGGCCCGCGCCTCGATGAACGAGCGAAGAATCTCGACCTTCGTGCCATCGTGAGCGACCGTGCGGTGCCGGCGCTCTCACGAAGCGCATGGATTGATCTGTCAGCGAAGTCACTCGCCGTTATCGGGGAACTTCAGCGCGGCCATCACCCAGAAGGATTGGACGGTGGGGTCATATTGGCGACATCGGGAACGTCGGGAACGCCGAAGGTAACCGCACTTCCCAGCGCACAGTTACTTTGTGCCGCACAACTCGTGGCGCATCACAGCGGACTGACGACATCGGACCGAGGATTCAACCCGCTGCCGCTGTGGCACATCAACGCCGAAGTGGTGGCAGTCCTCGCCTCGCTGGTAGCTGGCGCCTCGCTGGTTATAGACGATGGATTTCATCGAACCGATTTCTGGCCGTTGATTGATCGTCTCGAGGTGACGTGGATCAACGCAGTCCCGGCGATCATTTCGCGACTCGTTGAGATTCGTCCGGGTGAGTCGGTACCGCCGCGAATACGATTCATACGATCCGCCTCAGCGCCCCTGTCAACCGCGGTGCTCGACGAATTCGAACACGCCACAGGAATCCAGGTCGTCGAGTCCTACGGTATGACTGAGGCGGCAAGTCAGATCTGCGCAAACCCAGTTGACGGCCCGCGCAAGCCAGGATCAGTTGGGCCAGCCGTTGGCGTAGAGGTTCGGGTAATTCCGGATTCCAACGTCGCAGAAAATGGAATGCTCCACGCCGGCGTGGGCAACGTCCAGATCAAGGGCCCATCGGTAATCCGAACTTACGAAGGCCACGGCTACGAGGATCGATTCGATGCCCAAGGATGGCTCGAGACCGGTGATCTCGGCTACCTCGACGAAGACGGCTACCTCTTCCTCGTGGGACGTAGCGACGACGTAATCAACCGAAGTGGTGAGAAGATATTTCCTCGAGAGATCGAGGATGTCATCTTGGGCGTGCAGGGCGTGGACTTCGCCGCGGTAGTGGGTGAAGCCGACGAGACTTTCGGCCAGGTGCCCGTTGCGTACGTTCAACTCGATGGTCTTAGTTCATCGACATCGCCGGCTGATTTTGCCCAACGAGCGGCCGAAATCGAAAACGCACTCGTACTCTCGGTGGCCCGCACCCGCCGTCCGGCACGCCTACTCATTGTCGAGAACATGCCTATCCACGCGACCGGCAAGGTCCAGAAGAACCGTCTCGGTGCGAAGGACCTTCAAGTTCTCTTCGAAAAAGAGCTCTAGTGATTACGCACCATGCATAGTGAGAGCTCCCATCATGGCAAGTGAAGTGAGCCTGAGTACTCCGGAAGACGCGCTCACCCAACCCGCGACTGGGACCCGAAAGCGCCTCGACCACATTGACGCTATGCGCCCGGTCAAACAAGCGGCCGTTATATCCACACATACGCTGATCTTCTTTGCGCCGCTCGCCACTAGTTCGGCAGTCGTAGGTCTCATAATGCTCACTCGGTTCTCGCGTGACGCGTTCCTTTTTGTCTCGGCGTGCATGCTCACGTACAGTTACAACAACGCGAAGAAAGTCGAACTGGTCAGCTACTTCAAGCGTCGATTCGTATCGGTGGGCGTACCGTATCTGGCGTGGACCGTCATCTACTTCTTCTACACATCAGTGACCAACACGAAAGTGCTCCCGTTCTACTCGTTCCACAAGTCTGACGTGTGGAGTGGGGCGGCACTGAAATATTTCCTTCATCTCCTAGAGACGGGCTATTACCATCTCTACTACTTGATGGTCATCATGGAGTTTTACGTATTGTTTCCCCTCCTCATCATGTTCATAAGGAGGTTCGCCCGGTGGCACGCGCAGTTGATGATCGTCGTAGTGCTATGGCAAATCGCCTTCGGGGTCCTCGTAAGTGGACCCCACTTTGGCGTGAGCATTCCGGGAATCCTGCAGACCCGACTCATCACTTCCTATCCCGTCTACATCATTGGTGGAATGATCGTGGCAGTTCATCTCGACGCCATCCACGAATGGATCTGCACTCATGCCCGCCCTATCTACCTTTTCACGTTCCTCAGCGCTGTTGGCGCCGAGGTACTCAGCTACCTAGGTCGATACCCCTGGCTCCCTCGCTACTTACGCACGGGAATCAACATCTACTCACCAACGATTCTGCCTTTCAATATCGGAGCGATCTTGTGCGTGTATCTCCTGGGGGTGTACTTAACCGCACCGCGCCGAAGCCTTCGCACGCGAGCGGCGGTCCGATCAGGTTCGGACAATTCCTATGGCGTGTATCTTTCGCAAATGCTCTGGATACCCTTCCTCCTGCGACTGCGCAACGCTAGTGGGCTACATCTGCCGTGGATGGTGGCGGTCCCCATAGCCCTCCTTCTGGTGTACTTCATGGGTTATTTCTTCACGGCCCTCGTGGCCCGTACACCCCTCGCGAAAGCCGTCGCCGGAAGAAGTCGTCAATCGTGGCGCTCACTCATACCTGCGCGACGACAGCCAACCGTGTTGCCCGAATATGGGAAGGGCGACGGACCAATGGATCTCTCGCCAGAATGATCGGCTGAATGCCTCACAATGGGGACGATCGTCGCTTCAATGATTCACGTCACCGACACAACCGGACGTGAGGTGACGATCTAGGAAGTGGCGCCAATCTTGGCTGCGATGGCGTTGGCGATTGCGAGGTAGCCCGCATTGTTGGGGTGCAGGTTCGGACCATAAGGAGCGGGCTGACACATCCACGTCATCAGACAGGTGTTGGCTACGTTGGTCGCCACCATGCCACTACCAGCAAGTGCCATCGGCGTCCTGGTGTGTAGTGAGAAAGCCTGCGCAACATTCGCCATTGGGATGCCGGCGCCTTGGTAGATGCCAAGAAGTGTGCGGTTGAGCGCGCTGATCGCCCAGAGACTTGTCTTGGCCATCGCGATCCCCGAGGATCCTTGCAGAGCATCAGCCAGGAAGGGGTCGTAATGACCGACGCCTACGAATGTCACGCCCGGACCAGCGGCCGTTTTAAGTGAAGTCAAGAAGAGTGGCAGTTGTTGGTGAACGAGCGCGAGTCCTTGCAAGACGCACGAAGTTACGTCTGACGCCTGCCTAAGACAACCCACCACGTTGTTGAATCCGAGATCCACCGTCACGAGTCCGCTCTCGCCACTGTTTTGGGACAAGAACGAGGTCGCTGCAGCTAACTGTGACGTCGGGGCGACGTAGCAACGATCTCCTCCGTTCAAGGCCATCGCCGTGGTTTCACCAGGACAACCGAGTTGGGTGAGCTGATAGTTATGTCCCGCCGCGGCTTCCATCGTCACAAGGAAGTTTGCGTAACCGTTGGTCGTGGGCTGGCCGTGAGGATCCGCGGCCGTTGGTTGCACTCCCACCGAACCAGAACCACCAAGGTCGAGGTAGAAGGCGGACGTGGGCTCGGGACTCGTCGTGCTGGCGGCGCCACCAATGCTGGCGAACGGGACAGCCAGGGCAATCATCACGGTACCCGCGATGAAGAACCTACGAACTACGTACTTCGACAACACATCCCCTTAGTTACGCCGCGAAGGACCTCACGCGGCATAAACAACCTACCGGTTGCTTCAAATTCCTATGCACGTGAATTCGCGAAACTGTCGAAGTAACGGCGAATCAACGGTGATACGACAATGAATAGACCTTCATTCGCAGATCCGAGTTAGTTCCTGACAGTTGTGTGAAAATTGTGAAGAGTGTTCACCTAGAGTTTCTTCGCAAAGGACACTCAACGTCAGCTAACCCCCGCGCTCGCGAGAGGAAGGCGTCACGAGTTCAACTTCGCGCTTACAGATTTGGTAGTAGCGTAAATTGTGTCAAGGGTGTACGCCCACCTTGATAATCGCTGCTCCAGACTCCTGGCAGAAATTAATTTTTCTGACCGGGCGAAAAGGAGCAGCCCCCATGGCGAATTGGTTTCACGGTGGTTCTTCTGCCCTCCTTGACCCACCGACACCTCCGACCAATCGCCCGCGCGCGGCCGCACGGCTGGACCGATTGCCGCCCTCGCGATGGCTCGCTGGAGTCATGGGACTTCTGTTCCTAAGTTGGCTCATTGAGTCCTACGACATTGGGCTGACCGGTTCAGTCCTTCCTTCACTAACCCAGCAATTTGCTCTTTCAACATCAATGAAGTCCTTTGTCGCGATCGCCGCGAACATCGGCATCGTGATAGGCATCGTGCCCGCCGGCAGGCTGGCTGATCGCTTTGGTCGAAAGAAGGTACTAATCGTCGGCACGACCGCGTATGCCATACTCACGTTTTCCACCGGCTGGGTGCACGGCATCGACAGCCTTCTCACACTACGAATTCTCGACGGCATGGCCATGGGGGCAGTGTTCCCGATTCCCTATATTTACGCCTGCGAACTCTGCCCTCACGATCGACGAGGCCGCTACACCGGTTGGGCCGACGCGTGCCTATCCGTGGGCTACTTTCTCTCGCCATTGTTGGCACTGGTGCTGATTCCGAATGTCGAGAATACGAACGGCTGGCGAATCATGTTTTACCTCGGCGGCATCCCTATTCTCTTCGCAGTGCTCGCGTTGCGCTTCCTGCCTGAATCGCCTCGGTGGCTTGAATCGAAGGGACGGTGGCTCGAGAGTGAGGCGGTGCTCGCCTCGATAGAGACTCGAGCAGTTCGATCTACTGGAAGTCCGCTCGCGCCGATTCCCGCAGACGAACCCACGGTGAAAGCCGCACCGCTCCATCCACTTGGAGCCGTCTTTCGTCGCCCGTACTTGAAGCGATCCATGACCTTGTGGGTGACTTTCGGCGGGACGTTCTTTATCTTCTATTCGATTCAGACGTTCATGCCCACGGCAGTTACGAGTATGGGTTATTCGCTGACATCCGCATTCGCTTTCACCGCCGTAATCGTCGGAGTGTCAATTCCGGGCAAGTTTCTCGAAGCTTGGGTAGTCGAACGTTGGGGACGTAAGCCGGTCATAATCGGCTTCACGGTCACTGCGGGCATCGCGGCCCTCGCCTTCGGTTTTGTTCGCGGTGCCCTGCCAATCCTTGTTCTGGGATGTTTGATGTCGTTCTTTGGCATCGCCGCCGATCCCGCCGTCAAGACCTACACCGCAGAGAGTTACCCAACGGAGATTCGTGCCTGGGGCGTAGCGACCACTGAGGGCTTCGGCCGATTGATTTCGGGTGTCATTGGACCGTCGTTCATTCCGGTTCTGCTCGCCCACGATGGCGCAGGAGCGGCCTACGCACTCGTTGGCTCGGTGGCGTTGCTCGCCATGGTGATCTTCGCAATCTTCGGACGTGAAACCCGTGGACTGACCTTGGAGCAAAGTGCCCGGTTGTCAGCCGAGATTCTGCCACCCGAGCCACGGACTAAAACTGGCCACCCTAAGGGCCAGCCGCTGGTTCCAAGTCTCCTAGATTCCCAGATCGACTGAAGTCCATCATGAGTTAGCTCGCGAAGAACGTAGTCCAGTTCTTTCGTGCTTCTCGCCATTCGGCGGCGACCTCCTTCTATGATTTCTCCACGGCAACATTGGCGTCGACCCACGTCACAAGTTGCACTATGCGCGACGGGTCCGCCACGGCTATTCTTCGATTCCGAGGTGGACTATGACAATTGCAACCAAAATCACGGGTGAGTTTGCCCAGCACCTGACCTGTCAACTTGACGACAGCCAGTTAGTGTTCGCCGACGCAAAGAAGTTTCGCTGGAAGACGACCAACGTCAAACTTGAGACCCGACTCTCGACCCCCGGCGGAGCAGCTGACGACGCCAACAAAAAGGCAAAGCAGGGCGGCAGCATGCTCAAAGCAGCGCTGGCGACCGCGACCGAAGTAGGAAAACGTGCGCTCGCCGGACAAAGTTTGGCGTTCCAGTGGTTCAGCCCGTCAGGGGGGTCGGGACTTGTTACTTTCGCCGGTGAGTTACCAGGCCAGATCCGCGTTCTGGAACTCGATGGCAAGGTCGGATGGTTCACCGAGAGTCGAGCGTTCGTGTGCGCAGAGTCGAGCCTGAAATACGACATCTCGTTCAATGGTTTCAATCAAGGTCGTCGTTCTCGCAATGGCTTCATTCTCGAGCACTTCACTGGTGAGGGAACTCTCGTCATTGGGGGTGGCGGGACAATCATGGAGTTGAATCCCGCATCCTACGGAGGAAAGATTCAGGTGCACGGGGGCGCCGTCGTGGCGTTCGCGGACACTGTCACCTTCGGCGTCGAGATGGTGGGCGCTTTCAATGCTGCGACGCTCATGACCGCAGTCTTTGGCGGCAGTGGCATCAACCTGGTCACCCTCAGCGGTGATGGTCCGGTGCTCTTGCAAGCGACACTGCACCAGGAATTCGAGGACGACGAGAGAAGTTCGGAGAGCGGTCCGGGCTCTGGTCGCGAAGGTTTACTAAGCAAGCTTCAATAGAGAAAGTGGGAAAACAGAAATGGCTCTCGTAGACAAGATGAAGGCGCAAGCCGCGCAACTCGCTCAAAAGGCGCAGGAAGCGGGCAAGGCCGGCCAGGCCAAGCTCGCCGACGCACAAGCGAAGCGACGCGCTGACGGCTTGCTGCGCGACCTCGGCGCCGCCTTCTACGCACAGAAGAACGGCAGCGCAACCGGGGACACCGCGGGCGAGATCGATCGCCTGATTGGCGAACTCAAGACGTACGAGGCTGACTTCGGACCGATTGCTGCCTCGAGTTCGGATGACGCCGGCGATTCATCACCCGAGCCTCCAAAGGATGACACAACGCCTGACGGTGGCTTCAAGCTTTAATCCTGGGATTCATTGGCGTTCGATGCATTCGCGGCGCGAGCGCGTTCACCTCGCGGATCGCGATAAGAACCCCTTGGCCAGAGGCGGGAGTCCTCACGCCCCGCGTCAGCGGAGTTAAAACCCAACGACGTCGTTGATTACTCGGTGGGTTTTTTCGAATCCTTCTCGTACTCTGCGGCGTGCACTTGCGCAAGGTAGGCGTTCCAGGCGATCAACTCCGGATCGTCTGGCACGTCAGCGACTGACGTTTGGTCATTGCGTTCAGAACGCTCGCTCGCCAGAAGTTTTCGCCACATGTACAACGCATAGGCCCCGAAAAACGGCCACTCAAAAACGTACGCCCACGAGAGGTCATTCCCACCGAGGGCCCTTAAGATTTCGATGACGAAGGCGGAAAGGCACACGAGTTCGGCGAGCACCAGACCAAGGTGAATCTTTCGAATCTCGCTTTTGCCACTACTCACACGCACCACGATAATACTGATCAGGGAAAACCAGAATCCTTCTCTGCGTGCGCTCACAGTCGAAATCAAATCCGCTGCCTCGACGAGACGCCCTGTGATCCGAAGTCTCTAGCCCTCCCATGTGCAGTCACCCCAACCCGATAGACGAACGAGCCCGGGACGACCATGTCGCTAATCTCCTGGTCTCGTCGCGCCGAGCTATCAGTCGCCGAGGATTCGCGCGACCTGCTGTAAGCGTTCGGGCACGAGGTGCCACCACACCCAGCGCCCTCGCTTCTCACCAGTAATCAGTCCAGCTTCAACGAGAATCCGGGTGTGATGAGAGATCGTGGGTTGACTTTTGGCAAGTGGCTCTTCAAGATTGCAACTACAGACCTCGTCCTCTGTTGCAATCAACGAGAGCATGCGCAGCCGCACGGGGTCGCTTAACGCCGCGAAGATCTGAGCCATATCGTCCGCTTCGGCCTCTGACAAGGCGCCCCCCGCCAGCGGGCTGCAGCACCGTAGGACGGCGTCGTCAATCAAGGGCAACTTGGAGTTCGACATGTACGGATTCTATCATTGACAGTCATCAATGTGTACGCTATTGTCTCATCGACAATCATCAATCTAAGGAGCCACGATGTCCCGCCTACAACTAGCGCTCAATGTGTCTGATCTCGACGAGGCAGTCGCGTTTTACTCGTCGTTCTTCAAGACCGAGCCGGCGAAGATTCGCCCCGGTTACGCCAACTTCGCGATTGAAGAACCGCCGCTCAAACTCGTTCTCTTCGAGAACCCCACCAGCGGCG
Organism: Ferrimicrobium sp. UBA6820; assembly: GCA_002452255.1. Classification (GTDB taxonomy): domain Bacteria; phylum Actinomycetota; class Acidimicrobiia; order Acidimicrobiales; family RAAP-2; genus RAAP-2. The sequence goes on from DKEO01000005.1 coordinate 16,264, forward strand.
GAACCATTAATCACCTCGGCGTTGAGGTTTTCTCGACCGACGAGGTGGTGACGGCGACAAAGTATTTGGCTGATCAAGGCATGGTCACCGACGTCGAAGACGGCACCACTTGTTGCCACGCCCTGCAAGACAAGGTGTGGGTACAGGGGCCGGATAAACAGCGCTGGGAGGTCTACACGGTCCTCGCCGACGCGAGCGACCACGAACTGTCTAGCGATGGCTCGTGCTGCGCGTCGGATACTGATGAAGACGCAACTCTCACTATTGGATCTGCATCGTGTTGCTGAAGTACAACGAATTCAATGTGAGCACCGAGCCATGAGCGAATCCCAAACCGTGCAGCGAGAGGATTCGATCAACCTCGCGTCGGTTATCACGCGACTTTCGCTTCTCGACCGGTTTCTACCAGTGTGGTTGGGTCTTGCAATGATCATTGGCATCGGCTTGGGACGGGCAATTCCAAGTCTCGGCTCACATCTCAATGCGATACAAGTGACATCGGGCACGTCGCTCCCCATTTTTCTTGGGCTCTTGGTGATGATGTACCCAGTGTTGGCGAAAGTCCGCTACGACCGTATCGACACCGTAACCCGTGACCGAAAATTACTCGTTACATCGCTTGTCCTTAATTGGCTCGTAGGTCCTGCAGTCATGTTCACACTCGCGTGGTTACTGCTTCCAAATCTGCCCACCTATCGAACCGGACTGATAATCGTTGGTCTCGCCCGTTGCATTGCAATGGTGCTCATCTGGAACGATCTCTCTGGGGGAAGCCGTGAAGCCGCCGCAGTCCTCGTGGCGCTCAACTCACTCTTTCAGATCTTCGCCTTCGCTCTCCTTGGATACTTCTACTTAAAGGTCTTACCCGGTTGGCTCGGTCTCAATAGCCAAAACTTGAACTTGTCCGTCTTAAAGATTGCCGAAACCGTGGGGATCTTCCTTGGCGTACCTCTTCTTGCGGGTTACCTCACCCGCACGTGGGCCGAACGGCTTAAAGGACGAGACTGGTACGAGACGAAGTTCCTACCGAGGCTGGGACCCTTCGCGCTTTATGGTCTGCTCTATACGGTCATGATCCTCTTTGCCCTTCAAGGTCATACGATCACCTCGCGCCCCGGCGCGGTCGCGCGCATCGCCCTTCCGCTCCTTTGCTACTTCGCAATCATGTGGTTCGGTTCATTTGCCCTCGGTCGATCGCTCGGATTACCCTATGACCGCACGGCGACGCTGGCATTCACCGCAGCCGGCAACAACTTCGAATTGGCAATCGCGGTGGCGATCGGAGTCTTCGGGGTAACCAGCGGAGAAGCCCTCGCTGGCGTGGTCGGGCCCCTGATCGAAGTGCCCGTCCTCGTTGGTCTGGTCTACGTTTCACTCTGGGCCAAACGTCGCTTCTTCCCGATCTCAAACACGGTGCCACTGTGACCTCTCGCCCCGAGATCCTGTTCTTGTGCGTACACAACGCTGGCCGATCGCAGATGGCGGCCGGTTTCGCCCGCACGCTCGGAGCCGGTCATGTCATCGTGCACTCCGCCGGTTCCACGCCTGGTGAGCGTTTGAACCCGGCCGTCGTCGCCGCGATGGCCGAGGTTGGCATAGATATTGCCGATGAATCGCCCAAGAAGCTCACCGACGAGATGGGACGCAGCGCCGATGTCGTGGTGACGATGGGCTGCGGTGACGCGTGCCCGGTGTATCCGGGCACGCGCTACGTCGACTGGGAACTCGAAGACCCCAAAGACAAAGATCTCGAGGTCGTGCGCCGAATTCGCGACGAGATCCGTGAACGGGTGACCTCGCTTCTGGCTGAACTCACCGGCGGACGATCCGAGCCCCCGTGATCACGGCCCGTCGATCAGTATTCGAAAGTGAGAAAGGGGAGTGCCCATGACCGAACAAGGAGAAGATTCAATCCGCGACGCGGTGCGCGACCGTTACGCATCGGCCGCGATCGCTGTCCAACGCGGCGGGGGTGACGCCGACGTCAACGCGGGTGAGGGTTTCGGCTCGTCGCTCTACGAAGGCCAAGTGGGCGACCTGCCCTCAGATGCCGTGGCGGCGTCCCTGGGTTGCGGGAATCCCACGATGCTGGCGAACCTCGAGGAGGGCCAGGTCGTGTTGGATCTAGGTTCGGGCGGTGGCATCGACGTGCTGTTGTCCGCACGTCGGGTCGGACCCTCCGGCAAGGTCTTCGGACTCGACATGACTCCCGAGATGCTCGCTCTCGCCCGGCGCAACCAAGCCGAAGCCGGTGCCGACAACGTGGAGTTCCTCCTCGGCACGATCGAAGACATTCCTCTCGCTGACGAGTCGGTCGACGTGATCATCTCCAACTGCGTCATCAATCTGTCGGTGGACAAGGATCAGGTGCTGCGCGAGGCGTACCGCGTGTTACGACCAGGTGGCCAGTTCGCCGTCTCGGACGTCATCTTGCGTCGTCCCCTTCCCGAAGTATTGGCGAAACTCGCGGTGTTGTGGACTGGCTGCGTAGCAGGTGCGCTCGTGGACATCGACTACGAGGCAAAGTTGGCGTCAGCTGGTTTCACCGACATCGAGATCCGACCCACCGTCATCCACGACCGAGCGACCCTCGAACAATGGGCGCAGTCCACGGGGGTACCGCCTGAGGTCAGTGCGCGCGAGGCGTTCGACCAACTCGACGGCGCAGTCGCCAACGCGTTCATCCGGGCGCGCAAGTAGCACGCAGGACCGAGCGCGCTCAGAGCCAGGGCTACGGGCGAGTCTTCTCCTCGCGTTGCTCGCTGTGACGAAGTAAGAGCAGCCCCAGCAGTAGGAACACGACAACCCCGACCCCGACGCCCAGCGACACCAGCGTGTCGTTGAAGTTCGACTGCTTGAGTGACGGGCTCAGCGTGAGGTGCGCTGACGAACTGAGGATGTCCCGCACACCGGCGAGGATGCCAATGACGAGGAAGGGTCGAACCGGGAAGAGCGATGCTCGTAGTTGACCGAACACCGTGTGAGCGATGTCTAAGAGGATGATGACGACCAGAATTCCGTCAATCGCCCCGACCACCGATTGCGGGAACGCGTGCCAATGATCGAAGAAATCAACGACCGTACGTACGAGCACGATTCCAGCGACGAGGAGCAAACTGGCGACAATCGCGTACTCGATAGCGATAATCGCCCACTGCACGAGCACGTCAGCGGGAGCGGTCTTGGCTTTCTGATCAGTGCTCTTGGTGGCCATGACACAACGCTAGCCCCGAGCCCCGTGCAAATTTCGACGCCCCGGCGATTTCGGATAAACCGTTACTCCGTTGATTTCTCGCGTGGACGACGACCCAGGCACCATAGAACGAACTTCCCGACTCGCCCGAGATTCTCCGAACGTCCGTGCGCCGCTTCGTGGTCGACGCGTGATCCGTAGGTACCGCCGCCACTGTTCGTCAACCCAGCGAGATGAATGTCGTTCGGTTCGGCGCCCTTTGGCACTTTGGCCATGCGTAAGCGAAACTTCCTCGGTTTGTTTCCGGCTTCGCCCATCACTCAAGCATCCCACACGCACGACGAAATAGCGATTCGATGGATCGAACCGTCGGGAGTGTCGCGGGGTCACTAGGGTGACGTAGAGGAAGGACTTACATGAATGAACCCTCAGACGCAGTTCACCTGAACAATCACCATCGTGACACTTTGGTGGCCATCTTTCAGCACCCCACGAGCCACAACATCGACTGGAAGGCGGTGCTGTCGCTCTTGAACGCGGTGGGCACGGTAGAAGAGACCACCGAAGGCAAATACCACATCATCGTGGGCACTGAGGATCAAGTCTTCACCCGACCGCGCAACAAGGACATCGACGTCCAGACCGTAGTAGACCTTCGTCGTATGTTGACCACCGCCGGCTACGCCGCTGCGGTGAAGGAAGCCACGGACGAGGGTAAAGAAGTCTAGGGACTCCGACACCCACGAGTGCTGGTTGACGTCGATCGTTCTGCAAGACTCGTAGTTCGATGAGCAACTCCTCCAATGCGGGTATCGACTACGTCGTTCTAGCTCTCGTCATCTTCATGACCATCCTGGGACGTCGGGGTGTGCGTCAATCGAGGGTCGCGAATCTCAGCAAGGGAGAGCGTCAACGACCGATCCTCATCACGTGGCTCGATCCCGTTCTCGCCGTGCTCTTCGTCGGTTCGGTCCTGTGGGGACTCATCACAAGCGACGTCGGTCATCTCGTGATTGCTATCGTCGGCGGGACTGCGGGAATCCCCCTAGGTGTCGCGCGAGCTCGCACGATGTACGTGCGCGCCGTCAAGCCCCACAAGAGCGTGGTCTTTCGCCGCAGCGCACTCGAGTACGGACTTTTGTCGGTTCTACTAGTGCTACGGATCTTCGAGAGCTCGATTGCCACATTGCACAATGAAGTCGCCACCTACACCCTCACCGGCCTCATCGCGTTCGCGCTGGTCGAATCAGTCGCGCGGACTTTCGATATCGGACTTCGCTATCGCCGCGATACCAAGTCTGCAGTGAATTAGGAAAAGCGACGTACGCTATAGGAATCCGTCGACGTTGATTACGTCGGCGCACGTGCAGCGGCTCGCACTGAAGAGCCGGCTTTCAACGACGGACCAACGGGAGTCAGCACTGAAGTCCTCATCGGTGCGGGTGACGACCGTACGTTGCCACGTCGTCGCCAGGCCGAAAATTTCATCGATTCAGACCCTAAAATCATTGGTACCCAGGTCGCCGAAGGTCCATATGCTCGTGGAAGTCCCGAACGAACACCACCACAGGTGCGCGTGCCGTCGACAGAATTTATGACCTTCTTATTGGCGCTCAAGGTCGTCCTCAAAGTTGGCACCCATAATCGACGTAGTAACCCAGGATTCACCAAGGAGTAAACCATGGAACCTACCTCGAACGATTTCACCGAAGAACCCGTCCTGGACAGGCCCACGCGGGACGAACACATCATCGCGGTCACTCGACGCGGCCGCGTCAGCCTAAACTTGGCCGCCGCCTTCATACTGGTGGTCGCCCTCGCGGGCATGGGCTTCGTCTTCGGACACTACGTCTTCACCTCCCCACAGACCCGCATCACCTCGCCAGCGACGTCGAACTCCAATTCACTAATCCCAGGATTCGGCAACTTCACGTTTCCTTCGACGACGACTCCAAATGGCTCGTCGGGTGGCTCCCAATCAGCAACCAGCAACGCTGCCGCGGCCAAGATTGCTCAGTCAGTCGACAAGGGTCTCGTCGATATCAACACGAGTCTTTCCTACCAAGGCAGCCAAGCCGCCGGTACTGGCATGGTGCTTACGTCCAATGGTCTCGTGCTCACGAACAACCACGTGATCCAAGGCGCCACGTCCATCACTGCGCGCGACGTGAACAACAACAAGGTGTACACGGCCACCGTGGTGGGTTACGACATCAGCAAGGACGTCGCCATACTCCAACTGAAGAACGCCTCGGGCCTCGCGACTGTCTCACTCGGAAACTCGCGCAAGGTAACCAGGGGCGAACAGGTCGTGGGCGTGGGTAACGCCGGTGGCATCGGTGGCACACCCAGTTACGCCGCCGGCTCCGTCTTGGCCTTGAACCAGTCGCTCACCGCGAGTGACTCAGAAACGGCCACCGGTTCAGAGAACCTCAACGGGATGATCGAGATGAACGTTGACATCCAACCTGGCGACTCCGGTGGCCCACTCGTGAATACGAAGGGCAAGGTCATCGGTATCGACACCGCCGCGGCGGCGGCGGGCGGTGGATTCGGTTTCCAAAACTTCGCTCCCAACGTTGCCCAGGCCTACGCGATTCCGATCAATACCGCACTCTCGATCGCCACTTCGATTGAGAATGGCGATGCAACCACCTCGGTACACGTCGGTGGGACTGCCTTCATGGGCGTCGAGATAGTCCCCGCGAATCAAGCGAGTCAGTACAACGCCGGCAGCCCCGCCACCACGAGCGGTGTCGCAGTCGAAGGCGTCATACCGGGCAGCCCCGCCGCCGCAACGGCGCTGGTTACCGGTGACGTGATCACCTCGGTCAACGGTCAGAGCATCACCACGACGGTCGGACTCGAGACACTTTTGCAATCGCTCAAGCCCGGTGACGTCGTCCAGGTCGATTACGTCAACCAGAGCGGAGCCGCAGAATCGCTGTCCCTCACCCTTTCCTCGGGACCGGCCCAGTAACGCCGCCGCTACGCCTGACGACCACTCCCTTCGTCAGGCGTAGCGAGCTGGCTTACCCTGACTGTTGCCGTGGTGCGACACGGCGAAGTTGAGATCCTCGAGTAACTCGTCGACGACGTGACAGTGGGCGGGCGAGAGCATCAAGTGCAGACCGTACGGCTCGGTGTTGCGATTGAGGTGCCATCCCTTTTCATCCATCACGTCCGCGACCGCGTAGAGATCGATGGTGTCGCTACGCAGGGCGAGTAGCGGACCTAGAGGTTCGCCCACGACGTCGATGCCAGTGATAGCGGCGATTCCCTCGCGCACGTGAGCAACGGTCACGAGCAACTCGCTCACTATTTCCTTGTAGCCCTCGACGCCGAGATGTTTCATCACCGCCCACGCAGCGACGATCGGCGCGGCGGCACGAGCGCCCGCTATCGCCGGCGTGGCGTAGAGACCCGATCCCCACTGGTCGTAAAAGAAGGTCTGATACCACAGCCAATCATCGTCGCGGTGAAGGATCAACGACGCACCCTTGGGGACGTAGCCGTATTTATGGACATCCATCGAGATCTCAGTAACCCCTTCGACGCGAAAATCCCACAGTGGTACGTCTCGCCCGAGCATCTCCATGAAGGGGAGCACGAACCCACCGATGCAGGCATCCACGTGACAAGCCGCACCGTGTTCTTGAGCCAGAGCAGCCAGTTCCTCGACCGGATCCATTATCCCGTGCGGGTACGAGTACGCCGAAGCGACTACGACACACGTGCGGTCGGTCATCAGTTCTCGAGCCTTGGCGACGTCGGCTCGGTAGGTCCCGTCGAGGGGTATGGGTACGAATTCCATGTCGAAGTAATGCGCCGCTTTCGCGTACGCCGGATGCGCGGACCAGGGCGCAAGTATCTGCGGGCGATCGATCCCCTTCGCGCGTGCTCGTTCACGATTCACCAGCATCGACATCAGAATCGATTCGGTGCCCCCCGACGTCATGGCGCCCCCGTGGTGCTCAGTCGCTCTGCGGTGCACGAGATCACCGGCCATCGCAATCACTTCACGCTCCATGCCCGCCTGCGCGGCGAAACGCAATGGATTAAGCGCGTTTGAAAAGAGATAGCGCTCATACACGGCGTGGATCAATTCCTCGATGTCGACGCGTCCCGAGGGATAGACCAACCCGAAGAGCCGCCCACCGTGGACATCGGGATCTCGACCGCGCAACTCGTCCAATTCGCGGAGTACCTCGTCAACCGGAAGCGATTGGCTCTGCACGGCCTCACCTTAAACCAGGTGCGAAATGGCGTGCAGGTCAGCACCCGTGGCCGGCTCGCCGAAAACCAGCCGAGGGACCACCGACGACAGGGATACACCAGCCAGGAGATGAATTTTTGAGACTCACGTCGCCTTCTGCCCACCAAGAGTCAATATGATGCAATTCGAAAGACTTTCAAACGATTGGATCAGTCAATGTCAAATGAATGGGGACCCCTCAGCGGACTTATCGGCGAATGGGAGAGCGACTCGGGTGGTCTCGATACCGCGTTCTCGCACTCCAAGGG
>DKEO01000049.1:0-3701 GCA_002452255.1 Ferrimicrobium sp. UBA6820
CGAAACCGCCCCGCCTTCGATTGCAACATAACTGTAACAATCGCGAGGGCCGCCCTCACGCGGCACTAGGCCGACCTTTCGGACGCTCGAGCGGGAAGAAACAAGAGCACCAGCGCGGCCGCTGCCCCGGCGATGACCGCTCCCACCCTTACCGAGAACACCATGCCGTTGATGAATGACTCGCGAGCGGACGCCGCGAGTCGCGCACCGAACACGCCACCGACATGACTCGCGACACCCAGTGCGCCGCCCAGTGATCCAAGTACTGTGCCTTTGACCGATGACGGCATCACCACAGCGCCGAGCAGGCGTCGCACGTCGAACTGATAGCGCGTGTTGAGCAGACTGCCCAACACCGCCACGCCCAGCGCACCGCCGATCTGCAGGGCGGTGCTGTTGGTGGCCGAGCCCACGCCCGCCTTTTCGAGCGACACAGATCCCATGACTGACTCAGTGCATGGCGCGAAGGCCAGACCCGAGCCGATGCCCAGGAGGAAGAGCGCCGGCAGCACGCCGCCGTACGTCGTGTGCGACGTCACCGTGCCCAGCAAGGCGAAACCGACACCCACCAGGACGATGCCCACAAAGACGACGACCTTGGTCCCCAGTGCACGAACGAGCCAGCTGGAGAGCATCGCGACGATGAGCAACACCAGGGCGATCGGTACGATGCGAAGACCAGTCTCCAAGGCGCTGTAGCCCAGACAGAATTGCAAGTACTGGGTCAGGAGAAAGAGTCCACCCGAAAGCGAAAACAACACCAACGCCAATCCGGCCATTGCCATCGAGAACCGTCGCGAGCCAAACAGCGACAACTGGAGCAGAGGGTGCGCCGAGTGCCGCTCCCACATGATGAAGCCGGCCACCACCATCATCGACCCGAAAATGGTGCTGAGAATCTCCGGTGAGGTCCAACCCCGACTGGGCCCCTCGATGATGCCCCACAACAGCAGGGCGACGCCGAGCAACGAAGTTCCCGCCCCCACGACGTCAGGTCGCAACACGTCCGTGTTTTTCGAGTCGGGTACGACGAAGATGGCCGCGACGCACGCAAAGGCCGCAATGGGGACGTTGATGAGGAACACCGATCCCCACCAGAAGTGCGCCAGCAGCCATCCTCCGACCACCGGCCCGATTGCGAGCCCGAGTCCTTCCGTACCCGACCACAGGCCGATCGCCCGTGCCCGATCCTTGGGTTCGGTGAAGACGTTCGTGAGGATCGACAAGGTCGAGGGCATGATTGCCGCGGCGCCGACACCCATGAAAGCACGAGCTCCGATCAATTGATCGGGCGTCGCGGAGAACGCCGACAGCGCCGAGCCGAGGGCAAAAATGCCGATACCCACCACGTAGACCCACTTACGACCTAGGCGGTCGCCCAGGGAACCCGCAATCATCAAGAGGCCCGCAAAGACGATGGCGTACGCGTCGACCATCCATTGGAGCTGGCTCGCGGTGGCGTGAAGCCGGCGAACGATGGTCGGCAACGCCACGTTCAAGACCGTGGCGTCGAGACTCGCGACGAGCAACGTCAGGCACAAAACGAGCAGTACCATCCACCGTCGAGAATTGGCGGACCCGGGGTCTAGTTCGACGGTTACGCCTGCGGCCTCGGTCGCGTTCGGCCTCACTCTGTCTCCCCAAGGCTTCACGGCACTCCAGTCATATCCGCGTCAAAATGCCGCGGGAAAATTGAATCCATCTCAGCTGGTGTCGGTACGGGAGTGCAAGCGCCCACCTCTTCCTCGCAACCAGGCGTCGCCGATGTAATAGTTTACCGGGGCTCAGGGTAACCGCATTGACCCTCTAACCCACCAGGACAAAAGTCCCCTGCAAATCAGTGGCTAGTCGCGCGAACTTCCGTTTTGAAATTCCCTCTTCGTCCTACCTGCGCCGACGGTCACTTTCCTTGATCGCTAGCCAATGGCGCACCGCCACGCCTCTCGACCTTCGCGCAACGCAAAGAAGACCACGAACAAACTGGCAAGGGGGTCGGCCCACCACCAGCTCAGCCATGCGGTGAGTCCAATCCCCATGAGCGTGCCGATACTCAGCAGAGCGCACAGGGCGGTTTCCGACGCGTCCGAAGCCAGGAGACGACCAACGTCGGACAGCCCAGTACGGGACATTGTGCGAGACGTTTTGCGTTTGGCGAGGGCCAGACCGGGCATCAAGAGAGCGCTCGCGATGCACACGGCGAAACCCAGTCCGTTCTCCTTGGCGTGCACCTTGTCCGCGAGTGCCACTGCCGTGCTTATGGTGACGTACAACGCCAAGCTGAAAAACAAGACTGCAATGATCCGGTGCGACCAGTGTCTACTGCGATCTGAAACCTGACTTCGCTTCAGCATCGCCACCAGTTGCGCCATCACGACGGCGGCACTCAACACTTCAATGACCGAGTCCGCCCCAAAGGCAATAAGAGCGAACGACGTCGCGACGAGCCCACTGATGAGGGCGGCCAATGCCTCACTCAGGGCCACGACCACACTCACGGCCTCTAAGTGGACCGCCCAGCGCGCCGAGGAGTCAGGGCGCTCGCGCACTTCGCTCATGGTTGACACCCTAGAAGCAGCATCATGTCAATCAATGTCCGTGGCACCCTTGGGGGGTCGTGACGAAGCCTCTTTACTCGTGGAACAAGAGCCACTTCTCTTCTGCGGCGCTCAGGGCCAACTGAACTCCGTCGAGTTCCTTCGCCAGCAACGCCTGTTGTCGGTAGTCACCGGAAGCGAAAATCTTGTCGCCGAGACTGCGCCGCTGTCTCTCGAGTCGGGTCATCTCCTTTTCCGCGTCGCGTATCAGGCGACCTCGGGGCACGGTCACTGATCCCGACGATGTCGCAGCGGACGTTACAAGATCCACCGAGCCAGTACCGGCCGCTCGCAATATCCACGCGTCGATTCCACCGGGTACGTCGTAAATGGTGCCATCCTCGCGGATCTCGATCAGCCGATCGGTCGTTCGACTCAGGAAAGTGCGATCGTGCGACACCACCACGACGGTGCCCGACCATTGGCGCAGAAACTCCTCGACGAGGCGGATGGTCTCGAGATCCAGATCATTGGTCGGCTCGTCGAGCAGAATCAGGTCGGCGCCCCCGCTCAGCATCTTGGCCAGATGCACCCGGTTGCGTTCGCCGCCCGACAGCGCGCCNNGAGGGTCTGCGCGCCGGAAAACCAGAATCGCTTCATCAGCGCGATGTCACCTAATGATCCGGGGTCCCCTTGCGGGCCGGCAACGAGTTCCTGGACCGTCTTGGTCGGGTCGACGTCGCCGGTCCCTTGTTCGAAGTAGGACGTGACGACCGTCGGTCCTCGCTTGACGGTGCCGGTAGTGGGAAGTCGGCGTTGATCGAGCAGATCGAGCAACGTCGACTTACCCGCGCCATTGGGTCCGACGATGCCGATTCGATCGCCGGGACCCAGGTCGAGGTTCACATCAACCAGTACCGGTACGCCGTCGTCGTAGGAGAAGTTGACGTGGTGGGCCTTGATGACCGTGGTGCCGAGCCGAGGCATCTCGACTTCGAGGTCGAGGGACCCCTCGCGCGCGGGGGCGTTGGTTCGGTGTGCCAGCNNGGCCGCCTGCGCCTCACGTTCGGCCTGCGCCTCTAGAAGCGCCGCGTACCCACCCACGTGCACGTACGCCCGCCCACGATCGATCTCGACCATCCGCGTCGTGACTTGGTCGAGCAGGAA
>DKEO01000052.1:0-53810 GCA_002452255.1 Ferrimicrobium sp. UBA6820
GAGTCCGAGTTTGCCGCGATGTCAGTCGCGATCGGCGCCTCGGCGGCCGGGGCCCGTGCCTACACCGCCACGGCGAGCCAGGGACTGCTCTACATGATCGAGGCGGTGTACAACGCCGCCGGCCTGGGCTTACCAATCGTGATGACGCTCGCGAATCGGGCCATCGGCGCGCCCATCAATATCTGGAACGACCACAGTGACGCCATGGCCGTGCGCGACGCGGGTTGGATCCAGCTCTTCGCCGAGACGAACCAGGAGGCGGCGGACCTGCACGTCCAANNGTTGATCGGCGCGCCGATCAACATCTGGAACGACCATTCCGACGCCATGGCGATGCGCGAATCCGGCTGGATACAGCTATTTGCCGAAACCAATCAGGAAGCGGTCGATCTGCACATCATCGCCTTCCGCCTCGCCGAAGAGCTCTCCGTGCCGACGATGGTCTGCGTCGACGGCTTCATCCTCACCCACGCCGTCGAGCGAGTTGACATCCTCGACCAGGCGACGGTGGACCGCCTGCTTCCGCCCTACGAGCCTCGACAAGTGCTCGACCCCGCCGACCCGGTCTCCATTGGCGCCATGGTGGGTCCCGAAGCGTTCGAGGAGGTCCGTTACCTGGCCCACCTTCGCCAATTGGACGCTCTGGTGCGCATACCGGCGATTGCCGAACAGTTCGCCCACGTGACCGGTCGCGCGAGTGGCGGTCTGGTCAACTCGTACCGGACCGACGACGCCGAGACGGTCATCGTGGCGCTGGGCTCGGTGCTGGGTACGATCAAAGACGCCGTCGACATTCGTCGCGAACTCGGCGAACGTGTCGGCGTCGTGGGCATCACGTGTTTTCGACCTTTTCCCGCCCACGCGGTGCGCGAGGCTCTGCGGTCCGCTTCCCAGATCGTCGTGCTGGAAAAGGCCTTCTCCGTCGGTTTCGGTGGCGTGCTCTCGACCGACGTCGCGATGTCGATGCACGGCGAGCAGCACGTGTTGCGCAGCGTCGTCGCCGGACTCGGTGGGCGCCCCATCACGCGACGTTCACTCGAGGCGCTCATCGCCGAGGCGGTGCGCGGCGATCTGCCCGCACTGACCTTCCTCGACCTCGATCACGGTGCAGTTGACCGCGAGCGCACGCGTATGGCGCGCACGCGTCGGTCGGGTCCGTCGGCGGAGAACCTGTTGCGTGATCGCGGTCCGGTCGGCGCCGCGGCGCCGAGGAGTGAGTCATGACGTCGCAACCAGTGCACTTTTACCAAGTCGGCAGTTTCGCGGTCGGTAACCGCCTGCTCGCCGATGACCAACGGACCGTCCAGTCGAACCCGAACCGGGCGAATTCAATCGATTCGGGTCACCGCGCGTGTCAGGGTTGTGGCGAGGCGCTGGGTGCGCGCTACGCGCTCGACGCGGCGATGCGCTCGTGCGACGGCCAGATCGTCGCGGTGAACGCCACGGGATGCCTCGAGGTGTTCTCGACGCCCTATCCCGAGACCTCGTGGCGTATTCCCTGGCTGCACTCACTGTTCGGCAACGCGCCCGCGGTCGCCACCGGGGTGGCGGCGGCACTGCGGGTGAAGGGACGCGATGACGTGCGCGTCGTCGGCCAAGCCGGCGACGGCGGCACGGTGGACATTGGATTCGGTTGTCTGTCGGGAATGTTCGAACGCAATGACGACGTGCTCTTCATCTGTTATGACAACGAGGGTTACATGAACACGGGCGTGCAGCGCTCGGCGGCGACCCCGCCGGCGGCGCGTACGGCCACCACCGACGTCGTGGGGCCCGAACCCGGCAACGTCTTTGGTCAGGGCAAGGATCTGCCACGTTTGGCGATGGCCCACGACATCCCCTACGTCGCCACCGCCACCGTCGCGGACTTGCACGACCTTGAACGCAAGGTGGAGCGTGCCATGGCGATGCGAGGAGCCCGTTATCTACACGTCCTCGTGCCCTGCCCCCTCGGGTGGGGTTCGGCATCGAATGAGACGATCCTGCTCGCACGCCTCGCCCAGGAGACGGGTCTGTTCCCGGTCTTCGAAGCCGAAGACGGCGTGGTCACGAACGCCACGCCCATTCGACGCCGGGTTCCCGTCCAGGACTACCTCGCGCGCCAGCGCCGCTACGCCCACCTCTTCGGTGCGCATCCTCGGGCTGACGTCGTCGAACGAATCCAGGCCATGGCCGATCGCAACATCGAGCGCTACGGACTGCTCGACGCCAGTGACCAGGAAGTGAGCGTCTAATGGAGATACCTTTCGCCATCACCTTGGACGTGGGCACGAGTCGCTCGAACCACACCGGTTCGTGGCGGGTGGAGCGTCCGGTCTACGTGGACCGAATGCCTCCGTGCAACGACGCCTGTCCCGCGGGCGAGAACATCCAGGGATGGCTCTATCACGCCGAGTCGGGTAACTACCGGCGCGCGTGGGAAAAGTTGGTCGAAGAGAATCCGATGCCCGCGATCATGGGTCGAATTTGCTTTCATCCGTGCGAGACCGCGTGCAACAGGGTCCAGGTCGACCAAGCCGTGGGCATCAACGCCGTCGAGCGTTTCCTCGGCGACCTCGCGATCGAGAAGCGATGGTCGTTGCCCATTCCCGGTAGCGACACGGGAAAGCGGGTGCTCGTCGTCGGCGCGGGTCCCGCGGGACTCAGTGCCTCGTACCACCTTCGCCGTCTCGGCCACCAGGTGAAGTTGGTCGACTCGGCCTCGCAGTTGGGCGGGATGATGCGCTACGGCATACCTGCGTACCGATTGCCGCGCGCGGTCCTGGACGCTGAGATCGCCCGTATCGTCGCCCAGGGGATTGAAGTGGAACTGAACCACGTGGTGTACGACGTCGAACTCGAGCGAGTCGAGGGTAAGTTCGACGCGGTCTTTCTCGCCGTCGGAGCCCAACTGGGCAAGCGGGTCAACATCCCCGCGGGCGACTCGTCACGCGTGATCGACGCAGTGACGTTCCTTCACCAGGTGGCGGACGACGATCCACCCTTGCTCGGTCGGCGCGTGGTCGTCTACGGCGGTGGTGATACGGCGTTCGACGCGGCGCGTACCGCCCGACGACTGGGTGCGACCGACGCGGTGATCGTCTATCGGCGAAACCGCGAACGCATGGGCGCCAGCGGTGAGGAACTCGAACAGGCGCTCGGCGAAGGTGTCACCGTCCGGTGGCTCTCGACGGTCAATCGCTTCGAGGGTGAGAAGTTGGTCTTGGAGAAGATGGCGCTCAACGCCGAGGGGTTTCCCGAGTCAACTGGCGAGTTCGAAGAGCTCGACGCGGACGCGCTCGTGCTCGCGCTCGGCCAGGACACCGACCTCTCGTTGCTCGACAAGGCGCCCGGGGTCAACATCGCCAACGGTGTCGTGAGCGTGGAGCAGTCCATGATGGCCGCGCCCAACGGCATCTTCGCCGGTGGCGACGCGGTGCCCGCCGAGCGTACGGCGACGGTCGCTGTCGGGCACGGGAAACGGGCCGCACACGGGATCGACGACTTCGTCATGGGGCGCGAGCGGGGCGTGAAGGACCGCCACGGTCTGGCGACGTTCGACCGGCTCAACACTTGGTACTACGCCGACGCCCCCCGCCAGAAGCGGCCCGAACTCGAGCGAATCCGACGTCAGTCCACCTTCGACGAAGTGATCGGCGGTCTCGATGAGGACAACGCACTCTTCGAAGCCCGTCGTTGTCTGTCGTGTGGCAACTGCTTCGAATGTGACAACTGCTTCGGGGTCTGTCCCGACAACGCGGTTCTCAAACTCGGTACCGGGGAGCGTTACGAGTTCGACTATGACTTCTGCAAGGGGTGCGGGATCTGCGTCACCGAATGTCCGTGCGGGGCGATCGAGATGGTGCCCGAAAAGATCTAGTCGCCGCGACGCGGTGACTTAGCCGGACCGATGCCGCCAGTACGGCGCGGGCGTCTCGATGCGCGCGAGCGAGCTGCGCACCGTGCCGAAGCGTCCGTCGTCGCTGCGCCATGCGTCAAAGGCCTCGTCGATCTCCTCACGGTTTCGCGCGACGAAGTTCCACCACATCACGACGTCGCTCTCGAAGGGGACGCCGCCGAGCACCATCGCGCGCGCGAAAGGTGAAGCGTCGACAAAGAGTTCGTCACCACCCGGGGCCAAGTAGCCGAGGTGGCCGGCTTCGAGTACTTCGTCGCGCACGAGCAGTATCCCCTCGAGCACGATGATCGCGTACTCGTAGTCTCGCTCCAGCGCCATAGTCGTCGGGCCTCGAACGACCAGTTCGAGGCCGACGTGGTCGGTGTCGCGTCTTGCGGCGCTGACGACGCCTTCGAACTCACCGACGAGCACCGTGGCGTCCAGGTTTGGCGTCTCGAGTCGTGGCAGTGCGAGGTGGTGCTCGAATGCCGCGTCAAGGTGGCGGGTAATCTCGGGCTGGGCGATCCAGAGTTGGATGCCCTCCAGCGTC
Source organism: Ferrimicrobium sp. UBA6820 (assembly GCA_002452255.1). GTDB lineage: Bacteria > Actinomycetota > Acidimicrobiia > Acidimicrobiales > RAAP-2 > RAAP-2. Next base: position 4,428 of record DKEO01000052.1, read on the forward strand.
CCCTCGTACTGGCCCGTCGCCTCTTCGGCGTGCGATACGCCCATTCCCGCGGTCATCAGGTTCAGTTGTCCCGGGGCGAGCAACTGCTCGGTGCCCAGGCTGTCGCGGTGTACCGCCTCTCCGTTGACGAGCCAGGTGAGGGTCTGCAGACCCGTATGGGGATGCGGTCCGATATCGAGGCCGTGCTCCTTGGTCACCGCGGCCGGACCCATGTGGTCGGCGAAGCACCAGGCACCGACGGTGCGCCGACCCCTTCGAGGTAGCGCTCGGCGCACGGGCATCGCGCCCACGAACGCGGATCGACTGGTGCTCACCTCGAGGGAACTCACGTCACGACGTTAGCGAGCGGCGTCTCGCACCGAGAACGTCAAAAGAGTCCGGGAGGGGGTCCCGGACTCTTTTGGGGTCGTACGATTTTCTAGATCACGTCCGCCGGATCGCCCTGGCGGTAGTGACGCACACCGAGCAGGGTGAGGACCAGCATCAACAGGGCGAGCACGAAGGACGCGATCGCGGCGTACAACGCGACGACGCCGAGGAACCCGAAGGCGTAGGCGTTGAGCAGCAGACCTCGAAGCGTGTCACCACGAAATACCAGGTTGACCTCGTTGGCGAGTGCGCTGTTCGAGGGGTCGGCCAGGGAAGCCGCGCTGACTTGCGAGTAGGTCTTTCCACCGCTGATCGCGTTGGTGTCGACGCCGATGATGTCATTGGCGAAGATCTGCGCTTCGGAACCCGTGAGCACTTCTTTGCCCGCGTACGAGGTGAGGTTCGCCTTGACGAGGTCTTGGTAGTCCTGGGTGCCCTTGAGTGGGAAGTAGACCTTCTGTTCGAGCAACTGTGACTTCACCTGTGAACTGGTGAAGTTGTAACCGATGAGGAGCCCGATTCCTGCGACGAGCAGCATCACGGTCAGCAGAACGCCGACCCAGTTGAGTATCAGGTCCAGTGTCTTGCGCCTCATACGTAGTTCCTTTCCCTTGCGACTCTTTCCATTCTGACTGGACCCTTCGCGAGGTCTTTAGAGGAGAAAGTCCCTTTATTGCAAGGAAAACCAAACGAATCTATGAATCGATCTCGGGGCCCAATCGCTTCAGATATCCCACGCCCATCACCGCGGCTTCACAGCCCACGCCCGCGAGTGCCACGAGGTCCGCGTCGTCGCGAACGCCACCCGCGGCCACCACCGCGATGCCACTCGCGCAGACCTGCTCGTAAAGACCCAGGTCCGGTCCTCGCATCGTGCCGTCACGTTCGATGGCCGTAACGTGAAGTCGTGCGACGCCCGCGGCGCGACAGCGTTCGAGCGCGTCGTCGACCTTGATGTCCGTCGACGATTTCCAGCCCCGCACCGACAACGCACCGTCGCGCACGTCCAGGGCGACCACGAGACGGTCACCGAGCGCAGCGACGAACGCGGCGAGCGCTTCGCGCTTCGCCCACACTGCGGTGCCGACGATGACCCGAGTCGCACCGGCGTCGAGCGCCCGCTCGGCGCTCGCGATCGTGCGGATGCCCCCCGAGACCTGCAGGGGGATGGAACCGGCGAGCGCGGTGCAGCGTTGCACGACGTCGGTGCGAAGTTCGCCGTCGCGGGCGCCCTCGAGGTCAACGATGTGGATGAAGTCCGGCCCGGTCGCGACGATCCGGCTCATGAACGCTTCCACCGGTTGGCGAAACAGGACCCGGTCGAAGTCGCCCTGCTCCAGGCGAACGGCGTAGTCACCGAGCAGGTCGAGGGCGGGGATGAGTTGCATAGTAGCGTAGTAATATGCTAGCATATCATCATGACATCTGGCAAGGTACTTCCGGCTGATTCGCTGCCCGAAACGGGACAGCGATTCAATGAACTCGTCGACGCATTCGTGAAGCTACGTGAACCTACCGTAGTCGCGGCGTTCTTGCGCGACCTGTGCACGACCAATGAACTTGACGCCATGGGCCAGCGACTTCAAGTGGCCCGATTGGTCGATGAAGCCGTGCCGTACCAGGAGATCTCACGGCGCACCGGCGCTTCGACGGCCACGGTCACGCGAGTGGCGCATTGGTTGCACTATGGCGAAGGCGGCTACCGCGAAGTGCTGAAACGAGGTCGGAAATGAACAGACGTCTGACCATGGCGCTGCCTAGTAAGGGGCGGTTACGTGAACCGTCCTGGTCGTTACTCGAAGCGAGCGGCGTCGCGCCCCAAGAGCCGGGTGAGCGGGTCTTGCAAGCGCACTGTCGTAACGCCGACATCGATTTGCTCTTCGTGAGGGCTGATGACGTGCCCGAATACGTGCAGGACGGCGTGGTGGACTGCGGCATTACGGGACTCGACCTGGTGTACGAGAACGAGAGCGATGTCGAAGTCCTCCTGCGTCTCGGTTACGGCACCTGTTCGCTGCAGGCTGCGGTGTCGATGGAGGATCGCGCGACGAGCATCGAAGACCTCGAAGGTCGCCGTATCGCGACCTCGCACCCGCGCATTGCGGCACAAGTGCTCGCCGAACGCGGCGTGAAGGCCGAGCTCGTTCGAGTGGCGGGCTCGGTCGAGATCTCGCCGCGCCTCGGACTCGCTGACGCGATCATCGACCTCGTGTCGACGGGCTCGACTCTTCGCACGAATGGCCTTCGCTCGATCGGTACGTTGTTCGAGTCCGAAGCGGTGCTCGTGGGTCGCAGTGGTTCGATGGACATCGAGGCGCGAAAGACCCTTACGACGGTGCTGGGTTCGGTGATCAACGCTCGAGCGAACCGTTACCTGCTCTGTAACGTGGCTAAGGATCGCCTGGCCGACGTGACGGCGCTGTTACCAACGACGGGTTCGCCCACCGTGATGGACCTGGCGACGCCGGGCGTGGTGGCGGTGCACGCGCTGGTGCCGGCGGCGGACATCTGGTCGTTGCTACCGAAGTTGGAGGCCTGTGGCGCGAGTTCGATCCTCACGCTACCGGTCGAGCGGATGTTGCCATGAGTAAGCCCGTCGACACTGGTCGAACCTTCAGCATCGAAGACGTCGTCAACGACGTGCGCGAGCGCGGTGACGCCGCGCTCGTCGAATGGTCCCAGCTCTTTGACAAGACGACGGCCGACAGGCCCGAACGGGCGGTTCCCTACGGGGACATCCCCACCGCGGCGGTGCTCGCCGCCGCGGACGCGGTGCGCACTTGGCACGCGGCGCAACGTCCCGCGGACGTGATGCTGGAGGTTTCGCCGGGCGTCACCCTCGAGCGTCGCTGGACGCCGCTTCGTTCGGTGGGCATCTACGTGCCCCAGGGTCTCGTCTCGTCGCTCATTATGGCCGGCGTGCCCGCCCAAGTCGCCGGCGTCGAACGCATCGTCGTGTGCACGCCACCTTCGGGTGCCCCCGCCGTCGCTGCGGCTGCGGCGTTATTAGGTATCGATGAGGTGTGGGCACTCGGGGGAGCCCAGGCGATCGCGGCGATGGCCTACGGTACCGAGTCCATCGCGCCAGTCGACAAGATCTTCGGACCCGGTGGGGGCGCGGTCAATACCGCCAAGCTCTTGGTGAGTCGTGACGTCGCGATCGACCTGCCTGCGGGACCGAGCGAAATCGTCGTCGCCGCTGACGTTGACTACGACGAGACGATCATCCAACAAGAACTCGCCGCCCAGATGGAGCACGGTCCCGACTCGCGCGCGTTCGTAGTGCGCGTGGGTGACGACCTCGAAGCGGCCCTTGGTGAGATCGAGGGTTACGCCGCCGAACACGTGGCCCTGCTCGGCCCACGAGCTGAGTCGCTGGCGTCAAGGATTCGTAACGCGGGTGCGGTTTTCGTTGGTCCCTACTCGCCGGTGCCGGCGGGTGACTACGCCACCGGGGGCAACCACGTGCTGCCGACGGGTGGTTGGGCCAAGACCACCGGTGGGCTGGGGCTCGAGGGCTTCATGAAGACCGTCACCGTCCAGCGCGTCACCAAGGAAGGACTCGAGCGCCTGGCGCCGACCATCGAAGCGTTGGCCGACCTCGAGGACATGCCCGCGCACAAGGCCACGGCGCGTCGATGACCACGCGCGAGGCGCTCGACGCCTACCAATGGCCGCCGTCGAACGAGCGAATCGCCGCCCAAGTCGACCTGGACGCGAGCCAGGTCATCCGCTTCGACGGCAACACGCCGGCCACACCGCCAGCGAGCGCGCGCCCGGCGACGCTCGCGCGCGCCCTCGCGGACGTCAATGAATACGATCGTGGTCGCTACGAATCGCTTCGCCGCGCGATCGCCGCAGTGCACGACGTGGGATTGGACCAGATCGCCCTGGGCGCAGGAAGCGACGAATTCATCGTCCTGCTTGCGCGAATCTTCGCCGAGAACGGCACGATCGCCACGGCGCCCGCTGATTCGTATTCCATGTACCGTTACGCGGCGCTGATGGCGCGAGCGAGCATCATCGACGACGTCGAGAAGGCTGACCTCGTCTTCGTATGCCGACCGAATAATCCCACGGGAGAACTCCCCGACATACCTCAGGTGTCGGGACAACTCGTGATTGACGAGGCTTACGCNNTTCTCCAAGGCGTACGGTCTCGCGGGCGCGCGCGTTGGTTACGCCGTGGCGAGTCCAGAACTTACTGCGGTCATCACGTCGCGCCAGGCACCGTTGTCGGTGTCCTCGCTGTCGGCCGCCCTCGCGCTCGCGGCCCTCGCGACGCCGATCGACGTGAGCGATCAGATCGCCGAGCGCGAGCGGCTGGCCAAGGAACTGACACTGCTGGGTCTCGAGCCAGTGCCGTCGTTCACGAACTTTCTGTTCGTCCCGATGGATCACCCACAGGACCTCGTCGAACGACTCTTGCCCTACGGCATTGTGGTGCGCGCGTTCGCTCGAGGCCTGCGCATCAGCGTGCGCGACGAACTCGACGACAATGTGCTGCTTGACGCGCTGCGAGCGGAGTTGACTGGCTCGGTGATGCCAGCGACCGGCGTGCGTCACCGGCGAGCCACCGCCGAGACGTTGTTGACGGCCCGGCTGCGCGTACCCGGCGAGGGACGCGTCTACGTGCACACCGGTGAGGGCTTCTACGACCACATGCTGCAACAACTGGCTTTTCACGGAGGCATGGACCTTCGCCTCGAGGGTGTGGGCGATCTTGAGACGGGCGAGCACCACACCGTCGAGGACATGATGATCACCTTTGGCGAGGCACTCAATCAGTCGCTCGGGGACCGTCGGGGTCTCACCCGCTACGGCGAGGCTCGCGTACCAATGGACGAGGCACTCGCCTACGCGGTGGTGGATCTGTCGGGCCGTGCGACCGCCAACATCTCGATCACGCCTGACCCGGGGATGGCAGCGCACGCGTTCATCTCGCTGGCGCAAACCGCGCGCATCACGTTGCACGTGACCGCGACCGGCGAGAACGCCCACCACGTCGCCGAAGCTTCCTTCAAAGCGGTGGGCCGCGCGCTCGCCCAGGCGATGACCCGCGACGGCAGTCTCGTGCGATCCACCAAGGGATCATTGTGAGCGACGTCGTGATCGTTGATTACGGGGCGGGTAACACTCGTTCGGTGCGCGCAGCGATCACCCACGTCGGAAAGTCCAGCGAAGTGAGCGCAGACCCCGCAGCGATCATCGAGGCCCCCTACGTGGTCTTGCCGGGAGTCGGCTCAGCGCGTAGCGCGATGGAACATCTCAACGAGACGGGCGCGGCCGAGGCGTTACGCCAGCGCTATCGCGACGATGGCCCGACCCTCGGCATCTGTTTGGGCATGCAACTCGCCCTCGAATCGAGCGAAGAGGATGGCGGCGTCAAGTGCCTCGGACTCTTGGAAGGGAAAGTTGTGCGGCTCGAGGCCGAGCGCGTACCTCGCCTTGGTTGGGCGATCGTCGATCCCTGGGGTGACGCGTACTACTTCGCCCACAGTTACGTCGCCGAAGCGCCCGACGTCGTCGCCACTTCGGACGGACTCACCGTGGCGTTGCGGCGAGGATCGTTTCTCGGGGTGCAGTTTCACCCCGAGAAGAGCGCCGACGCCGGTCTCAACTTTCTAGGTCAATGCCTCTCCCTCGTCTGATTCCGTGTTTGGACGTCGCGAACGGTCGCGTGGTCAAGGGCATAAGTTTCGTCGGCTTGCGCGACGTGGGCGATCCGGTCGAATTGGCCACGTACTACAGCGGCGGCGGTGCGGACGAGCTCGTCTTCCTCGACATCGCCGCAACGCCGGACGATACACAGACCATGACCTCGGTCGTCGCTGAGGTTGCTGACGTCCTGGAGATCCCCTTCACCGTGGGCGGGGGGGTGCGAAGTGTGGAGGACGCCTCGAGAATCATCGAATCCGGGGCGGACCGCGTCTCACTCAATTCAGCCGCTCTCGCCGAGCCGAGCTTGATCGGGGCCATTGCCGATCGCTACGGGAGCCAAGCCGTGGTGGTAGCGATCGACGCTGGTGAGGGCGTTGTCCACACCCACGGCGGACGAGTGGCGACGACGACCCCGACGTTGCAGTGGGCCGTCGAAGCCGCCGAACGCGGAGCAGGTGAGATTCTGCTCACCTCAATTCGTCAGGACGGTCAGCGATCGGGCTTCGATCTGGAGCTCACGGCAGCGGTGCGCGGTGCGATCTCGATCCCGGTTATCGCTTCGGGCGGCGCGGGATCGGCCCAGCACGTAGCCGATGCCCTTCGCGTGGCCGACGCGGCGCTCATCGCCTCGATCGTGCACGAGAATCCTTCCGGACTACCCGGATTGCGTCGTGAGATTGAAAGTCTCGGCGTTCACCTACGACCACTGAAGGGGCGAGCATGAGTGACCAACTGAAGGCCGCCATCATCCAAGACAACGCGACGGGCCGTGTGCTGATGCTCGGCTGGATGGATGACGAGGCGCTCGAGTTGACGCGCAGTTCCGGACTCGTGACGTTCTATTCGCGTTCCCGTCAGCAGCTCTGGGTCAAGGGAGAGACGTCGGGAAATTCCATGCACGTCGTCGAGGTGAACCTGGACTGTGACGAGGACGCAGTCCTGGTTCGAGTCGACGCTGACGGCCCGGCGTGTCACGTCGGATCCACCTCTTGTTTTACGCCATGGCTATGGCGAACGATCCTCCAGCGTGACGCTTCGGGTGAAGAGTCGTCCTACGTTGCTCGAACGTTGCGTGAAGGGACGCCTAGGGTCGCGCGCAAGGTCGGCGAGGAAGCCGTCGAAGTAGTCGTCGCGAGTCTGAGCGAGGACGACGAGCGCGTCGTGAGTGAGGTCGCCGATCTTTGGTTTCACTCCCTGCTGCTGTTGCGAAGTCGAGGACTGGACCCGGCCGCGGTCGAGGATGAACTTCGCCGTCGAGTCCGCTAGAGCTCACGACACCTAGAGTTAAGTTGACATGTTCGCACGCCGACATTCAATGAGAGGAAGAGGGCGTTGATCGGAACGACGGTATCCTCTGGCGTCGCCGTTCTCGTGGTGGCCGTCTTTCTGACCTCGTGTGTCGAGATGGTCGAGGCGCTCACGATCGTCCTCGCCGTTGGTCACACTCGTGGCTGGCGCTCATGCTTTGAAGGCGTCGCGGCTGCGCTGGCGGCACTCGTGGTGCTGGTCGCCTTCGTCGGTCCGGCGCTCGTGCGCGTGCCGCTTGCCACCCTGCACCTGGTGATCGGAACCATCCTGCTGATTTTCGGCATGCAGTGGCTGCGAAAGGCGATCCTGCGATCCAGTGGTCTCAAAGCGAAGAACGACGAGGACGTGCGATACCAGTCAACGGTGGCGCAACTCGAAAGCAGCGACTCGGCGCCACGTCGCGATCAGGTGGCTTTTGTCGTTGCGTTCAAAGGAGTCTTTCTCGAGGGTCTCGAAGTGGTTATCGCGGTCATCACCCTTGGCACTTCGGCGCATCGACTCGGTCTCGCCGCCATTGTCGCGGCGATTGCGGTGGTGCTGGTGGCCATCGTGGGTGCCGTCGTTTCAAAGCAGCTCACGAAGGTTCCCGAGAACGCGATGAAGATGGGCGTGGGAATCCTTCTGACGAGTTATGGCACTTTCTGGGCGGGCGAAGGACTCAAGATTCATTGGCCCGGTGGCGACGCAGGACTGCCCGTTCTCGTGGCCGTCTATCTAGTAGTGGCGTGGTCGTTCATCGTGGCCCTTCGCCGAAGCGCCACGGTCCTTGAGGCTGCGTCGTGAACAGTGACCGGACTCCGTGGATCTTTCGGGTGCTCAAGGGATTCGCGATGTTCTGGTGGGACTTCTTAGTGGGTGATACGCCAGAATTATTCGTGGCGATGCTCGTCGTCGTCGGATTCATTGCCTTGTGTCGCATTGTCTGGCAATTAAATGCACTGGCCCTCATCGCGCTTCCGGTCTTGTGTGTCGCGGCGCTCGGGATTTCGCTGCGTCGGGCCCAACGGGCCAATCGCAAATAGGGATTCAGGTCCCCGGTAGCTCGTAGGCGGTCATCGATAGCGAGCCCATCTCGTAGCCGTCGACGAGCGTGCGCGTCGGCGATGACGCTGCGGCACTNNGGTGTAGTCGCCGAGGTCTTCGCTCGACGCGAGTTGCGACGGATCGCTGGTCATGATCGTGCGCACGCCGTCGTCGAAGCGATGAGCCCAGTCGGTCCCTTGGCCGGGTTGACGCCAGTCGATGAGGCGAAGATTGTGCACGACGTTGCCACTGCCCAAGATGAACACACCCTGGGAGCGCAGTTCGTGCAACTTCACGCCGAGGTTGAAGTGGTAGTCGAAGGGTTGCTGCGCGTTGATCGACAACTGCAGCACCGGAACGTTCGCTTGAGGGAACATGTGCACCAGGACCGACCACGTGCCGTGATCGATGCCCCAACTGTCCTCGTCGAGCCCTACGTAGGTCGGCTCGACGACGTCGACGATTCGCTGGGCCAGTTCGGGGTCGCCGGGAGCCGGGTACTGCACTTCGAAGAGCTCCGTGGGGAAGCCGTAGAAGTCGTGGATCGTTCGGGGCACCTTCATGGCGGTGACGGCAGTGATGTTCACGTACCAGTGCGCCGAGACTACGAGAACGGCACTGGGCGTGGGCATCGTCGCGGCAAAAGTCGACCACGAGTCGGTGTAGCGATTGTGTTCGAGGGCGTTCATGGGGCTGCCGTGCCCGATGAAGGCGGCGGGCATCAGGTTGGTCATGGGTGTCTCACTTCGAGGGTCGTGGGTTCATCGTACCGGGGTCGAGGAATCAGCGACGCACGGGAAGTCACAGATAGTGCGGGGGAACCTCGTGATGCTCGCGCGCGAGCCGTCGTACTTCCTCTCGCAGTCGGGCGTTCTCCTCACGAAGCTGGTGCACGAGCTCCTCGAGTTCTTCCCGGGACGTTTCGTCACTTGTCACGTACTCAGGTTGGCACAGAAAAGACACAGTAGGCCCACTCTTGGCGCGTCGTTGAGTGAGTTTTCCCGTCGCCCTCGAGGGCCCGCTCGTTAGAATCACTCACTATGCGCTACGCCACCTCCGCTCACTCGTCACGGGGGGAGTGAGTCGTGGCGATCTGGGTGCGGGTGATCTCGGGGTGCGTGGGTTTGACCTTGCTCGTGCTCGTGCTCGACGCCGCAATTCGAACGTTCCTGCTGCCCCGGTCGGCTCGGGTTCGATTGAGCAGTCTGACGGCGCGCGCGGTGAGCAAGATCTTCCAGATGTTCGCTGGATCGAAGAGGTCCTACGCGAAGAGGGACCAGGTCCTTTCGCTCTTCCCGTCGATCGTCTTGCTCTCCTATCAGGCGCTCTGGCTCGCGCTTACCTTGATCGCCTTCGCCTTTGGCTTCGTCGCGGCGGGCGTCACGAATTTCGCCTCAGCCTTTGAGATCTCAGGCTCATCGATCTTTACCCTAGGCACCACCTCGGGTCACGGCGGCGCGCAGATCGCCCTGGGCTTCATCGAAGCAGGCACGGGTCTCACGCTGTTGGCGCTGTTGATCTCCTTCATCCCCACGCTCTACGCGGCATTCCAGCGTCGCGAGATCTCGGTCTCGCGGCTGTCGGTACGCGCCGGTGTGCCCGCGACCCCGTGGGGCATCCTCGAGATCGCCCAGAGTGTCAATGCCTACGACCTGCTCGATGAGCTGTGGCGCGAATGGGAGCAGTGGTTCATCGAGGTGGGCGAGACCCATTCCACGCTCACCATCTTGAATTTCTACCGGTCACCGACGCTGGACCAGACGTGGATCGGGTCGGCCGCCGCCGTGCTCGACGCGGCGGCGCTCTTCAACGCCGTCGTCGATCTCACGCCCTCTCCTACGGCCGGCTTGTGCATTCGCTCGGGCTGGCTGAACCTGCGGCGTGTCGCGGATTACTTCGAGGTCCGCTATCCCGAGAAAGTGCTTCGCAAGACGCCAATCGCGATCTCGCGCGAGGAGTTCGACATCGTCCTCGCCCGTCTCGAGCGTGGAGGTGTGCCGCTCATTGCCGACCGTGAGGCGGGCTGGCGCGATTTCGTGGGTTGGCGCATTAACTATGACGCCATCATCGAGGCCTCGTACAAACTCTTCAACTGTCCTCGCACTNNCGCACGGATTGGCGCGCCGCGTCGATCGAGCCGCTGGTCGAGCCCTCGAACCGGCGCGGCCGGATCGTCGAGGACTGAACGCCGTCGCAGTGCGGTCGTTGAATCGATTGAGAGGCGTTTCTATGTTTCTTGGACGAAGGAGTTCACGTGCAGGACATGACTGACCACTGGGTACTCACAGTGGAATTCGAAACCTTCGTGATTGATCGCGAGAACCGTAGGGGAGGGCACCTCGACCAGTCGTGGTCCGAGAGCGACGAGGGTCAGCAAGGTGACTTCGATCTCCAGTCGTCGTTATGTTGACGATTCGACGCGGCGGCCCGGACGACGTGGTGCATCTGGCGTCGCTTCGCTTCGAGTGGCGTTCAGGTGAGCGTGGCGAGAAGGGACTCGACCAACTGAGTTTCGAGCAGGATTTCAAAGTATGGACGCGCGAGCACGAGAACTCGTACGTCCCTTTCCTGGCGTTCGAGACCGAGCGTCCCGTGGCGATAGCCTGGCTGGCCGTCGTCGATCGCATCCCGGGGCCAGAGTTCTTCGTTCGACGTTCGGGTTACGTCCAGAGCGTCTACGTGGTGCCCGATCGGCGATCGCAAGGTGTGGGGACCGCGCTCATGGAGCACTTGGTCGGATACGCTCGAAACGCTGAACTGGATTACTTGGCGGTGCACCCCAGTGAGAGGTCCTTCGAGTTCTATCGGCGACTCGGCTTTGCGCCTACGACGAAAGTGCTCGAACTTCGCTGAGTAAAGCCCGCTCGAGCAGCGAACACCTCGCCCACGTGCTTGAAGGCAATGGCGCCCGCAACTTCCAGACGTGCCGTTTTGCGGGTTTCCGGTCGCGCGGCCCTGATTTATGCCCGCCAATCCAGTAGAACGGTGGGGAGGGTTCGTTCGTATGGTCAGCGTGATCACGGCTATAAGTTGGACGAAGGTGACGAGGGGAGGGCACATGACAAGGCCACTTGATGAAGGCGGTGTCGCAAGCGCCGAACCCGTCAGTGACGAAGAACTGACCGCTCTGGCACTCGCGGCGGATCCCAAGGCACCACTCGACCCCGACGCGGTGCCCTGGCGCGCGGGGATGCTTCAAAGGGGGCTCTTGCCCGACTGGTACATGCCACGGCCGATCGCCACGGGTCGTGGACGCGGCACGCGCGTCGTCATTTTCGCGGTCGTCGCGGGTTTCCTCGTCATTGGCGCCTTTGGCTTGTGCATCACCTCGGGGTTCTTGTCCTTGGCCTGACGTGGCGTTTGCCTTGAAGGACTAAAGGCGCTCGAGGGTGTGCAAATAACACTTGAGAGCGACGAGGCCTTCAGCAAGGAATAAGCGGGATTGCTCGCCGAGTTCTTGGCTGACGTCCAGCATGGTCGCGGTCATCTCCACGAGGATTCGCGTCGCGGCACGTGCTCGCTCTTTGGAGATTCCGACAAAACGGACTCGAAGAAGCGTGGCGAGGAAATCCAAGTAGAGCTCGGTGTCCTGACGATCGATCGCGACCAGTTCAGGCACGGCGCGGAAGGCTCGGCGAAGATGTGCCGTCGCGGGACTCTCTTGGCGTAGATCAACGGCGAGGCTGAACATCTCGTCGGCCCAGCGGTCAAGGTCGGGCGCGTCGGAGATCTCATTTAACTTTTCGGTGAGAGGAGCGTTTCGACGTTCTTGGTCGATGCGAAAGAGTTCGACGAGTATTGCGGTCTTGTCGGGAAAGTAGTGGTAGACGGTGCCGATGTTGACACCGGCTCGTTCGGCGACGACGTTCGTGTTGAGGCCCTGGACGCCCCGTTCGACGATGATGTCGGTGGACGCTTGCAAGATTCCCGCGAAGGTGGCGATGGATCGCGCCTGGGAAGGTCTCTTCAACTGGGAACGGTATTCTGAGGAGACTTTTGCCATCTCACTAGTATTCACCGTAAATTCGATGAATCGCTGAACTTTTCCCGTGACTTTTCTTATTCAGCGCGGTAGGACTTCCCACGGCTGCCTTCGTCTCTAGGGAGCGAGGTGGTCACGCTCGATTCCAACCGGCCCGTGGCCGAATCCGTCGCAGAACAGAACCGAAAGGTATTGAATGAACGCGGTTACCAGTAGGTAACTGAAGTGCCGCGTGACACCGACAGCGTGACCACTTCGCAGTTCTCGACACGCTTCTCGTGCCCCGGTCCGTCAAGGCGAAGCCATCTCGACATGGAGCACGCTCTTGGTCAAGTGCCCTGGACCGGTNNGTTCGATCCACGGGGACGCGTCCGTCGATTGCACGGTCCCCAAGGTGACATCGCTGTCGGTCCACCGATTTCGAATCAAGGATGAAGAAGTGGACACCACCGAGGTCGCGCACGAATACTCACTAAGGAGGCGAAGCCGAAGGGTGGGTTCGGTTCGCGCGCCGTAGGTCCGCCAGACTAAGAATTGACTAAATACTCGGGAGCGTCATTTTCGGTTCGAAAATCGACGCCATTCTGGACCAAGGGCCTTATGCCGACAGTTTCGGGAGAGGTTTATGTCACTACCATTGGGGTAGACGGACGTTTCGATTCGGGCGCCCCGGTTAGTCAAGAAGTCAATGTGCCTGCTCTCAGCGTGAAGTCACTGCACAAGTCCTACGGGCAGTTGCACGCAGTGAACGACGTGAGTTTCGATGTGGTGCGCGGTGACGTGTTCGCACTGTTAGGCCCAAACGGCGCGGGTAAATCGACGACGATCGAGATCCTCGAAGGTTTCTTGAAACGCGACGGCGGTGACGTGCGCGTGCTCGGAGTCGATCCTGGCGATCGCAGCCAGCAGCGCTGGTTGCGATCGAGGATTGGCGTCGTACTACAAGAACTCACGGTTGAGCCGTTCTTCACGGTTCGCCAGGTGCTCGAAAGAAACGCGGGTTACTATCCGACTCCTCGCCGCGTGCACGACGTAATTGATCTGGTCGGGCTCCGAGAAAAAGCCGACGTCAAGGTGAAGAGGCTCTCGGGCGGCCAGCAGCGACGCCTCGACATCGGTCTGGGGATCATTGGCAATCCAGAGTTGCTCTTTCTCGACGAACCGACGACCGGACTGGACCCCGCTGCGCGGCGAATGACGTGGGAGTTGATTCGCGCGCTCTCCAGTGAAGGCACCACGGTCGTGCTCTCGAGCCACTACATGGACGAGGTCGAAGCGCTCGCTCGTCACGTCGTGGTGCTCACCCGGGGCCGCATCGCTGCGACCGGGACGCCGTCGTCGTTAGGTGGTCGTGACCTGGGCCACGTCGCTATCTCGTTTACGATGCCCGAAGGCGTCGCCGTGGCTGACTTGCCCGTGGTACCCAGTTGCTGTGAGGGCCTGCGTGTGGAATTCGACACGGACCGTGAACTCGAAGTACTGTCGCGACTGACCAATTGGGCGCTGGACGAGAAGGTCTCACTCGCTGGTCTCAGCGTGATGCGCCAGACTCTCGAGGACGTCTATCTCCGCTTGACCCATGAGACGTTGACGTCCAGCGACGAGGTTCGCTCGTGAGCGTCGTCGCTCCCGTCAAGGACCACACCGCGCGCGGTGATCTTCGTTTGGTGGTGCATCAGGTTCGCTACGAGCAGACGGCGTTTTGGATCAATAAGACCGGCGCGATGTTCACGATTGGCTTCTCGGTCATCTTCTTGGTCATGCTGGGTGCCACGAACGGGACCCAGACCATCTCCTATCTGGGCAACATCACTAATGACCAGTACTACGTGCCGGGTTTCATCGCCTACGGCATCATGGCCGCCTGTTTCAGCATGCTCACGAGCAATCTGGTGAGTCGCCGTGAGACCGGACTGCTCAAACGGCTACGGCTCACGCCACTACCGGCGTGGGCCTTGTTGACGTCGATCTTCTTGAGTACCGCGATCGTCGCCCTGGTCCAGGCGGCGGTGCTGCTCGTCATCGGCCGATTCGGCTACGGCGTTGCTTTTCCTCGCGAGTGGTTGGCGTTCCTCGTCGTGCTCGTGGTGGGCATTGCGTGTTTCACCGCCATGGGCGTCGCCATCAGTTCGGTCATCCCCAACCAGGAGACCGCGGGACCGGTGACGAGCGTGGCGTTCTTCGTGTTGCTGTTCTTGTCGGGTCTTTGGTTCCCGTTGCCTCCCCATTCGGGACTGGAGACGTTCTCGACGTTCTTCCCGGTCCGACACTTCCTGATCGCCGTGCGAGCGCCCTTCGAACAGCTGCCTGGTTCAAGTGCTTGGCCCTGGCGCGATCTGGCGGTCGTCGCTCTTTGGGGAATCGTCGCGGCGTTCATCGCGCTGCGCAAGTTCCGCTGGTCACCACATCACGGCTAGGGGGACGGGGAGCGGTCAACGAACAACGCTGGCTTAAGGGAACAGGCCACGCAGTTCGGTCGCCTCGGCGATACGCTCGACGCCCACCGCGATGGCGGTGTCGCGCAGGTTCACGTGCAGTTCCTTCTGGCGGTTCCAGACGTGGTTGAACGACTCGTGCATCGTCTTTTCGAGACGCTGCTGGAAGAGTTCGGACTCCCACATGAAGCCCTGTAGGTCCTGGGCCCACTCGAAGTACGACGCCACGACCCCGCCGGCGTTGGCGAGCACGTCGGGCACGACGGGGATGTTGCGACTCGCGAGCACGGCGGCACCCTCGCCGGTCGTCGGACCGTTGGCCGCCTCGACCATGATCGAGGCGGCCAAGCTCGACGCGACCTCTTCGGTGATGACCCCTCCCAGGGCGGCCGGGATGGCGATGTCACTGGGGAGGGTCCAGAACTCGTGCGATTCGACGTGTTCCGCGCCGGGGTAGCCCACCACGGTGCCCGCCTCGTCGAAGTGCTTGGCGAGCACGCCGGGGTTGATACCCCCGGGAACGTGAATCGCGCCCTTCACGTCGGCGACACCGACGACCTTCATGCCCCGATCACTCATGAGCTTGACCAGCGGTGCACCCACCTTGCCGTATCCCTGGATGATGACCCGCTGCTCGTTCGAGAGCCTTCCGAGTCGCTGGAGGATCGCCGCGGTGCAGATTGTCACCCCGAGCGACGTCGCTCCGGCGTGGCCGAGCGTGCCGCCGATGGCGAGGGGCTTACCCGTCACGACGCCCGAGATATTGTGACCGTGCATCATCGACACGGTGTCCATGATCCAACTCATGACCTGGGCGTCGGTGTTGATGTCGGGCGCGGGGATGTCCCGGTCCGGTCCGATCATCGGTCCGATGGAAAAGGCGTAGCGTCGCGTCAGTCGCTCAAGCTCAGCGCGCGAAAGTTTTGTGGGGTCCACGCGCACGCCGCCCTTGGCGCCGCCGTAGGGGATGTTCACGACGGCGCACTTGATCGACATGTCCGCCGACAGCGCGGCGATCTCGTCGGTGTTCACGCTCTGGTGAAAACGGATGCCGCCCTTACCTGGACCACGCGACGTGTCATGTTGGATGCGCCAGCCCGTGTACATCTCGACCTCGCCCGAGTCCATGCGCACCGGTACCGCGACTTCGAGGATCCGTTCAGGAGTGATAATCCGCTTGATCATTCCTTCGTTCAGCCCGAGTAGTTGACCCGCGGACTCAATGAGCGAGGTGACCCTGACCCAGGGATTGAAGTCGTGCGTAGTCNNGATTGAAGTCGTGCGGAGTCGATTCGTGGGGTTGCGTGACCACGTTGTCACCAGCCTTATCTTCGTCGCGAAAGCGGATGTGCCTTCTTGGACCAGCGTAGGACACGAGGGCCCAGCTCATTCACAGCCTTAGGTCACTTCCGATACTGTGGGAACGACTCGAGGGGGAACAGTGAAGATTTCGACGATGTTGAGTTACTCGGGCGGCTTCAAACATGCCGCCGAGCAGGTAGTGGAGATGGAAAAAGCGGGTCTGGACCTCGTCTGGGTCGCTGAGGCCTACGGCTTCGACGGTCCCTCGTTGATGGGCTACCTTGCCGCCCTGACCGACACGGTTGAGATCGGCGCGGCGATCTTGCCCATCTACACCCGCACGCCGACGTTGATCGCCATGACCGCAGCGGGCATCGACGCGCTTTCCGACGGCCGCTTTCACTTGGGCCTCGGGGCGTCGGGTCCCCAGGTCATCGAGGGCTTCCACGGCGTGCCTTATACGAATCCATTGGGCAAGACGAGGGAGATCGTCGAGATCTGCCGTGACGTTTGGAAGCGCGAAGCACCCCTGGTGCACCAAGGCAAGAATTACACGCTGCCGCTGCCCCCCGAACAAGGGACCGGGCTCGGCAAGCCGCTCAAGATCATCGCCCACCCGGTGCGCGCAGAAATCCCGATTTGGATTGCCGCGCTGGGGGAGAAGAACGTCGAACTCACGGCCGAGATCGCCGACGGCTGGATCCCGATCCTCTTCATTCCCGAACGCGCCCAGGACGTCTGGGGGGCGCCTTTGAAGGCGGGGGCTGCCAAACGGGCGAGTGGACTCGCCGAGATGATGATCACGGCAGGTGGACTGCTCGCGATCGGTGAGGGTTCTGACGTGACTGCGCTTCGCGAGTTCCAGCGTTCCATGGTGGCGCTCTACGTCGGAGGCATGGGCGCCAAGGGCAAGAACTTCTACAACGAACTCGCCGTGCGTTACGGCTACGAGAAGGAGGCCGAAGTGATTCAGGACCTTTATCTCTCGGGCAAGAAGAAGGAAGCCGAAGCCGCCGTGCCCGCGGAGTTCTTGGAGTTGACCACTCTGTGCGGTCCACTGAGCTACGTGAAGGACCGGGTCGCCGCCTTCAAGGACGCGGGCGTGACCCACCTGCAGGTTCACCCGATCCCGTTGGGCGATCAGACGAACGCGTCACTGATTAGTTCGGTCAAGGAACTCGTCGCGTAGTGTCGTCGCCCGCGTGGTCGATGAACCCTCGGCCGGCTGACTACTTCGAACTCGAGGCGACCACGACGACGAGACTGGCCGCGGTGGAACCGGTCACCCTCGCGCTCAATACGTAGCGCACGCTCGTGAGTCCGAGGGACTTCAAGTACACCTCGACCGAGACAGCGCGTGCCAAAGCCAGTCGCTGGTTGGTGAGGTTGACGGGTCCCAAGGCTTCGCCTTCGAGATTCACGCTCGTATAGTGCCGAGCCCGGATGACGCTGGCGAATGCCGCCACCTGGCTCTTCAGTGTCGTCGAGAGGAACGAGGAACCAAGAGTGAAGGTGTGCACGGTCCCGAGCGTCACGAGGCGAGGCGGCCGCGCCGCAGCGACTTTCCACTGCGCGAAGAGGGTCAACGATCCGCTTAGCGTGTACGAAGCGCCCGCCTGGCCCGCCAATGTGCCCCCGGTTGGTTGAGTGAACCAGCCCGTAAAGACGTGGTGGGCGTAGAGGGGCGCGGCGGGAAGCGTCACACTCGAGCCATTGGCTCCCGACAAACTTGACACGAACGATCCGCCGTCACTGGCGAAGGTCACGGTGTCAGTTGGCGTCGAGGTCGTGGTAGTCGTGGCGGGTGTCGCCGGGGCAATGATGGTTGGCGGCGCCTGGTATTCGTAGGCTCCCGCGTCGCAACTAGATCCTGAACCAGGACGCGGGTCACCGCGTTCGTCGGTGTTAAGGAAGCATTCTCCGCTCGGTACTTCCTGGTAGGCCGAGCTCGTCGGATCGATGGCGAGCGTCTCGGGACCCGTTGATCCGTTTACCGCGAGCGACGTCGCCAAGTTGATCGTCGTGTTGCTTTCGAGATCCGTCAATCCGGGAAGGCACGTATCGTCGGTCTCGACGTTATAGCCACCGTCCGGACCATACGAAAAGCTGCCAGCACAGGAATCGGATTCGTCGAGGATCGAGTTACTGATCACAGTAGGCGCGCCTTGGTTACCCAGTGCGTCCCCTCCGCCAGTGGCGGTGTCGTTGTAGAAGGTGTCATTGCTGATGCTGGTGGACGCTTCGTAGAACGTGCCAAACGTCGCGCTCGCCGCCGTGGCGTCACTGTCACTGTAGATCGCTCCTCCCTCAGTGCTGGCCTGATTATCGAAGAACGTGTCATTCGCGGAAATGAGGTATCCCTCGAAGGCGACGTAGATGCCGCCGGCGTACTGTGCTTGATTCGCGTTGAAGGTGTCGTCTGTCGCGATGAGGGTTCCGTCGTCGAAGATCCCACCGCCGAACTCAGCGTCATTGCTGCTGAACGTGTCATTGTTCGCGATGAGCGCGCCGTAGTCGGCAATGCCGCCGCCATCGCTACCGAGGTGGGAACCATTTTCGATCGTAAGATTGCTGACGCTCACCAAGCCGTTGTCAATGGTGAGATCCGGGCCGAGACTGTCGTCGACGAAAGTGGAGCCAGGACCAGCACCGACGATATTGATCGTGTCGTTGTTGGCATCATTACTGGCGAAATAAATGAGGTCGTCCTCATCGTAGGTGCCCGCGGCGACTTCAATGGTGACCGCAGAATTGCTGAGACTCTCAGCCTTGTTGATCGCGTCTTGAATGGTGGGACAGGCGTTCGTCGTGGCGTCGGCGCACGTGCTACCGCCTTCGCTCGCGTTGACGTAGAGCGTCGTCGGCGTGTCCCAGAGCGCATAGAGGGTCACGTTCGAGCTCGCCATGGTGAATTCAGTCACTGGAAAGTCGGCGTGAGGGAACACGGTACCTGAACAGGGAGTGTCCACGGCTTCTTGGACGGTGCACCATCCGCCAAAGCCGTAGCCCGAAAGCGTCGGAAGAGAACTGAACAGCACTTCGACCGTCTCACCGGGTCCGTAGTTATTGGAATCGATTGGACCGCCGCTTCCGGAATTGGGTTCGTAGGTGACGGTGTATCCCTGGAACTCGAAGGCACCCGCGTCACAGTTCGCACCGGTTATACCCGGGCGCGCTCCAATCCCGCCTCGTTCGTCGTAGGGGTAGGTGCACTTGGCCGCGGGTACTTCTTCGTACGCCGAGCTGGTGTTGTCAATGGCCATCGTGTCTGGTCCGGTGGAATTATTGGCGGCGAGCGAGGCGAGAGCGATGCTGGCATTGTTGATGAGGTCACTTCCACCAAAGCCGCAACTATTGTCGGACTCCACGTTGTAACTGCCGTCGACGAAGGTCCCACCGAGGTTGTAGCAGGAGAGCGACTGGTCGAGAATGGAATTCTCGAAAGTGAAGGTACCGCCGGTCACGACCCCGGCACCCTGATCGTCGCCGCCACCCAAGACGGAGTTGGACGCGAGCGTCACGTTGAGAGCGGTTGTTGTTGAGGAAGTGTTGTCGATCGCCCCACCGTAGGAATCTGCGGCACCGTGCGCGTTCGTGGCGTCGAGGTTCAATGTGTCATCAGTGAGCGTGGTGGTCGTACTGCTTGTGGCGCCATCGTAGAAGCTACCGCCGAACGCTGAGCCACTGCCGCCTATCAAAGTGCCGTTACCACCAAATCCGCCGTTTGCGTCGTCACTCACGAGGGTGTCCTTCGTCAGTTCAATGGCTGAAGAACCTGTGACGCTGCTGGGTACGTAGAGCGCGCCGCCGTAGGCGTTTCCGCCTGCACCGCCGGTACCACCAGCGCCGTTTCGTCCGAGTCCACCGTCGGCGACGTCGTTCGAGAACGTGGAAATGTTGAAACTCGTGCTCGTCGAATTACTGAAGACGGCCCCGCCCCAACTTTCGCCGCCGGCGTAACCGTTGGTGAGCACACCGCCGAGTCCCCCGTACGCACCGTCCTGGTGGAACGTGTCGAATTCGGCGAAGAGGGTGCCTCCTGCAACGTAGACGGCACCGCCCGCGGCCAGTCCACCTGGGTAAGGTCCGTTCCCGCCGCCGCCCCACGCGGTGTCGTTGCTAAACGTGTCGCCACTAAGTATGAGGTCACCGCTGGCGTCGTAGATTGCCCCGCCGTAGGCGCTACCTCCGGGNNCCCCCGTAGCCGTTGCCATTTGGGTTAGAGATGGAGTCGACACCCATCACCGTGCCGCTTATGGTGAGGTCGTTAATCGTGACGGGTCCTCCTGCGCCAATGGTAAACGCTGCTTCGTTTGTCGTTCCGGTCACGGTGGTCGAAACCGCCGACGCGCCTTGGATCGTGAGTGAGTCACTCGACGGGAGGGTATTGATTGTGTCGCTCTCGTTGTAGGTGCCCGCGGCCACGTCAATCGTGACGTCGGTCGTCGTCAACGCCTCGCCGACGTTGATGGCGTCTTGTAGCATGGGGCACGCATTCGCGGAATTGTCAAGGCACGAGGAACCCGAGTCGCTTGAATTCACGTACAGGGTGACGGAAGTAGTTGCTGATGCACCGGTTTCGCCGAGCACGGCGAAAGATCCGACGAGAGCCATGGCCAGGGCAACCTTGGTCCACGCCGCGTTTCCTGGATTCTTGCGGGTCAGCATCGACGCTCCTCAGACTTGGTCGTCGACCAGAGGAGCGGCGTCAGCAAGAGACCGACGATGATGCACCTAGTTCCGGGGACGACTATGTTTTCTCCGAGACTACATGAGTATCGAAAGTAGAAGGTTCCCGACGGTACGTGATTTTCCGGCCTCCATGCCTACGAGACGTCGGCCACGACGTACCCGGGTCGTATTCGTTCTCTTCGCCGTTCCAATGAGCCGGTTGACCGACACTACGATCTGGTCGTGTCGCGCCCACCTGATTCCAGCCACGCCTGGTACATCGAACTGTACGCGCCATGGTGGCTGAGAAGTTCGTGCGGCGTGCCCACCTCGACGATGCCGCCCTCGTCGATGACGACGATGCGATCGGCGCGCTGTGCCGTGGTAAGCCGGTGCGCAATGAGAATTGCGGAACGGCCCTCGAGCAATCGATCGAGGGCAGCTTCGATCACCGTCTCACTTTGGAGGTCGAGCGACGACGTCGCTTCGTCGAGGATGAGCACACGAGGCCTCGCGAGAAACGCCCTCGCGAGGGCGAGGAGTTGACGTTCGCCAGCTGACAACGTTTGGCCTCGTTCGTGGATGACGGTGTCGAGACCTTGGGGGAGGCGATCGATCAGATCGCGTAGACCCACGACGTCGATCGCTTCTTCGATCTCCGTAGTGGTGATGCCGGCTCGCCCGAAACTAAGGTTTGTGCGAATCGAACCCGCAAAGAGGAATGCCTCTTGGGGAACGACACCTAATTGGGAGCGCAACGAATGCAGTGACACGGTGCGTATGTCGATACCGTCGAGCAAGACGCGACCCAAGGTCGGGTCGTAGAACCGGTTGGCGAGTTTTGCCATGGTCGACTTGCCTGCTCCAGTGGGTCCAACGAAGGCGACCGACTCACCCGGCGCGATCTCGAGGTTGACGTTGCGCAACACCAGGTTGTCGGGGCTGTAGCCAAAACTCACGTCCTCGAAAGTGATTCGGCCCTCGATGGTAGGAAGCGTCGGCGCGTCGCTCGACTCGTCGATGCTCGGCGGCGTCTCAAGCAATTCGCGCAGCCGAATCACCGAGGACCGACCCTGCTGGAGCGAGTTGTACTGCTGGACGAGTAGCTGGATGGGTGAGAAGAACCGGTTCAGATACAAGAAGAACGCGATCAGGGCGCCGATGGAGAGTTTGTGCTCGAGCACCATGTTCCCGCCGATACCGAGCAAGAGTGCCGAACCGAAAATGCCGATCATGTTCGTTGCGGGTCCGTAGATCGCGTTCACGCGGCCCGTGTAGAGATTGGCGTCGCGGTAGGAACCCACGACGTGGCGGTGATTCTTGATGTTTCGCCTCTGGCGGTTGTTCGCGGTTACAACGCGAATGCCGTAGAGGGACTCCGACAGATCCGCCAACACGTTGGCTATCCGGTCGCGGCTCAAGAGGTACCCCTTCTCTGAGGCGTGGTGAAACCAGAGCGTGAAGACAAACATGAGTGGAACGACCAGCAGCACGGTCCAGGTCGCGAGCACGACGTTGGTCCAAAAGAGGATGACCGTGATCACGATCATGGTAAGTCCCTGAGCGGCGAAGGAGCTGATGCCGTCCTGGACGAGTTGTTGCAGATTCTCGACGTCGCTCGTCATGCGGCTCATGAGGACGCCCGCTTTTTCTTCGGTGAAGAAGTCGAGACTCAGCCGCTGGAAGTGGGTGAAGACCCGAATGCGCAGGTCGTGCATGACCCTCGAGGCAAGTTTGCCGGTGACGTCGATCTGGACGCGTTGGAGCAGCGCGTTGACAACGGCGAGTACCAGGTAGACGGCACCGCAGATGAAGACGACGTCGAGGGACCGGTGACCGAGGGTCAGGCCCCGGTTGATGGCGAACTCGGTGAGCAGCGGTCCTGCCTGTAAGAGCAGACTCGTCGCCATGACGAGTAGAGACCCTCCCGCGACCCAACCCGGATAGGCGCGCAGCATTCGCGGCAGGGTGAGCGCGAGGTGTTCCTTCGCGCTCGGCCGCTGGTGGAACGTGAGACTTGACTTCTCGTGCGCGGGTTCGGTCGCGAGGACCTTGTTCGCTTCGGCCTGGAGTTCACTGGGGATGCCGCCAAAAGGGAGTCCGGTGCTCTGGGAACTGCCGAACATGCCCCCGCCCCCGCCACCCCATCCGCCGCCCCAGGCCACTACTCGTCCTCGCGGGTCGTCTGGGCGAGTACTTCGGCGTAGAGGGGCGTCGTGGCGAGCAGCTCTTCGTGGGTGCCGGTCGCGACGACGCGACCGTCATCGATCAAGATGACCCGCCTCGCGAGAGCGATCGTCGAGATGCGATGCGCAATCACGATGGTCGTGCGCTGGGCCAACAGGGTGCGCAACGCTTCGTAGATGCCCGCCTCGACGTGGACGTCGATTGCGCTCGTGGCGTCGTCGAGCACGAGCACTGGGGGGTTCAGGAGCAGCGTGCGCGCAATAGCGATTCGCTGCCGTTGCCCGCCCGAGAGCGTGTATCCGCGTTCTCCGACAACGGTGTCGTAGCCCTCGGGGAGTCGCTCGATGAACTCGTGCGCGTTCGCCGCGCGCGCCGCCGTCTCGATGGCGTCGTAGGTGGCGTCGGGCTTTCCGTAGGCAATGTTCTCGGCGATCGAGATAGAGAACAGGAACGGCTCGTCGAGCACCACGCCCACGTTGGCGCGAAGCGATCCGAGCGTGGCATCGCGCACGTCGATGCCGTCGACGCAGACGGCTCCGTCGCTCACGTCGTAGAACCGTGTGAGAAGTCGTGCGATGGTGGATTTTCCCGATCCCGTGCGGCCGACGATCGCGACCGTCTCACCCGCGCCGACGTGCGCGTCGAAGTCAGTGAGGATCTGGGCGCCGTTGGCGTACACGAAGCGCACGTGGTTGAAGTCGAGTGCTCCCTTCACGTTCTCTAGGTCAAACGCGCCCGGACGCTCGACGATGTCGGGACTCTCGTCAAGGACCTCAAAGATACGCTCCGCGCTCGCCTTGGCGCGCTGGCCCATCATGACCAATTGACCCAGCATCATGAAGGGGGCCTGGAGCATCAGCAAGTAGGCGTTGAACGCCAGGATCGCACCGATGCCGAGGTGCCCGTCATAGACCATCCAGCCGCCGAAGACAAGGACGAGCGCGAGTCCGACTTGGGGGAGGTTCTGGACCCAGGGAGACCATTTTCCTCGGAATTGAGCGTCTTTCACGTAGGCCCACGCCACGCGCTCGGCGGCGTCGGCGAGACGGTTCACCTCGGCTTCTTCTTGCGCGAACGACTTCACCACTCGCACGCCGTTGATGTTCTCGTCGACGATCGTGGCGACCTCGGCGAGGCGGGCCTGCGTGATCCACGAGATCGGAAACAGTACCCGGCGCATGCGGATGCCAATGAAGTACATGGCCGGCATGATCGTCATCGCAATGAGGGCAAGGACGGGATCAATGGACAACATGAAACCAAAGGCCAGGATGCCGATTGAGCTTTGAACAATGATGAGTGGTGCGAAGGTTGAGTACATCTGGACACTTCGAATGTCGCTGTTAGCCCTACTTATCAATTGGCCGGACTGGACCCGGTCGTAGAAACTGAACGAGAGCCACGTCAGATGCTCGTAGATCAACGAGCGAAGATCTGCTTCAACGTTGTAGGCCGTGTAATACACGTACTGACGCGAGATTATGCCCGTGACGCCTGCGAGGACTCCGACGACGATGATCTGGATCACTTCGAAGTGCAGGCCCGTCGAATGGGTCTGGATGCCGGTGATGGCGTGGTTCAACATGTTCGGTACCAGCGTTTGGAACACGAGGCTGACGAACGAAAGGACGATCGAGGTGATGAAGGTCAGTCGGTGCGAGGCAATGATGGGCAGAATCCGTCGCCACCAGGCGAGGGAGCGGTCCCGAGAGATTTGAGCCCTGGGTCCGGGGTATTTCGAGCGCACCCCGCCTAGGGGATTGGCCTTCATTGGCTCGAGGCCGTGCGAGGTACCGGTGGAGAGCGATGCGGCCATGGACCAATCGTACCGGTCACCTCGATTTTTCCTATCCGTCACACGACGCCATTCGCCATCGCGCGCTTCGCGGACGTAGTCTGGCCTCGTGCCTACACCGCTCATCGTCCAACACCCGATCGTGGCCGACAAAGTCCGCCAGATTCGCGACGCCGCGACGTCCAACGCCGACTTCCTACGACTCTCGGGCGAGATCTCACGCTTCGTGGCCTACGAGGCGTTTCGCGACATACCGACGTGCGTTACGACGGTCGACACACCGGTGATGAAGGGCGCGCCCGCCGTACAGATCGAGGCGCAGTTCGTGATTGTGCCGATCCTTCGGGCCGGTCTCGGCATGACCCCCGCGGTCCAGGAAGTCCTTCCTCACCATCGCGTCTGTCTCGTGGGTCTGCGTCGCAACGAGGAGACCCTCGTTCCTGACGTCTACCTCGACGGCCTTCCCGAGGACCTCGAAGGAGCTCCGGTAGTGCTCTGTGACCCGATGCTCGCGACTGGCGGCTCGCTCGTGTGCGTGCTCGACATGTTGCGCGCGAGAGGGGCGGGCTCCATAACGGTCCTGTGCCTGATCGTGGCCCAGACGGGGGTGGACCACGTGGCCTCGCATCACCCCGACGTACAAATAGTGGCGGCCGCGCTCGACGAGCGACTCAACGACGTTGGTTACATCGTGCCGGGATTAGGTGACGCGGGTGACCGGCTCTTCGGTCCACCGGTTCGTTAAAGGCCGATCAGACTCACAGACCGATGTCCTCGTTCCAGAGTTCGGGGTGCTCGTGAATGAACGTGCCCAGTAATTCGGTGCACGCGGGATCTTCGAGCAGGACGATCTCGACGCCCAATTCTTCGAGCCAGTCGTGACCCCCGTAGAAGTTCGACGCCTCGCCGATTACGACGGCGCCGATGTTGAACTGTCGCACCAAGCCCGAACAGTACCAACAGGGCGAGAGGGTGGTCACCATGACGGTCTCGGGATAATCGCGACGACGCCCCGCACGACGAAAGGCGTCCGTCTCGGCGTGCACTGAGGCGTCATTTTCCTGGACGCGCCGGTTGTGGCCGGATCCAAGTAGGTCACCCTCGCGGGTGAAGAGCGCGGCACCGATGGGGATGCCGCCTTCGTGCGCCCCGTCGAGTGCCTCGTCGTAGGCGGTGGCGAGCATGCGACGAGCCAAGGTCACGTCGAGCGGCGAATGATGCGTATCCATGGAATAAGTATGCTCCAACGTCGTGGGTGAACGGACGTTTTCAGTCGAGATCGGTACCCAGCGCGTCGAGCTGCCGATCGTCTCGTTGAGCGAGCAGCTGGCGCTCGCGCTGCTGATCACCGTCGACATGGGCGTGGAGTTCATGTCCCAGGCCGGCGCGGAACTGGCGGACATCATCCGCCCTTACGACGTCGACATCGTCGCGACCGTGGCGACGATGGGCATTCCGCTCGTCGTGGAAGTGACCCGCCACCTAGGACTCGATCAGTACGTCATCTTGCACAAGACGCCCAAGATCCACCTGGCTGATGCGGTAAGCGAACCAGTGCGCTCGATCACGACCGACGCCGAGCAACGGTTGCTGTTCGACCGGGCGAGGATTAAGGACGTGAAGGACAAGCGGGTCGCGATCGTCGACGACGTGATCTCGACGGGCGCGTCGACCGGCGCGGCACTGCGTCTGCTGCGGGGCGTTGGCGCGGACGTCGTCGCCATCGGGACGCTCGTCACTGAGGCATCGCTCTGGCGCGAAGCGCTCGGCGAGGACGCCCAGAAAGTGCGCGCACTGGGATCGATACCGGTGTTCCGCCCCGACGGATCGGGCGGACTCGTGGAGGACTGGGCCGGCTGAGGCCGACCAGCTCGTAGAACTGGCCGGCCTCATGGTTCCTAGCGGTTAGGTTCGAGTTCCTTCTGCTTGACGACCTGACGCGCGACGTTGCCGGTAAGTTTCTCGAGGATGAAGTAGACCAGACCCGCAATGATGACCCCGGTCGGCACCGAGAAGTCAGCACCCCCGAACCATCCAGCGGGACCGCAGTTCGCCGCGGCCGTCCCGCTACAGAAGAATGCGCCGTAGTGGTTGGAGATCGGCGTCATCCAGTGGAAAGGGAATCCAACGGGCGGCGGGGCCTTGGAAAAGGCGAGCGTGGCGGTGACGACACCGACGACGAAGGCGATGATGGCGTTCCAATTGATGCCCGTCGAACCTGTGAAATAGATGCCGTCTTTATCGGTGCGCTGCAATTCGGCCGGGTTGTAGCGATACCGGCGCATGATCCAATCCATCAGGTAGATGCCCAACCACGGCGCGATCCACAAGATGATGACGCCCACGAACTCCTTCATGTAGAGCGAGAAGGTCGACTGGAACTCGGCCCAGATGGTCAGTCCGCACGCGATGAAACTGTCGAGTACGACGGCCTGGTAGCGCTTCAGTCGCAGGCCCATTGCCTGCAACGAGACACCCGAGGAGTACAGATCCAGTGAGTTGATACCAAAGAGCTGGACAATCGCGAAGAGCAGGAACAGGACCACGATCCAACTCGGAATGAAGTGCTGGTTACGAAACGCCTCAAAGGGGTTCGCTCCGTTCCAGATCGTGCTCGTGGACAAGAAGGTGAAGGTCAAAGCACCGAGGATCATCATGAAGATCTCGGGAATCGCCGTGCCAAGGAATATCCAGCCGACGATCGCACCCTTCTTCGCGTCGCGCGGCACGTAGCGCGTGTAGTCATTTCCGCATTCGGTCCAACCGAGGCCCGAGAGCGCGAAGACGAAGGCGAGACCGGCTGAGTAGAGCTCCCAGCCGCCGAGGAAACCCTTGTCACTGGCACTGCCGTGCTTGATGTCGTAAATCGCGAGCACCACGAAGATGGCGCCGAAGGGAATGATCAGGGCTCGTAAGACCTTTACCATCGTGGCGTGACCGAGGTAGGGCATTACCGCCTGGATGGCGGCCGCAACAATGATGAAGACGACCTTGAGTCCACTGGACACGTGCACGCCGGCCATTTGGGTCAGCACGATGGCCGCGCCCACGATCAGGATCAGTCCCTCGGTCTCGAAACCCAACTGGGTTATCCAGTTAAAGAAACTAACGAGTCGTGAACCTCGAGTGCCGAATGACGCGCGACTGATCGCAAAGGCGGTCGTCCCGGTCTCGGGTCCCTGCAGCGAAGCCAGGCCCAGCAAGAAGAACGAGAGGTTGCCAATGACGATGATGCTGAGCGCGGTGTAGAAGCTGAAGCCGAATCCCATGAGAAGGGCTCCGTAGACGAAGTACTCGATGTTGATCGCTGACCCGGTCCACAACGCGCCAATGTTGCGCGGCGTGGCCCATCGCTCGGTCTCGGGGATGTAGTCGATGCCGTGCGTTTCTACGCGAAAGGCCTGATCTCCAGATGATCCGTCGTGCGACTCCAAAATTGATGCCACGGGTGTGGTCCTCCCTTGTGAATGTCGATGTTGCTTACCCGCGCCGACATCGGGAGTTGCTCGTCGTACGCGCCTAGTCTGCCCGATTTGTTTTCAAGGCAGTGGGCTTTCGTGACCGTTTGGTGGCAGTTTTCTCAGAATTAACGAGTTCTTAACGGCTCCCTAGAGGGTTCCCAAGGTGGCTCGGCAAGATGGCGCCATCTCGAAAAGTTCGAGGTGTTGTCAGAAAGGTTCCCCCCATGTACCGCACAACGAAGAAGAAGTTAGTGAAGCGAGTTGGCATTTCCACTGCCGTCGCCCTGGGTGCGCTCGGTGTCGGCGCGACGGTCGCCAGCGCGGCCACCACCACGAGCACCGCACGTGCCAGTGCTGGCGCACACGACAGCGCCGCGCCCACCCCGGGCCACGGCCTGGGATGTGCCCGCGGTCCCGGCGGTGTCGTGACGGCCCTGACCAGTACGTCTCTCACGGTGACCGATCCGTCGGGCACCGCGGCGACCTTTACGATCACGTCTTCGACCACCGTCGCCAAGGACCGCGCCGCAGCGGCGATCGCGGACCTCGCGGTGGGTGACCAGGTCCACGTCATGCCAAGTGCCGCCGGCTCGATGAACGCGGCACGAATCGACATCGTCCAGCCGAGCGTGATGGGCAAGGTGACCGCCGTCAGCGGTGCCACCATCACGATTGCTGGTCCCAACAGCACGAGTGCAACGGTGATCGTCTCGAGTGCGACCACCTACACCAAGGACGGCGCGAGTGCGACCCTCGCTGACGTCACCGTTGGCTCGTCCATCTTCGCCGAAGGAAGCTTCACGTCCCCCACGGACACGAGCAGCCTGGACGCGACCAGCGTAGGAATCGGCCAACCGGGAACGGCCGTTCCCGGGTTTGAGCAACCCGGTGGTCCCAGACCTCAAGGCGCACCGCACGGTCCCCAACCATCGGCCGTTCACGCCAAATAGCGGGAATTCCAATGCTCGCAGGGCCCAGGCGACGTTCCCTGGATCTGGGCCCTGCCAAGTACCCACGACGACCGCGAACACCGTGAACATCTCGCAATATGGATTGAATTGACATATTTATATGTCTATGGGTAAGTCTCGGCGAACTTTGAGTCCGTTACCTAGACGTAATTAGAAACTCACTTGCTTACTGACCAGTTCTTGCTAAGTTGCCCCCAAGAGGAGATTGCGCACAAGGTGGAATCTTCGGGGGGAAAGCAGGATTAAAGATGTCAAGCACGTTCGATCGTCGATCGTTCCTAACGCATTCGGCGGCCACTGTTGGCGGTATTGCGATGGCCGGCACCGCTGTGGACGGATTACTTGATTCGGTAGCAGGGGCAACGGTCGGCATAAGCAACGCCAAACCAAAGCTCGGCGGCTCGATCACCGTTGGACTCATTTCCGACGTACCGAACTATCACACCTTTAATGGTTCCCAAGGGAAGATGGACGTCTCAGGCTTTTGCGTGGCCAATGCCGTCTATGACCCGCTCTTCGTCATGGCGGCGAATGGCCAGTCCTGGCTTCCCATGTTGGCCCTGTCCGCCACGCCGAACGCCAATTACACGGCCTGGACAATTAACCTGCGCCAGGGCGTGAAGTTCCACAACGGTGATCCCTTCAACGCGCAAGTGGTCGTCCAGAACTACCAGGCCGCAGCTGCCAACTCCACGGTGGGTCTCGCCATTCAACCGATTATCGCGTCGGTCGTGGCGACCGGTCCTTACGAGGTCGTCTACAACATGGTCATTCCCTACTCGACCTACCCGACCAACCTCGCGGAGCAGCAGATCTCGTACATGGCCCATCCTTCCTCGTTCTCACCGACCAACACTGGTAACCCCATCGGTACCGGACCGTTCGAGTTCGTGTCCTGGCAGGTTGGTATTGAGTCGAAGTGGAAGAAGAACACGAGGTACTGGCGTAAGGACGGCGCTGGTCGCAGGCTGCCCTATCTCGAGAACATCAACTTCAAGACCATTCCCGACCCGGCCACTCGCAATGCCGCCCTTCAATCGGGCGACATCGACATGATCATCCAAGGTGACCCGACGAGCATCGCTCAACTTCAGAAGATGAAGAACGTCAACGTGATCACCGACCTCAATGACAAGAGCAGCCCGAACCAGAACTGCCTGATCATGAACACGACTGGTACTTTGAACCAGTTCTTCTTGTGGTACGGCGAATTCGCTGCGGCGCTCGGTGTGCTCGGTGTCTATAACTATCTCCAGGGCCTCGAGGCCTTCGGGGCAGCCTTGAAGGCGGGCGCCTCGGCGACTGCCGCCGCGGGTGCCGCGTCGACCTTCCTCCAAGGAACGGCCAACGGTGGTCCGGGATTGACCGCGGCCCAGGCGGGTCAGATCGTCCAGTACATCGCCGGTGGAACGTCAACGGCGGCGAACCCCGCGCCGACGCTCGTCCAGTTGACCGACTACGCGGGAACCACTGGAGCGGTCAACCCATCGACGCTCAAGTGGGACACGTCGATGAAGCCGGTGGTGAACGACGTCAACATCCGCAAGGCCTGCGCGATGGCGATCAACCGCAATACCTACTTCAAGGTCATCGACTCAAGCGTGGGTGCGGTATCGGACGGTATTTTCCGGCCGAACTCGCGTTTCTACCGCAATCCCGGTTACCCGGCGTACAACCCGAGTGCGGCCAAAGCTCTCGTGAATGCCTACAAGCAAGCCAACAATGTCTCGAACGTCAGCTTCGTCATTGACATTGTCGCGGGCAACGCGTCGGACCAGAAGGAATTTGAGTTCATCCAGTCGCAGTTGGCGGCAGTGGGCATCACGGTGACGTCTCGTGCNNACAGCGGTGCCAGCAGGAACCTTCATCTCGGGAGCGGTCAACTTTGCTCACCTGGGTGACTCGACGATTGAGGGTGCGATGCTCGCCGCCCTGGCTTCGCCACCGAATTCGGCGGCGCAGATCAACAGCTGGGCGGCGGTCAACGCGCAATTCGCGAAGAACATCCCCTATTTGTTCCTCGACATCGTCGTGACGGCGTACGCCGCGTCCAAGAAAGTGCAGAACTTCGCGACCAGCACCGCGGGCGATGGCGTCACGCGGGCCCTGGTCATCGGTGGTGAGTTCGGTGCTTTGCGCTGGGACCAGATCTGGGTTTCGTAGTTTCTACGTGCACGCTCAACGAGGGGCGGCGCTTCGGCGCCGCCCCTCGTGGCGTCACGAAGCACTCTCGCTGACGTGGCCGGTGGCGTGTCGCCACCACCACAACGTCGTGAGCGCCAAGAGCACCGCCACGACCGCGATGATCGTAAAGGGCAGCGCCGCGTTCACCGAGAACAAGAAGCCCGAGACACCCGCCGCGNNCCTTGACTCATGAGTGACGATATCGAGGGCAACGACAGCGCTGCACCAACTGACTCGAGCGATCCGAGAAAGAGAATGGCGACGTTGTTATGGATGTGGGGATAGAGCGAGAGGAAGAATGCGCCGTTCACAACGCCCGCGAGAGCAATGAAGCGTCGATTCGCGTGGTCGGCGAGCCAACCTCCCACGCCACTGAGCGCTACCCACGGAAGTGCGAACAGCGTCCAGCTGAGTCGGATCTCCAGCGTCGTGGCGTGGTGCGAGTGCATTAAGAGACTCCAGCACGCTTCGTAGACCCCCACGCACAGTCCGCCGGCACTCGTCGCGAAGAGGGCACCAATGAGCTGGGAATTCCATTGCAGCTTGGGCAGCGGACTGCGGTCGTAAGCGGCGTCGCCGAGATTGGTATGAAACGTCACGAACGCCGCGATGAGACTGACGACGCCGGTACCAAAGAAGGCCCACCCGAGGTCGTGCACCGACGCGAGGACGCCGACCACGGGACCGAGCGCAAGACCAAAGAGCTGCGCCGCGAAAATCCTCGAGACCGCCCGGCCACGTTGCTCTTGGGCGAACAGCGCCGCCACCGCCGACATCGACGCCACTTCAATGGCGCCCGCCGCGGCCCCCTGGACTGCTCGGGTGAGAATGAACCAGGGTGCCCCCACTGGTAACAGATACGTCATCGACGCGATGCCGTAGACTACGAGGCTCGTGATGAGGACCGGCCGGCGGCCGAACTTGTCGGCGAGATGACCCAGGAAGAACTGCGTGATAACACCCGCGACGAAGAATGACGACATGATCAGCCCGATGAAACTCGGTGTACCACCGCGGTGCTCTAGGAAGAGCGGCAGGAGGGGAAGTCCGAGGGTCGCGCCCATCCACTGGATGCCCACGATGATGGTCAGGCGTCGAAGCGTCTGGTCGGGGCTCGAAACTGGCACGGCGACCACGCTAGTAGTCGGGTGTTCGCTTCGCTCAGAGGGTCCCGCACTCGAAGAGGATCAAGACACCTAATCCCAGGTACACCCACGGGATGAGACTCCTTCCAAATTTTTCACCGAAGGCGACGACGCGTGCGTGCCCCGCGATCGCTTGGGCTCCGGCGATGAACAATAACTCCCATAGCGCAAAGACGATGAGCACGAGTACTTCGTGCCACGAACCGTTGGCGCGCAGTAGCGGAATCCACACCGCGATATTGTCACCGCCCAGTGCGACGCACAGAGTGAACGTCGTGAGTGCACCACGGCGGAATTGTTCGTTCGCGGGTCGACGTCGCTGAGTCCAGGCGTGCGCCGCGAGTGCGAATGGTGCGACACATAAGAGGCCAATCCATCGCAGCGGGATCGCGGTCAACAACGTCCCCACACCGGCCGCGACCAAAAGCAGCAAGCCGACCGCCAACGCGTGAGCGATGCTCACGCGCGAGAATCGCGAGCGATCGGTCAGAGAAAGTTGAGCGGCGAAGGCGAAGAAGTTGTCGAGCATCGTGCCCACGAACGCGAGCGAGCCCACCACGACGACGCCGATGACAGTGTGCACGCGCTCGACATTACTTGGCGGTAAGAAAACTTGAAATGCGTGACGAGTAGGCTCGCGAACGATGATTCGCCACGCCTCCGCCCCGACGACTGATCAGCTCGAAGATGCCCGGCGGGTCGTAGCTGATCACCTAGTTCCCACGCCGACGGTGACGCTGTCACTGCGAGGGCGACCGGTGCTCGCCAAACTCGAATGTCTACAGATCACGGGAGCCTTCAAGATTCGAGGTGCCCTAGCCGCCATCGACGCCGCCCACCGAGAGGATCCTCGAGGCGCGGTGATCACCTCGTCGGCGGGAAACCACGGCCTCGGCATTGCCCACGCGGCGTCGATCCTTGGCGTGCCCGCGACCGTCGTGGTTCCTGCGAACGCTTCGCTCGCCAAGGTAAAGAAGCTGCGGGGCTATGACATTGAGTTGATTCAATTCGGCTCGTCCTACGAC
This sequence comes from Ferrimicrobium sp. UBA6820, assembly GCA_002452255.1. Classification (GTDB taxonomy): domain Bacteria; phylum Actinomycetota; class Acidimicrobiia; order Acidimicrobiales; family RAAP-2; genus RAAP-2. Next base: position 37,947 of record DKEO01000052.1, read on the forward strand.
GACGCGCAACGTCACGCGCTCGAGCTCGCCGATCTTCGCTCCATTCGCTACATCTCACCGTTCAACGACACCAACGTGATCGCCGGTCAGGCCACCGTCTTTGACGAGATGCTTCTGCAGGCACCTGAAATTGAACACGTGGTCGTGCCCGTGGGCGGTGGCGGACTCGTCTCGGGGGTCCTGCTTTCGCGTGAAGGCAACGGACGAAGTGACGTACGAATCACGGGGGCTCAACCCGTGGAGAGCTCGGCGATGTACCACGTCTTGCGCGGAGCGCGGATGTCCGAGATAGTCCATCGCCCCACCATCGCTGATGGACTCGCGGGCGGCGGCGACGAGGGGGCCATCACCAACGAGTTGATTGCCCGAAACGAAGTGCCCCTGGTGCTCGTTGAAGAGATCGAGATCCGTCGTGCCGTTCGTGAAGCCGCCGAGGTGAACGGGCTCGTGCTCGAGGGTTCGGCCGCGGTGCCCTACGCGACAATCGCGCTCGATCTCATGAACGACTCGACGTCTCGGATCGGGTTCATCGCCAGTGGTCGCAACATCTCGCACGAACTCTTCGTTGAACTGCTAAACGAGCCGCTCGCCTAGGCGGAATTAGCGCTGCACGCCGGACGGTAGGGTTGATGCATGCCAGTGCCGAAGAAAACGTGGTTCGCCGTTCTCGGTAGCGTCGCCACTGGTCTGACGGTCTTTGGACTCGTGTTCGCGGCGACCGACCCCAATCCATCGGGGGTGGCGAAGGATCCGCTCGCGCTCAATGGCTACCCACCCAAGACCGCACAGCTCGCAGTGACGATCTCTACCAGTAGCGGCATCTCGATTCACGCGACGCTTGACGTGAACTTCAATACCAACAAGGTCGAGGCGAAGTTCGTCGTGCCGTTGGTCCTGGCGGGGATTCCCATTGACGCGCGCCTCGTGGGTAACGAGCTCTACGCAAGTACTCCCAATTTCACGTCGACCGTCGGTAGACCATGGGTCGCGATGAAGGATGATTTTCCCCCGCTGTACAACTATTCGCTCGAACTGGTCAAGCCCGACATTGCGTTGATTAGCGGGTTTCCTTCGGTCGTCGTCACGAAGAACGGCTACTTCGTCACCCATGACTTTCATCGCGACAACGTGGCCGTGAGCCAGTTGGGCGCCTCGCCTTCGAACCTGCCCAAGGTCGGTTCGCTGGACTGGAGTATCACGACCGGCAAGCAGGGCGAAGTCACCGCGAGCACGTTGACCGTCGCGTCGCGCAAGTCGTTCACGACGGTGAGCGTGGCCGTTCTCTCGTACAATCGACCAACGCACATCGTCGCGCCGCCGAGTGCGCAGGTGAAGGTGGAGACCCCGACCTTCTTGAGAGGCTTGATCGGCACGGGCATGTTCTCGGTCTTGATTCCCGCAAATATTTCGAACCTCGGAAGTACGAGTCTCAGTTGACGTTGGACACGTCCGCTCGCCCCGAGCCGCGATGGCCGGCGTCGCTCGCGCTACTGGTGTGCGTCGGTCTCTACGTCGCCCTACCCAACCGTTTGGTCGTAGGCCCACGCTGGCTGGTGCCGGTACTGGTGGCGCTGCCGCTGCTGCCGCTGTCGGCCCGCAAGCACCGACACCCGAATGACGCGCCGTGGGTGCGGTACCTCACCCTGGGATTGATTGGACTGGTGACCGTGGCGAACATCACGTCGGTGGTGCTGCTGGTCCATCACCTGCTCAACGCGAACGTGTCCCAAGGTCGGAACCTGATCTATTCGGCGGTGTCGGTGTGGCTGACCAACGTCATCGTCTTCGGGTTGTGGCTATGGGAGATCGATCGAGGGGGTCCACACCGGCGTGCGGGCTCGGACACGCTACTGCCCGACATCCAGTTCCCTCAGATGGAGAACCCCTCACTGGCGCCCAAGGACTGGCGACCCCGGTTCTTTGATTACCTGTACACGTCATTCGCCAACGGCACAAGTTTCGCTCCCGCCGACGCGATGCCGCTTACGGCCCTCGCGAAGTCATTGTTCGCCGTTGAATCGGTCGTGTCGTTGATGACGATCGCGGTGGTGGCCGCACGAGCGGTCAACATCCTTCGTTGATCATTCGCCTAGAAGGCGACCCAGCAAGTCACTCGCGCGCGACTGACGACCCGTGTGTTCGACGGCGTCAGCGCGCGTGGCGAACGAACGACCCGCGTTGATCCCCATCCACCGGAGTGGTTCGTATTCCCACTTGCGTGATTGGTGATGCACGAACGCCAGGTTCGTGTGGTCGGTCACCGAACCAGGGTTCGTGATCAGATCGGCGAGTGCGATCGCGCAGACGCGACTCAGTACGACACCGTCACCCGTGTAGCCGCCCGCCGCCGCGAGTCCGCTCTCAGGGTCGAAGACCACCGAGGGCTCGCGGTCGCGGGGTAGGGCGAGCGGTCCACCCCAACGGTGTGAGATGGCGCTATTGAAGGTGGGGAAGAGTTCGCGAAGCGTGTGCTCGAGGGCTCGAAAGGTCTTGGCATCCTCGTCGAAGCGCTCTTCGACGCTCGAACCGAAGTGGTAGGGCGCACCCCGGCCGCCAAAGGCGATCCGGTCATCGGCGGTGCGCTGTCCATAGATGATGGCGTGGCGGTCATCGGCGAAGGTCGGGTAGTGGCGAAAACCGGCGTCGTGCCAGAACGCTGGTGACTGGGGCTCGGTGGCGATCATCAGCGAATAGATCGGCGCCACCGTTCGGCGCTCGCCCGGCAACGTGGGGGTGAAGCCCTCGGTGGCCCGCACGACGACGTCGGCCCTCACGGTCCCGCCGACCGTGATGACTCGCGCCCGTCGGGAACGTGACGCGGGGATGATTCTGGTCACGGCGGTGTCCTCGTAGATCGTGACGCCGAGGCGTTCGACCACGTCGCCCAGTCCCCGCGCGAGACGCGCGGGGTGGAGGCGAGCGCAATGCGGGCTGTACGTGGCGCCGAGGGCGCCGGCGACGTAGCCGTACTCGTAGAGTTCGTGCTCGTCGAGCCAGCGCAGGTCCTGATCGCCCAGTCCGCGATCTCGTGCGCGGGTGATCTCGTCGTGCAGTCGTGACGCCTGGACCGGATTTCGGGCGAAGGTCAGCGAACCACCTTTTACGAAGTGGGCGTCGATCCGGTCCTCGCGTACGCTGTCGCCGAGATCGTCCACGGCTCGCTGCAACATGAGCCGTAGGTGCTCGGCGGCGTCGGCTCCGTGTCGTTCGAGCACGACGTGCTCGCCGAGTGGATAGAGCGCGGACGCCCAACCACCGTTTCGCCCCGACGCACCAAAGCCGCAGAGCGATTTCTCGAGCATCACTATTCGAAGGTGCGGGTCGCGTCGCTTCAGTTCGCGCGCCGTCCACAGCCCCGTATACCCCGCGCCGACGACGGCGACGTCAGCGTCGATGTCGCTCGACAGCGAGGCACGTGCCTCGACCGGTTCGTCGAGAGTTGACCACCACAAGGATCGTGGTGGACGCATGATCAGATGAACTTCGTGGCTCCGGAGAAGACGTCACGCAAGATGCCGACCATGAGGTCGATGTCATCGCGCGTCGAGATCAGCGGTGGGGCCAGCTGCACGACGGGGTCACCGCGGTCGTCCGAGCGACAGATCAGGCCGCGACGGAACATCTCGGGCGAGACGTAGCCGCGAAGCAGTCGTTCGGCGTCGTGACCGGCCCACGTCTCCTTCGTGGTCTGGTTCTTGACGAGCTCGACGCCCCAGAAGTAACCGGTGCCTCGTACGTCTCCCACGATAGGAAGGTCCTTGAGCTCTTCGAGCCGGTCGCGGAAGTAGTCCTGGTTCGCGAGCACGTTCTCCAAGACCTTTTCGTCCTCCATGATCTTGATGCTCGCCAGGGCGACCGCACACGACACGGGGTGACCCGACCAGGTGAAGCCGTGGATGAACGAATTGTCGTCGTGCTGGAAGGGTTCGGCGATGCGGTCCGAGACGATCATGGCGCCCAACGGGGCGTAACCCGCGGTGATCCCCTTGGCGCAGGTGATGACGTCGGGCACGTAGTCGTACTTCTGGGCGCCGAACCAGGTGCCCAAGCGACCGAAAGCGCAGATCACGTCGTCCGCCACCAACAAGACGCCGTAACGGTCACAGATTGACCGGACCTCCTGCCAGTAGCCGGGCGGTGGCGTGAAGCAGCCGCCCGCATTCTGCACCGACTCGAGGAACACCGCGGCGACTGTCTCGGGACCTTCGCGAAGGATCGCCTCTTCGATCTGGTGGGCCGACCACATCCCGAAGGCCTCGAAATCGTCGGCGAACCTCTCGGCGCGGTAGAAGTTGACGGCGGGCACCTTGACCGCACCCGGGACCAGTGGTTCGAACGGCTGGCGATAGCCCTCGAGTGACGTGATCGTCAGGGCGCCCAGCGTCGTGCCGTGGTAGGCGATGTCGCGGCTGATGACCTTGTAGCGATCGCTGTCGCCGCGCATCTTGTGGTACTGGCGCGCGAGTTTCCACGCGCTCTCGTTCGCTTCGGCGCCACCGGTCGTGAAGAAGACACGATTGAGGTCCCCGGGTGCGAGGCTCGCGATCTTTTCTGCCAGATCGATCGCCTTGGGGTGCGCGTAGGTCCACAGCGGGAAGAACGCCATGGTGTTCATCTGCTCGGCGGCCGCCTCGGCGATCTCGCGTCGACCATGGCCGAGCATGTTGGTAAAGAGCCCCGAGAGTCCGTCGAAGTACTCGGTGCCGTTGGCGTCATAGACCCGCGTACCCTCGCCGCGCACCATGATCGGTATCTCTTTGTTCTCGTCGTAGGCGCCCATTCGGGACATCTGTAGCCAGAGATGACGTCGAGCACGCTCCGAGTAACTGTGACTCGCGTTCTCGCCATGACTCATCGTGATGCCGTCGGTATAGATTTCGTGAATCGTCACTTGGTCCCCCATGCGTAGGTCTGCTTTGAAAGCTTCAAATACAGAAATGTTTCAACTTCGGTGACACCCGGGATGCTGCGAATCGAGTCATTCAACAAGTGCACCAACGCGTTGTCGTCTTCAGCGATCACTTCGGCGATGATGTCAAAGCTGCCGGCGGTCATGACCACGTAATTGGCCTCTTCAATGGCGGCGACTTTGTCGGCGACGAGGCGCACGTCCCCGTGGACACGAATACCGATGAGGGCCTCGCGTCCGTAGCCCAGCTGCAGTGGGTCGGTGATCGCGACGATCTGCATGACGCCCGCGTCGCGTAGTCGTTGGACCCGGCGTCGAACGCCGGCCTCGGAGAGCCCCACCTCCTCGGCGATGGCGCCGTAGGGTTTGCGCCCGTCGCGCTGCAGGTGGCCGATGATCTGGCGATCGAGGGCATCAATGCCGTTCGGTGCCGAGACCAGCTCCAAGTTCGATCGCTCTGCGCTCTTCGGACTCTTTGGTTGTGGTTTCGTGCCTGGCATTGGTCGCTCCCCGCTCCGGATGCCCAAGGCACCGGTGCTGCGGATAGAGACAGTATAGGGAGAAAACACGCCGAATCGAGGCGTGAATTGTTAAATCTGTGCTCATTTTCTTACTTTTGGTTTGCAGAACCCATGAAAACTCTGGCAGAGTGGCTGAGAGCGTGAGCGAAAGGTCGCCGCGCCTTGGAGGGTTTTTATGCGTCGATTGTCCAACTTCATCGGCGGCGAATCGGTCGCTCCCAAGAGCGGCAAGTACGTCGAATTGATCAATCCCGGTACCGGCGAACCGCTCGCCGAGATGCCGATCTCGGGCGAGGCTGACGTGGACCACGCGGTGCAAGCCGCGGCGAAGGCGTTCACCTCGTGGCGTCGTACGACGCCCTCGCAACGTAGTCTCGCGCTGCTCAAGATCGCCGACGTCTTGGAAAGTCACGCCGAGGAACTCGTCGCGCTCGAAGCGGAGAACTGCGGCAAGATCATCTCGGTCACGATGAGCGAAGAGATTCCGCCGATGATCGATCAGATTCGATTCTTCGCGGGCGCCGCACGTCTCTTGGAGGGACGCGGTGCGTCGGAGTACATGGAGGGAATGACGAGCTACGTGCGTCGCGAACCGATCGGCGTGTGTGGTGCGGTGACGCCTTGGAACTATCCGATGATGATGGCGGTCTGGAAATGGGCACCGGCGATCGCCGCGGGTAACACCATGGTCCTCAAGCCCGGTGACTCGACGCCCGTCTCCACGTTGTTCATGGCCCAATTGATGGGCGAGGTTCTTCCGGCGGGGGTCTTCAACGTGGTCTGCGGTGACCGCGACACTGGACGTCTCTTGGTCGAACACCCAGTGCCCGCCATGGTGTCGGTGACTGGTTCGGTGCGAGCAGGTATGGAAGTGGCCGGGGCTGCGTCAAAGACGCTCAAGCGCGTGCACCTCGAACTCGGCGGCAAGGCACCGGTCGTCGTCTTCGATGACGTCGACATCGCCGCCGCCGCCGAAGGTATCGCAATCGCGGGCTTCTTCAACGCGGGCCAAGACTGCACCGCCGCGACCCGAGTGCTGGCGGGCCCGGGCGTGTACGGCGACTTTGTCGACGCGTTGGCCGAGCAGGCGCGAAACACGGTCGTGGGACTACCCGACAACGATGATGCCCTCTTTGGACCGGTGAACAACGTGAATCAATTCGAACGTGTGAGCGGGATCCTCGGTCGAAAGCCGGGTCACGCGTCGGTCGCGGCGGGAGGTGAGCGGGTCGGTGACGCTGGCTACTTCATCGCCCCCACGGTCGTCGCCGACCTGCACCAGGACGACGAGATGATTCAAAGTGAGATCTTCGGGCCGGTGATCACCGTGCAGAAGTTCAGCGACGAGGCCGAGGCACTCGAATGGGCCAACGGCGTCGAGTACGGTCTCGCGTCGTCGGTCTGGACCAGCGACCACAGCCGCGCCATGCGATTCACCCGCGACCTGGATTTCGGCTGTGTGTGGGTCAATACCCATATTCCCATGGTGGCCGAGATGCCCCACGGCGGCTTCAAGCGCTCGGGCTACGGCAAGGACCTCTCGGTCTACGGTTTCGAGGATTACACGCGCATCAAGCACGTCATGCACAACATCGAGTTTTGAGTTCGGTGGACGCTTGACGGCCGACGTAGTACTGAAGTACGAGAAGAACCTATTGAAAGGATGATCGTCGATGATCATCGGAGTTCCGAAGGAAATCAAGAAGGATGAGAACCGGGTTTCGTTGACGCCGGCGGGAGCGAGAGAGCTGTCCGGGGCTGGCCACCAGGTGCTGGTTGAGCAGGGCGCGGGCGTCGGTTCGTCGATCAGCGACGATGACTACGTCGCCAACGGGGCGACGATCATCAAGGACGTCGACGACGTGTGGGCCGACAGTGAATTGGTCTTGAAGGTCAAAGAACCGATTAGCGACGAGTACCACCGTCTTTCGGCTCGCAAGAACCAGGTGCTGTTCACGTACTTGCATCTGGCTGCGTCGCGTGAGTGCACGGACGCCCTGGTGAAGGCCAAGAACGTGGCCATCGCGTACGAGACGGTACGCCTGCGCGACAATTCGCTGCCGTTGTTGACGCCCATGAGCGAGGTGGCCGGACGTATGGCCCCCCTGATGGGAGCGCACCATCTGATGCGCCCGGGCGGCGGACGCGGCACGCTCATTGGAGGCGTGCCGGGTGTGATCCCGGCGAACGTGGTCGTGATCGGCGCGGGAGTGGCGGGACTCGCCGCCGCTTCGATGGCGGTGGGACTTCACGCGCACGTGAAAGTCCTGGACCGGAACCTGGAGCGCCTTCGCCAGGTCGATATCCACTTTGACGGTCGAGTGCAGACCATTGCGTCCTCGACCCTCACCCTCGAAGAGGCGTGCCTTGACGCGGACATCGTGATCGGCGCAGTGCTCGTCGTAGGTGCGAAGGCACCAAAGTTGGTGTCCAATGAACTGGTCGCTCGAATGCGCCCGGGATCAGTACTCGTGGACATCTCAGTCGACCAGGGTGGTTGTTTCGAGGACACGCGTCCGACGACTCACTCAGAGCCCACGTTCAAGGTGCACGAATCAATCTTTTACTGCGTGGCGAATATGCCGGGCGCGGTGCCGCATACGTCGACGCACGCCCTGGCGAACGCGACGTTGCCCTACACGCTCGAACTGGCCCGCCACGGCTGGCGTGAAGCAGTGATCGCTGATGACGCGTTGGCCGAAGGGGTCAACGTCGTCGACGGTTCGGTGACCTACGGACCCGTCGCCGAGTCACTCGGTGTCTCGTACACGGCCTTGCGATCTTTCCTCTAGGCGCGATCTCTTCGTTCCACCAACGCCAGAAGAACCGAAGACGTGATGACGTCTCGACCACTCGAGGGGCTAGTGCCGAAAGAGGAATTGCTGCCCGAGCATCGGGAGCGACGGCGTTACCGACTTGATGATGCGGTTGCTCGCCGTCGCCCACAAAGAGCCGAGGCGGACCTTCGCACGGCGTCACGAACTGCGCTGCGTGACAGTGGCTCGCAAGACGATCTTCTTTAAGTTTTCACTTGACCTTTACCTCTCGGTAATCCCCTAGTTTGTGACACCGAGCGCTTATCGTTTGGGCGTGACAAGAGGGGGGTTATGTCAGATAGTGCAGTGAACAATGTGGTGCACGCTGACATTCCTGACCCGCGTCGCTGGTTCGCACTGGTGGTCATCGCGATCGCTCAGTTGATGGTCGTGCTGGACGCTTCAATCGTCAACATTGCGCTGCCGCACGCGGCGCTGCCGCGCGCGCTCGGAGGACTCGCCATTGCTCCAAAGAACTACCAGTGGGCGATCACCGCCTACACGCTGACCTTTGGAGGCTTCTTGCTCCTCGGTGGCCGAGTAGGTGACTACATGGGTCGAAAGAAGGCCTTCCTCATTGGTCTCGTGGGGTTTGCGAGTGCGTCGCTCCTGGGTGGTTTCTCGGTCAATCAACAAATGCTCTTTGGCGCCCGAGCGTTGCAGGGTATCTTCGGCGCCTTGCTCGCCCCGGCGGCACTCTCGCTCATTTCGATAACCTTCACCGACTCGAAGGAGCGCGCCAAGGCCTTCGGTGTCTACGGAGCCCTTTCGGGCGTCGGCGCCGCGATCGGGCTCATTGCGGGAGGACTCCTGACCCAGTACCTCTCGTGGCGGTGGTGCCTCTTCGTCAATACGCCTATGGCGATCATCGCGCTGTTCCTCGCGATACCCAACGTGCATGAATCCAAGGTCGAGGGTCACCCTCATTACGACGTGCCCGGCGCGCTCACGGCCACCCTGGGAATGGTGAGCATCGTCTTTGGCGTCTCGCAAGCTTCGACGTACGCGTGGGGATCTCTGAGTGCCTGGCCCTACATCGCCCTCGGTGTCGCGCTGCTGTTCGTGTTTTTCCAGATCGAAGCCAGGGTCAAGTCGCCGCTGCTGCCGCTGCGCCTGTTGACCGACCGGGTGAGAGCGGGTTCGTACCTCTCGCAGATTTTCGTCGGTTTGGGGCTCTTCGGGATGTTCTTGTTCCTGACCTTCTACTTCCAAGACGTCCATCAGTATTCGGCGGTGAAGTCGGGCCTTCTCTACTTGCCCTTCTCGGTGGGGGTCATCCTGGGCGCTGGCGCGGCGAGTCAGATTCTGCCCAAATTCGGACCACGCCTGATCGCGACCGTGGGAAGCCTCATGGGCGCGCTCGGTCTGTTGCTCTTGTCCTTTCTCGCCCCCAACAGCAGTTACCTGACCCGGGTGATGCCCGCGATGATCATCGGCAGTCTCGGGCTGGGCGTCACCTTCGTCGCGGTCGCCTCGACCGCCTTGTTCAATGTGCGTCCCGAGGACGCGGGCGCCGCGTCGGCGGTCTTGAATACCGCCCAACAGATCGGTGGATCGTTTGGTACCGCCATCCAGAACACCATCTACGTCACCAGCGCGTCAGCGTTCGTCGCAGCGGCGTTGCGCCCCGGGCTCACGAGGTCGTCGCTCATCGTGTTGCATATTGCGGGCGCCGTCCACGGCTACGACCTCGCTTTCCGATTTGGTGCGCTAATGGTCTTTCTCGCCGCGGTGAGCTTCTACCTGTTCGTGAACATCGACCGGCACCACCTGGGCCAGCACGACGAAGTGGTCGCGGGTCTCTAGGACTTGACGTAAGGGCAGTGTCGACACCCGCTGTCACAGCACGTCCCACGCGCGAGGTGCGTGGCGACCGTCAACACGCTCAGTCCCGTTGAGGGATCGCGATAGGTCGGTTCACCCAGGGCAACGGCGTGCTCGTGTGCTTCAATGATGGCCTCGTAGTCCGGACGAGTCGGGTTACAGCGCGAGACGTCGGGTCGGGGCACGGTTGACACAGTGACGCCTACTCGCGGATCGAGACGATGACCTTGCCGAATTTTCCCGGTTTGGCGAAGAAATTGTAGGCGCGGTTGATGTCCTCAAAGTTGAAACGTCCGGCGCTCGGCACGCGTAACTTTCCCTCGTCCCACCACGGGACCAACGTCTCGTTGACCCGAGCGATGACGTCCGCCTTCTCCTTGCGAGACCGAGCGCGCAAGGTCGAGCCGGTGATCACCGCGCGTTTGGCCATGACGTTCAACAAGTCGAGTTCGACTTTCGAGCCGCCTCCGACCCCGATGACGACGACGCGCGCGAAGGGGGCGAGGACGCGCTGGGCCTTCTCCAGGTTCGTCGCGCCCAGGAGTTCGAGTACGACGTCGACGGGCTCGAGGCTCGTCACGTCGTCGCTTACGATGGTCTCGTCAGCACCGAGCTCGCGCAATTTCTGGTGATGCTCGCTGGTGCGCGTGACGGCGATGACGTGAGCGCCCATCACGTGCGCGATCTGGACCGCGGCAGTACCCACGCCGCCCGCCGCGCCGCTCACGAGGACCCGTTCACCCGGTTGGAGATCAGCTTGAAGAACGAGGGCGTCAAAGGCCGTGGTGAACGCCTCGGCGAAGCCGCCGGCCTCTTCCCAACTGACGTGGTCGGGGACAAATATCAAGTGCTCAAACGGCACCGCACAGAGCGTGGCCTGCGCTCCGCCGCCCACCAACGCGCACACCCGACGTCCGACGAGAGGCTCATGAACCTCGTGACCGACCGAACTGACGACACCCGCGAGCTCCATGCCGGGAACGTCCTCGGGCCATCCCGGGGGGGCGGGNNGGTTTCGGATTGGGGCGGTCGAACATTTCAAGGTTTTCACCGTTAATCACGACGCAGAGCATGCCGCCAAGCCTACGGGTGCCACCAAGGAGAGATTCGCCAATAGTGTCGGTCCATGACCATTTACGACATACCAGTACATACCCTCGGCGGCGAAGAGAGTTCTCTCGCCCCCTACGCCGGCAAGTCCGTCCTCGTTGTCAACGTGGCTTCCAAGTGCGGACTCACTCCTCAGTACGAGGGGCTCGAGGCACTGCAGAAGACTTACGGCGACAAGGGCTTCAGCGTCGTCGGCTTTCCATGCAACCAGTTCATGGGCCAAGAGCCCGGCACCGCCGAGGAGATCCAGACGTTCTGTTCGACGACCTACGGCGTGACCTTCCCCCTGTTCGAGAAGATCGACGTGAACGGCGAGGACCGTAGTCCGATCTACGCCGAACTCACCAAGGTCGCCGACGCCGAGGGCTACAGCGGCGACGTGCGGTGGAATTTCGAGAAGTTCCTCGTGAGTCCCGATGGTTCGGTGCAGCGCTTCGCGCCTCAGGTCACGCCCGAGGACCCGGTACTCGTCGCCGCCATCGAGTCGTCACTTTCCTAAGTAAGCGAGCGAGCGAGTCGCACGTAAGTGGGGGCGAGCCCGTAGCGGGGCCAGAAAGAATTCGCCTGTTCGTTGGTCACTCGCCACTGCGCCTCGACGTAGTGATAGCCCTCGCGTCGGGCGTCGTCGAGCACCGCGTCGATCATCGCGCTCGCCACACCGCGACCCTGCACGCTCGGATGAACCACGACCTCACTCAGATGCAACGTCTCGTCGAACGAGCCGCGCCGCGCTGGCAAGGGGAACGTAATCGCCTGGGCGAGCACGTTCCCGTCACCTTCGACGACGTAATGCTTCACCTCGGGGTCCTCGAGCAGTTCGAGTATCTCGCGGCGCGTCGCGTGGCGGTCCTTGCGCGACACTGCGCCCGGCTCGCCCTGGGCGACGTCGATGACGTGGTCGAGCTCGAGGACTTGGTCGATGTCGGCGTGGCGCGCAGCGCGTAGCGCCAGGCCGGCGGGCAGGGCGCGCACGTTGCGATCGAGGAGCCTCATGACGCCACGTACGCTCAGTGGTTCGTAGCCGAGTGAACGCCAAGGATCGATGTGTTCGTCGTCGTCCAGAGTCCACGAAAAATGTTGCGTGGCCCCCGCGCGACGCCAACTCGCACTGGCGTCGCGCACGAGTCGGGTGAGGACGTCGGCGTCGTCGAACGATGCGCCGTCGGGACCCGTCCACGCCGCGAGTGCGTGCGTGGGGTCGCCCAACACCGCGCCGTAGAGGTGACCCACCACCGTGCCATCGTCGAACGCAACCCAGGTAGAGGTCGTCGCGTGAAGAATGGTCTCGTAGAGGACCTCGCCATCAAGGTGCGCGTTGACGAGGGGTTGGCGCCGCGCGTCGTCGCTCAATTGGTGCACGATCCGTTCAACGACGGCTCGTGCGTCGGTGGGCTGGAGCGTGCGAACGGTCGTCATTCGCTTACCGTAGTTCGCTGGTGTGCAAGAGTAACGGGGTGACCGTGCGCGCGACACTGTTTGACATGGATGGCCTGCTCATTGACTCCGAGGTCCTGTGGCACAAGGCCGAACTCGAGATCTTCGGTCGACTTGGCGTGCCGATCTCGGACGAGGAGGATCGCTCGACCAAGGGAATGTTCGTCGTGGAGGTCGTGCACCATTGGCACGCAAAGTATCCCTGGTCGACGCCGAGCCCCGAGGCCGTGGTTGACGAGGTCCTCGAGCGCGTGGGCCAGCTCGTCGAGAGCGAAGGCGTGCTCCTGCCCGGTGCCGTGCGAGCGGTCGACCTGACTAGCGAACGCGGCCCGGTGGGTCTGGCGAGTTCGACCCCGCTCAAACTCATCTATCGGTGTCTCGACCATTTTGGCCTTCGCGATCGTTTCGCCATCGTGCAGTCCGCGGAGTTCGAGCCTTTTGGCAAGCCTCACCCGGGCGTATTCTTGAGTGCCGCGGCGTCCTTGCACGTCGATCCGCGCGACTGTCTCGTCTTCGAGGATTCGGCCGCTGGCGTCCTCGCGGCCAAGGCCGGTCGCATGAAGGTGGTGGCGGTGCCGACGAGCCACGACCGATCGCTGGCGGAGTTCGCGCTCGCGGACCTCGTGCTGTCCTCGCTCGAGGATTTACGCCCGCAGTGGCTCGATGAGCAATTCGCCTAAAGCACCTTGGTGAACCGGTACGCACTTTCGTGGGTGTAGGCCCCTTCGGGGAAGAATTCCACCGGCGTCCAGCCGTGCTTCGGGTAGAAGGCGACCGCTTCGGGCTGCGCGGGCCCGGTCTCGAGGTAGAGCTGCGCGTAGCCCATGGCCCGCGCGCACCCTTCGATCTCGTCCATTAGTTGAGCGGCGACGCCACCTCGTCGAAGGTCGGGACGCACCCAGAGGCGTTTGACCTCGGCGAGCTTGAGCTCGGGTTCGGCGATCCGGCGAAGTCCCACGCCACCGCAGAGGTGGCCTTCACTGCGCGCCACGAGAAAGATCCCCGTGGGTGGCAGCAACTCGTCGAGGTTCATCTGCGTGTCGTCGTCAATCGCGCCGTAACGACGGTTGAGTTCGTCCACTGCGGCCTTGAAGACACTAAGGGCCCCCGAGGTGGTGATGAGTTCATCTTTGATGGTCAGTGCAATCACCATTCCAGCGTAGAGCAGCGAGACTTTCACCCAACTTCAGTACGATGGAGAGATTCATTGAAGGAGACCTGTGTTTCGCCCCGTCAGCGCTGAATTCGATTTTGTTGCCCTCGAGGAGGTCGAACTCGCACGCTGGCGGACCAATGACGTGTTCGCTCGGTCGATGCAGCACCGCCAAGGGGCCGAGCCGTGGGTGTTCTACGAAGGCCCACCGACCGCGAATGGCAAGCCAGGCTTGCACCACGTGTGGGCGCGGGTATACAAGGATCTCTTCTGTCGGTACCAGACCATGCAAGGGCGATTCGTGTCACGACGCGCGGGCTGGGACACGCACGGACTCCCCGTCGAGGTCCAAGTGGAAAAGCAGTTGGGGATCTCGGGCAAGCGCGACATCATCGAGAAAGTCGGCATCGGTGAATTCACCAGGCTGTGCAAGGAGTCGGTACTTATCTACGTCGACGAGTTCGAGAAGCTGACCGAGCGCATCGGCTACTGGACCGACATGGAGCACGCGTACTACACGTTTCACCCGTCCTACGTGCAATCGGTGTGGTGGCAACTTCAACAACTTTTCGATCGGGGTCTGCTTTACGAAGACTTGAAGGTCGTCCCGTACTGCCCGCGCTGCGGGACGGCGCTATCCAGTCACGAACTTGGTCAGCCCGACGTCTACACCGACGAAACCGACGAGAGTTGCTATGTTCGCTTGCGTATCGTCGACGCCGAGAAACACCCGGGGCTCGACGGAGCGACGCATCTGGCGGTATGGACGACGACGCCCTGGACGTTGCTGTCGAACGTAGCGGTCGCGGTAAACCCCGAGATCTCGTACACGGTGGTCGACGGACTCGTCGTCGCGACCGCGCTGGTCGAGTCGGTCTTCGGCGAAGGCGTCAGCGCCGGGCCAACGTTTCCCGGTTCGGCGTTAGCGGGCGTGCACTACGCGCGTCCGTTCACGGACGTGGCCTTGCCCGAAGGTGTGGACGCTTGTTACGTCGTCGAGGCGGACTACGTCACCACCGATGACGGCACCGGTCTCGTGCACCAGGCCCCGGCCTTCGGGGAGGTGGACCGCCAAATCGCCCGGGCTTATTCGTTGCCCACCGTCAATCCCGTCGGTCCGGACGGCTGTTTCACCAGCGACGTGCCGTGGCTCGAGGGCGAGGACGTTCGACGGGCGAACGTGGCGATCAATGATGAACTGGACCGGCGCGGGATACTGCTGCGGCGTCAGGCCTACGTCCACTCACTGCCGCACTGCTGGCGCTGCGGCACGGTGTTGATCTATTGGGGCAAGCCCAGTTGGTACGTCGCCACGAGTCAGTACAAGAACGAGATGATGGCCGAGAATCGGACGATTGACTGGCACCCAGCCCATATCCGGGACGGGCGTTTTGGCGAGTGGCTCGCGAACAACGTGGACTGGGCGCTTTCGCGCGACCGCTTCTGGGGGACGCCTCTTCCAATCTGGCAGTGCGAGCAGAACCACTACACCTGCGTGGGTTCCCTCGAAGAACTGTCGCTGCTCGCCGGTCGTGACCTGGCGGACCTTGACCCCCATCGTCCAGCGATCGACGAGGTGGTGATCGCGTGTCGTGTCTGCGAGGAACCCGCCACGCGCGTCGAACCGGTCATCGACGCGTGGTTCGACTCCGGCGCCATGCCCGCGGCCCAAGTCGGCTATCCGCACGCGCCCGCCAGCAAGGACGCGATGCAGTTCCCCGCGCAGTTGGTCGTCGAAGCGATTGACCAGACGCGAGGTTGGTTCTATTCGCTGCTCGCAGTCAATACCTTGGTCTTCGGCGAGAAGCCCTATGAGCACGTGCTCTGTCTTGGTCACATCGTCGACGAGACCGGCAAGAAGATGAGCAAGTCGNNGACTCGTCACTTCGCGAGACCCTCGCGACGCTCTGGAACACGTTCAGCTTCTTCACGACCTACGCGTCACTTAACATGTTCGATCCGCAGGACCCCGAGATCCCCGTCGTGGCCGAGCGTGCCGCGATTGACCGGTGGATCCTGTCGCGCCTCGAGAACGTGACCGTGACGGTGACGTCGGCCCTGGATGACTACGAGCCCCTGGGCGGCACCGACGCACTC
>DKEO01000052.1:53847-75350 GCA_002452255.1 Ferrimicrobium sp. UBA6820
CTCCAACGCGTGACCTTATTATTGGCGCCCTTCTGTCCTTTCTTGACCGAGCGGCTCTACCTTGACCTTTTTGACGTCGCCCCTGAGGCGTCGGTGCACCTGGCGGACTGGCCTTCGAGTGATCCGCGAAACCGCGACGTCGCCCTCGAGGCGTCGATGAACGTGGCGCGACGACTCACGTCACTTGGTCGCGCCGCGCGCGCCGAGGCGGGTGTCAAGGTGCGCCAACCGCTCGCACGCGCGCTCGTCTTCCTGCAGGCTGGCTCACCAATGCCGCCGCCGGGGATCGTCGAAGACGAACTCAACGTCGACCTGCTCGAGTACGGGACCGAGCTCGCCGAGGTCTTGCGCTTCGAACTCGTGCCCAACTTTCGTACCGTGGGACCTCGTCTCGGTGAGGCGGTCAAGGAGTTGAAGCCGGCGCTCGCCTCACTCGATTCACTCGCCGCGGCTGACGCCCTGGAGCAGGGGGGCACCGTGAGCGTGACACTGTCAACGGGAACCTTCGAGCTCGGCGTCGAGGACCTGGAGCTTCGCGTCAAGAGTCAAGGTGGCTTCGCGGTGTCGCGTGACGGCGGTGAGGTGATCGCGCTAGACCTCGCACTGGACGACGCACTGCTTGGACGCGGGTACCTGCGCGACGTCGTACGTCAGGTCCAGGACCTGCGAAAGAATTCCGGGCTTGACGTCGCGGACCGCATTGTCCTGCACGTGCTTGGAATTGACGACCTCGCCGACGGGTTCGACGTTTTGGCGAGCGAGGTTCTCGCGGTGCAGGTCATCAGCGCCGAGGGGGAGGGCGAAGGCTGCCTTCTCGAACTCGATGACGGGCGCGACGCGAGGGCGTGGATTACGAAGGTCTCGCCGACGAGTTGAGTTTCTTGAGCAGTGTCGCCAACGTCGCACGCTCATGGTCACTGAGTCGATTGGCGAGGTTGTCTTCGAGATAGTCGAGGTGGACGTTGAGCGCCTCATCGAGCTTCTGGTTTCCTTCGGACGAAATAGCGACGAAGATCGCTCGGCGGTCGTTCGGGCAGAGTTGGCGAGTCACGTACCCGGCCGATTCGAGGCGGTCGATCAGTCGAGTCGTGCCGCCGCTCGAGTGCACGATCGCGTCGGCGATCTGGTTCATCTTCAGACGACCCTCGGGCGCCTTTCGCAGTTGGAGCAGGACCTCGAACCAGGCGAGGGGTAGGTCGCACGCCGCCTCGAGTTCGACTCCCAGGCTTTTCGAAAGCCGGGCGTTGGTCTCGAGCAGGAGTCCGAACAGCACCACCCGCTCGTCGCCGGAGGGGCACGCGCTGGTGGTGGTTGTGGACATGCCCCGATTTTAGCAGAAACTTCACCTTGCGATTACTTCTTGACAAGTAGTTGTATGTGCAACTACAATTGGGACAGAGCACAAAGCGTGTCCAAGAAAAGTAGGAGAACAACAATATGAGCAACCTCCCCGCTCCCGGCGTCTACAACGTCGACCCCGTCCACTCAACCGTCAGCTTCATTGCCCGTCACCTCGTCGCGGCGAAGGTTCGCGGTAACTTCACTGAATTCAGTGGCGCGATCACCATTGGTGACACCATTGAGGCCTCCTCGGTCGTCGCCGAAGTTCAGGCCAGCAGCATCACGACCGCCA
This sequence comes from Ferrimicrobium sp. UBA6820, assembly GCA_002452255.1. Lineage (GTDB taxonomy): Bacteria > Actinomycetota > Acidimicrobiia > Acidimicrobiales > RAAP-2 > RAAP-2. Next base: position 55,481 of record DKEO01000052.1, read on the forward strand.
ATGAGATGCGTGACGGTCACCTCAAGAGCGCGGACTTCCTCGACCTGGAGCACTTTCCTACGTTGAACTTGAAGTCCACCAAGATCACCGCCAAGGGTGGCGACAAGTACGAATTGCTCGCCGACCTTACGATCAGGGGCACCACCAAGCCCGTGACGTTCCAACTGGAGTACCTCGGTACCGGGCCGAGCATGGCCCCGGGCGTGAACGTAACTGGCTTCGAAGTCACCGGTGAGATCGACCGTCGTGAGTTCGGCGTGAACTTCGAAGGCACGCTGNNAGAGAACGGCAGCCTCGTCGTTGGCAACAAGATCGGCATCGAAATCGCCGTCGAGGCCCACCAAGCCGCCTAATCGCGGCACTCTCGTAACAAACGCCGGGGGCCTTCGGGCCCCCGGCGTTTGCTCGTTACGATGGGTCCATGTCAGATTCTCCCAAAGGTAAGGGCGTCAAGTCGACCCTCGGTGTTCTGGGTGCGCTCGCGACCATCATCTCGGTGTGGTGGTTTGCCCTTCGCCCGGCGAAGAAGAAGCGCGAGGGCTGACCGGGCCCGACGCACCATGAATTGGCCCGCTCCAGGCGTTAGCGTTTGGCATGGCATCGGTTTCGCTCGCACCGCTGCGTCACCGGAGTTTCAGTCTCGCCCTCGGATCCTCGTTGATCTCCTCGACTGGCACGTGGATGCAGACGGTCGCGCTGGGTATCTACCTCACCACCACCACCAAGGACGCCTTGTGGCTGGGGCTCATTACGTTGGCCGCGTGGTTGCCGGCGATCGTCGGCTCGCCCACCGGCGGGGTCATGGGGGACCGTTTCAATCGGCAACGCTGGATCCAATCGATGAACTCGGTGATGGCCCTCACGGCGTGCGCGCTCGCGGTCGCCAAGTACACCAATCATCTCTCACCCCAGCTCTGCTGCTACGTGGCGGCGGTAGAAGGGCTCTGCGGTTCGGCGTCCTGGGCGGCGTGGCAGTCGCTGCTGCCTGAACTGGTCGGCCCGGACGAGGTCCTCGCCGCGGTCTCGCTCTCGTCGGCCCAATTCAACCTCGGGCGCGTCATTGGCCCCCTCTGCGCCGGGGTCGCTCTGGCCTTTGGTTCGATCGGCCTGTGCTTCACGCTTAACGCGGCGTCGTTCGTCGTGGTCGTGGTGATGTTCTCGTTCGTGAAGAGCCCCCCTCGTGAGAAGGTGCTCACGAAGGTCCGTCCGATTCACGAGACCATCCAAGGGGCCCGAGTCGCGTGGGCCGTGAAGGGTTGTCGCAATCCGATCGTCGGTGTCGCCGTGGTGGCTCTCATCGCGAGTCCATTCATCACGCTCGTTCCCGCGATGTCGATCCTGACGCTGCACGCCGGCAAGGTCGGCACCGCCTGGCTCGTGACCGCCCAGGGGGTGGGGGCGGTGGCGGGCGCCCTGACGCTGCCGGGCGTGGCGCAACGGACCTCGCGGTTGTTCGTGCTGCGAAGCTCACTGGCGACGATGACCGTCGCCCTCGTGCTCTACGGCCTTGCGCCTGATCTCGTGTTGTCCGCCCTCGCCCTGGGCGTACTGGGGGGCGCCTACGTCGGTTCGTTGACGGGACTCAACACGTCGGTGCAATTGCACGCGCCACGAAACGAGCGCACGCGCATCCTTGCGTTGTACACGTTGTCGTTGTCGATCTTCTATCCCGTGGGTGCGCTCATCCAGTCGGCCTTCGCGAGGACCTGGGGCGTGCGACCCGTGACCTTGGTCGCGGCGGGTTCGCTCGCCCTGGTGCTGGCAGTCGTGACGCTCGCGCACCCCCATTACTGGCGTGAGATCGGGGCAGTCCCTTCGAGCGCTGCGCAATTGCTGGCAGACTAGAAGGATGCCGTTCACTTCGATCAACCCCTTCAGCGAACGGGTGGTCGCCCAGTACGAAGGTCTGGACGCGCAGGGCGTCGAAGACGCGCTCGCTCGCGCGCACGCGGCGTATCAAAGGTGGCGCGACGTCGAGGTGAAGGACCGTGCCGAATTGATGAACCGCGCCGCCGAACTGCTCGAAAGCGAGATCCCCGTCGTCGCCGAGCTGATGACCAGCGAGATGGGAAAGACCTTCGCCGCCGCCAAGGGTGAGGCCGCCAAATGCGCCCTGACGATGCGCTACTACGCCCAGCACGCGCCGTCGATGCTCGAAGACGAGATCATCCCGTCGACGGCCTCGTTCAGTGGTGTTCGCTACGAACCGACCGGACCGATTCTGGCGATCATGCCCTGGAACTTCCCGCTCTGGCAGGTGGTGCGTTTCGCGGTGCCGAGCCTGATGGCGGGCAACGTGGTGTTAGTCAAGCACGCGCCCAACGTGCCGAGTTGTGCGCTCTATGTCGAAGACCTCTTCGTGCGCGCGGGATTCGCCAAGGGCGTCGTCACCAACCTCTTCGTCGAGGTCGATCAACTTCCCGCGATCATCGCCGATTCGCGCGTTCGAGGCGTGACGCTCACGGGCTCCGAGCGCGCCGGGCGCGCCGTCGCCGAACTCGCCGGACGCAACCTGAAGAAGTGTGTCCTCGAGCTCGGTGGATCGGACCCGTTCATCGTCGGCTCGTCGGCGGTGATGGACCGCACGGTCGCTCACGCGGTGACCGCGCGAATCCAGAACAACGGGCAGGCCTGTATCGCGGCGAAGCGGTTCATCGTCGTGGCCGAACGCAGCGAGGAGTTCATCGAGCGTTTCAGCGAGGAAATGGCCCAGGTCACGACCGGCGATCCCATGGACCCCGCCACGGTCCTCGGACCTCTGGTGAGCCGAGCGCAACTCGACTTGCTCAGCGCCCAAGTGGCGTCCTCGATCGCCCAAGGCGCCGTGGTTCGCGCGGGCGGCGCGGCGCTCGAGGGGCGTGGCTTCTTCTTTCCCGCCACGGTTCTCACCGACGTGCCCGCTGATGCTCGCGCAGCTCGCGAGGAGTTGTTCGGGCCCGTCGCTGTCGTACAAGTGGCCCGTGACCTCGATCAGGCGATCGATCTCGCGAACGCCACGCCGTGGGGACTGTCCGGTTCGATCTGGGCGAGCGACGCCCGCGAGATCGATGCCGTCATTGAACGCCTCGACGTGGGCATGGTCTTCGCCAACGCCATCGTCGCTTCGGTGCCCGAGCTGCCCTTTGGCGGGACGAAGAACTCGGGCTTCGGGCGTGAACTTTCCGTGAGCGGACTGCGTGAGTTCACCAACGCCAAGACCTTCTACGTGGCATGACCGAACAGCTCTACTTCGATCACGCCGCTTCGGCCCCGCGCCGCGACGAGGTAACCGACGCGATGCAACGCTGGCAGCACGGTGTCGTGGGCAACCCTTCGGGTTCTCACCGCGCCTCGCGCGAGGCTCGTCGGGCCGTCGAAGAAGCTCGCGACGAAGTGGCCGAGTTCGTAGGCGCCAAACCGGGTGGCGTGATCTTCACGGGCGGTGGTACCGAGTCATGTCACCTCGCCATCGTGGGCACGACGTTGGCGCATCGAGCGACGCACGACAAGAGCGTGGTCGTCACGTCGCGCGTCGAACACGACTCGGTCCTCGACGCTGCGCAGTTCGTCGCCCAACAGTATGAGAACGTGGAACATCGTCTCGTCGACGTGGACGCCGATGGCGTCGTGGACCTGGAGTCGTTGCGTGAAGCGCTCGATCGTGACGTCGCCGTCGTGAGTGTCATGACGGTCAACAACGAAACCGGCGTGTGTCAGCCCCTCGACGGCGTGAGTTCGATGGCCATGGGCCACGTTCCCGGTGGTGTGACCACGCACACCGACGCCGTCGCCGCGGCCCCGTGGCTCTATCTGCCCACCGTGACCTCGACGACGGACCTGGTGTCGATCTGCGCGCACAAGATTGGCGGTCCCGTCAACGCGGGTGCGTTGGTCATGCGCCGTGAGGTCCCCCTGGTTGGTTTGGTCCCCGGTGGCGGCCAGGAGCGAGGACGTCGCGGTGGCACGGTCGACGTAGCGGCGTGCGTCGGGCTCGCCGCCGCGGTACGCCTGACTCAGAAGGAACTGGTCGAAGTGAACGACCGGGTCATCGACTTCCAGCACAAGTTGTGCGCGGCACTGAGTTTCCTGCCGGGTTGTACCGTCACGGCCCCGGCCGCGCGTAAGGTCCCCGGGACCGCGCACGTGACGTTCGCGGGACTGGCGAGCGATGAGGTCCTCTTCTTGCTCGATCAAGCGGGCGTGTGCGCTTCGGCGGCGTCGAGTTGTTCGAGCGGGGCGGCGATTTCCAGCCACGTCTTAGAGGCGATGGGAGTCGCGCCCGAACGGGCCCGGGGATCGCTGCGGCTCTCCATGGGTCCTGAAACCACCGAGGACGAGGTTGACCGTCTCATCGCCATTCTCTCGTCGGTGGTCTATCGGTTGCACGGCGAGGTTGAGAAGTAACCGACAACTGGCAGAATGGAACAGTGAAGGTCCTGGTCGCCATGAGTGGAGGAGTTGATTCGTCGGTTGCGGCGGGTCTCTTGCTCGAGCAGGGCCACGAGGTCGTGGGTGCGACGCTCAAGCTCTGGGGCGGGGTCTCGGATTCGGGTTGCTGTTCGGTCGCCGACGTGGACGACGCGCGACGAGTCGCTCAGACGCTCGGCATCGATCACCACGTCTTTAACTACACCGACGAGTTCAACCATCACGTGGTCGAGCCCTTCGTACGCGCCCACGTGCAAGGTACGTCACCGAATCCTTGCATCGAGTGCAATCGCCATATCAAGTTCGACGTGCTCTTCGACCGTGCTCGGCGATTGGGCTTTGACGCTGTGGCGACCGGTCACCACGCTCAGGTTCTCGAGCGCGATGGCGAGCACGAACTCGCACGAGGGGCCGACGAGCACAAGGACCAAAGTTACGTGCTCGGCTACCTGCACGAGGAACAACTCGCTTCGTTGCTCTTGCCCATCGGGGCCATGAACAAGAGCGAGGTGCGTGAGCACGCCGAGCGGCTCGGTCTTCGTACCTGGGACAAGCCCGACAGCCAGGACGTGTGCTTCATCGAAGCGTCCAAGGGACGAGAAGTGTTCCTGCGCCAACGCGTGGCGCTCACCCCAGCCAAGATCGTCGATCGCGCGACGGGCGAAGTGATCGGCGAGACCGACGCCGCCGAACTCATGACCGTCGGCCAGCGCCGCGGGGTGCTGCCCGATCGCGACGGCGAAAAGCGCTACGTCGCCCACGTCGACGTCGCCCAAGGTCGCGTCGAGGTGGGACGACTCGAGGACGTGCAGATTACGAGTCTCAACCTCGTCGAGTCGTCGCTCAGCTTCACGCACGGGGAACCAACGAGCGGCGACGAGGTCCTCGTGCAGTGGAGTGCGCACGGTCGCGTCACGCTCGCCACCGTCGTGCGCGAACCGGCGTGGGCGCTACACCTGCTCGAACCCGCTCGTCCGGTGGCGCCGGGTCAGACGGTCGTGATGTACCGGGTCGACGAACCATCGATCGTCGTGGGCGCGGCGATCGTCGCTCAGCCGTGAGTTCGGCGCGCGAGCGCGTCGAAGCCTTGCGCGAACAGATCGCGCGCCACAACGAGGCCTACTACGCCCTCGACGCGCCNNTGACGAGTCGGTGACCCAAAAGGTCGGCACGGGCTCGACGACGGTGTTCAGCGAGGTGACCCACGCCGAACCGATGCTCAGCCTGGACAACGTCTTTGACGTACGCGAACTGGCCGCGTGGGCCCAACGAGCTGCCAAGGGACTGGGCGTGCCCGCGTCGACGCTCGAGTTCGCGGTCGAACCCAAGATCGACGGTCTCGCGCTGTCGATCACCTACGTCGACGGCGCGCTGGTCCAAGGCGCGACCCGGGGCGACGGCCGAGTCGGTGAGGACGTCACCGAGAACGTGCGCACCATCAAAGACCTGCCCCAGCAACTGCGCAACGGACATCGTGGACGAGTGGAGGTTCGAGGGGAGGTCTTCATCGCCAAGGCGGACTTTCTCGCGCTCAACGAGCGACAGCGCGAGCTCGGCGCCAAGGAGTTCGCCAATCCCCGCAACGCCGCCGCGGGCAGCCTTCGTCAGAAGGACCCCGCCGTGTCGCGTTCCCGTCCGCTCTCGTTTCTCGGCTATCAACTCGTCGACCTCGATGGTTCACTCACCTTCGGTTCGTACTTCGAGACCATTGCGCAATTGGCACGCTGGGGTTTTCTCACCGCGCACGAGACCGTCGTCGTCGCCGGCGACGAGGCCATGGTCGAGCGCAGCGACTGGTTCGAAGAGCATCGTCATAACTTGACCTACGAGATCGACGGTGTGGTGATCAAGTTGAACGACCTCACCCAACGCGCGACGCTGGGCTTCACGAGCCGCGCGCCGCGCTGGGCGATCGCGCGCAAATTGCCCCCCGAGGAGCGCTCGACTCGCTTGCTCGCCATTGAGGTCTCGATCGGTCGCACGGGTCGAGCCACGCCCTACGCGGTGCTTGAACCGGTGGTGGTGGCGGGTTCGCGCGTGTCGATGGCGACCTTGCACAACGAGGACCAGGTCGCCGAGAAGGACGTGCGTCCCGGTGACCTCGTGATCGTGCGAAAGGCGGGCGACGTCATCCCCGAGGTGGTGGGCGCAGTGCGCGAACCTGGCCGGCGCCGAAAGTCCGCGTGGAAGTTTCCCGCGACGTGCCCCGAGTGCGGGGCGCCGCTCGTTCGCGTGGGCGAGGAGAGCGACACCTATTGCGTGAACCCGTCGTGTCCCGCACAACTACTCCAACAGATCGTGCATTTCGCTTCTCGGGGCGCCCTCGACATCGAAGGCCTCGGGGAGAGTCGCGTTGCCCAGCTGCTCGCCGAGGGCCTCATCAGTGATGTCGCCGACCTCTTCACGCTGCGCGTCGATGACCTATCGTCACTCGAAGGCATGGGAGAGCTGTCGGGCTCGTCACTGATCGCGGCGATCTCGGGCGCCAAGGTCGCGTCGCTCAGTCGCGTGTTGGTGGGCCTCGGTATTCGTCACGTGGGTCCGGTCGCCGCCCGCGAGCTCGCGGCCACGTTTCAGCACTACCGGGCCCTCGCCGAAGCGCCGCTCGAGGTTCTCGAGAGCATCGACGGCGTGGGTCCGGTGATTGCCGCGTCGGTCTACGAGTACTGTCGCGAACCAGAGAACCAGGAGCGCATGGCTCGACTTTCCTCGCTCGGTCTGACTTTGGTCGAACCCGTGGGTGCGATCCTCGAACAGACTTTGGCGGGTCGTGCGGTGGTGGTGACGGGCGCGGTGGAGGGTTATTCACGCGACGAGGCCGAAGAAGCGATTAAGGCGCGCGGAGGCACCTCGCCGGGTTCGGTGTCCAAGAAGACCTACTGCGTGGTCGTGGGCGATGCCCCCGGCGCGTCCAAGCTCACCAAGGCGACCGAACTCGGGGTCGCGATGATCCCCGCGACTGGCTTTGACGAATTGTTGCGAACTGGCACCTGGACCACCACCCTGACCTAGTCCTTCCTTACTAGGGTTGTTAGTGCATGGTGTTTCCTACTTTCGTCAATGGCCACGACCTCGCGGGTCGCTATCGCATCCTCGAACAGCTGGGTGTCGGAGCTACCGCGGAGGTCTATCTCGCCGAAGACCTCTCGCTGCACCGACAGGTCATCGTCAAGGTCCTCTTGCCGTCGCTCGCCGCGCACGAAGGAGTACGCCGGGCCTTTCGCGACCGGATTGTACGCGCCGCCACCTTGAGTCACCCTCACCTGGCGCGCGTGTTTGACGGCGGCCAAGAGTCGGGCGCCATCTTCATGATCACCGAATACCTTGACGGTGGCTCCTTGGAGGACATTCTTGCGACCGGGCGAGTCCTTGGCGTGGACGACGTGGCCCGTCTCGGCCGTGACGTGGCGAGCGCGCTGAGTTACGTGCACGCGAACGGCTTCGTACACGCCGACCTCTCACCGGACAAGCTGCTCTTCGACGACGAGGGACGGGTACGCGTGAGCGATATCGCCCTCGCCGGGCTGGGCGACGCTTACCGTGATCGGCTCTCGCTCGACGACGTGCGCTACCTGAGTCCCGAGCAGGCCCTGGGTGAGCCCGCGGGACCCGAGTCGGACGTCTACTCGCTCGCACTGATCCTGTTCGAAGCGGCAACGGGGACCTCGGCCTTTGACGGCCTGAGCGTCGACGCGGTCTTGCGCGCACGGGTGAATTCGCCCTTGCCGGTGCGCGTGGAGTTGGGCACGCTGGACATGCTGCTCGCCCAAGCGGCGGTGTCCGATCCGCGGCTCCGTCTCAACGCCGAACAGTTCTCCAATCGACTTGGCGCGGCGGTCGTCGACTCCGCGCCACTCACGCTGCGTAATCAACACGGCGAGGTGCCGATCCTGGCGCAGTTCACACCCACCGAACCGCGCACATCAATCGGCTTTCGCCCACCGTCGCCCGATCAGGTCGCCGGCACCACACGGCCTTTGCACGCCGGTACCGCGCCCCATCCGCTGACCCCGTCGCCGGTTCGCACGCGCGCACCGCGCTTCGACGAGTCCGACGAAGGTGCGCCACCCTCCCAAGGTCCGCCGCGTCGCACGGCGCCTTACGGCTACGAACCGTTACCGCCCGGTCGCGTGACGCGACCTCGTCGACTCGGCTACCTCGTCGCGGCCGCTCTCATCGTGATTGTCGCCGTAGGCGCGGGTGCGGTGTGGAAACTCGGGTTGTTGAACCAGGACCACGTCGTGCCGAACCTCACCAACCTCACGGTCACCCAGGCGTCCCAACTTCTAAAGGGTGACGGCTTCACGCTCACGGTCAATCAGCACGCGATCTCCCAGACGGTTCCCGCCAACGACATCGTGACCCAGACGCCCGCGGCGGGTACCAAGTCCAAAGCCGGCCTGGACATCACGGTCACGATCTCGAGCGGACCGACGCTCGTCACCCTGCCGACGGGACTACTCGGTCACAGCTGCGCCGCCGACACCGCCAAACTGAAGCTCGCCCAGATCGCGGCGCAGTGCCCTAGTTCGGAGACCGAAGCCAGCGCCACCGTGCCCGCGGGCGCCGTCGCCGCCGTGCTCTATCACGCGTCGCGCAACCCCGTCTCGGTGCCGAAGGGTTCGACGGTGGTGCTCGCGTTGAGCAGCGGTCCGAGCACGGCGACCACGACCACGACCACACTGGCCCCTAACGGCACCACTACCTCCACCACGACGACGACCTTGGCGGGCGAAGGCCTGCGAGCGATGCCCAACGTCGTGGGTTTCAACCAGGCCGAGGTGATCGCGGCGATGCAAAAAGCCGAGCTCTACTACGTCACGCAGGGCCCAGGGGCGGATTCGCCCGCGTGGAAGTCAGTCGTCTCTGAGGTGCCCACGGCGGGCACGATGGTCAAGTGGCACGCGACGGTGACGCTGAATGTCCAAGAATGAGCTGCGAGCTTTGCGAGGCTGCGGTGATCACCACGCGCTACTTCGAGGACGACGTCTGCTGGATAGCCGACTGTGAGATTTGCGTCGTGCCGATGGTGGTCTGGCGCGAGCACGACGTCGCACCCCCGCCCGAAGTGAAAACGCGCCTGCTCGAGAAGCTGGGCTCGGTGGCGGATCAGGAATTCGGCGTAGGCAATTGGAAGGTCGACGACCACATGCGCAATATTCCCGATCACTACCACGCGCACGCCAGACCACCTTCGTTCTGGCGTCACGGCGTCCTCAAGTAAGTCTCTAAATCGTCATTACAATCGAGACATCACTATTGAGGGGGACACCATGGGTGCACTTGACGGTCGCGTCGCGATCATCACCGGCGCGGGACGAGGGATAGGCCGAGAGCACGCCCTGCTCTTTGCGGCCGAGGGTGCCAAGGTTGTGGTGAACGACCTCGGGGGAGGCCTTGACGGTTCGTCCGCGGCGGCCTCGCCCGCGCAAGAAGTAGTCGCTGAGATCAAGGACATGGGCGGCGAAGCGGTCGCCAACCACGACAACATCGCGACCTGGGAGGGTGGTGAGCGACTGATCAAGACGGCGCTCGACTCCTTTGGTGAATTGCACGTGCTGGTGAACAACGCCGGCATCTTGCGCGACCGCGTGCTCGTGAACTTGAGCGAGGAAGACTGGGATTCGGTGATCAACGTGCACCTGAAGGGCCACTTCGTGCCCACCCGCCACGCCGCCACGTACTGGCGCGAACGGGCCAAGTCGGGCCACCCCGTCAAGGCGTCGATTATCAATACTTCCTCGACGTCGGGTCTGCTCGGCAACGTCGGTCAGTCCAACTACGGCGCGGCGAAGGCCGGTATCGCCGCCTTCACGGTCATCATCGCCGAAGAGCTCGCGCGCTACGGCGTGCGCGCCAACGCGATCGCGCCCGCCGCACGCACGAGAATGACCGAATCCACGCCGGGACTGTCGGATTACGTCGTCAAGCCCACCGACGCCGCGGTCTTTGACGTCTGGGACCCCGCCAACATCTCACCGTTGGTGGCGACCCTGGCGATGGAGGACTGCGAGGCGAACGGCCAGGTGTTCTTCGTCCAAGGTGGCACGGTGCGCAAGTTCCAGAACTGGACCATGACCGAGACTCTCGAGAAGCACGATCGCTGGGAGGTCGCCGAACTCGCTCGACAACTGCCAACGCTGCTCACGTGAGCGACTCGCGCCCGCCGGCGCACCTCGACCGTGACGATCCGGACGGTCTGCTCAACGCCCGTAGCGACCCGGCGAGCGCGGCCTTTGGCACCCTAGGCAGCGAGGCGGGCAGCGACCTCAACTGGATGTTGCTGTTGCGCGCGCGCGTGCAAGCGCGCGCGGAAGGTTCGAGTCGTTATGAATGGTGGGTCCTGTGGTCGTTGCTCGCGGGTCTGTTCGCGCTCAACTTCACCTTCACCGTGTTCATTGTCGCCCTGCCCACGGTCGCGTCACAGTTTCACACGAGCGTCACGGTGCTCACCTGGACCATGGTCGGACCATTGCTCGCCTACGGGCTGGCGGCCCCGATACTCGGCAAGACCGGGGACATCTTCGGTCACCGGCGCCTGTATCTCTTCGGTCTGGCCGGCGCGATGGTGTCGGCGATCCTCACGGCCCTGTCGCACAACGTCGACATGCTGTTGTTCGCGCGCACGCTCGACGGCGTCCAGGGCGCGGCGACCGGCACGGCGTCGGGCGCGTTGATCAACTTGGTCTTCAGTCCCCAAGACCGGGTCAAGGCCATGGGCTGGTGGTCGCTCGTAGGCGCGGGTGGGCCGGTGATCGGCGTCTCCTTGGGATCGCCGATCATCGCAGCCTTCGGGTGGCGCGCATTGTTCTGGTTCCAACTGGTGCTGATCGTGCTGGCCTTCGCCGTGGTGGCGATCCTGCTACCGCGTCGTCGCGGCCTCGACCACGAAGAGGCCGCGAAGAAGGCCGAGGCGCGCGCCGAGTTCAAGAGGATGGACTGGATCGGCAGTTGGTCGCTCTCGCTCGCGGTGACGGCGCTCATGCTGGGACTGTCCGTCGGACCCTCGATCGGGTGGACCAACTACTGGACTTTGGCGCTGTTCATCGGGTCGGTGGTCTTGACCGCGGTATTCGTGCACCGTATCCGACACGCACCGAATCCGCTCATTCCCGCCCATTATTTTCGACGACGGAACTTCGTAATGCCCATGGTGCTGCGGGCGACGGCGAACTTCGCCTACTTCGGCGCCTTCTTCTTGTTCCCCCTGCTCATGGAGAAGGGCTACGGCTACTCCATTCCTCACGTCGGCGCGCTCGCTATCGCCCGACCCCTCACGTTCGCACTGTGCTCTCCCATTGCGGGCTACGCCGCGGTGCGTATTGGTGAACGCGTGAGCGCGGTCGCGGGCGCGACGTTCCTCATGGGATCGCTCGCGATGTTCGCGTTGCTGCATCCGAGCAGTGGCGCCTGGTTCGTCGCGATCGCGCTGGCGCTGTCGGGGCTGGGCATGGGCACCGCGATGCCCTCGTCGAGTTCGGTCATGGCCAACGAGGTGAAGACCAGCGAGTTCGGGGTCATGTCCGCCGCGCAGCTGCTCGCCATGCAGGTGGGTGAGGTCGCGGGCATCCAGGTGCTCGAGACCGTGCAACAGGCCCTCGTGCGACGTCGGGGACTGCTCAACGCCAAACCGGGACCCGCGTTGCTCGCGACTTTTCACCTGCCGTTTCTCATCGGCTCGGGCGTCGCAGCGCTCGGACTTATCGCGGCGACCTTCATGCGCTCGATACCCCGCGAGCACGCTCGACGACGGGTGCTGGACGACCGATAGGCTTGCCCCCTATGACCACAGCGATTATGCCGGGCTGCGAGCCCTATTCGGCCACCAACGGTTCCTTCGGGGTCCTGGTCCTGCACGGTTTTACTGGCAATCCGAGTTCGATGCGTTCACTCGCCGAGCGAATCGCCGCCCAAGGCTTCAGCGTCGAGCTGCCTCGCCTGCCCGGACACGGCACCTCAGTCGAGGACATGATGACCACGTCCTGGTCGGACTGGTCCGGAGCCGCGCTCGAGGCCTTCGACGAGCTCGAGCAGCGCTGCCGTCGCGTCGCCGTCGTTGGTCTTTCCATGGGTGGGGGACTGACGGCCTACGTGGGCGAACGGCGCGACGTCGCCGCGCTCGTGTTCATCAATCCAGTCGTGATGAAGCCCGGCGACGAGCTCGTCGAAGGCCTCCAGGCGCTGATTGATTCGGGCATGGAATCCATGGAGTCCATTGGCTCGGACATCAAGAAGGAGGGCAGTGTCGAGGCCTCCTATTCGGCGACGCCGCTTCGTTGCGTGCTGAGCCTCTTTGAAGGCTTGATCGAGGTGCACCACGACCTCGCAAAGATCACCGCGCCGAGCCTTGTGCTCTCGAGTCGCGAGGACCACGTCGTGACCTCGGACAACGGTGACGAGATTGTGGCGATGTCATCTGGTCCCGTCGAGCGGGTGTGGCTCGAGAATTCCTATCACGTAGCGACCATCGACAATGACCAAGAGATCGTCGAATCGAGCACGGTCGACTTCCTGCACACTTTCTTGAAGTCATGAGCTCGGTGTTGCGTCGCGAGGACGTCGCGCACGTCGCGAAGTTGGCTCGACTGAATCTGAGCGACGCCGAACTGGACCGGTTCACCGAGCAACTCGGCCAAGTTCTCGAGCACGCCAACGACATGAGCTCGCTCGACTTGGAGAACGTCGTGGCGACCTCGCACCCCTTTGGGCTCGTCAACGTCGTGCGTGACGACGTCGTGCGTCCGAGCCTGGACCGCGACGAGGTGCTCGCGATGGCCCCCGACGCCCAGGACGGACGCTTCGCGGTGCCGCGCATCATGGGAGAGGCGCCGTGAAGACCGCCGAGCAGACCGTTCACGACGTGCGAAGCGGCATCACGACGGCGACCGAGGAACTCGAGACCGCGCTCGGGGCGATAAAGGCCCGCAACGACGAGCTCAACGTGTTTCTCTACGTCGACGAGGAGGGCGCCCGTCGTCAGGCGCAAGCTGTGGACGACGCGATCTCGCGCGGCGAGGACGCGGGTCCACTCGCGGGCGTGCCCATCGCGCTCAAGGACAACCTCTGCACGCGCGGTATTCCTACGACGTGTTCGTCGCGCATCCTCGAGGGCTGGCGACCGCCCTACAACGCGACCGTGGTCGACCGTCTCCTCGCCGCGGGAGCGGTGCCGGTAGGAAAGACCAACCTCGACGAGTTCGCCATGGGATCGTCGACCGAGAACTCGGCCTTTGGACCCACGCGCAATCCACTCGACCCCTCTCGCGTGCCCGGCGGTTCCTCGGGGGGCTCCGCGGCTGCGGTCGCGGCGGACATGACGCCGATTTCACTGGGCAGCGACACCGGTGGCTCGATCCGTCAACCCGCCGCCCTGTGCGGGCTTATCGGCGTGAAACCCTCCTACGGTTTGGTCTCGCGCTACGGTCTGATCGCCTTCGCGAGCTCGCTCGACCAGATCGGACCATTCGCGAAGAACGTCACCGACGCCGCGATGCTGCTCGAGGTCATCGCGGGTCACGACCCCCTCGACTCGACGTCGCTGCCCGAGCCGTCGCCGACGTTGGTGGCTCACGTGAACGACGGTGTGTCGGGCAAGCGGGTTGGATTGGTTCGCGACCTCGTCGACGGCGCCGACGAGGACGTCGTTGCCTCGGTCGACGCCGCCGCCCAGGCCCTGCGCGACGCGGGGGCCACCGTCGTCGAACTGTCAATCCCCGAGTTCCGACTGGGGCTGAGCGCGTACTACGTCCTCGCGCCCGCCGAAGCGTCGAGCAACCTCGCTCGCTACGACGGCGTGCGCTACGGGCTGCGCGTGGAGGGCGTGGACGTCACCGCGATGAACGAGGCGACGCGAACCGCGGGATTCGGTGACGAGGTCAAGCGGCGCATCATGCTCGGCACCTACGCGCTCTCGGCCGGTTACTACGACGCCTACTACGGTCAAGCGCTGAAGGTCCGCACGATGATGATTGAGGCCTTCGCCCGCGCCTACGCCCAGGTGGACCTGTTGCTCGGCGCGACGACCCCGTCGGTGGCCTTCGAACTGGGTTCCAAGATCAGCGACCCAATGGCGATGTACCTGTCGGATATCTTCACGATCCCCACCAACCTCGCGGGCGAGGCGGCCTTGTCCGTGCCCTTTGGCGTGGGCGAGCACGGACTGCCCGTCGGTGTCCAGTTGCTCGGACCGGGTCGCAGCGAGGCCGAGTTATTCGCCGCCGCGCGCGTGCTCGAGATCGCGCAGGGACGATGACGCCGCTGCCGGGTGCCTGGGAGATGGTCGTCGGACTGGAGGTCCATACCGAGCTCCAGACGGCGACCAAGATGTTCTGCGGTTGCGCGAACCACTTCGGCTCCGAGCCGAACACCAACGTCTGCCCGGTGTGCCTGGGCTTGCCCGGTTCGCTGCCCGTCTTGAACGAGCGGGCGGTCGAGTTGGCCATGGCCATTGGCATCGCGTTGCATTGCACGATCGCGCCCTCGACGTTCCACCGCAAGAACTACTTCTATCCCGACATGCCCAAGGACTTCCAGATCAGCCAGTACGACCTGCCCATCAACAAGGGTGGCTACCTCGACCTGCCCGACGCGAGTCGCGTGAGCATCGAGCGCGCGCACATGGAAGAGGACACCGGCAAGTCCACCCACCTCGGCGGCACCGGACGCATTCACGGCGCGGAGCGTTCGCTCGTGGACTACAACCGCTCAGGTGTACCGCTCGTCGAGATCGTCTCGGGTCCCGACATCCGTTCTTCGGCCCAAGCGCGCGCCTACGCCTCCGAGCTGCGCGGCATTCTGATCGCGACCGGCGCTTCGGACGGACGCATGGAAGAAGGATCGATGCGCATTGACGCCAACGTCTCGGTGCGACGGCCCGGCGCGCCCTTTGGCACTCGCTGTGAGATCAAGAACTTGAACTCGCTGCGCAGTCTGCAGCGCGCGATCGACTTCGAGGCATTGCGCCAGATTGAGTTGATCGAAGAGGGCGGCACCGTCCGCCAGGAGACGCGCCACTGGGACGAGGTCCTCGGTGAGACCTCGACCATGCGAACCAAGGAAGAGGCCGAGGACTACCGGTACTTTCGCGAACCCGACCTCGTCGACCTGGCGCCCAGCGAGCAGTGGCAGCACCGCGTGCGCGACGCACTACCCGCGATGCCCGCCCAACGCCGCGCCGCATTGGTGGCGTTGCTCGTTGCACCCAGTGAGGCGCAACTCGACGCCGTGACCGTCGTCGTTGACCTCGGACTCGAGGAGTACGTGCACGCGGCGGTCGGTGGTGGCGCGCAGGCGGCGCTGGCACTCGCGCGCGCCGCGAACGAACTGGCGGCCGGCATCGAGGGACTGGCGAATCTGAGCCTGGCGGCGTTCACGTCGACCGTGCTGCTCGAACAGGCCCAGGCACTCTCGGCGACGCAGGCCAAGACGGTGCTGGGCGAGTTGCTCGCCCACGGCGGCGACCCCGCGCGGATCGCGGCGACCTTGGGTTTCGAACAATTGTCCTCGGATTCGTTGGGGGCGACCGTGGCGTCGTTGATCGACGAACACCCCGACGAATGGTCGCGTTATCGCGAGGGCGACGAGAAGTTGGCCCAGTTCTTCATCGGTCAGGTGATGAAGCTCACCAAGGGTCAGGCGAACGGCAAAGCCGTGATCGCCGAGTTGCAGGCTCGTCGCTAGTCGCTCAGGCTTGCCGACTGACCACCGGGTGTGCTTAGATAGGGGGGTGACGACCCAGAACATTGCTCTTTCCGTGGTAGTAGGCGCCTGGCGCCGGTAGTCACGCACAGACGTACACCGGAGGCCTCCCCAGTAAGGGAGGCCTTTTTTCATTCCCAATCAAAGGATCATCGTGCAACTTTCAGGAGCGCAGGCCCTCATCAAGAGCCTCGAACAGCAAGGTGTCGACACCATCTTCGGCCTGCCCGGCGGGGCCATCCTGCCGGTCTATGACCCGTTGATCGACTCGAGCATCCGCCACATCCTGGTGCGCCACGAGCAGGGCGCGGGTCACATGGCCGAGGGGTACGCCCTCGCCACGGGTCGTCCGGGCGTCGCCATGGTCACGAGCGGACCGGGCGCCACGAACATCGTCACGCCTATCGGCAACGCCCACATGGACTCGACGCCGTTGGTGGTGGTGACCGGACAGGTCGCCTCGGCCGCGATTGGTACCGACGCCTTTCAAGAGTGCGACATCACGGGCATCACGATGGGCATCACCAAGCACAACTTCCTCGTCAAGTCCGCCCAGGAGATCCCGCGCGCGGTGGCGGCGGCGTTCCACCTCGCCACGACCGGGCGGCCCGGTCCGGTGCTGATCGACGTGCCCAAGGACATCACCCAGTCGACCATGGACTGGTGGTACCCGACGACGGTCGACGAGTACGACCTGCCCGGCTACCGGCCCGAGGTCGCTCTGGACCACGAGGCCGTCGAGCGGGCCATCGCGCTCATCAACGCGTCCGAACGCCCCGTGCTCTACGTGGGTGGCGGCACGCTCAAGTCACGGGCTTCCAAGGAACTCCTCGCCTTCGCCGAACGCACCAAGATGCCCGTCGTCACGACCTTGATGGCCCGAGGCGCGTTTCCCGACTCACACGAACAGCACCTGGGCATGCCGGGCATGCACGGCATGTACAGCGCCGTGACCGCGATCCAAAAGTGCGACCTGTTGATCTCGCTCGGCGCGCGCTTCGACGACCGGGTTACCGGCAAGATTCCGGCCTTCGCGCCCCACGCCAAAGTGATCCACGTCGATATCGATCGCGCCGAGTTCAACAAGGTCCGCTTCGCTGACGTCGCGATCCAGTCCAACGTCGCGCCGGTGCTTCGCGCCTGGGACGCCGGGTCGGCGACCCCGCACAACTTGGACGTCTGGTGGAAGGAGATCCGCTCGTGGCANNGGCACCATCGTCTCGGCCGGTGTGGGCCAGCACCAGATGTGGGCATCGCAGTACTGGAAGTTCGAAGAGCCGGGCACCTGGATTAACTCGGGTGGCGCGGGCACCATGGGCTTCGGGGTACCCGCCGCGATCGGCGCCAAGGTTGGGCGACCCGATCGCACGGTCTGGTGCATCGACGGCGACGGCTGCTTCCAGATGACCGCGCAGGAACTGGTGACCGCGCGCTCCGAGGGCATTCCCATCAAGGTGGCGATCCTCAACAACGCCTATCTCGGCATGGTGCGCCAGTGGCAGGAGATGTTCTACGAAGAGCGCTACTCGGAGGTCTATCTCTCGGCGGATTTGCCCGACTACGTCAAGTGGGCCGAAGCCATGGGCTGCGTGGGACTGCGCGCGACCAACTTGAAACAGATGCACGAGGTCATCGACGAGGCGAACGCCATCAACGACGTGCCCGTCGTGATCGATTTTCGCACCGACTCCTCGGAGAAGGTGTTCCCGATGGTCGCCGCGGGAGCGAGCAACGACGATATCCAGGTCCACCCGCTCCAGCGCGGCGGCGCGAAGTGACCCCGCCAGAGCCCTACCTGGGCGTCATTGACCACACGCCCGTGCGCCACCACATCTTGTCGGTACTCGTGGAGAACAAGGCCGGCGTGCTCGCGCGCATCGCGGGACTCTTCGCGCGGCGAGGTTTCAACATCTACTCGCTCGCGGTTGCCCCCGCGGAGAGCAACGCGCGTTTCTCGCGCGTCACGATCGTGGTCGACGCCGAGTCGGCACCCCTCGAGCAGATCGTGGGCCAGTTGGACAAGTTGGTCAACGTCGTGGCGATCACGGACATCTCGCCTAAGGACGCCCTCGAACGCGAACTTTTGCTCGCGACGATCAAGACCGACGTCGACAATCGCACGTCGTTGCTCGACATCATCGCCTCGGCGGGCGCCGCCATCGTCGACGTGGACGCGAAATCGGTCACCGTGATGCTCGCCGCGACCCCGGGCAATTGTGACGAATTCGAAAAGGCCCTCGAGGGGTTTTCGGACGTCGAACTGCACCGGACCGGTCGCGTCGCATTACCTAGACTTGGCAAGACGGCGCACGCCTACTAACGAACACACAAAGAAAGAACAGTCACCATGACCACGATGTACTACCAAGCCGACGCCAATCCCGAGATTTTGAAGAAGAAGAAGATCGCGATCCTCGGTTACGGTTCCCAGGGCCACGCCCACGCCCTCAACCTGCACGACAGTGGCTACGACGTGCGCGTGGGTCTTCGACCCGAGTCCTCCTCGGTGCACAAGGCCGAAGAAGCGGGACTTCGGGTGTTGTCGATCGGCGAGGCCTGCGCCGAGGCTGACGTCATCATGGTGCTCGTGCCCGACACCGAGCAGAAGAAGACCTACGACGCCGACATCGCCCCGCACCTCAGTGCGGGCAAGTGCCTCATGTTCGCCCACGGCTTTAACATCCGCTTCAACCTCATCAACCCGCCCGCGGACGTCGACGTCGCGATGGTCGCGCCCAAGGGCCCCGGCCACCTCGTACGGCGCACCTACGTCGAGGGTGGCGGCGTGCCAGCGCTGATCGCCGTGCACCACGACGCCACCGGGCACGCGCACGAGATCGCCCTCGCCTACGCCGACGGCATCGGTGCCACGCGAGCGGGCGTGCTCGAGACGACGTTCACCGAAGAGACCGAGACCGACCTCTTCGGCGAACAGGCCGTGCTCTGCGGAGGCGCCACGGAGCTCGTCGTCAAGGGCTACGAGACGCTGGTCGAGGCCGGCTATCAACCCGCCGTCGCCTACTACGAGTGCCTGCACGAGCTCAAGCTGATCGTGGATCTGCTGCACGAGGGCGGCATCACGAAAATGCACCGCTTCATCAGCGAGACCGCGAAGTACGGCGACCTCACGCGCGGCCCGCGCGTGGTGAACAAGGCGACCAAGAAGGAAATGAAGAAGATCCTCTCCGAGATTCAGGAGGGCAAGTTCGCGCGGCAGTGGATTTCCGAGACCAAGCGCGGCCGGCACAAGTACTCCAAGCTCCTGAAGATCGATCTCAACCATTCCATCGAGAAAGTCGGCGCGAAGCTCCGCGCGAGAATGCCCTGGCTCGAGGCCGCCAAGGCCTGACGGGCGCGCGATGACTCCGAGCACGCTGTTCGAGAAGATCTGGAAGGCGCATGAGGTCGTGCCGGAGACCGCCGCCACGCCCGCGGTGCTCTATATCGACCTGCATCTCGTGCACGAAGTGACCTCGCCGCAGGCTTTTGACGGATTGCGCGCCAACAGACGAAAAGTCCGCCAGCCCCTGCGTACCATCGCCACCGTCGATCACAACGTGCCCACCACCATCGAGGGCCGCCTGCACATCGTTGATCAGATCGCTGCCAAGCAGATCGCCACGCTGCGCCAGAACTGCGCCGACTTCGGCGTCGAGCTCTACGACGTCGACTCGCGCGAGCAGGGCATCGTTCACGTCATCGGCCCCGAGCAGGGCTTCACGCTGCCTGGCACGACGATCATCTGCGGCGACAGCCACACCTCGAC
>DKEO01000068.1:0-4841 GCA_002452255.1 Ferrimicrobium sp. UBA6820
CCGCCACCTTGAAAGGGTGGTGTCCTAGGCCGCTAGACGATGGGGGCCTGCACTGCATCGCCACGAATACAGCGTGGTGGTCGGGCTGCCGGGATTTGAACCCGGGACCTCTGCGTCCCGAACGCAGCGCGCTACCAAGCTGCGCTACAGCCCGCAGCGAGTTCCCTCGCAGCCCGATAATCCTACTCGGCGAAGCACTGGTCAAACACAGGTTCAGCCTTCCTCGGATTCAGCCGGTTCGGGCGCGTGATACTCGATGACGATCTCACTGATGCGTCGGCGCTCCACGGATTGGGCGCGAAAGGTCCAGTCGCCGAAGGCGTAGACCGTTCCGGCGGCCGGGATCTCGCCGGCGAGGTCGAGCACAAAACCGGCGATCGTCACGTACTCACCCTCAGGAATGGTGATTCCCAACTCCTCTTCAACTTTGTCCACGTGGGTCTGGCCATCGACGAGCCAACGGTCTTCGCGAATCCGAACGATGGGCGGGTCCTCATCCTCGTCGAACTCGTCGCTGAGGTCGCCGACGAGTTGCTCGAGGATGTCGCGGATGGAAATGACGCCGGCGACACCACCGTGTTCGTCGAGGACGAGGGCGAAGGTACGTCGCTGCTCGCGAAGCTCCTTCAAACTATCGAGCAAGTCAAGGGTTTCTGGCAGCATCAGGGGACGGCGGATCTTTCTGGCAATTTCGTTGGTTGTGGGGAGTGAAACACCGATGGCGCGTTTGACCGCGGTCGAACGAAAGAGGTCGTTGACGAAGAGGACGCCTTCCACTTCGTCAAGGTCGCCCACGACGACGGGAAAGCACGAATGGCCGGTGTCACGAACCGCTTCGGCGATTGCCTCGGGCGTCACGGGAATCGTGAGGTAGACGACATCCACGCGCGGGGTCATGACGTCGCGGAGTTCTAGCTCGCTCAATTGATCCACACGGGCCTTGATAGCGACCGCTTCGGGCGAATCGACCTTGGACGCGGGAGTCCCAGCGAATCGCGCGCGGATTCGCGCGAGGTTCGAAGGTGGAGACTTTGGTTCGCTCATTCAGCGATGGCGGCGCGAACGGTGGCAGGGCGATAGGTCTCGTCCTGGTATTCCTCACCGCGTAGCAGCGCCCGGACCGCGGTGCGCACACGCTGCGGGTCGAGTGGCTTTACTACGAAACCCTCGGCCCCGCTTCGGCGCGCGAGGAAGACATCCGCACGTCGATCCAACAGCATCAGGACCGCGACCGGCTCTGAAGCACCGTAGGACTCTTCGTGTCGAAGGTCCATACACACGGCCATGCCGCCCATGGAGCCGATCTGCATGTCGACGATGACCAGATCGACTTCGCCGCGCTGTACTCGGTCGCGGACCTCGTGTCCGGTCGCCACTTCCTCAATAAAAAGGTCGGGCCCTTCGAGCATCGTGCGAAGTTCGTGACGCAGCGACCAGAGGTCGCTCGCTAGCAGTACCGTGGCCACGGTTTTTAGCGTAGCAAGCCTGGCCCGACCAGAAATTGGTCAAAAATTCGTCTTGCCTCCAGGGGGCCGAGTGGTTATCCTGCGGTCTTAGGTCGAGCCGGGGGAGAGTGGATGTCGATTGCTCCAGTGGATTGGTCGGACGCCGCGGCCTGTCGCGGCAGCGAAGGGTCGTTGTTCTTTTCGCCTGACGTTTCTGAACGCAAGGAAGAACGTCACGAACGCGAATTTCTCGCCAAGCGATTGTGCGCCAACTGTCCCGTGCGAGGTGACTGCCTCGAGGCGTCGCTCTCGCGTCACGAAACGTACGGCATCTGGGGCGGCCTCAACGAACTCGAACGTCGAGCGTTGCTCAGGACCTAGGTTGTCCGGAATCCTCAGAGTCGGGCAAGCGACGACCATAAAACTGAACGATCAGAATCAGCAACAAGAACGTCACGATGTGCACGCCCGTGCAGTAGAGGCAGATGTTCTTGATGATCAAGAGTTCCGCTGCGACGAGCCAGAGGACGAACGCCATCGACGCGATGATGACGGCGAGTCGGAGGTCGTGAATCCAGCGGCTTCTCGCGCGCCAACACCAGGGAGAGTTGAGTACGCAGAGCACGACGTACCCGCAAAGACCTAAGACCGCGACGGGGATGCCGAGGAAATACGATTGGGGTGACGTCGTGACCTTGGCGCAGTTGATGATTCCGCTGTCCGAACAGAAGAGGTCTTGGGTGCCGTTGAAGTGGGCGTTCGTGAGATACACGGACAGGGCCAGTCCGATCAAACTCAGAAGAAAAGTCGCATAGATCGCCCAGCGGGGGACGGGAGCGATGCCTGGGCTCATCTAGATCTTCATGACCTTCTTCGCCGCCATAACGCCTGGCGACGTGCAGACCGTACTCGGCTGGTTATTGGTGAGAGAACAGATGGACGCGGTCAGGTAGTTCGCTGAGGTGAGGATCGCCTCGGTGATCGGACTGGTGGTGGTGGTCAGGCCCTGGGCGATTGACGTTCGAGAGAGCCCGGCGAGGGTCGCCGGAGTAAAGCTGGCACCCGAGATCAAGAACTTGTTGCCGATCGACATGAACGGAATGGAACCGTTGTCCGTCGACGGCAGACCCTTGATGAACTTGGACGTGTCGTACTTGTCGAACAGCGCCAACTGTGACTTCGTCGGAGTCTGGAGCTTCGTGTAGGAACTCGTCGCCGAGTCATAGACGTTCGTCTCGAACTCGATGCTCTTAAAGGCGACGTAGGGCGAAGTGAACTTGGCCCTCACGAACGTGAACGTGGGCGTGCTTGGGTCAATATCCGAGGACGAACTGGTCATGTTCCCGAGACCCGACCAGGTCCCGAATCGACTGAGCGCGATGATGGTGGGCCAGCGCTGGGCGGCGCAGAACGGGCAATACTCCGCACCGAAGTAGAACACCTCGGGAAGGGTCTTGCCGTTGACACTCGCGCTGAGCATGGGTTGGCCCGAAATGCTCTGGGGCGGCGTGACCGGTGCGACCGGCGAGGAAACGCCGACGGTGTTAAAGACTGAGGCGGGAACGGTCGTGAGTTCGGAGAACGTCGCCGAGTCGGTGGCCTGGAACGTGGACGAGCCCGTCGAGGGCGACGATCCGCTCGTGACCTTGATGATGACGAGCGCGGCGACGACGAGTACCACGAGACCCACCGCGAGCCAGGTGAACAGGCCCGCGGGGCGTCCGTTCGATGCTCTCGTAGGCGGCCTCTTCGGTGCAGGTTTCTTTGCCACGGTGCTCCTCGCGTCTCTGGAATATCAAACTTACTAGAAGTTCTGTAGCCATCGACTCAGGTCAGCGATCCCTAGGTAGTTTGCGTTATGGCCGAAATCTTGATTCCACGACCAGCCGCGACCGTCCTGACGCTACGTGAAGGGAGAAAGGGTTACGAAATTCTTATGTTGCGTCGTAACCTCAACAGCGATTTCGTAGGCGGCGCGTACGTGTTCCCAGGGGGCGGTGTCGACCCCGCCGACGCGAGTGACGTCGCCCAGCAACTCAGCGTCGGAATGACCGACGCGTCGTGTTCGGCGCGCCTCAAGATGCAAATGGGTGGTCTCGCTTACTACGTTGCGTGTCTTCGCGAACTTTTCGAAGAAGGTGGGATCCTGATCGCGTGTGACGATCAGGGCCACGAGGTCGATATCGCCGACCGACCCTTGGTGGACCGACTGAATCGCGAGCGGACGTTCGTGAATGACGGTTCTTTGCGGTTCGTGGAATTGCTCCAGCGAGAGGGGCTCTACCTAGATCTTCGCAATATTGCTTACCTCGCGCATTGGGTGACGCCGGTGGGGCCGCCACGGCGCTACGACACGAGGTTCTTCGTGACTCTCTCCCCGGTGGGCCAGGTCGCCGGTCACGACGACCTCGAGACGGTCGCCTCGAGGTGGATTCGGCCAGTGGATGCTCTGGCGATGCACGCGCGCGGCGAACTCGAGATGATCCTGCCCACGATTCGCAATCTCGAGATCGTCGCCCGCTTCGACACGGCCCAAGAGGTCCTCGACTACGCGAATGGACTCGTCGACGTCCCCAGGATCGAGCCACGCATCGTCGATCGCGATGGGTCAATCGTCATCCTCGTGCCCGGTGACGAGGGCTACGACGAGACGTGAAGAGCGCGTTCGAGCGAGTCGAGCATCCTGGCGGTGCACCCGAGTGCGCCCGCGGGCGGGGCGATATCGGTGAACACGCGCTCGGCAAGTTGGCGAAAGGGACCGTCGGGACCCTCGTGTACCACGGCGGGTTCGCCCAGGTCGGCGCCGACGCCAATGGCGACCCCGAGTTCGATTTCGGCGAGTAGTGGTACCCCGAGCTCTTCACTGAGCTCGCGACCCCCGCCTTCTCCGAAGAAGGCGTGTCGTTGTCCGCAGACGCAGGTCACGCCGCTCATGTTCTCGATGACGCCCAGCACGCGAATGTTCGATTTACGTGCGAAGTCGGCCGCGCGCTGGGCGACGCGCTGGGCAGCGTGGGCGGGGGTGGTGACGAGGAGCTGACCCATCTGGGGAAGCAGTCGCGCGAGGGTCATGGCGATGTCCCCGGTGCCCGGTGGCGTGTCGATCAGCAGGTAGTCAATGCCGGACCAGTCGGCGTCTTCGATGAACTGGGCGACGGCCTTTTGGACGATGAGGCCGCGCCAGAGAAGGGCCTGGTCCTCGTCGGCGAGCAGACCCATGGAGAGCAGCTTGACACTGCCCCGGGCGAAACTCTTCTCGAGCGGTTGCATCTTTCCGCCGCTCGCGCGTACGTCACCTTCGATGCCGAGGAGGCGCGAAAGCGAGAATCCCCAGATGTCCGCGTCGAGCACGCCAACGCGCAGTCCCCGTTCGGCGAGGGCGACCGCAAGGTTCGC
>DKEO01000068.1:4881-41369 GCA_002452255.1 Ferrimicrobium sp. UBA6820
TCGCGAACGTCGCGTTCAATCTGGGCTCGCAGCGGGCAGCCCGCGGTCGTGAGGGCGATTTGGATCCGGGCGAGTCCATTCGAGTCGACGTCGATCGTCCCCACCATGCCTAGTTCGACGATTGAGGCCCCGAGTTCGGGGTCGAGCACCTGGTTCAGGCGTTCTCGGAGCTGGTCGGCGGCGGTCACGAATCGACGCTACCGGTCAAATTATTAACGTGTTCAGGTTATAAATCCTTCGCTACCATGGGACAAGGACTTTTGAAGGAGCTCCATGTCAAACGCCACTACCACCAACGTCAATCTGACAAAGAAGGACGCCGATCCGATCACCCTGACCGAGATCGCCGCCCAGAAGGTCGCGGAACTGATTGCCGCCGAGAGTGTCGACGAAGTGTTGGCCCTACGCGTCGCGGTCAAGCCCGGCGGCTGCTCGGGATTCAACTACGACATGTTCTTCGACTCGGAATTCGCCGACGACGACGTGCTGCGGGACTTCGCGGGCGTGAAGGTCGTCGTGGACCCCCAGAGTGCGGAACTGCTGACCGGCTCGACGCTCGACTACTCCGACTCGCTCCAAGGCGCCGGGTTCCACATCACGAACCCCAACGCGACGCGCACCTGCGGGTGCGGCAACTCGTTCAGCTGAGCGGTCCCGTGAAACCCGTTGGTCCTTACTCACCGTGGCGTCGCGCGGGCGATCTGGTCGTGATCTCGGGCCAACTCGGACTACTACCCGACCAGGAATCGCCGACGATGGCCGGTCCAGGAGCCGCCGACCAATTGCGTCAGGCGCTGGTCAACGCCCGCAAGGTGCTCGCAGAAGCG
This sequence comes from Ferrimicrobium sp. UBA6820, assembly GCA_002452255.1. Taxonomy (GTDB): domain Bacteria; phylum Actinomycetota; class Acidimicrobiia; order Acidimicrobiales; family RAAP-2; genus RAAP-2. The sequence goes on from DKEO01000068.1 coordinate 5,709, forward strand.
GGCGCCACGTTCGACCAGGTCGTCAAGGCCACGTTGTTCTTGGTGGACATGGACGATTTCGCCGCGTGCAATGAGGTCTGGGTCGAGGCCTTTGAAGCGCCACGGCCCACTCGCTCGGCGGTCGCGGTGGCGCAACTCCCCTTGGGTGCTGTCGCCGAAGTTGAACTGTGGGCCTACGCGCCGCTCAACTAGTCGGGTATTCGACCGAGGTGTTGCCGAACTTGTAGCCCACTGATCGCACTGTTTGAATCAGGTGCGCGTACTCCTCGCCCAACTTCGCCCGCAGGCGCCGCACGTGAACGTCCACCGTGCGCGCGCCGCCGTAGTACTCGTAGCCCCAAACCCGGCTGAGCAAGGTCTCGCGCGTGAAAACGCGATGCGGGTTCGTCGCGAGAAAGCGCAACAGCTCGTACTCCATGTAGGTCAGGTCCATTACGCGGCCCGCGATGGATGCCTGGTAGGTCTCGAGATTCATCGACAGCCCGCCGTGTTCGATACGCGGTGCCACGCTCTCGTTGCCCGCCCGGCGTAGCCGGTGGCGCAAGCGTGTCGCGAGTTCGCTCACGTCAAAGGGGCCGACTACGAAGTCGTCGAAGAGGTCCTCGCGAAAGGTCAGGTCGTCGAGCTGATAGTGGTCGAGGAGCAAGATGATCGGTCCCACACCACGCTCGCGCCCGCGAAGCTGGCGACAGAGGTTCATCGCCTCGCTGAAGGGGAAGGCCGAGGCATTGATGACCGCGCCCGAGAAGCCGTCCGCGGGTTCGAGACTCGTGATCTCGTTGAGACGTCCCGAACTGGCTACGGCCGGTGTGACGCCGGTCACGTCGAAGGCCTTTCGCACCGGCCCTTCACACGAGGGAACGCAGAGAACGACGTCGATGTTCACAACAGGGGCAGGTACCTTTCGAGCTCGAAGGGTGTCACCTGGCCCCGGTAGGCGTCCCACTCGGCGCGCTTGTTTCGAAGGAACCACTCCACCTGGTGTTCACCGAGCGTCTCGTGCAGTAGTTCGGAGTCGGCCATCAGGTCGACGGCCTCGGCGAGGGACTGCGGAAGGGTGGCGACTGGATCGTTTTCCTTGGGCAGTTCGTAGTCGCCGTTCACGCCGCGCAGGCCCGCCGCGAGCACGACCGCAAAAGCGAGGTACGGGTTGGCGGCCGGATCAGGCGAGCGATACTCGACGCGTGTCGAATCGATTCGCCCGGGCTTGACCGAGGGAATGCGCACGAGCGCGGCGGGGTCGTAACGGGCCCAGGTCGCGCCCACGGGCGCTTCGCGACCGGGCACCAATCGTTTGTAGGAGTTCACCCACTGGTTGGTGATCGCGGTGATCTCTGGAGCGTGGTGCACGAGACCCGCAACGAAGCGCAACGCGACGTCACTGAGACCGTAGGGTCCGTCACCGATGAAGGCGTTCTCCTCGTCGCGCCAGAGTGACAGGTGGGTGTGCATACCCGAACCCTGCACGTTGGGTAGGGGCTTGGGCATGAAGCTCGCCGAGATACCCGACTGTCGCGCCAACTCCTTGACGACGTGACGCACGGACATCACCGTGTCGGCCATGGTCAGCGCGTCGGTGTAGCGAAGGTCGATCTCGTGCTGACCGGGGGCGTCCTCGTGCTGAGCGTGCTCGACGCCGATGCCCATTTCCTCGAGCATCAAGACCGTGCGTCGGCGAATCTGACTGGCGGTGTCGTCGGGCAAGAGGTCGAAGTAACTGCCCTGGTCGATCGGCTGGGGAGGGCGCGAGGGGTCGAGGTCCTTGAAGTAGAAGAACTCGATCTCGGGGGCCACGAAAAAGGTGTAACCCTGCTGGCGCGCCCCTTCGAGCACGCGGCGCAGCTGTTGGCGAGGACAGCCGCTAAAGGGCGTGCCGTCGATGTTGACGATGTCACAGAAGACCCGCGCCACTCCGGCACCCTCTTCATACCAAGGCAGCAACTGGAAGGTCTCGAGGTCGGGTCGTGCGAGGACGTCAGACTCCTGGATCCTCGAGAAGCCATCGATCGAACTGCCGTCGAACGTCATCCCCTGGTCGAGGGCGTCCTCGAGCTCCGCCGGCGTGACGTGAAACGCCTTGTGGCGCCCGAGCACGTCGGTGAACCAGAGCTGGACGAAACGGACCCCGCGCTCCTCGACGGTTCGAAGTACGTACTGCGCCTGACTTTGCATAAGGGACATTCTCGCACCTTCTTCGACGGACCACATTTTCCAGTCATGAAACACAAAACCCGCCGCCCGAGCGAGCGGCGGGTTTTGCTACTGCGTCCTAACGACGGGTGGCGGTCTTCTTCGCCGGAGCCTTCTTCGTCGTCTTCTTGGCGGCGGCCTTCTTGGCCGGCGCCTTCTTCGCGGGCGACGCCTTGGCCGCGCCGCAGATCGTCTCGACGATCACGCGCGCGACGACGTAGGGGTCGGCGTTGGCGTTGGGACGACGGTCCTCAAGGTACCCGCGCTTGTCGCGTGCGACGCCGCCGGGGATGCGCACCGAGGCGCCACGGTCGGAGACGCCGTAGGAGTACTTCGAGTACGGAGCCGTCTCGTGTTCGCCGGTGAGACGGTCCTCGATGCCTACGCCATAGGCCTTGATGTGCTTCTCGACCTGGGTGCCCAGCGCCTCGCAGCCGTCGATGATGGCGTCCCAACCGCCCGGTGCGCGCATCTGCTTGGTCGAGAAGTTCGTGTGCGACCCCGCACCGTTCCAGTCGCCCTTGATGGGCTTGGCGTCAAAACTCACGTCGACGTCGAACTCCTCGGCGATGCGCTTGAGCAGCCAACGCGCGGTCCACAATTGGTCGCCCACCGCGAGCGGGTCGAGGATGCCGACCTGGAACTCCCACTGGCCCATCATCACTTCGGCGTTGGTACCCTCGATGCCAATGCCCGCGCGCATGCACGCCAGCGTGTGCGCTTCGACGATGTCGCGTCCGGGCATCTTGGCGCCACCGACGCCGCAGTAGTACGGCCCTTGGGGTGGCGGGAAGCCCACCTCGGGCCAGCCGTAGGGTCGTCCGTCTTGGAAGAAGGTGTACTCCTGTTCGATGCCGAACATCGGCTCGAAGTTCGCGTACTTCTTGGCGACCTCGGCGAGAGGTGCACGGGTGTTCGTGACGTGTGGCGTGAAGTCGGCGTTCAACACTTCACACATCACCAGGACGTCCTTCTCACCGCGCAACGGGTCCTTGCACTGGAACACCGGCAGCAAGACGCAGTCCGAGAAGTGGCCGGTGGCCTGGTTGGTGCTCGAACCGTCAAAGCCCCACACCGGCGGCTTCTTGCCGTCGGCCACGATCTTGGTCTTGCTGCGCAAGTCCCGCGTCGGCTCGGTACCGTCCATCCAGATGTATTCAGCTTGATACGACAAGGTCGCTCCTTCAAAATGTCATCGCGTGATCCACGCGACCTCCATAATTCTGCCCGTTCCTCTCCTCACGAACCCCGGTTTCTGTTAACCCCGTGTGAAACGTTGCCCCCGAAACGCCGCGGGGTGCGCCATTAGGCTCGGGCCGTGCCCGTACTGCGACTCGCCATGGCTCAAATGAACGCAGTGGTGGGCGGTTTTGCCCAGAACGTGGAGACCCTGGAACGATTCCGGACCCAGGCGGCCTCAGTCGGCGCCGACCTGGTGCTCTCCCCCGAACTTTCCTTGCTGGGCTACCCACCCGAGGACCTCTTGCTGCGCGAGGGTTTCATCGTCGCCGCCGACGGCGCGTTGTCCCAGTTGTGCGCGGCGACCAACGTGCCGCCGTTGCTGGTCGGCACGGTCGTCAGCGAAGGCACACGCGGTCTAGCGCTCGCCCCGTCCTCGGACGGTCGCGACGTCACGCGAGTGCTCGCGAGTCCGGGGCCCGAGCACATCGCCGACGCCCTCGTCGTCGTAAGTGATGAGGGCGTAAGCGCGGTCGCGACGAAGCGTTTGCTGCCCAACTACGACGTATTCGACGAGCTTCGCTACTTTCATCCGGGCGTCGGAAAGCACACCATCATCAATGTCGAGGGTGTTGCGGTGGGGTTACTGATTTGTGAAGATGTCTGGACCGCCCGAGGGCCAGCCGCCGAACTCGTACGTGAAGGCGCCACCTTGATCGTGGTCGCCAACGCCTCGCCCTACGCGAGGGGACGGCGCGAGGACCGCGAGGCGATGCTGCGCGAAAGGGCCCTCGAGATCAATTGCCCCCTTGCCTACGTGAACCTCGTCGGAGGTCAGGACGAACTGGTCTTTGACGGTCAGAGCGTGGTCGTGGATGAAAAAGGTGACGTGCTCGCTCGCGCCAGCGCTTTCAACGAGGAGCTCCTGGTCGTCGAGATCGAAGCGAAGGCCTCGACGGCGGGCGTCGTGATCGATACGCGCTACGCGCGCGACGAGACACGCGCGCGACCGTTGCACATCAATCAGATCGCCGAGCCGCTCAGCGAAGTCGAAGAGATCTACGAGGCGCTCGTGATGGGAACGCGCGACTACTTGCGAAAGAACGGCTTTCGATCGGCGATCATCGCGCTGTCCGGAGGCATCGATTCGTCACTGGTGGCGACCATCGCGGTCGACGCGGTGGGGGCTCGCGCGGTTCGCGGTTTCGCCATGCCGAGCCGGTACTCGTCGGACCATTCGGTCGATGACGCCTTCGAACTCGCCAAGCGGCTGGACGTCGAGATCACGACGCTGCCCATTGAGCCCGCTCATCAGGCCTTTGGTGCCATGCTCGAGCCGGCGCTCGAAGGCGAGCCCGAGGGAGTCACCGACGAGAACCTTCAGTCGAGAATTCGCGGCGTGCTCATGATGGCGGTGTCCAACGCGACCGGCGCGATCGTGCTCACGACCGGCAACAAGTCCGAGATGGCGACCGGTTACTCTACGCTCTACGGCGACTCCGCGGGAGGATTCGCCGTCATCAAGGACGTGCCCAAGACGTTGGTCTACGAATTGTGTCGGTACCGCAACCGGGTTGCCCTCGAAGTCGGCGACCCCGAGCCGATCCCTCTCGCAGTGCTCGAGAAGCCGCCGTCGGCCGAACTGCGCCCCGACCAGCGCGACGACCAGTCGCTGCCCCCTTACGAAGAGCTCGACCCGTTACTCGAGCTCTACGTCGAAGGCGACGCCACCGCCGAGGAGATGATCGCGAGCGGTCACGACCCGCAGTTGGTCTTGCACATCGCGCGCTTGGTGGACCTGAGCGAATACAAGCGGCGTCAGATGCCTCCGGGTGTTCGCATCTCGAAGAAGGCGTTCGGCCGTGATCGTCGTATGCCGATCACGAACGCCTTTCGTCCTCTTCTATGAGCGACGACCGTGACGTCGTGGCGCACCTGGCGGACTGCTTCGACGCGGCGTACCAAGCGCTGGGCGAGCTCGCCCCGCTCTTGACCTTTGACTCCTACGTGGTGTGCGCGCACGAGATGAGTCGCTCCTTTGGCGAGGTGGCGCTCTCGATGCGCGAGTACACGGGTCGGTCGCCAAAGCCGCTCGGAATCGTTGACGCCGTGCTTCGCCAGTCGTGGCAGGAGGACCCGTCGGGCACTCTGACGCTCTACGCCGTCGCAGTCCTCGTCGGACCGCGTCTGCTGGTGTCGGTGCGCGACGCACTCGAGCTCGTGACCGACGCCAGGGCCCGTGAACTTTTCGACCAGGCCCAATTGGTGACCGTTCGTCTGCTTCGTCAGGTAGGCGATTTGCCCGAGCCCCCCGTCGCACCCGACGCCCCCCAGTGGCAAGGGGCGGCCCGAGATCTGGCCGCACTGGTCGAATCGTCTGGATACGCTGATTCTTTCGGTACTTCCCGGTAGGTTGGTATCCCCGCAGAGGTTGCGCATCTCCGTATAACTAGGAATGCCGGAAACATACGGGCCGAATTAGGAGAAAAATGGCAAAAGACCGCGTCGACCGCGACGACGAAGACCTCGTTCGTCTCTATCTCTCAGATATTGGTCAGTACACCCTGCTCACCAAGGACGACGAAGTGCACCTGGCCCAGACCATCGAAGAGGGCCGCGAAGCCAAGGCCGAGCTCGACGCTGCCGAGACCGACAAGAAGATCAAACTGACGCCCAGCAAGAAACTGGCGCTCAAGCGTGCCGTGCACCGTGGTGACCAGGCGGAACGCGATTTCGTGCAGTCGAACCTGCGACTCGTGGTCTCGATCGCGAAGAAATATCAGGCGTCGGGCCTACCCCTGCTCGACCTGATCCAAGAGGGCAACCTCGGCCTGATGCACGCCGTCGAGAAGTTCGACTGGCGCAAGGGATTCAAGTTCTCCACCTACGCGACCTGGTGGATCCGCCAAGCGATCACCCGTGGCATCGCCAACACCGGACGGACGATCCGACTCCCCGTGCACGCGGGCGACACGCTCGCCCGGGTCCAGAAGGCGCAGTCGCGTCTCGAGTTGAAGTTCGGTCGTCCGCCGACCATCAAGGAACTCTGTGACGAGTGCGAGATGCCCGAAGACAAACTGATCGAGGCTCTTCGATTCCGCTCCGAGCCGATCTCGCTCTCCGAGCCACTGCGCGAGGACGGCGACGCCGAACTCGGCGACGTGGTCGAGGACCGATCCGCCGAATCTCCCTTTGACGTCGCCGCGGTCAAGATGATGCCCGCCGCGATCGAAAAGTTATTGCAGCCGCTCGACGAACGCGAGCAGAAGATCCTGCGTATGCGATTCGGACTTGACGGTGCCGGCGAGATTCGAACCCTTGAGGACGTGGGCGCGGAGATGAATCTCACGCGAGAGCGCATTCGTCAGATCGAGGCGCGTGCGATGAGCAAACTTCGTCACCCCTCTTCCGACACCGGCGCAAGGGACTTGCTGACCCTTTAGGTCCGTCGTAGTCGCAACCGCCCGAGGACGGCCGCGACGCTGATCACCAGGGCGCTGACGATGAACGGCGTGTGGGACCGGGATCGGTCGTGGGCGCGCACCGGGTGGTTGAAACTCAGAATGGGCCAGGCTTCGTCGTGGGCGATCTTGGAAAGTTGACGGTCGGGATTCACCGCGAACGCGTGGCCCACGACCTGCAACATGGGTACGTCGGTCTCGGAATCGGAATAGGCGTAGCAGTCGGCGAGGTCAATCCCGCGCTGCTCGCATAGTTCGCGCACCGCCACCGCCTTGTTCTCGCCCTGGGCGAAGAACAGCATGTTGCCGGTGAACTTGCCTTCCTCGTCGATTTCGGCCCGCGAGGAGATCGAACCGGTGATGCCGAGCAATTCGGCGAACGGATCGACGATCTCAGCGGGCGCCATGCTCACGAGCCAGACCTCGTCGCCTTCGGCGAGGTGGTAGTCAATGAGTTCGAGAGCTTCGTCGTAGATGAGCGGCTCGATAACGTCGTTGATGGTCTCGGCGACCAGGGCGCGTACCTCATCGTGATCCCAGCCCTTGGTGACTTTCAGCACCGACTCTCGGATCTTGTTCAGCTTCTCGTCGTCCGCCCCAAATCGCATGAACAGTAGATGACTGAAGACGCCCCAGATCAACGTGCGACGGCGAAGCATCCCGCGCGCGTGCAGTTCAGGACCGAGTGCGACGAGCGATGACTTCGCGATGACGGTTTTATCCAGGTCGAAGAAAGCGGCGCGCACGACACAATGCTAGGTCGCGGCCTACCCGGATTGATTGCGGTGAGGTGACGGTTTAACCAATAAACGCCACGGAACATTCGTTCGCGGCGTCTTCACGAGCGATCAATATCACGTGGTCGTGTTCGACGAATCGCATTGTGGGCGAGGGCACCATCGGCTGGTCGCTTCGCACGACGGCGACGACGCGCACGGTGTCGGGAAGTCGAAGTTCGTCGAGCGTGAGGTCCTTCACGATTGTCGGAGCGCTGGCGGCCAGTGTGACCTCGATCAGCCGCATTCGACCGTGCGCGAGGTCCATGAGATTGATGATCGAACCGACTTCGACCGCCTCGTCGACGAGTGACGTGATGAGTGCTGGCGTCGACACTGAGATGTCGACACCCCACGTGTCGTTGAACAGCCACTCGTTACGTGAGTTGTTGATGCGGGCAATCACGCGCGGCACGCCGAACTCCTGCTTGGACAGCCAACTGATGACGAGATTGTCCTCGTCATCGCCGGTCGCGGCGATGACGACGTCGACGCTTCGCAAGTCCGCCGCGGAGAGACTCGCGTACTCGCACGCGTCAGCGGCCATCACGTTCACGCCCGGCAAGAGGAGCCGCAACTTCTCCGCGGTGGCGCTGACGTGTTCGAGCAAGGTCACGTCGTGGTGGCGGTCCAAGAGGTCCAGCGAGATCGCCGTGCCCACCGAGCCGCCTCCGGCGACGACGACTCTCATTTCAGGTCGCCCTGAAGTAGATGGTGCAAGTCGTGGATGCCCTGGGGGGTCACCAGGAACTCGAGCACGTCGTCCTCTTGGGCGAAGAGTCCGTCGATGTTCACGCGCCCCTGGCCGCCGCGTACCAGTCCGACGACCCGCACGGTGTCGCCGACGTTGAAGTGGTGTATCTGCTGGCCCGCGAGGGCGTCGGGGACGACGCGTTCGACCAGGTGCAGTGAGCCCGCGCCGTTGGTCCACTCGATCGACTCGTCGGCGGGGATCATCCAACGCTTCACCTGTTGGGTGGTCCACAGCGACGTCGCGACGGTGGGGATGCCGAGCTTCATATAGATGTCGGCGCGTTGCGGGTCGTAGATCCGCGCGACGACGTTCTTGATGCCGTAGTTGTCACGCGCGATTCGCGCGCAGAGAATATTGGTGTTGTCACCTCTGGTCACCGCGGCGAGGGCGTTGGCCTGGGATGCTTCGGCTTTGGCGAGGATGTCACGATCGAAGCCCGAACCCAGTAAGGACTGCCCGTTGAAATGCTGGAGTCGACGAAAGGCGTCCTTGTTCTTGTCGATGATCACGACCGAATGTCCCTCGTCAGAGAGTTGCATCGCCAGCTCTGAACCTACGCGACCACAGCCGACGACAACGATATGCACCCAGTCATCAGACCACACTTGTCGCTAAGAGTGCAAGTAACGGAGCGGTCACGGCTCGTCGCTTAAAGTGAAACTCGTGTCAGAAGCCGATAAGCAGATAGCCAAAAGCACACCGGTACTGACGTCGCATGCGAATGTATCAACGGTGTACCCAGAATCGTTGGGTTATCGACTCAAGAAGTTCTTCCTCGGCAAACCATTCGTCACCGAACAATTGAGCGGCGAACGCCTCAATCGCTTCATTGCCTTGGGCGTCCTCGCACCTGACTGCATCTCATCGTCAGCGTACGGAACCGAAGAGATCCTCACGCAGATGACGCCGTTCATCGGTCTCGCCGCGTTCGCTCTGGTCGTGCCCATCATGTTCGTGATCATCGGCGTCTTGTTCTTCGTGACGACTTCCTACCTCGACGTGATCAAGTACTACACCACCGCGGGTGGAAGCTACGTGGTGGCTCGAGAGAACTTCGGTCCTCGTATCGCCCAAATCGCTGCGGTGTCGCTGTTGATCGACTACACCGTGACCGTCGCCGTGCAGTGTTCGGCCGGTACCGCCGCTCTCGCGAGTGCGTTCCCCGCCTTCGGGCCCTATTCGGTGATCATCACAGTATTCGTCGTCCTCATCCTCATCTACGGGAACTTGCGGGGGCTCAAAGAGGCGGGGAGCTATTTCGCGTTCCCGACGTATTTCTACGTCGGGATGCTCAGCCTCACCATCCTCACCGGCTACGTGAAGAAGGCGACCGGTTCGCTGCACCGACTCGCCCAACCCACCAACAACCTCCTCGTCGGCCATCACCTGGGCCAAAAGGGTACGGGCATCTTGATGGGCCTAGCCTTCCTCACGTTGCTGCGCGCGTACGCGAACGGTGGTTCGTCGCTCACGGGACTTGAAGCGATCTCCAACGGCGTGGCGAGTTTTCGCCGGCCCGAGTGGCGCAACGCGCGAAAGACGCTGGTACTCATGTCCTCGATCCTCGCGTTCCTGCTCGTCGGCACGACGCTGCTCGCGTCCTGGACCCACGCCCTGCCCCGCTTCAGCGGCTATCCCACGGTGGTGGCGCAAGAAGTACGGGCGGTCTTTGGTACGAGTGGCGTCGGCTCGACTATTTATTACCTGGTCATCCTGTCGGTCATTTTGATCCTCTACACGGGTGGCAATACCTCTTTTAACGGATTTCCCTTCCTCGCGAACTACGTGGCGGGCGACCGCTACCTGCCGCGCCAACTGACCAAACGAGGGCACCGATTGGCCTTCTCCAACGGCATCCTCGTCTTGGGGGTGGTGTCGCTCACCTTGATCATCGTCTTCAACGCCCAGGTCAACTCGTTGATCGCCCTGTACGCGATTGGGGTCTTCACGGGATTCACCATGGCCGGCGCGGGCATGGTCGCACGCCATCTGCGTGAGCGCGCGGGGAAGTGGCGTTGGGGGGTGGCCGTGAACGCGACCTCGGCGACCGTGACCGCACTGGTGGTGCTGATCTTCGTGGTGGCCAAATTCACCGAGGGCGCCTGGATCATCGTGGTGGTCGGACCACTGATGTATATGGCGTTGATTCGTTTCAACAAGCAGTACGAACGTGAAGTGCAAGCCTTCGAGGCGAGCGCCACCGACGAGAAGATGAGCATCCGCACCAACCGCGTCGTGATCTTCGTCGACTACTACGACCTCGCCACCGAGCGGGCTCTGCAGTACTGCAACACCCTCAACGCCTATTCCATAAGGGCTGTCCACTTCGACATCGACCCGCTCGTCACCAAGCGGCTCGAGAGCCGCTGGGGCGCCCCGGGTACGGCGTCGGCGAGAATTGGTCTCGAGATCGTCGAGTGTGAAGACCGTCGACTCGACCGCGCGGCGCTCGAACTCGTCGCCGACGTCGTGCGCGACCCCGACGTGTTCTGCATGGTGATCCTTCCGCGCAAGGGTTTCGTCTCGAGATTGCAACGCCTGTTGCACGATCGAACCGCCGACGCGATCGCGGGAGCGGTCATGCACGTGCCGCGCACCGCGGCGACGATTATTCCCTATCGATCAGGTCGAACGCGCCTCGCCGAAGGTGACGTCCACGAGGCGCCGCTGAGTGACGTCGTCGTGCGCGGTGGCGTGCGCGAGGATTCGCATCTCGAGGCCGACGTGAAATTGGCCGAGCGATCGGGCGACGCGTATCCCATCGGTGGCCTGCACGAGCGAGAGTTCGCCGAAATCGCCGGACGAGTGCGTGCGATGACGATAACTCGTGAAGGTGGTGCGAACGAACTTCGTTGCGTCATTGCTGACAACACGGGCTCGGTGACACTCGTCTTCCAGGGTCGGTCCAACGTGCCGGGCATCGAACGAGGCACTCGACTTCTGGTGCGCGGCACCGTCACGTCGCTTCGACGAGAAGCGGTGATCCTCAACCCCCAGTACGAAATTGTCGCCGCTCCGCAAGGTGAAGAGTAATCGTCGCTTAATGTATTTTCTCAACGCGCGACTGGTGATTCGTCCTCTTCGTGGCGTCACTGGTCAGAGCATGGCGCCGATAGGGTCCAAGACCTGTCTATCTTGTTAGTCAAAAGAGTCGACGGTAACGCGACGTAGAGAACGTGGAGAGGTGGTGAGCATGGCGCGAGCGTTAGTGATTGTTGAGTCGGTTGCCAAGGCAACACGTATCCAGGGCATGCTCGGTGACGACTACATCGTCAAACCATCGGTCGGTCACATCCGAGACCTTCCCCAGAGTGCGGCGGACATCCCCGCGTCGGTCAAGGGAGAGAAGTGGGCGCGGTTGGGCATCAACGTGAACGACCACTTCAAGCCCGTCTACGTGGTCTCGAGTGATCGCCGCAAGATCGTGGCCGAATTGAAGGCCGCGCTGAAGGAAGTAGACGAGTTGTACCTCGCCACCGACGAGGACCGCGAGGGCGAGGCCATTGCCTGGCACCTCCAGGAGGTGCTCAACCCTAAAGTCCCGGTAAAACGTATGGTTTTCCACGAAATCACGCCGAGCGCCATCGCCAAGGCCGTGAGTGAGACGCGCGACCTGGACCTGCGCCTGGTCGACGCCCAAGAGGGACGCCGGTTCCTCGACCGTCTCGTGGGCTACGAGGTGTCGCCCGTGCTCTGGCGCGCGGTGGACAAGGCGCGTTCGGCCGGACGAGTCCAGTCGGTCGCCATTCGACTGGTCTGCGAGCGCGAGCGCGAGCGGATGGCCTTTCGTTCGGCGACGTGGTTCGACGTGACCGCGGTGCTCTCGGCCAAGAGTGCCAGCTTCGAAGCGACGCTCGAGGCCGTCAACGGACTCAACTTGGCGACGGGCAAGAGTTTCGATTCCCTAGGTCAACTCGACCCCAAGGTCTCGGTCGAGATGCTGAGTGAGGGCGCCGCGACTTCGATCGCCGAGCAATTGGTAGGTGCCGACGTGCTCATCACCTCTATTGCCTCGACGCCGCGCACCCAGCGCCCCCAACCGCCGTTCATGACCTCGTCGATGCAGATCGAGGCCAGTCGCAAACTGCGCTTCGACCCCGAGCGCACCATGCGCGCCGCCCAGCGCCTCTACGAGCAGGGCTGGATCACCTACATGCGCACGGACTCGACCACGTTGTCCGACGAGGCGATCAACGCCGCGCGTACGATGGCGGCTTCGATGTTCGGTGACGACTACGTGGCCGACGTACCTCGTCGCTACGACCGCAAGGTGAAGAACGCCCAAGAAGCCCACGAGGCAATACGACCCGCGGGCGAGTCGTTTCGCACCCTCGACGAGGCGCAAGCTCAGCTGAACGGTGATGAGCTCGCCGTCTACGACTTGATCTGGAAGCGCACGATCGCTTCGCAGATGGTCGACGCCCGACTCACCCAGGACAAGGTTCGTCTNNTGGGCGCGACCGGACTTCGGATCGAGTTCCCGGGTTTTCGTCGGGCTTACGTCGAGGGCACCGACGACCCCGAAGCCGAACTCGCGGACCAGGAGCGGATCCTGCCCGCGCTCAGCGAGGGCGAAGTCGTACCGGTCCAGAGCGCCGAGTCCAAGGGTCACGACACCCAACCACCCGATCGGTTCTCCGAGGCGACGCTCATCAAGAAACTCGAGGACCTGGGTATCGGGCGTCCGTCGACGTACGCGTCGGTGATGAAGACGATCGATCGACGCGGCTACGTGTGGAAGAAGGGAAAATCCCTCGTACCGGCGTTTCGCGCGTTCGCGGTCGTGAATCTGCTCGAGTACTACTTCGCGGACCTCGTGGACTACCAGTTCACCGCCGAGATGGAGAGCCAACTTGACGAGATCGCCGAAGGCAAGCAGGACCTCGAACCCTGGCTCGCACGCTTCTACTTCGGGGACCCTTCGGCCCCGACCGAGTTGGCGCGACTGGGCCTAGAGCACATGACCCACGTGCAGCACGAATTCGACTTTGCCGCCATCAACTCGATCATCCTGGGCACCGCTCCCGACGGCCTGCCGGTGTCGGTGCGTTCGGGCCGCTACGGGCCGTACCTGATCCACGGAGATGACCGGGCCTCGATCCCCGAGGCGACCGAACCCGACTCGCTCACCGTCGAGCACGCGCTCGAACTGCTCGCCGCCCCGAGCAACGACCGCGAATTAGGTGTCGACGAGGCGACGGGCGAGACAATATTCCTTAAGGCCGGTCGCTACGGTCCCTACGTCCAGATTGGCGAGATGACCAATCCGAAACAGAAGCCCAAGACCGCTTCGCTCTTTTCGACCATGTCGCCCGAGACGCTGACCTTCGAAGAGGCGAGCAAGCTACTCTCGCTGCCGCGGGTGGTGGGCGACCACCCCGAAGGCGGGGAGCCGATCCTCGCCCAGAACGGTCGGTACGGACCGTACCTGACGTGGGGCAAGGACACTCGTTCCCTCGTGGACGAGGATCACATATTTTCCATCGACCTCGAAGGCGCGCTCAAGCTCCTGGCCGAACCCAAGGTCCGCGGTCGCCGAGCGGCGGCGGGACCCCTGCGCGAACTAGGTGAGGACCCGGTCACCAAGAGGAACATCGTGGTGCGTAACGGCCGCTTCGGACTCTACGTGTCAGACGGCGAAGTGAACGCGACGCTTCGCATTGGCGACCTGCCCGAGACAATAACCATCGACCGCGCTTGTGAGTTGCTCGCCGAGCGACGCAACGCCGAACCATCGACACGACCGCGCCGGGTGGCGAAGAAGACGGCCGCCAAGAAGANNGAAGAAGGCGACCGCGAAGAAGGCGACCGGGGCCGAGAAGCGAGCGGCACTCAAAGAGGGAGCCGAAGCGAACGCGGCGTTGGTGGCCAAAGCCGAGCACGCGGACGACGAATAATGACGCGGGGACTGTTCCTCGTCTTCGAAGGCATCGACGCGAGCGGCAAGAGCACCCAGGCTCGACGGGCGGCCGGCGCTCACGGCGCGATGTTCACCTTCGAACCAGGGGACACGCCGCTCGGGACCGACCTTCGCAAGTGGTTGCTCGCCGACCCCACGCCGATGGAGCCGGAGACGGAAGCCCTCTTGATGCTGGCAGACCGGTCGCATCACGTGGCGAGCGTCATCACTCCCGCGATTCTCCAGGGTCGCGACGTGGTGTCGGATCGTTTCTTCGCCTCGACGTTGGCGTATCAGGGCTACGGACGTGGCGTGGACCTCGCACAACTTCGCGCGGCGACCGATCTCGCCATCGGCGATTGCCGCCCAGACTTGACGGTGCTGATCGACCTGGATGTCGCGGCGGCGGCTGAGCGCAAAGTGCGCGACTCGCGGGATCGCTTCGAGACGTCCGACCTGGACTTTCACCAACGCGTTCGTGATGGCTACCTCGCCATGGCCGAACAGTACGGTGACGCCTGGTGGGTCGTCGACGGTTCGTCGAGTGAGGATGACGTGGCGCGCGCCATCGAGGCGCGAATCGCCACGCTGGCCTGGTCACATGCCTGACGTGTTTGACGCGCTGGTCGGTCAGGACCTGGCCGCGACGGCAATGCGCGCCCACGTGCGCAACCCCGTGCACGCGTACCTGTTCACGGGCCCGGTCGGATCAAGCCTGCACGACGCACTGGTCGCGTTCGCCGCGGGCCTGCAGTGCCCCTCGAACGGCTGTGGGAGTTGTGAGGCGTGCCGTCTAGTGATGGAAGGAAAGGACACGGACGTCTATTTCGCCGAGCGCGCTGGGGTTTCGTGGCGCGTCGACGAACTGCGTGAGGCGGACCGGGTGAGTCGACGGCGCCCGCTATCGAGCGGGTACCAGATTGTGGTCATCGAAGACGTGGAACTGACCACGACGGGCGCCTCTCCCTCGGCGCCAGCGTTGTTGAAGTCACTAGAGGAACCACCGAGCCGCACGATCTTCTTGCTGAGTACCGAGGAACTACCCGAAGCCCTCGCAACCATCGAGTCGCGCTGCGTCCAGATCCATTTGCGCAGCGTCGACGAGGATGACCTCGTGGCGATCTTGACCCGCGAGGGTCACGACGATTCCAGTGCGCGCCTGGCCGCCGCGGCGGCGAATGGCAACGTGCGCCGTGCTCGGATCTTGGTGCGCGACCACGGACTCGGGCCTCGCATTGCCGTGTGGCGCGCGGTTCCCGATCGACTGACCGGCACGGCCGCGGCGTCAGCCGCCCTCGCCAGCGAGATCTCCGAGTCGCTCGATCAGGCAATGGCGCCGCTGGCCCAACTCCAAGAGGACGAACTCGAAAACCGAGTGCGCGACGCCAAGGAGATGGGCCAACGCACGCTCACGAATCGCAAGGACCTCGAGGCGCAGTTCAAGCGTGAGCAACGCAGGTTTCGCATCGACGAACTGCGCTTTGGACTGAGTGCGCTCACTGAGGTATACCGAGAGCGCCTCTACCAGGGTCTCGAGAGCGTCCGCGACGGCGACGTGCGAAGCGAGTACCGCGTAGGGGCGTCGCTCGCCGCCATCGAGGTACTGGCCCGCACGAACGAGCGCCTTTCGTCCAATATCGACGAAACCCTGCTTTTGAACGATCTGATGCTCTCGCTCATGACACTGTGAACCCGTTGCACTTGGGTACGCGCGGCGCTTCGGGTAGAGTTGCTACTCGCGCCTGGGTAGCTCAGTCGGTAGAGCAACGCATTCGTAATGCGTAGGTCAGGAGTTCGAATCTCCTCCCAGGCTCCACTCAGGGTGTTGCAACACTAGATGGTTGACACCTGGCCTTCACCTGATGCTGGACAGAACAACACCTGTTCCTTTACACAACAACGGCTGACCCTTGACACCGGCCGGCCACTGACCTACGTCTTGGTCGCCTCGATGCATCGTGCGAAGTCCTCCGAGCGCTCGAGCCAATTCTCATAGTGGTCGAAACTCGGTGCGGCGGGCGAGAGCAGCACGACACCCTCGCCAGCGAGGAGGGTCCGAGCTCGGTACACGGCGTCGAACATCGAATCGACGACGACGACGTCCACGACGGCGTCGTTGCCCCGAAGTTCTCCCGCGAGGCGCCGTCCCGCGTCACCCATGGCGATCACGCCCGTGGGCGCTGCGCGATCGCGGATCACCTCGGCCAATTCGCCGTAGTCCACACCACGGTCGAGCCCCCCGACGATCAGTGCCACGGCATCGTGCGCGAAGACGCTCAGAGCGGCAATCGTGGGCAAGGCCGTGGTAGCCAGACCATCATCGACGAAACGGATCGTCGCGCCGTCCTTGGTCTCTCGTGCGACCAACGTGAGTCTTCCTTTGAGAGGCACGAAGCTTGACGCGCGCTCGATGATTCGAGTGCGCAGTTCTTCGGTTTCGATCCCGCTCAGCGAGGCGACGACCGCGAGCGCGAGCGCCACGTTGGTGTGGTTGTGGGCCCCGAGCAACCCAAGAGACTCGGTGAGGGCGCTCGTGTCGGCGGGCACGAAGCGAACCTCACCCCCGAATTCGCCGGCCTCGTCGAGTTCGTGAAAGAGCGAAGCGTCAGAGACCCACGTGACGTGTTCGCCCGCGGCCCTCGTGAGTGACAACTTGTCACTGCGATAGATGTCGAGCGAACCGTGCCAGTCCAGATGATCAGACCCCAGCGAAGTGAGCACCACGTTCCCGGGTGCGACGTCAATGTCGACGCACTGGAAACTCGAGACTTCGAGCACGAGCCAGCCCGTCGAGGTGTCGACGGTCGGGTCGTAGGGGGGTTGGCCCAGGTTCCCCAGCGCGAGGGCGCGAGACCCCGTGCACTCGAAGAAGAACGTGATGAGCGACGTGGTCGTCGACTTCCCCTTGGTCCCGGTGACCGCCACGACCCGCGCGCGCTCGGTGTCGTGGAGCCAGAGATTCAGCGCTGAGGTGACGTAGACGCCGTGTCGCTCGAGTTCGAGGACGTCAAAACGACGCCGGGGGATCCCGGGGCTCTTGAGGACGACGTCGCACGTTCGAAGGGCGTCGAGTCCGCCCTCGCTGCTCACAATCACCTCGGATCCGCGGTCGGGTGCGTCGTCGACGATGACGAGTGACGACGCCACTGCGGCCAAGCGGTCGCGAGTCGCGTGTCCCTCGACGCCGAAGCCGAGGATCCCGACCCGCTTGCCCGCGAGGTCAGCGAAACCAGTGGGCCGGAACACGGCTCGGTCCTTGGCGCTCGAGTAGTTCTTCGATTGTGCGGTCGGGGCTCGCGAGTAGCGCCGTCGCGCCCAGAGACGCCACGTCCGCCCACTCCTCGAGCGCGGCGACCTTCACTAGTGCGACGGCACTCTCGTCGGGGTCGCCGACGCACTCAAAGGGTTTATGGTCCAGGCCAATGCCCACCAGTGAGCGAAGTTGCTCCTCCAGCGACGGATCGGCGAGGGGCTCTGCGTTGAAGATGGATCGGAGCTGTGCACGCGACAGGAACGGTGCCAGGACCAGGTTGATGAACAAACACTTGTCACACACCCCGCACCAGTTGCTCAGACGCTGCGTTTGGTCCTGGCTGAAGGCGCGATTGCAGCTGCGAAAGACGTGGTGGTACTCGCTGCGTTCAGAGAACTTCTGGGCGACCCACAACTCGCTTCGATCCCGCAGGAAGCTCGCGACGACGAGGTTCTCACCGACCCGTTCACGAACGGCGCGCGCGATCAGTTCTTCGGCGACCCAGGACTTGGACCACTGGTGGTTCACGTCGCGGTTCTTCCAGCGAAGGTTGGGTTCGGACGCGGAGTGCTCATTACTCATCACGACCCCTCCGCGACCGTTCGCGAGCGCGGCTATCGCGGCGAGCAGGGTGACCATGGCCGTCACGGGCACGTGGCCTTTGAGAAACGTACCGCCATCATTCAAGATCTTGGCGTCGAGCGAGCGCCGGGCGCGCACAATGGGTAGACCGGTCACCGCGGCGGTCCGTTCGAGGGGATCGAAGCGTCCGCTCGAGGGGCTCACGATGAAGAGTGCCTGATCGAGCTGTGACGAGAGTTGGGTGGTGGTGACCACCGAATCGATGCCCCCGCCGAAGGGGGTCAGAACCTTAGAAGGGTCGGTCGAGGTGGCGTGAAGTTCGACCTCGGCGCCACCGCTAAAGGCGACGTCGTCGAACGAGAGATCGTTGCGGTACGCGTACTCGCCGAGCCCGTCGACCAGGGCCGCTCGAAGGAGCTCACCACCCGAGGGCCCCAGGGGAGTGGAGCCCAGGTCAACCGTGCGCGCCGCACCCGCCTTGTAGTACGAAAGGCCCGCGAGGAGGTACCAGAGTTCGCCGAGCGAACGCACGCCCGGCTGGTCGAGCGGCTCGACACCCTCGAAGGTGACGACCTCGTCAAAAGCGAGTCCGTCGAGTTCGTAGTGGCCCACCATCGTGGTTTGGTCCATCTCAAGTCCAACGTAACGAAACACCTCCGCGCGCTGCATCATGGGCTGACCGGATCCATGTCCTTTCATGCTACGCAGACCTTCGCGCGACGAGGGCGAATCGTCCACTGGGCTGTTCGGCGCGGGCGCTGTAGTACGTCGTGGCGTCGTCAGTGTCCTCGATGCAGACACCTACGTGCTCGTCGCGCAGCCCCAGTCCCACCAGGAGTAGGGCAGCGGTCAAGCGCAGGTCGAGCAGCGAGCGATCACCGCGGTCGGCGTGGACGACGCCGGGCAGGTCACGGAAGTTGTCAGCGACCTCCGGACCGACCTGGTAACGCCGAACTGAGATCGAGGGCCCGAGTAACGCGTGCACCGACGCCGGTTCGCTGAAACGGTCCACGGCGTTTTTGAGAACGTCGCCGCGTAATCCTCGCCAACCCGCGTGCACGACGGCAAAACCAGGCGAGCGCTCGTCTACCAAGAGCACCGGCACGCAGTCGGCCACCAAGATCGCCAGTGCGAGGTCCGAGCGCGAAGAAAAGAGTCCATCGGCCTGTTCGACGGGCGCGCCAGTTCGCGCGTCAGCGATCCGGTCCCCGTGCACCTGATCCGCGAAGATGAGATGGTCCTCTTTGACACCCAGCGCCGCGGCGACGCGAGAACGATTCTCGCGCACGTCGTCTTCGTCGTCTCCGACGTGCAGGGCAAGATTGAGCGACTCGTAGTTACCCGCGCTCACGCCGCCTTGCCGGTCAGTGATGATCGCGTCAACGCCGAAACGAGCCAATTCCGTGGCACAGTGAACGCGAAGTTGTCCGCGAGTTTGCGAACTGAGGATCAGCGGGACTGGCACGTCGGACAGATTCCGTTGAGTTCGAGTACGTGGCGCAGGTCGCGATAGGCGTGTTGGGTGGCGATATCGTTCGCCCAGCGCTCGAGATCGGGCGCGTCGACTTCGACCGCGGCCCCGCAGAGTCGACAGGCCAGATGATGGTGGTGGACGTCAATCACGCACCTTCGATAGAGCGTCTCGCCCCGGTCAGTCATCACGAGGTCCACGTCGCCGCTCTCAGCCAGTTTCTTCAGTTGCGTGTACACCGTGGCGAGCGCGATGGCTCCACCGCTCTTGGTGATCATGCCGTGCAGGTCTTGGGCGCTCACGAAGCCCTGGACGCCGCTGAGCGCACTGATCACCTCGCGGCGCTGGGCGGTATTACGGGTCGACGTCACGAGGGAAGCCTAGCGGTCCCCACTTGCTTTCTGGAACGATTCCAAGTAACGTACTTGGAATGATTCCAGGAAAAGGAGCGATGACGAGGCGCAGGGTCCACGTCGCGACGGGCCTGCTCAGCGCCGCCACGATCGTCGTCGCTTCCCTGGCTCAGGCGTCCTTTGCCGTGGCGTCGTCGCCGACGGTGATTCGCGCAGTCGGCGCGGAGAACGAGTACGCCAACGTCATTGCCCAAGTGGGCGGCCGCTACGTCAACGTGACGTCCATCATGAGCAACCCCAACACCGATCCCCACTCATTCGAGGTAAGTACGAGCGTCGCTCGCGAGATCGCGTCGGCGCAACTCATCGTGCAAAACGGCGTGGGCTACGACACCTTCATGGAGCAGTTGGAGTCGTCGTCCTCGAATTCTTCACGCCAGGTGATCTCGGTGCAGTCACTCCTCGGGCTTAGCTCGGAGGTGAAGAACCCTCACCTTTGGTACGAACCGACCACGATGCCTCTGCTCGCTCAGTCGGTCGAGCACGACCTCGCCAAGATCGATCCCGCGCACGGCGCGTACTTCAAGCGTCGGCTCGCGACGTTCGACTCGTCACTCGTGCCCCTCGCGCGCGCGATTTCCGTGTTTCGCGCTGAGTTCAAGGGCGTCAAGGTCGCGACGACCGAGCCGGTGGCCGACTACCTGCTGAAAGCACTGGGGCTTGACAACGTGACGCCGTTCTCCTTTCAAGCCGACGTCATGAATGGCGTCGATCCGAGCCCCGAGGACATTGCGTTCCAGCAGAAACTCTTTACCGACCACGTCGTCAAGGTGTTCTGTTACAACGCACAGGTGATCAGTCCGGTGACGACGTCGCTGCGCGATCTGGCCAAGTCGTCGCACGTGCCGGTCGTAGCGGTCTACGAGACCATGCCGGTACCTGGTTACGACTATCAGAGTTGGATGCTCGCCGAGGTCCACGCGCTCACTCGGGCCATCGAACGACACGAGTCCAGCACGTCGTTATGAGAAGGAGAATTCATGGTTGGTCTTGACCTCCTAGAGGTGGAAGGCGTCGACGTGGCACTGTCGGGCCGGATGGTGCTGCGTGACGTCAACTTTCGCATCGACCACGGTGAGTTCACGGGCTTGATCGGCTCGAACGGCGCGGGTAAGACCACGTTGCTGCGCGTACTTCTGGGGTTACAGGACGTCGTTCGCGGACAAGTGCTGGTCCACGGTGCGCCCATGACTCGGTCGAACAGTTCGGTGGGGTACGTCCCTCAGAAAGTCCTCTTCGAAACAGACGTCCCGGTGCGCGTGCGCGATTTCGTCGCACTGGGGATCGACGGTCATCGTTTTGGCCTCGCCCGACGCTCGCGCCACACGGAGGATCTGGTCGACGAGATGCTCGAATCGGTTGAAGCGACGTCGTTCGCGAACAGGCGAATCGGCTCTTTGTCGGGCGGCGAACAACAGCGCGTGCTGATCGCGCACGCGCTGGTGAGCAAGCCCGAGCTCTTGTTGCTCGACGAGCCCCTCGCCAACCTCGACCCCGGAAGCGCCCAGGAGATCATCGAACTCTTGCATTCGGTCGTGACCGATCAACACGTCGCGATCCTGCTCTCGGCCCACGAGATGAACCCGCTGTTACCGGTGATGGACCGCGTGGTCTACGTGGCCAACGGACGCGTCGCGAGTGGTACCACCGACGAGGTGGTCCAGCCCGAGGTGCTGAGTGCGCTCTACGGTCACCACGTCGACGTGTTGCGGGTCCACGGTCGCGTGCTCGTCGTCGCCGGGGGAGACGGGCACGGTGACTCGCTCGTGGCCAACCACCCGCCCGTCGTCGTCGACTGATGGTGCGCTTCCTCCTAGAGCCGGGACTGTTCTCCAACGACACGGTGCGTACCGCACTCCTGCTCGGGGCGCTCGTCTCGATCGTCTCGGGGGTCGTGGGCGTCTTCACGGTGCTTCGAGGTCAGTCGTTCGCCGGACACGCGCTCACCGACGTGGCGACCGCGGGAGGAGCCGGTGCGTCACTGGCGGCGTGGTCACCGCTGGTGGGATTCATTGGCGGCGGAGTGATCGGGGCCGGAGCGATGGACGCCATCGGTGTCCAGCGCGTGAAGGACCGCGACGTCGCGACCGGAGTCGTCCTCGGCGCGGCGACCGGGCTCTCCGCGCTGTTCCTCTACTTGATCACGCTCCAGACCACGACGACCGGTTCGACGCAATCAATCCTCTTCGGTTCGGTCTTCACCGTGGCACCCTCGACGGTGCCTGACGTGCTGGTGCTCAGCGCGGTCGTGCTCGCTGGCGTGGCCCTGATTCGTCGACCGCTCCTGATGAGTTCGATAAGCCCCGAACTCGCCGCGGCGCGCGGGGTCCCTCTTCGAGTGGTCGGCCTCATCTTCATGGTCATGCTCGCCGCGGCGGTGGGACTGTCGGCGATCGTCATTGGATCGATCCTCTCGACCGCCTTGCTCATCGGACCTCCCGCGAGCGCCCTTCGAGTCGCCACACGGCTCTCGCACGCCCTCGTGCTCGCCTGCGCCCTGGGCGTCGCCGCGACGTGGTTGGGGGTCGTGTTCGCCTACGACAGTTACTACTGGCTCGGTGCGGGCCGTGGTTTACCCGTCAGCTTCTTCGTCGTGGCTGACGTCGCGGCGGAGTTCGTCGTCGTCAGCCTCGTCGCGTGGCGTCGACGCCACCGAACTGCGGCGGTGCCCGAATCCTTGGCGGTCCCCGAACAAGTGGGATGGGTCTGAATGTTCTCGAGCTTCATGACCAACGCCTGGCTGAGCGGCACCATCATTGCCTTGCTCGCCGGGTCGGTGGGTTTCTTCGTGGTGCTGCGAGGTTCCGCGTTCGCGGCGCACGCCATACCCAACGGCGCCTTCGCCGGCGCGGCGGGCGCGAACCTGATCGGCGTCAACCCGTTAGTCGGTCTGGTGGTCTTTGCCCTCGGGGCCGCCTTCGGGATCAGTGCCCTCAGTCGGCGCACGCGCAGCGACGTGGCGACCGCACTCGCGCTTGTGATGATGCTCGCACTGGGCGCGGCGTTCCTCGCGACGAGCAACGCCTACGAACCCGCGGTGAACGCCCTGCTCTTTGGCGAGATCCTTGGCGTGAGTTCGAGTGAGTTGCTACCTGTCACCTTGCTGGCCGTCGTGTGTGTCCTTGGGCTGTCGACCCTCTATCGCCCCCTGCTGCTCAGTTCGATCTCGCCCGAACTGGCCGTTGCCAAGGGCGTCAACGTGCGCCTGATCGACGTCGCGTTCCTCGTGGTCGTCGCGCTCTCGTCGGCCCTCGCGGTACCGGTGGTGGGAGCCTTGCTCACCTTCTCGTTGATGATCGGTCCTCCGGCCGCGGCGCGGATCGTGACCAGTCGCCCCCCTCGCGCCCTCGCGCTTTCGGTGGTGTTCTCCGTGATCACGTTGTGGGCGGCCGTCGCGAGTTCCTACTGGACGAACCTCCCGATCGGCTTCTTCGTGGGCACCATGAGCGCCGGGGTGTACCTCGTGGCGAGGGGATGGTCCCTCGCGCAGTCCCGGCGTCCACGGGGCGCGCTTGCGTAACCTGCTTACGTGAACCTCGAAGAGAGTCTGCTCGCTCGGTGCCACTTTCCGCCGCGCCCTCGAGCCGTCGACCTGGCGGTATCGGGCGGCCCCGATTCGCTCGGTCTCTTGCTCCTCGCCCGGGCCGCGGGTCTTGTCGTGCACGTGCACCACGTCGATCACCATGCTCGGGCCTCGAGCACCCCGGAGGCCACGTCCGTGCAAGGACTCTGCGCGCAACTGGGCGTCCCCTTCTCGGTCCACGACGTCACGGTCGAACCGGGGGCGAACTTCGAAGCGCGCGCTCGCGCCGCGCGTCGGGCCGCGTTACCGGCGGGGGTGCTCACGGGACACACGATGGACGACCTCGCCGAGACGGTCTTGCTCAACATGATGCGCGGGGCGGGCCTGGATGGTCTTTCGCCGATGGTCGGCGACCCCAGCAAGCCCTTGATCGACGTGCGCCGCAACGACCTGCACTACTACGTCGCGGGCTCGCCCTATCTACCGCTCTACGACGAGACGAACGAAAGTGCGGACTTTCGCCGCAATCGCGTGCGTCACGAGTTGCTCCCGGTGCTCTGTGACGTGGCGGGTCGCGACGTCGTGCCACTGCTCGCGCGACAGGCCGCGCTGGTGCACGAGGAGCGGGCGTGGCTCGACGTGCTGGGCGGCCCCGACCTCGCTCGAGGGCTCGAAGACGTGGACTGTCGAGAGTTGCGCGAGTGGCCGAGTGCGCGTCTTCGTCGCTGGTTGCGCGCGCAACTGAGCCACGACGACGCCGACGGCGTGCACCCGCCGTCGTCGGAGGAGATCGAACGTGCACTGGGCGTCGTGCGCGGTGACGTCGTCGCGACCGAACTCGCCGGCAAGAAGCGGTTGTCACGAAGTGCACAACGGCTCACGCTCGAGTAGTGACTCCACTACTCTCGGTGCATGGGTCATCATTCACCGGAAGACTTCACCGCACAGTGGGCGCAGCACGAACTGGGTGAGGTGGTGGTTTCAGCGAAGGAGGTCCAGGACCGAGTGAACGAACTCGGCCGCCAGATCACGCAGGATTACGCCGGACATCCTCCGCTGCTTGTCTGCGTGCTGAAGGGCGCGATCAACTTCATGTCGGACTTGATGCGCGCGATCGAACTGCCCGTCGAAGTTGACTTCATGGCCGTCTCCTCCTACGGTGCGGCGACCAAGACCAGCGGCGTGGTGCGCATCGTCAAGGACCTCGACGTCGACCTCGCTGACCGTGACGTGCTCATTGTCGAAGACGTGGTCGACTCGGGTCTCACCCTCAACTACCTGCGCCAATATCTGGGCGCCCGCAGTCCCAAGAGCCTCGAAGTGTGCGCACTGCTCCTAAAAGAGGGTGAACAACGCGTCGAACAGTCGCTCAAGTACGTGGGCTTCACCATCCCTTCGGACTTCGTGGTCGGCTACGGACTCGACGTGAACGAGCGCTACCGCAACCTCGACGGGATCTACACCTTCGTCGGTAAGGCTTAGCCGTGGTTGACCACCCACGCGTCCAGAGTCTCGTACGAGAACTGCTAGAAGCGATCGGCGAGGACCCCACGCGAGAAGGCCTCGTCGACACGCCGCGCCGCGTGGCGGACATGTACGTCGAACTCTTCGAGGGTCTCGAGGCCGATCCGGGCGAGCACCTGCGCGTCACCTTCGAAGCCGGCCACGACGAGATGGTCATGGTGCGCGACATCCCCTTCACTTCGCTTTGTGAGCACCATCTCGTTCCCTTCACCGGACTCGCCCACGTGGCGTATCTGCCCGGTCTGGACGGACGGATCACCGGGTTGTCCAAGATGGCTCGGCTCGTCGAAGGATTCGCGCGCCGACTCCAGGTCCAAGAGCGCATGACCACCGACATCGTCGAGGCCATGGAACGTGAGTTGCGTCCCAAGGGTTCAATCGTGGTCATCGAGGCCGAACATTTCTGCATGTCGATGCGCGGCGTAAAGAAGGCCGGTTCGACGACCGTGACGTCGGCGGTTCGTGGGGTCTTTCGCGATGACGCGGCCTACCGGGCCGAGGCGCTTCAGTACATCCACCAACGAAGGTCCACGTGGCGCTGAGCCCTCTCGTCATGGGCATCGTGAACGTGACACCCGATTCTTTCTTTCCCGCGGCTCGTACCCAGGTCGCGAACGACGCGGTCGCGCGCGGGCGCGAACTCTTCGACGTCGGTTGTGACGTGGTCGACGTGGGTGGCGAGTCAACGCGCCCGGGCGCCGATCCCGTCGAGGTGGACGAGGAGCTGGCGAGGGTGTTGCCGGTTATTCGCGAACTGGCCCTCGTAGGACCGGTGTCGGTGGACACGAAGAAGGAAGTGGTGGCTCGAGCGGCGGTGGGCGTCGGCGCGTCGATCATCAACGACGTGTCCTCGACGTTGCTCGACGTCGCCGCGGAGTTGGGTGTGGGTTACGTCGCGATGCACGCCCAGGGTGAGCCCAAGTCCATGCAGGTAAAGCCGACCTACGAGGACGTCGTTGACGAGGTGGCGGCGTTTCTCNNATTGGTTTTGGCAAGACCGTCGAGCACAATCTGGCCCTGCTCGCGCACAGTCGCCACTTCGTGGCACTCGCCCAGAAGTATGGCGCGGGGGTGCTCGTGGGCACGAGTCGCAAGCGGTTCTTAGCGCGGCTGGGCAACGACGAACTCGAGGTGGACGAACGGCTCGAGGGCTCGATCGCCACCGAGGCCTGGGCGATGCTCGAAGGTGTCAGTATGGTTCGAGTACATGACGCCGTCGCCGCCGTGCAGCTACGTGAGTTGCTCGTGCGCCCCGTCGAGGAGGTTGTCTCGTGAGGGGAAAGTGGGCCGCCGGCATCGAGCCGCGTAGTTTCACCTGGGTCTACAAGGGGATCCTCGCGGTGTCCGAACGACCGGGTGGCTCGACGACCGTGCACCGGCGCGTGCGTCGCGACGAGGAACTTCTCTGGCTAAAGCACCAGGGGTTTGGTCGTGTCATCTCGATCCTGCCCGAGATGCAGAACTTGAGTGCCTACTTCGAACACGGGCTGACCGCGAGTCACTACGCGCTTCGCGGAGGACCTCAGCAGCATGAGGTCCTCGAAGCGTGTTACCAGGACATCGCGAACTCCATGAGTTCGAACATCGTCGTGCTGTTGCACGGTGACGAGGTTTCTGACCGCCTGCTCGGCGTGATCGCGGGCTACCTGGTCTGGACGAAGAAGGCGCCTACGGTGCCCACGGCGGTCGCTCTCGTCGAGCGTCTCTTCAAGCGGTCCATTGGACCTGAGGGTCGCAGCGTCCTGTTCGACCTGCCCGAGGTACCGTGAAGGACGTCATTGAGCTACGCGAACTGCGCGTGGACGCGATCGTCGGCGTGCTCGATCGAGAGCGGCGACGCGCCCAGCCACTCGCCTTCGACATCGACGTGCAACGATCATTCGCCCAGGCGGCCAAGAACGACGATCTCACCAAGACCACCAACTACGCCGACGTCTTGACCTTGACGACCAAGGTCGCAGTCGAGGGGAAGTTCCTGCTGCTCGAGACCCTGGCGACGCGCGTCGCTCAGAAGATTCTCGACTTCGATCCCGCCATAAAATCGGTCAGCGTCAGCGTACGCAAGCTCCAGCCGCCAGTACCCGAGGACGTCGCCACCGTGGGCGTGCGCACGACGCTGAGGAGGTGACGGTGCGACTGGCGTACATTTCGCTTGGCTCGAACCTGGGCGTACGGGCCGAGCACCTCCATGCCGGGGTCATCATGCTCGCCTCGAGTGAACCGCATCGTTTGTCCAGGGTCTATGAGACCGAGCCGGTGGGCGAGGTGGCGCAGGAGGACTTTTTGAACCTGGTGCTCGAGCTGGAGACGGACGCGACGCCCCGTGAACTCCTGGAGCGCGCTCATCAGGCGGAAGCTGCCCGAGGACGGAGCCGCGAGGTGCACTGGGGGCCTCGCACCCTAGACGCGGACGTGCTCTTGGTGGGCGAGGAGACGAGTGAGGACCCCGAGATACTTATTCCTCACCCGAGGATGTACGAGCGCGCGTTCGTGCTCTATCCCTTGGCCGAGCTCGCGCCGACACTGGTCAGCGCCGAACAACTCGCCGCGTCGGCGGGACGAGTCGTGGCGATGGGTACACTCGAATCGTTGCGCTAATACCGAACGGCACCCTCGGGGCTGGAACGGATCGGAGCCTTTATGAGAATCACCATCGTCGGCACGGGCCGCGCCGGTACCTCGTTCGCGCGAGCCCTCGCGAGTGTTGGTCACCAGGTCCAGCTCCTCTCGCACCAGGATCTGGTTCTGGTCGATTCGCCGGACGTGATCGTGCTCTGCGTGCCCGACGACGAGATCGCCAACGTCGCACGGGAAATCGCGCCTGGCAATGACTTCGTGCTTTGCCACGTGGCAGGTTCGCGAACCCTCGACGTGCTGGCGGGTCACCGTCGCGTTGGCTCGCTGCACCCGCTCATGACCCTGCCCTCGGGCGAACTCGGCGCGCGACGATTGATCGGTGCCACGTACTGCGTCAGTGGCGATGAGGTCGCCGAGCGCGTCGCGCGCTCGCTGCACGGACGGGTGATCACGCTTCGTGACGATCAGCGGACGCTCTATCACGCGACTGCCACCGCGGCGTCGAATCATCTCGTGGCCCTGATGGGCCACGTGCAGCGACTCGCCCAATCCGCTGGTCTGCGTCTCGAGGACTTCCTCGACCTCAGCCGACAAGCCTTAGAGGACGTCGCCTTGGTGGGGCCCGAAGAGGCGTTGACGGGCCCCGCGTCGCGAGGTGATGTCGCGACAATCGACGCACACTTGGACGCTATTCCCGAGGCGGAGCGCTCGACCTACGTGGCGCTCGCTCACGCGGCCTTCGAGCTCGCCGAGCGCCGCTCGTCAAGAATCGCCTGACGTGCAGCGCCTCCACACCATCGCGGCCTGGCGCGACTACGCCCAGCGACAGCGCGACGCCGGTCACTCGGTGGGTCTCGTTCCCACGATGGGCGCGCTGCACGCCGGTCACGCCTCGCTGTTCGACGAGGCCAAGGCGCGCGGCGACGTCGTGCTCGCGACCATCTTCGTGAACCCACGTCAGTTCGGCGATATCGCCGACCTGCGGGCCTATCCCCATACCCCCGAGGTCGACCTACGACTCGCGCAAGAGCACGGGGTCGACTGTCTGGTCGAACCTGCGCTCGAGGAGATGTGGCCCGAGTACCCACGTTCGACGGCGACGACCGTGAGCGTGCGCGGGATCAGCGAAGTACTCGAGGGTGCGGGCCGCCCCGGGCACTTCGACGGCGTGGCGAGTGTCGTGGCCAAGCTCTTTGCGGTAACTGGACCTTGCCGGGCCTACTTCGGCGACAAGGATTTCCAACAGATCGCCGTCGTGCGTCAAATGGTCGCCGACCTCGCGCTCCCGGTCGAGGTGGTGGGCTGTCCCATCGTTCGTGATTATGACGGTCTGGCCCTGTCGAGTCGCAACCTGTTGCTCACCGAGACCGCCCGCCACCAGGCGTTGTCGCTGTCGCGCGCGCTTCACCAAGTGGGCGACACGCGCCGCTACGCCAGTGCGATGCGTCGCGCGATGCGCGCGGTGATGGAGGACGCGGGCGTGCGCGTCGCCTACGCCGACGTCGTGGATCCCGTCACCTTCATGCCCACGCGCGACGACGAGGGCGGCGCGCGCCGCGCGCTCGTGGCGGGCGTCGTCGGCGGCGTGCGACTCATCGATAACGGACCGGTCGTCGTCGAACCCCGGAGAGACTGATGCTGCTCGCCATCGACGTGGGCAACACCGAGACCGTGATCGGACTCTTCGGACCCGAGCCACCCGAGGCGGCCGACGCCATGGGTTTCGCGCGCGCGAGCGGCGAGCACGGCCTCACGCACCACTGGCGTATCTCGACTGACGCGGACCGCACGCCCGACGAGCACGCGATGGTACTCACCCAATTGCTCGACCTCGAGGGATTGGACCTGCGAACCGCGGTCACCGCGATGGCGATCGCCTCGTCCGCGCCCGCGGCGACCACGCAGTTGCGCCGTATGGCGAACCGTTGGTTCTCCAGCCTCGCGCTGACCGTGATCGGACCGGGCACCAAGTCGGGTATGCCGATCCTCTACGACAACCCCCGTGAAGTCGGCGCCGACCGCATCGCCGACGCGGTGGGCGCCTTTGACCTGTATCCAGGGGCCTCGATAGTGGTGGACATGGGAACGGCGACGGTCTTTGACGTCGTCAGCGAGCGCGGCGAGTACCTGGGCGGGGCTATCGCGCCGGGGGTGGCGATCTCGCTCGAGGCGCTCTACTCGCACGCGTCGGCCCTGCGTTCGGTCGAATTGGTGCGTCCGCGCTCCGTCATCGGTCGTTCCACGGTCGAATCGATCCAGTCGGGGGTCCTCTACGGATTCGCCGCTCAGGTCGACGGTGTCGTCGAGCGGATCCTCGAGGAACTCGGGCCAGCGACGGTGATCGCCACGGGCGGCCTCGCCGGACTGATCTCGCCGCACACCAAGCACATTCAACACGTAGAACCATGGCTGACCCTCCACGGATTGCGTATCGTTCATGAACGTAATCATTTGGGAGACGCTTCGTGACCACGCCGTACACCTTTGCCCACAACGCCTACGCCGCCGCCCTGCACGAGTCCTACGCGCACCTGGGCGATGGTGAGGAATCGGGCGTCAGCGTCAACGTCGCCGGGCGGATCATGCTACTGCGCACCCAGGGAAAGCTCGCCTTTGCGACGATGCGCGACTCGACGGGCGAGATCCAACTCTTCGCGCTCGCGGCGGTCACGAAGGACTTCGAGGAGTTCGCGAAGTTGCACCTGGGCGATTGGGTCGGGGTCAGCGGCGACGTCGTTCGCACCAAGCGCGGCGAGTTGTCGGTGAAGGTCGCTTCGTGGGTCCGCCTCGCCGAGGCGCAACATAACTTCGGCGACAAGTGGGCCGGGATCAGCGACTACGACCTACGCTACCGACACCGTGAGGCGGATTTGTGGGCGAACCCCGAATCGCGCGAGGCCCTCAGTCGCCGCTCCGCGGTCCTTCGTTCGGTGCGCGAGCGCTGTTGGGCGGCGGGATTCATGGAGGTCGAGACGCCGATCTTGAACCCCATCGCGACCGGGGCGGCGGCCCGGCCCTTTTCCACGCACCACAACGCCCTCGACAGCGAGTTCTTCTTGCGTATCGCGCCCGAACTCTGGCTGAAGCGACTCGTCGTCGGGGGTTTCGAGCGAGTGTTCGAATTNNCTCGGCACGACCGAGACCACCTACCAGGGACGGGCGTTCTCCTTCGCGACGCCTTGGCCGCGAAGGACCATGGCCGAACTCGCCAGTGAAGCAGTGGGCGAGGAGGTCTCGGTGCACACCAGCTTGGAGCGACTCGCCACCCTCGCCAAGGACCACGGGGTCGACGTACACGCGACCTGGGGTCCGGGTCGATGCCTCGCCGAGCTGTTCGAAGCGACCTGCGAGGAGTCGCTGTGGAATCCGATCTTCGTCACGGACTATCCAGTCGAGGTGTCACCGCTGTCGCGGCGCCACCAGAGCGACCCGGAACTCACCGAGCGCTTCGAGTCCTACGCCGCCACTCGCGAGTTGTCCAACGGCTTTAGTGAACTGATCGACCCGATCGACCAGCGGGCGCGCTTCGAGGAGCAGGCGCTTCTCGCCGCGGCGGGCGAAGATGAGACGATGGCCATCGACGAGGACTACATCAAGGCGCTCGAGTGGGGCCTGCCGCCCACGGCGGGGCTCGGCGTGGGCATGGACCGGCTCGCGATGCTTATCGCTGACGTGGCGAACATCCGTGAAGTGATCGCGTTCCCGACACTCAAACCGCTGCACGAGTGACGGGCGGGCGGTGAGCGCCCTGATATCGCGCAATTGACGATCTTGGATCAAGGAGAAGCAAGGTCGAGTGCTCNNTCTTCCCAGCAGGACTTGCGCCCTGACCAGTAAAAAATTTATGGCACGAGACTCGAGCACTATATTTCTTCCAACGTACGAACCCTGAAAGTTTCAGCATGGTCCGACGCTTGAACGTTGGAGGTTCAGAATGTCGAGAAATCTCACTTCGATCACGCGAACGGTTGTCGGCGTGGCGTTGAGTTGCGGCCTCGTGGCGTCCTTTCTCGTCTTCCGTAGTGACGACGCATCGGCAACCTCTACCCTGACCCTCTACGTCGTAGCCAACGCCCCTGGCATTACGTGTCTGGACGATGGCGTGAACGCCTGTTCCTCCATTGGAGATGCCGTCGCAATCGCTGACGTACAGACCAATACAGCGGTGACGGTACATATTGCGCCTGGTACCTACACCGAAAACGACACGATCGATCTGCCTTCGAACGACAGCCTTACGCTTCAGGGCGCTGGTGCCGCGACTACGGTCGTCGACGCGAATAGCGCCGGAAACGATTTTGGGATCACTGGTTCAGGAGCGGTAACCCTCGATGGGCTGACCATTGAGAATGGCGTCGCCCAGGGCGCCAGTGGGGGTAGTACTGCACACGGCGGGGCTATCGACAACGCGGATGGCGACCTTACTTTGACCAATGACGTGTTCAACAATGACGCGGCAACCGGCGGAACGGGGAACCTCTTCGATTCTGGTGGCGACGCCTACGGCGGCGCAATCTACGACGCGAACGGTGACCTCGCCGTGACGAACGATTCGTTCACTCATGACGCAGCAACCGGCGGCAACGGAGGCACCGGCGGCGGCAATGGCGGTAACGCGTACGGCGGAGCCCTGTTCATGCAAGCAGGCACCCTCACCATGACGAACGCCACGTTCTCCTCTGATTCTTCGTTCGGTGGCAATGGGACCCATGCCAGCACTGCTGGAAGTGGTGGCGACGGCGATGGTGGGGCCCTCTACACCGGGGCCGCTTCGTCCACACTCACGAGTGTCACGTTTTCATCTGATACTGCGTCGGGTGGTGGAACTGCCCTGGGCGCCCAGGGAGGCAATGGTGGCAATGGCTACGGCGGAGCACTTTACAGCGGTGGGGCCACTGCCAGCCTTTCGAACACCACCTTCTGGAGTAACTCGGCGCTCGCAACCAATGGTGGTGTTGGCACCTCTGGTGGCGCGGGTGGCAACGCCTACGGCGGTGCCATTTACAACCTGAGCCCCAGTCTCACACTCGTCGACAACACGATTGCGGACAACGTCATCAGCGCTGGCACGGGGGGCCAGTCGGGAGGTGCCGCGGGCAGCGCCTATGGCGCGGGAATCGACAACGCCGGTGGGACGACTATTACCAATTCCATCCTCGATCAGGCGGACTCTTGTTACGGCGGGGCCCGTATCAATCTGTACGACGTCGAATCGGACACCTCGTGCGGCTTCGCCGACCAACACGCCACCATCGACCTGGCGAGTTCCTTGGGCGCCAACGGTTCAAGTGGGCCCGAGACACTCGCCATTGGTTCGAACAGTGGCGCCTTCGAAGAAGTACCGATCGCGGAATGTTTGAGTACTGACGAGCGCGGAGACCCGCGTCCGGGAGTTGGATCGTCGTTCTGTGACGCCGGTGCCTACGAGTATCAAGGCACGGTCACGTACGATCTCGAAACGGGTGTCGGCATTCCGGTCGATGCCAACGTATACCTCACCGGCATGACGGTCAACGTGCTCTTCAGTCCGTCCCCGACACTCGCCGGTTACAACTTTGACGGCTGGTGCGACGTGGCAACGACACCGGGAACCGCTTGCAGCGGTGACGTTTATGCCCAGACGGGAACGACGTCCTTTACCATGCCCGCGGGTGACGTCACGCTGTACGCGCTTTGGAATACGCGCGTGCATGTTGGTACCACGACAACCACCACGGTGCCGACCGACACCCTCACGTTCGCAAGCGACGGCGGCTCGCCGGTGGCGAGCGAAACGGGACTTGGTGGCTCGAGTGTGGCGCTACCCGCCGCGCCTTCATATGCGGGTTACGTCTTTGACGGCTGGTACACGCAGCCGAGTGCGGGCGCACTCGCTGGACTTGGCGGTGCGTCCTATGTCGTAAACGGTTCACTGACGCTCTACGCGCAGTGGACGAAGTCGGTCCCGTCGAGCGTGGGCTTCACCATCGTGGTGGGCACCATCGGATTCTTCTCGACGGGATCGGCGACGTTCACGCCTGGTCTCATCGACGAACTCACTGTTCTTGTGAGCAGGTTGAGGTCCCATCACGTGTCGTCAATTGAACTGGTTGGCGCGGCACCACGTCCCAATGACGCCCAGGAGGTACGCCTCGCCCAAGCGCGCGCTCTCGCCGTCGAGAACTATCTTCGCGCACACGGCTTCTCTCACGTGACTTTCGTTCTGAAGTATCTAGTAGCGGGCACCTCGGCGACGAATTCTCGAGTGACCGTTCTGAAGGAGTAACCAAGGCGTCTCGCGCGGGCACCGTTAACGTTCGACGGCGCTGAAGGTTTTGCTAGTACGTCGGCAGGTCCTCGAGCAGGGACTGGATCAGCGAACCGAAACCCTGGCGTAGGTCAGGACTCTTGACACTGGACAGGGCGACGTGCGCCGTTTGAAGGAACGACTGGGCGGCGAGGATCGTCTGGGCGATGCCGTCGGTGGCGACGACGAGCTTGCGGGCCCGCTCGCGGTCGGCGTCGTTGAGTGGCTCACCGAGCAAGGCGCGAAGTTCATCGCCGACGACCGGGTCACGAAGCGCGAACAGCGTGGGCAGGTTGTAGACGCCCTCGGCCAGGTCCTGGCCCGCGGGCTTGCCCAGCTGGTTCTCGGTCGCGGTGACGTCCAAGATGTCGTCGCGCAGCTGGTAGATCATCCCGAAGCATCGCCCGAATTCGGTGAGCGCCTCGGTCTCCTCGGGTCCGTGCTGGGCAGTGATGGCCCCGACCCGACAACTCGAAGAGAGCAGCGACGCCGTCTTCCCTTCAATCGCTTCGTAGTAATCGGCCTCGGTGCGATCCACCGAGAAGGCGGTGCGCACTTCGGAGACCTGTCCGCGGGTGAGCCACGCGAGGGTGCGAGCGAGCAGGCTCGCCATCTCGACGCCGAGGTCGGCGGCGATCGTCGCCGAACGGGCCATCAAGTAGTCGCCCGCGACGATCGCGATCAGGTTGCCGTAGTGGGCGTTCACGCTGTCGACGTTTCGACGGATCTCCGCCTCGTCCATGACGTCGTCGTGATAAAGAGACGCGAGGTGCAGCAGTTCGAGCGCCACGCCGCCCAAAAGGTCGTCGCGCGAGGCCTCGCGGGCCCCGCCGGTCGCCGAGGCGATCGCGAGCATGGGGCGAAGTCGCTTACCGCCCGCGTAGATAAGGTGCGTGGTCACCGAATCCAGGTAGTCGTCGCCGACGATGACCGATTCGGCCAGGAGCAACTCGAGGCGTTGCAAATCCGACTCGACCAGTTCCAGCGCCAGTAGCTCAAGCGGGTTCACCCCACCCACCTTAGATGCCGCGTTCTGGCTGGTTCGAGGGCCTGGAACGATTTGGGTGCCCGCACCGGTACACTTCTAATTGTTGACGCGTAAAGGATGAACATTGTTCGAGCGATTTACAGACCGTGCCCGTCGAGTACTCGTACTCGCACAGGAAGAAGCACGTGACCTCAACCACGCCTTCATCGGCACCGAGCACATTCTGCTCGGGCTGATCCGAGAGGGCGAGGGTGTGGCCGCCAAGGCCCTGGACGCACTGGGCGTGACCTTTGACGTCGTGCGCGAGAAGGTCGAAGAGGCCATCGGGGCCAACGCCAACCCGTCCCCCGGGTCGCCCCCCTTCACGCCGCGCGCCAAGAAGGTCCTCGAACTGTCGCTGCGCGAGGCTCTCCAACTCGGGCACTCCTACATCGGCACCGAGCACATGCTGTTGGGTCTCGTGCGCGAGGGCGACGGCGTCGCCGCCCAGGTCCTGAACGATCTGGGCGCGGACATGGCCCGCGTGCGTACCCAGGTCATCCAGATGATGTCCGGCCAGGCCGGCAAGGAGACCGGCGTGCCTTCGGGTAGCGGTCAAAAGAGCGGTCCCGAGGAATCGGGCGGCTCGGCGGTCTTGGACCAGTTCGGACGCAATCTCACCCAGTTCGCCCGCGAGGGCAAGCTCGACCCGCTCGTGGGACGCGACAAGGAAGTCGAGCGCGTGATGCAGGTCCTCTCGCGACGCACCAAGAACAACCCGGTGTTGATCGGCGAGCCCGGCGTCG
>DKEO01000013.1:0-16741 GCA_002452255.1 Ferrimicrobium sp. UBA6820
CTGGTCGACATCATCCTGACCAACAACGGCTACGAGGTCGTCAACCTGGGCATCAAGGTTGGCATCAACGAGATGCTGAATGCCGTCGAAGAGCACCACGCCGACGCACTGGGTATGAGCGGCCTGCTCGTCAAGTCCACTCTCATCATGCGCGAGAACCTCGAGTTGATGAACGAACTCGGCATGAGCAACGTGCCGGTGCTACTCGGGGGCGCCGCCCTGACGCGCACCTACGTCGAGCGTGACCTACGCACGGTCTACCAGGGCCGCGTCTTTTACGGTAAAGACGCCTTCGAGGGGCTGCGGGTTCTGGACCGACTCGGTGAGATCACCAAGTCCGGCGAGGAAGAGCCGAACTACGGGCGCGAGATCTCCGAACGAAAGGTGCACCGACGGAGCCCCGGCTCGATCAACGACGCCCCGGGCGAACTGACGACGCGAAGTCCCGACGTCGACTCGGACAACCCGATCTTCACCCCCCCGTTCCTCGGTAGCCGCGTCGCCAAGGGCATGTCGATCGACGAGATCAGCGACTACCTCAACTTGACCGCACTCTTTCGAAACCAATGGGGTTACCGACCCGAGAACGGTGAGGACGACCCCGCCTTCAAAGAGCGCGTCAGCGCGGTCCTGCGTGAACAGCTCGGCATTGCCAAGGAAGAGGACTTGCTCGTGCCTCAAGTGGTCTGGGGACACTACCCGGTCGCTTCACGGGGCAACGAGCTTCTCGTGTACCGCGACGACGAGCGCACCGACGAACTCACACGTTTCACCTTCCCTCGTCAGCGCCAGGCGCCGTTTTACTGCATTGCAGACTTCTTTCGTCCCACCGACAGCCCTGACCATGACTACGCCAGTTTCATGCTCGTGACCATGGGCGCCAAGGTGTCCGAACGCTGTGCGGAACTTTTCGCGTCGAATCGCTACACCGACTACCTGATGCTGCACGGACTCGGCGTTGAGATGGCCGAAGCGCTCGCCGAGATGTGGCATCGCCGGATCCGCGAGGAACTGGGCTTCGCCGAACAGGACGGTCCCACACTCACCGGCCTCTTTCGCCAGCAGTATCGCGGCGGGCGCTACTCGTGGGGCTACCCCGCCTGTCCCGACCTCACCGACAACGCCAAGGTCGCCGAGCTTCTCGAAGCGAGTCGCATCGGCGTGAGCGTCTCGGAAGGTTTCCAGCTCCATCCCGAACAGACCACCGACGCCATTATCTGTCACCACCCGATGGCCAAGTACTTCGTCGCCTAACGGCACCGGCTTCGTCGGTGTTAGCGCTCGCGAGGCCTCGAGGACACGGCGACCGGCACCGAATCGCTGAGCGCCTTCTTTGCGTGATAGCTCGAACGGGTGAGCGGCGATGCCTGGACGTGACGCAGCCCAAGGGCGACGCCTCTGGCCGCGAGCTCGTCGAATTCGGCCGGTTCCCACCAGCGCGCCACCGGCAAGTGCTGTTCGGTCGGACGCAAATACTGGCCAATGGTCGCAATCGACACACCCACCGCGGCGAGGTCCGCTAGGGTCTCGTGCACTTCGTCGCTGGTCTCGCCCAGACCCACCATCAATCCGGACTTAGTCGTGAAGCCGGCCGCGGCGCTGCGCGCCAGCACGGTGAGCGAACGCGCGTAGCCCGCGCTTGGTCGCACCGCCCGCTGCAGTCGCGCGACGGTCTCGATGTTGTGGTTGATGACGTCGGGTCGAGCGTCGAAGAGCAGGGCCAGCGAGTGCGCGTCACCGCGCAAATCACTCGTGAGCACCTCGATGTTCGTGTCCGGCGACCGTTCGCGGATGGCACGCACGGTCTGGGCGATCGCGCCGGCGCCGCCGTCGGCGAGGTCGTCGCGCGCCACGCACGTGATCACGGCGTGGGCGAGATTGAGACGAACGACCGCTTCGGCGACCCGCGCGGGTTCGCTCGGGTCGAGTGGCAGAGGCTTGCGGGTGTCGATGAGACAGAACCCGCACGCCCGCGTGCAGCGCTCGCCGTTCACCATGAACGTCGCGGTACCTTCAGCCCAGCATTCGAAGATGTTCGGACAACCCGCCTCTTCGCACACCGTCACCAGACTTAGATCCTCATTGAGCTTGCGCAGTGACTGGTACTCGGCACCCATGTGCGCCTCAATGCGCAGCCACGCGGGCTTTCGCGCTCGAATCGACAGGCCCGCGTCGGGATCGACACCGGCCTTGCGCAGGCGCCGCAACAGGGGCCGTTCACTGGACTGGCTCGCAGCACTGCGGTCCACTCGCGCGAGCGAACCCGGGCCACCGAAGCGCCGTTCGAGCTCCTCGCCGAGGCGCTCTTCGACCTCCAGACTCGACACACTTAGACCGAGCGACTGCAGGGATGCGACGGGTTTGTCGGTGATGCCACAGGGGTTGATGTTCGCAAAGCCCGCCAGATCGATGTCGACGTTGAGGGCCACGCCGTGCAACGTGCGCCGAAGGCTCGCGTCGTTGCGCTGCGTGCGCACGCCCACGGCGGCGATCTTGCAGGGACGACCTTCGAGGTGCGCCCACACGCCGGGATAGCCCTCGAGACGACCGACCTCGCCGACGGTACCCGTCGGGTCGAAGGCACGCACCGTGGCGATCACGGCGTCTTCGAGAGCGCCCACGTGCGCCCGGCCCGCCGACGGGTCGTCGGGCACGGTGCGAATCGCCCACGCGACCACCTGTCCGGGCGCGTGATAGGTCACGTCGCCCCCACGGTCCGCTTCGACCACGACGGCATCCAGTAGTTCGGGCGCCACGAGGAAGTTCTCGGGTTGGGTTCGTACGCCCTTGGTGTAGGTGGGGGGATGCTCAAAGAGCAACAGGTAATCGTCGCTCGACTCGACGAGGGCGCGCTGCAGGTCGTTCGCCTCGACAAAGGAGATCCGACCGAGGTGGCGCCGGCGCAGCATCTAGCGCTCGCTCTCCAGGTCCATGCCCGCCAGCAGTTCGGCGACGCGTTCGAGGTAGTACACCGCGGACACCGGCTCACAGACTCGGTGATCGAACGACAGCCCCAGCACGAGTCGGTAGCCCACCTCGACGCTCAATACGCCGTTCACGTCGTTGACCACCGGCACCCGGCGCACCGCGCCCACGCTGAGCGCGGCGACTTCGGGCTGGATGATGATCGGCTCGGTGAAGAGCGTGTGCTCACTCGGGGCACCGACCAGCGTGAACGTACCTCCCATGAGGTCGTCAGTGGTGAGCTGGCGCGACGAGAGTCGATCGTCCAACTCGTTGACGCGACGAGCGAGCGCCCGCAAGGTGAGGCCCGCCGCGGCGTGCACGACTGGCACCAACATGCCGTCTTCTTCCACGTGTCGCATGACACCGAGATTGACGCTGCGGTGCACCGTCAGTTGGTCGTTATTGAACGTGGCGTTGAGGAACTCGAATTCGCCGAGTGCCCGGACCGCGGCGAGACTGATGACCATCTCGTCACTGATCGGTGCGCCGTCGCGGGTCGTGCGCCCCACGCGTTCAAGTTCGCCGAAGACCGCCCCGTCGATCTCGATCGCAACAAAGCCGTGCGGCGTCGACTGGGTCGAGACCGACATGTGCTGGCCCATCCGTCGACGGCCGTTTGAGAGAGGTACGACGACTTCCTCGGTGGGTCCCTTCAAGACCGCCCGCTCGGCGTCGCGGCGGGTGATCGAGCCACCCGGACCAGAGCCTTGAACGGTCGTCGGCTCGACGCCAGCGTCACTCAAGATCCGACGCACCACCGGCGAAACCACGACGCCGCTCGGGGTGGTCGCGGTCGCGACGTCGGGTGTGAGACGGGCCGGGGCCGTGGACGTGGGTGTCGACGCGAGTGTCGAAGAGGGCGCGGTCGCGGGCTCACTCGGGCTTCGTGCCTGCGCGTTCTCGTCGATGACCGCGACGCGCGAACCCGTCTCGACGGTATCGCCCTCGCCGGCGAGTATCTCGACGAGTACGCCCGCGGCGGGTGAGGGCATCTCGGAGTCCACCTTGTCGGTCGAGACCTCGAACAAGGGCTCGTCGCGGACTACGGCGTCGCCCACCTTCTTGAACCACTGCGTGATGATTCCTTCGGTGACCGATTCACCCAGCGACGGNNTCGGACAGTGACGGGTGGGGCTGGATGAGGGCGGCCGCCTCCTCGGCGGTCGCCTCCCAGTTGACGGCGAAGTAGCCCGCCCCGAGCTGTTCGGTGACCCAAGGTCCGGCCATGTGCACACCGAGGATCTGGCCCGCCGTGCCGTCGGCGCGCTTCTCGGCGATGATCTTGACGACACCCTCGGTCTCGCCAATAATCTGGGCGCGACTATTGCCGCCGAAGGGGTCCTTCTTCACGACGACCTCGTAGCCCTTCTCCTTGGCGGCGGCCTCGGTGAGACCGCAGAACGCCACCTCGGGGTTCGAGTAGATCGCCCAAGGGACGCGCTCGTAGTCCACGGGCACCACCGGCTCACCCAGAATCGACTTGATCGCCACGATCGCCTCAGCAAAACCGACGTGGGCCAATTGGGGCGTGTTCGCCACGACGTCGCCGACCGCGTAGACGTTCGCGTTCGCCGTGCGTTGATACGAGTCAGCCTCGACGAAGCCTCGCTCGTTGATGACGACGCCAGTCCCTTCCCCGAGGAGTCCCTCAGTGCGCGGACGTCGTCCCACCGACAGCACGACCATGTCGACACCCAACGCGTCACCACCTTCGATGGTGATCGAAGTGGCGCCCTTCTTGGGCGTGTGGCCCGTTATGGTGACGCCCACCTGGATCTCGATGCCCCGCTTCTTAAAGGCACGCTCGACGACCTTGGCGACTTCCGTGTCGCATCCGGTGAGGATTGACGGCAAGGTCTCGAGGATGGTGACCTTAGTGCCCATGTCGGCCAACATCGACGCGAACTCACAGCCAATCGCGCCGCCGCCGATCACGGCCGCCGTCGCCGGCAACGTAGCCAGATCGAGGAACTCGTCCGAGGTCACGACGATTTTTCCGTCGACGTCGAATCCCGGCAGGGTGCGTGGCACCGAACCCGCGGCGAGGATCACGTTCTTTCCTTGGGCGACGACACCAGCGTCCGCGCCGTCGAGCACCGTGACGCTCAGGTCCTGGTTGAGTTGGCCCGTACCTTCGAAAACCGTGACCTTGCGACCCTTCAACAGTCCCGAGAGTCCCTTGTAGAGACGGTCCACGATCTCGTTCTTGCGCGACTGGGAGACGGCGAAGTCGGTCGTGATCTCCTTGGTCGAGAAGCCGAAGGCGCCCGCGTGCTCGAGGGTCTGGCGCACGTGGGCGGTCTCGAGGAACTCCTTGGCGGGCACGCAACCGCGGTGCAAGCACGTGCCCCCCACCTTGTCGCGCTCGACGATCGCGACGTTAAGACCGGCGGACGCACCGTAGAGGGCGGCGGCGTATCCTCCGGGTCCTCCTCCGATCACGACCACATCGAACTGCTGGACCTCGTTTGCCACGGCCTATCCCTTCGGTTTTCCTAGATCTAACCCCCCGGGGAATCCTAATGTTTTGAACCGCTCGAGGGAACGCGGTCCTAGGAGTGCTGGCCCCGCTGAAGGTCGGCCGCCGTGGTGGCGAGTTGGTCGACGAAGTCGTTCATCAGGTCACCCGAGTGCCCCTTCACCCAGCGAAAGTTGATCGTCCGCTCGGTCTCGATGGTCAGGGCAAAGAGCGCCTCCCACAGATCACGGTTGGCCACGGGCTGACCCTGGGAGTTCTTCCAATTACGCCGGCGCCACCCGAGGTACCACTGGTCGTTGAAGCATTTGACGACGTAGTTCGAGTCGCTCACGATTTCGATCGGGTCCTCGGTGTTCTCGCGCAGGGCCTCGATCACCGCGATCACCTCCATGCGCTGGTTGGTGGTGTGCGCGTCCGCGCCGCTCGCGTAATGATCGGCGCTACTCGCCCACGCCCAGCCCCCGGGCCCGGGATTACCGCGGCAGGCGCCGTCGGTATGTACTTGTTTCATATGACCCTGGTCACCCACGTATCCGGGTCGGAGGTGAAACGCGTCACCGCTTCGGGCAGTTCACCGCGCAGCACCTGGCCGAGCGTCACGTGCTCGAGCACCTCGCGCAACGTGCCACGCACAGCGATCCACACGTCGCGCAGATGTTTGGCCTCGCCCTCGTAGATGAGCGTCTCGGGCCTCATACCCCGCACGCCCGCCATGGGTCCGCTCACCACTCGCAAGATGTCAGCGATCACGATCGAATCGGGGTCCCGGGCGAGTTTGAACCCGCCCTCTGGTCCACGCTGGGAAGTGACCAGACCGCCGCGGCGCAGGTCGGACATGATGGCGCCGAGAAACTTCGCGGGCAGTTCCTGTTCCTGGGCGAGGTGCTCGGCACTGACCGAGCCGTTGCTCGCGGCGAGGGTCAACAACGCGCGGATCGCGTACTCAGCCTTGGCCGGAATCTGCATGTAGCCATTCTGCCCCACGTGGACCACTTTTTCTGTCACGAAGCGAGAACTTCTAGGGTGTCTTCTGTGTTCGATCTCGCTACGCGCAACCTCTATCTGTGCGTGGGCGTGCGCGAGGACCTGTCCACGTTCTTGCCCCAGGTCCTGCGAGGTGGCGTCGACGTCGTCCAATTGAGGGAGAAGGACCTCGACGACGAAGCCCGGGTGCAAGCGGCGCGACTCATAGTGCCGATCTGTCGCGACTTCGCGGTCCCCTTCGTGATGAACGATTCGCCAGAATTGGCGTACGAGGTGGGCGCGGACGGTGTGCACGTCGGTCAAGACGACGTGTCAGTGGCGCATTGTCGCGAGCTACTCGGCGACGAGCCAATCGTGGGTCTCTCGACCCACTCAAGCGCCGAGTTCGACGCCGCGCTGACCGAACGAGCGACGTACTTCAGCGCGGGACCCATCGTGCCAACGCCCACGAAGCCCGGTCGCGACGGTACCGGCCTCGACTACGCGGTGTCATGCGAACGTCGCAGTGACCGACCGGTGTTCGTCACCGGTGGGGTCACCAGCACCAACGTCGCCGCACTGGTCGCCGCCGGGCTTCGTCGATTCGTGGTGGTGCGGTACCTGACCCAGTCGCCCGATCCCGAAGCGTCGGCGCGCGAGCTGCGCCAAGCCCTCGACTTCGCCCTGTCAGCGGTGACGGTCGAGCCAACCTAGCAACGTCGCGACCATGCGGGGGTCCGCGCGCAGTTGGTGACCGGCACCTTGGATGATCCGTAGTTCGGCGCGACCTTCGGCGCTCGCGAGCAAGTCGCGCGCGTCGGCGACGGGCACCTCGAGGTCGTCGGCCCCGTGGCCGATCAGGAGTCGCCGCGGGGGGATCAATGCGATGGATCCAAGCGGGTCGATCGCGAGGACGTCGTCGCGCAAGGCCTCGGGCGCGAGGAGGTTCTTCTCGTCGCCCACCACGCCCGCGACCTGGACCGCGCGATGAAAATCCTCGGCACTTCTGCACCAGTGCTCAAGGTGCGCCGGAGCGGCGAAGGTGGCCACGCCGCGCACCCGCTCGTCATGGGCGGCGATGGCCAAGGCGAGCGACCCGCCGAAACCAAAGCCCGCGAGTGAGATCCGCCGGTCATGGTCGTCGACGCGATTGAGGATGGCTCGAAGGTCCGCGCTCCACTGGGTGGCCGAGAACGTTCCCGTGCTGCCGCCCACGCCCGAAAACGTACCGGTCGCGACGATCCAACCCGACTCATTGGCCAGGTGCTCGGCCAACTCGGGTAACAACCCGGCCGCTTGACGTCCCATGCCCAGCGCGCGAGGAAGACCGTGCACGATGACGAGCACGTGGCCCGTGTCGGGACGCGCGCTGGACGTCGCGATGCGCAGATCGAGGGTGGAGTTCGCGCTCTTCAGCTGCTCGTGGGCGAGCACGCGCGGCTAGATGTCCAAGTACTGGGCCAGCAGTTCGCGGTGATAGGCAGGATCACCGAGGAACAACTCCGAACTCTTGGCTCGCTTGAAGTAGAGGTGGGCGTGGTGCTCCCAGGTGAAACCAATACCGCCGTGGATCTGGATGTTCTCAGCGGCGCAGTGAAAATACGCCTCCGAGCAGAACGACTTGGCGAGGCTCGCCGCAATCGGCANNATCGCCTGGAACGACCCGATCGGTCGACCGAACTGGACGCGGTTCTTGGCGTACTCGACGGCGTTGTTGAGTACTCGCTGGGCCCCACCGACCTGCTCGGCGGCGAGAGCCGATTCGGCAATCTGCAACATCGTCGTCAGTCCCGTGAGTGCCTGGCCTTCGCTGCCGACGAGGACGCCGGGGACGTCGTCGAACTCCAGGCGACTCTGCTTACGCGTCTGGTCCATGGTGGCGAGACCCGTGCGCGTCAGACCTCGCGCGTCGGCGCTCACGGCGAACAGCGAGAGGCCCTTCGCGCTGATCGCGGGCACGAAGATGAGAGACGCCAGGTTGCCGTCGGTCACGTAGTTCGCCACGCCGTGCAAGACGAAGCCTTCACCATTGGCTGTGGCCGTTACGGACGTGCTCGCGAGGTCCCAATTGCCCGTGTCGTCGGTGAGCGTGACGGTAGCGATGGTCTCGCCCGATGCGATGCCTGGCAGGTAGGCGGCCTTGTCCTTGTCGTCGCCTACCAAGAGCACTGCGTTTGACGCGAGAGCCACGCTAGAGAAATAGGGCGAGCAGAAGAGGGCGGCGCCCATCTCTTCGAAGACCACGTAGAGCTCGACCGGACCGAATCCCTGTCCGCCGTACTGCTCGGGGATGCCGAGCCCCTGGAGGGCGAGCTCGTTGGCCATCTGCTCCCAGACGGCCGGATCGTAGCCCTCGGGCGTGGCCATGAGTCGACGCACCTCGGACTCGGGGGACTTCTCCTCCAAGAATCGGCGCACCATCTTCCTGAGTTCTTCTTGTTCCTCGCTGAAGCCAAAGTTCATCGCGATCCCTTTTCCCCCTACCGGACAGTAAGAACCGGTCACGTCGACAATATCGAATCGCGGACCCCCACTAAAACGTGCCAGTCTGGCCAGGTGGACGACGTCGAACTCGTGTGGTCGAACGCCAACGCCGAGGTGCACCGATTCGTGGTGGGCCCCGTGGAGAACAACGTCTTCGTCGTGCGCTGTCGGCGCACGGGCGTAGCCGCCCTGATCGACGCCGCCAACGAGCACGACCGACTGTTACGCGTGGCGAAGCGACTCGGCGTGACCTCGGTGCTCGAGACCCACGGGC
Source organism: Ferrimicrobium sp. UBA6820 (assembly GCA_002452255.1). Lineage (GTDB taxonomy): Bacteria > Actinomycetota > Acidimicrobiia > Acidimicrobiales > RAAP-2 > RAAP-2. The sequence goes on from DKEO01000013.1 coordinate 9,168, forward strand.
ACTGGGACCACATCGGTGCCGTCACCGAGGTCCGCGAAGCGGGAATCGACGTCTGGGTGCGTGACGAGGACGCCAGCATGCTGCCCGGCTACGACCACCTGCTCGAAGACGATACGGTGCACGTCGTGGGAGAGTTGCGCCTGCGCACTCTTCACACTCCGGGCCACACGCCCGGATCGATCTCGTTCGCCCTCGAGAACACACCGCTGCTCTTCACCGGCGACACGCTCTTTCCTGGTGGTCCGGGTAACGCGACCTTCGAGGGCGGCGACTTTCCGACCATCATCCGCTCCATCGAGGACCGGATGTTTCGGGTCTTCTCGCCCGAGACGATCATCTGGCCGGGCCACGGAGCGAGTTCGACCATCGGCACCGAGTCGTCGCACCTCGACGAATGGATCGAGCGAGGCTGGTAGTACCTGGTCAATCGGCCAACCCGCGCCGGTAGGCTCTACCTCGTGTCTGAGCCCTTATTGGAACTGCGAAACCTTCACTGCGACGCCGAAGGTTCGAGCATCCTGCGCGGCGTCGACCTGGTGGTGCGTGAGGGCGAAGTGCACGCTCTGATGGGACCCAACGGGGCCGGTAAGTCGACCCTCGCCAACGTCGTCATGGGTCATCCCGGATACGTGGTGACCGCGGGNNTCTTCCTCGCCTTCCAGTACCCCGAGGCCATCAGTGGCGTCTCGGTGATCCAGTTCCTGCGCCAAGCCATCGCCTCGCGAAAGAATCTCGACGAACTGAGTGTCCTCGAGGTGCGCCTCGACCTCATGGAGTGGATGGACCGACTCGGCATGGACCCGGCCTTCGCCGAACGTCATTTGAACGACGGCTTCTCGGGTGGTGAGCGCAAACGCAACGAGGTCTTGCAGATGGCGTTGCTCGCCCCCGACGTCGCCTTCCTCGACGAGACCGACTCGGGCCTGGACATCGACGCCTTACGCGTGGTCGCGCGCGGTGTGCGAACCGTGCGCAGCGAGCACCCCGCCATGGGCGTCGTGGTGGTGACCCACTACGTGAAGCTGCTCGAGGAGATCGAACCCGACCACGTGCACGTGCTGGTCGACGGTCAGATCGTTCGCTCGGGTGGTCCCGAGCTCGCCCAACAGATCGAACACGAGGGCTACGACACCTTCCGGCCGGTCGCCCTGTGACGAGCTTCGATCCTCGCCGAGTCCGCGCAGACACGCCACTCTTCTCGCGGGTCATCAATGACCATCCGATCGCGTACCTGGACTCCGCGGCCTCGTCGGTCCCGCCTCGCACGGTCATCGAGGCGATGAGCCGGCACTACGAGCGTCGTCACGCGAACGTGCACCGCGGCGTCTACCAAACCGCCAACGAATCAACGCACGACTACGAACACGCGCGTGAGGCGATTGCCCGCTTCATCAATGCTCCCGCGGGCGCCAACGAGATCGTCTTCACCAAGAACGCCACCGAGTCGTTCAACCTGCTCGCCAAGTCCTGGGGTGCGGCGAACCTGAAGGCCGGCGACGTGGTTCTGATTAGTGAAATGGAGCACCACGCGAACATCGTGCCGTGGTTCCAACTTCGCGAGGCGCTCGGTATTGAGGTTCGCTTCATCCCGGTCGGTGACGACTTTCGTCTAGACCTGAGTTCGATCGATGAACTCCTCGCAGGCGTCAAGCTCGTCTCAGTCACGGCCATGTCCAACGTGCTTGGCACCGTCACGCCGCTGAAGGAACTGGCCCGAGTCGCCCACGACCACGGCGCCTTGATCGCAGTCGACGCCGCCCAGTCGGTGGGACACTCGAGCACCGACGTGACCGACGTGGACGTCGACTTCTTCATCTTCTCGGCGCACAAGATGCTCGGGCCAACCGGCCTTGGTATCTTCTGGACCCGCCAGGACATACTCGCCGAAATGCCACCGTTCCTCGGGGGCGGCGGGATGATCGCGGACGTCTCGACGACTGGCTACGTGCCCGCGAAGGGTCCCGCTCGCTTCGAGGCGGGAACCCCGCCCATTGCCGAGGCAGCCGGTCTGGCCGCCGCCGTGCTCTACCTCGAAGGTCTCGGCATGGACAACGTGCACGAACACGAACGCCGACTCACCGAGGACGCGTTGACGCGCCTCGAAGCGGAGTTCGACGGACGGATCCAAGTGATCGGACCCGCCACCACCCACGAGCGAGGGGGCGTGATCAGCCTCGACGTAAAGGGAGTGCACGCTCACGACGTCGCCCAGGTCCTCGACCAGTACGGGGTCTGCGTGCGACCGGGCCACCACTGCGCCAAACCACTCATGAAACGCTTCAACTTGAGCGCCACTGCCCGCGCATCCTACGGTCCGTACTCACTCATCGCGGACACCGACGCACTACTCGAAGCCCTGAGCGACGCCGTGAAACTCTTCGGCTAGACCATGTCGAATCTCGAAGACCTCTACCGCGAAGTGATACTCGACCACTACCGTTCGCCGCGCAACCGCGGCGAACTCGCGACGCCGCCCGCCATTCGGGTCGAAGGTTTCAACCCACTGTGCGGTGACGAGATCGTCGTCTACTTGCTCGTCGAAGACGGCACGCTCGTCGACATAAAGCTGACCGGCCACGGATGTTCGATCTCCCAATCGTCCTCCTCTTTGATGAGCGCTGCGGTGAAGGGTAAGCATCTCGGCCAGGTGCGTGACACCATCACGACCTTCAAACAACTCATGACGGTGCACGAGTCATCTCTCGAAACGACGTCGAACCCCGAAGTCGTCGACGTGCGGGCCTTAGGCGAACTCGCCGCTCTCCAGGGCGTCGTCAAGTTCCCCGTGCGCATCAAGTGCGCCACGCTGGCCTGGAACACCCTCAGCCAGGCCCTCGACGAGGTCGACGCCTAGGGGGTGCAGGGCACCGGGTCGAAGTTCGGCACGACCTGGGACGGATTGATGGTCGTCGTGGTGGTGGGAACCTTCTTATGCGTGTGCTTGACCAACGTCGTCGTGGTGCTCGTCGTGGTCGAGGTCACCACCGGAGGCAAGGGAGTCTGCAGCGCGGTGTTGGGCGCAGGGTCGGTCGGTGTCAACAACTGACTGCCGAAGATGTTCACCAACATCTGCTGGGCCTCGGGCTGTTCGACGAACAACACGTCACCGAGTTGGGGTGTCTGAGCGTCGGTGACGGGCAGCGTATAAGTGAGCATGTTCGCGGGATTGAGTCCGTGGAACTTCACCGCGAGCTCGATGAGCTCGGTCAGCGTGAAATTGGTGTCGAGCGAGATCCCTTGGGGGATCTTCGACAGGAAACTGTTGATGGTGAGCGGGTTGTAGAGACCCTTGGCCCGACTGATCATCGCGCGCAAGAAGGCGTTCTGTCGGTCGATGCGGCCGAAGTCACTCGTGCCGTCATAGTACCAACCGAGGTTGTAGAGCTCGCTTTGGGAAGTGTTGTTGCCCGGCCAGACGCTGTCGCCGTTCACGTTGTAATAGAAGTGACGACTGCGCGCCACCGCGAGAGCCTGGAACCCGGTCACCAATTGGCAGCCGGGGTGCGTGATGCTGAGGCCCGAGTAGGGGTCGTGCGACGGGTAGCGAAAGTCGAGGTAGACCCCGCCGATTGCGTCGGCCGCGTTGATCAGACCGCCGAAGCTCACCACGATGGTGTGGGTGATCGGGATGCCGAAGTTCGCGGTGATCGTCTGGGCGAGCAATGACGGGCCGCTGCCGAAGTTGACGTTGATCCGATTGAATTTTCCGTAGAGGGATTGGTTGGCGAGCAGCGTGGTCATCGTGTCGCGCGGGATCGACAAGATGGTGATCGTGCCGGCGGCGGGGTCGATGTGCATGATCTTGACGACGTCACTTCGCTGACCTGCGACCGAACCCGTCGATGCTCCCGTCTGGGCGGCGACTGCGCCCGTGAGACCGGCTCGCGAGTCTGAGCCGATTTCGAGGATGTTGAAAGGCTTGCCGGTTAGCTGCGGTAGTTCGCCCACGACTTTGATCTTCTTGATCTGATCGAATCGCCACTGGGCGTAGAGATACCCCCCACCAATGACTGCGAGGAGCAGTCCCACCAGCACCACAAAAGTGATTATGACCCGACGACGGGTGCGACCGGGCTTGCGGGCTCGTTTACGACGCGTGACGCCGCTGCTCTCGTCGACCACGTCGCCTAGGGCGATGAGGCGATGCTCGTTGGCGAGGGCACGCTTCTTGTCACGTCGAGATTCATGCGAGCGACCGTGGCGGCCCTCGTTACTGCCGTCGGTCATTAAGCAACTTTAGTTCGCAGGGCAACGTAAGAAGTCTAAGAATGCGCGGGCCGAAAGGGCTCGTAACCGTCGCGTTCGAGAATCTCGGACAACTCTGGTCCGCCAGTCGCCACGACCTTCCCGTCGGTGACGACGTGGATCATGGTGGGCGTGAGTTCTTGGAGTAGTCGGCGAAAATGAGTGATGGCGAGCACTCCGCAATGCCACTCGGTCGTGGCCGCCGCCAAGCGACGCGCAACCGCACCGAGGGCGTCGACGTCGAGTCCGGAGTCGATCTCGTCGAGGATCGCGAACTTCGGTCGCAGGATCCCCAGTTGGACCATCTCGGCGCGCTTTCGCTCACCACCCGACAGGTCGACGTTGACGAAACGATCGAGCACGTCGGATCGCAATTCGACCTTGTAGGCCTCGTCACTCATGCGACGACGCAGATCCGTGGGATCGGCACCCGCGGCGATGAGTAGATCGATCGGACGAACGCCGGGTATCTCCATGGGCTGCTGGAGCGCGAGGAGAAGTCCGGCGCGCGCGCGCTCGGTCGCGGACAACGTCAAAAGTTCCAGTCCGTCCAGCGTCACCGAACCGCCCAGGACCTTGTAGCCGGGATGACCACTCAGGGCGTGCGCGAGGGTCGACTTGCCCGAACCGTTGGGTCCCATGATGACGTGCACCTCGCCCGACTTCATGGTCAGGTCGAAGCCCTTGAGAACTTCCTTGCCCGCGACTTCAACCCGGAGTCCCTCGATGCGAAGTGTCGACGTCACGGTACGCTCACCTCGAGCCGCCCGTCTCGGGCGTGGACCTCGTAGTGGGCGACGGGGCGGGTCGCCGGAAATGACATGGGTTCGCCGTCGCGAAGTCGGAACATCGCGCCGTGGCGAGCGCACTCGATCTCGCGGGTGTCGACGTTGACCTCGCCTTCGGCCAAGCTGAAGTCCTCGTGGCTGCAACGGTCATCGAGCACGTACACGTCGCCTTCAATGCGCACGACGACGAGCACGAGCCCGTCGAGGCGCACCTGACGTGCCTGGCCGTCGACGAAATCGTCCAAGACCCCGATGTCGAGAGACTTCACGGCGCCACCACGTTCAGGCTCGCCAACGCCGACGTGACGTCGCGCTCGACGAGTTCGGCCAGTTCGATCGGCAGCGTCGTCAACATCTCGTTGAAGAATCCCTGAATCATGAGTCGCTCGGCGTCGGCGCGCGTGATGCCGCGCGATTCGAGGTACCAACGCTGCAGTTCGTCCAAGGGTCCCACACTCGAAGCGTGGGCGCACATCACGTCGTTCTCACGAATGTCGAGGTTGGGCACACTGTCCGCGTGGGCGTGCGGCGACAACAAGAGATTGTGGTTCGTCTGGCGAGCGTCGGTCCGCTTGGCTCCCTTTTCGATCTCGATCAGGCCGGTGTAGACCGAACGAGACTCGTCGGCGACGGCCCCCTTGGATAAGAGCGTGGACCGGGTGCGTCCGGCCTTATGGAACTGGTGCGTCCGAAAATCGTGCACCTGGTGACCCGAACCCAGGAACGTCGTGCGCAGTTCGTTCTCGCCACCTAGGTCGAGCAATTCGGCGTCATTACGTGAGCGGTTGTAGTGCCCGCCCATGCCGATCACCGCTTGGGAAAGCCGCGAGTCACGGCGCAAGAGGCCAGTGGTACGCGCCACGTGCCACGCGCTCGAGTCCAGGCGTTGGTAGGTGACCAGGCGTAGCGCCGCGTTGTCACCGATCTCGTATTCGCTCAAGGGAACCACCAGCGCGCCGGCGCCGCCTTCGAAGTACTCGACCACGGTCACGCTGCTCGAACGTCCGAGCCGTAGATGCGTACGCGAGAATGACGAGGTGCCGGTCGCCGAGTAGAGGATCACGACCGGTTGTTGCACGTCGACGTCATCAGCGACCTCGAGCACCGTCGTAACGGGAGCGAGGGCCAGGTTGAGCACCGCGAACGAATCGTTCTCGTAGCGGTCCAGCGCCGTACCGCCCGCGAGCGTCGTGGCGCCATCGAGACTTCGCACGCGAACCCCGTCCAGGGTCGCCTCGCTCGGTTCGAGGAATCCGTCGACCACACGGACCACGAGCCCACTCCTCGAGCAGAGTTGCGCGGCGAAGTCTGATTCGACCGCCTTGGAGGGTGCCCGAGTGACGTCGAATCGCTCCATGTCCAGTTCGCTCAAGGGTGCGTAGCGCCACACTTCGTCGGACGTCGTGGGAAGCCCGGAGGCGAGAAAACTGGTCCAGGCCGCCTCGCGAGCGAGCGCGTCGGGACGTTCGAAAATGAAGGAGAGGGCTGAATCAGCGAAGAGTTTCATAGTTTCCTGGACCAGTGCAGTGTAATGGTCCAGGAGCAGAATCCCGCGAACGACATAGGCTGAGCCGAGGTCAAGGAGGTTCGATGACGTTCAGCTCGGAGGTTCTAACACTCGAGGTCGATGGTCACGTCGCTACGCTCTGGCTCGACCGCGAAGAGGCTCGCAACGCGATGGGGAGTGCCCTGTGGCGCGCGCTCCCCCAAGCGGCCGCGCAGGTAGCCAGTGACCCGGCCATTCGCGTACTCGTCCTCGCGGCGAAGGGACCCCACTTCACGGTGGGCCTCGATCTCAAAGAGTTCGGCGGAGGCTTCGCCGAAGGTGTCACGAATACCACTTCCTCCTCGAAGGCCGCGGCGAACGCCTCCGGCTATCAGATGGTCCGACGGATGCAAGACTCGGTGACGTCGATCGCCAAGCTCTCGGTGCCCGTCATCGCTGCGGTACACGGCTACTGCATTGGTGGTGGGGTCGACCTCATCTCCGCCTGCGACATACGACTGTGCTCGAGCGACGCCATCTTCTCGGTGCGAGAAGCCAAAGTCGCCATCGTGGCCGACCTGGGTACGTTGCAGCGACTACCTCGCATCGTGAGTGCGGGCCACGTCGCCGAACTGGCCTTTACGGGTAAGGACATCGACGCAGCACGGGCCCTGGCGATTGGCCTGGTGAACTCGGTGCACGAAGCAGGCTTCGAAGGCGTCTTGCGCGCCGCGTACGACCTCGCCCACGAGATCGCGGCCAATTCGCCCCTGGCCGTTGNNATGCCTGACCAAGGCCTCGTTGGAGAGCGCCGCCACCGCCGCCAAGGCCGTGCTCGCCGCGAATGACGGGCGCACGATTGACGAAGGTCTGGAGTTCGTGGCGAACTGGAACACCATGTATCTCCAGAGCAACGACCTCCGTGAAGCGATGATGGCGTTCCTGGAGCGACGAGCGCCCGTGTTCACCGGCGACTAACGCCGCCAGAACTTCCAGCCGGTACGGCCCTTCTTCTCCATCTCGTCGAGTTCTCGACGACGCTCCTCGAGCATCTC